>CALEAD010000067.1 GCA_937943625.1 uncultured Anaerolineae bacterium | reverse complement strand
TCACTGAGCAGAGTTGTTACGCAGGCCGCTCCCTGCGTTTTGGCAATGGGGTGATTCAATTGCCCCTACCGTTTTTCAAAGGCATTTGTTTTTCGTATTTTTGAGCCATTTCGGCTCTGATTGCACAATAGTTACGTTAGGAGAGTGGAGATTGGAGATTGACCACCGCTAACCGCTACTGCCACTCCTTATCCAGCGGTACGGCCGTTGTCTCTTTAATCTCACTCAGCACCAGGCTGGTGCGGATGCGGTCCATGCCCGGCAACGGCGTCAGCTTTTCTAACAAGAACTGCTCCAGGTGCTTGCGATTGCGCAACACCACTTTCAGCAGATAATCATACTCACCGGTAATGTGGTGGCAGGCCAGCACCTCAGGCATGTGCTGCACGGCTTCGTGGAAGGCGCGCACCGCCTGCGGCTCGTGCCGCTGCAGCGTCACCTGCACAAAGCAAAGCATGTCATAGCCGACCGCTTCCGGGTCTAGCAGCGTGACGTAACGACTGATGATGCCGGACTCCTCCAGTTTGCGGATGCGCTTTTGCAGCCCTGGCGGCGACAGATTCACGCGCCGCGCCAGCTCAGAATGGGTGAGGCGCGCGTCTGCTTGCAAATGGACCAAAAGCTGGCGGTCTACATCGTCAATCTCAACAGGCATAGTAGTGTGATGGGTAATTGATAAGTAGCAGATAGCAATCGGTAAAGGAAATGTAATCTTATTATAGCTTTTTGATTTATGATTGCAACGATTTTTACAGAAATAGTTTTGTTTTTTTGAAATTGCGTTTTTTAGTGAAAAAATTGCGTTGTTTAGTGAAAACTGTCACAGGTCAGCCGCTGCGCTTCCCACGCTTTGCGCTGGGGGTAGCACGCGCATGGGCCATTTGCCTTGCTTGCTGCGCAGGTACTGTTGCCAGTGTTCGGCAAATGCGGGGTCTAGCTGAGACAACGGCCGTAACTCCCCACCCAGCCAGATCTCTGGATCAATGGCGCGCAGTTTGATGCTGACATAAAAAGTTGGATTGGCCTCATCCCAGGTAAACTGCGTGTGCGGCACAATCAACTGTAACAGCGCCTGTGGCTCTGCATCCTGGCTGGCGTGCAGCTTTTGCCACAACGGCCGATGCACACCCCAAATGTCCCCCATGTCTATTGCGCCAATGGCCAACCCGCGTCGGATCGCGTGCGCCGTCAGCTCATACAGCCCGACTTCACAAAAGTTGGCCCAACTGGCATCGTCTGCTTTGATGATAGTCGCTCCTTCTCTCTGCTGCCACACACAGGCAGGCTGGCAACCCGCGCGCCATCTGCTATCATTGCAAGCAATGATAACCGCCAGAAAATACCTACCCATTTTACTGCTTCTTTTGTTTCTGGCAGGGTGCCGCGCCAGCATGGAGCCAACGCCGACTCCTATAACCACAACGCCACTGATCGTCTCGGCACTGGCACAGCCTATCACCATTGGCGCATTGGCAGCTGACCCTGACCAATATCTCGGCCAGCTGCTGCAACTGACGGGGCAGTTTCAGCCGCAGCCACGCCTGGTTTGCGCCGCTGATCCTCACCCGGCACCAATCAGTTGGGGGTTGGTAGCAGAGGGCTACCTGGCTTATGTGCAAGGGTTTGCGCAGGTCAGCGAGGTGGCAGCTACTGGCCTGACTATCACCGTGCAGGGGCGCTGGCGCTATTGGGAAGGGGAAGTGGGCTGCGGTGCGGAGGTTGTGCCTCAGGAGGTATATTACCTGGAGCTAACACAGATTCTTGCCCCCAGCCCCATCACACGCGCCACGCTAACGCCCTTGCCAGAGGTGATTGCCGGCATAGTCACGCTGCCCAGTGACCCATCGGCATTGCCGGGGGGTAGTGAGCCAACGGCCGTATTCATCCCCACCCCCGCCCCTATCTTCCCCTCACCCACACCAGAACTGCCTACCTGGACGCCTGTTGTTGCCACCCCAACGCCATCCCTCACGCCCACAAACATCACACCAACTCCATCGCCCACGCGCGAAAATGGCAATGAACCACCTGGCACGCCGCCCCCCTTGCCCACAGGCAACGGCGGCAATGACGATACGGCCGTAAAAATGGGACTTCTAGAACCACAGGTATTGGCAATTGAAAGTCTGGCGCGCGGCGAGAGCCACAGTTGGGAGCTGGCGCTAACGGCCGGTGACGTGATCACCCTCTACGTCGCTTCCATTCGCGAGGACCTGACGCTAACCCTCTTCTCTGCCACCGGGGTGGAGCCGGTGACCAGCGGTACGGCCGTTGCCGGTCAGGTGGGCACGCTTCGCTATGAAGCCAACAGCGGGGGGACATATCGCTTCCTGCTACGGGCGCCCAACAACCCTACCAATTACGCCTTGCTGCTACAAGACAACGCCGCCGCCGCACTGGTCATTGGCGGCATCCTCATCTTTGGCAACTCGCAGAGAGATGAGCTCCCTGCACAGCACCGCCATTTCTGGCATTTCCAGGGGGCATTCGCAAACAAAGTAAGTATTCTACTCGTGCCTGAGGGCAATGCCGATCTGGTTTTGGTGCTGTTTGATGCAGACGGAAGCGAGCTAGACAGGGTAGACGACGGCCAGGATGGCGAACAGGAATCTGCAACCATTGTTCTGGACGCCACCGGATTATACTCTCTGCTGGTATACGAAGCTACGGGGGAGGCCGCATCCTATGTGCTACTGCTTGTCAAAGAAGGGCCATGAGTGAGCACACCCCCACGAATCAACCGGTTGACCGTCGGCCGTCTGCGGTCAGCTTCAAGGAAACAGTCATACCAACACACCATGAACACCATTAAAATTGCCCTGGTTGCGGATGATCCGCTGGCGCGTGCAGGGCTGGCGGCGCTGCTGGCCACCCTGCCAGATTGTCAGGTTGTGGCGCAATTGAGTAGTGGCCAGCTTGAGGGGCTGCGCGACTATGAACCTGAAATCGTAGTGTGGGATGTAGGCTGGGAGCCGCCAGCCACCTTGCCAGAGTGGGGTTTGCCTGCGCTGGCGCTGCTGGCGGCGGAGGAGGATGTAGCAGCCATCTGGGCAACGGGGGTGCGCGGGCTGCTGCCACGCATGGCAGATGCAGCGCGATTGGCAACGGCCGTTGCCGCCGTCCATCACGGCTTCCTGCTCATTGACCCCAGCTTCAGCGAGGGGCTACTGCCAGAGCAGACCCCCACGCCCACATTGCGCCAGGCGCTCACCCCGCGCGAAAGCGAGGTATTGCAACTACTGGCCGAAGGATTAACCAACAAAGCCATCGCCCAGCAATTAGCCATCAGTGAGCACACCGTCAAGTTCCACCTCAACGCCCTCATGGGCAAGCTGGGGGCACAAAGCCGCACCGAAGCGGTTGTGCGCGCTACCCGCCTGGGGCTGATTGTGCTTTGATAGCGATGTTTTACAATTTTTTTTCAAGCACAGCCAGCAGACCACCGACCGCAATACGGGCGAGAGATAGCGGCCGCCATCGCTGGTTGGTGGCCAAACTTGCAAAGATGCTTTGCCCCACACCACAATTCACAATTCACTCCCCCTCCCCATTTTTCCAGGTACGTCCCCCATCGAATTGACGATGCGGCCACTTAGCCGTTTTGTTAAAGTAGCTACTAATCTGGCAACCTGGGCTACATTTGCAAACGGCCGTCGGCGGTCGGCGGTCCATTTTTAGGAGAGATGCCATGCAAAACCTCTTTACCGATTTATCTGATGCCATGACCCGCGCCGTTGCTGATGCTGCACCCGGCGTAGCGCGTGTAGAAGCGCGGCGGCGGATGCCCGCCAGCGGCATTGTCTGGTCAGCCGACGGATTGATTCTCACGGCTCACCACGTAGTGCAGTCAGACAAAATAACGATTGGCCTGGAAGGAAAAACGGCCGTTGCCGCCAAACTGGTTGGTCGTGACCCCAGCACCGACCTGGCGCTGTTGCGCGCCGAAAGCGCCAGCCTGCTCCCTCTGCCCCACGCAGCAGCCAAAGAAGTGAGCGTGGGGAATCTGGTGTTGGCGTTGGCACGTCCTGAGCAAAGTGTGCAGGCGACACTGGGCATCATCAGTGCCCTGGAACAGGGGTGGCGCGCGCCGGGGGGAGGCCTGATTGACCAATATGTGCAGACGGACGTAGTGATGTACCCTGGCTTTTCTGGTGGCCCATTAATCAATGCTGCCGGGCAGCTCGTTGGCCTGAACACATCTGGCTTTGGTCAGGGGATCAGCCTCACTATTCCCGTGGCCACCCTGCAGCGCGTGGCAGATTCATTGCTGACACACGGCCGTATCAAGCGCGGCTACCTGGGCATCAGCACCCAGCGCGTGCACCTGCCAGAAGCCATCCGCGAAGAATTGGGCCAAAAAAGCGGCCTGCTCATCATGGGCGTAGAGCCGGGCAGCCCAGCCGAAAAGGGCGGTCTGGCGCTGGGTGACACCATCGTCGCCCTGGATGGGCAACCTGTGCGCAAGCATGAGCAGTTATTCGTCTTGTTGAGTGGGGATCGGGTGGGAACGGCCGTACCCATCACCATCCTGCGCGGCGGCAAACTAGAAACCTTGCAGGTGCAAATCGGCGAGCGGGGCTAAGCTCCACAGGCAGCTATGCAAAGGGAGATCGCGCGCACGGAGTAGTCCCATCGTTACTTTTCTCCGTGTTCTTCGTGGCTTCTCCCTGTTGCTTTAGGTCCCTATACACAGAGCAGAATCCTCCAGAATGGGGTATAGTAGAAGGCGGTTCGACATAGCCAAACGCCTAAATTCGTCTTATCATTGGCAGCTCACCCATTCTGGAGGCACACTATGAAGCATACGCAAGCACGTCAACCTGCCGCCAACATCCGGATTGCTACCGGCGCGGCGGCTATTGCCACCACAACGACCGTGTTGGGCGGCGGTTGGATTCTGTATAGCAACCTCTTTATCAAGCACAACCTGCCTCTGCCAGATGCCTTACCCGCCGCCCGCGGTCACTTTTACAGCCAGACGGCCGGGCAGGTAAGTTACTATGCAGAGACAGGCGGGGGAGACAAACGGCCGTTGCTCCTCATCCACAGCATCAACGCCACTGCCAGCGCCCACGAAGTTGGCCCTATCTTCCGTCACTATTGCAGCCAGCGCCCCATCTACGCCATTGACCTGCCCGGCTTTGGCTTTTCCGCGCGCACGCGGCGCGCCTACACGCCCCAAATCTATGAAGATGCCATCACCGACCTGATTGCCCAAGAGATCAGGCAACCCGTAGACGCCATTGCCATCTCCCTGGGCGGTGAATTTCTGGCACGCGCCGCCATGGCCAACCCACGCCTCTTCCATAGCATTGCCCTTATTTCCCCTAGCGGGTTAGGGCAGCCCTACGGCGCCCCACAGCAAGCGACTGCCAACAACCGCAGCAACAGCCTGCACCGCCTCCTTTCTTTTCCGCTCTGGGCACGCCCCCTGTTTGATCTGCTCACCACGCGCCGCAGCATTCAATTCTTCCTCAGCAAGAGCTTTATCGGCGAAGTACCCGCCAGCCTGGTAGAATACGCCTATCTCTCATCACACCAGCCCGGCGCCGAACACGCACCGCTGCACTTTGTCAGCGGCTGTTTATTCACCCGCAACGTGCGCCAACTCGTCTACGAACATGTCAACGTGCCCACACTCGTCATCTACGACGAAGATTACTTCTCCCGCTTTGATGGCCTGCCAGAGCTGCTGGCCAGAAAAGCCAACTGGCAAGCCGTGCGCCTGACCCCCAGCCGCGGGCTACCTCACTTTGAACGTATGCCGGAGTTGGCAGAGATTTTGAATGCCTTTTGGCAGCAAAGCGAAAAACAGGCCGGGTAAAAGGGACAGAGAAGAGGAACGGCCGTTTTATTGCCAACAACCTCAAACCCAGTATAATTTGGGCAAAATTTACCTACGGTACACCAGGGGGTACTGTCAAAAAATGGATTCTTTTATGCAAACGGGCAATGACCAGGCAAGTCATCCCATGAACTTCTTATTGGACGAAAAGTTTAACCTGCCTAAAGTTGGCGAAATTCGCCAGGGCTGGATCGTCGAAAAACGGCCGCACGAGCTTCTGGTAGACATTGGTGCCAAATCAGAAGGCATCATTCCCAATCAGGAATATGACAAGCTGGATACGGCCGTGCGCGACAGCTTCAACATCGGCGACCCAATCACCGTCTACATTGTCAATCCCGAAGACGCCGACGGGAACGTCATCCTTTCCTACACAAAGGCAGCCGAAGAAGAAGATTGGCATCTGGCCCAGACACACATGACCAACAAAACCACCTTCACGGGCCAGGTCATTGGCATCAATCGCGGCGGCATCATTGTGCGCATGGGGCAACTCCGCGGCTTCGTGCCCAACTCCCAGCTAGACTTCAGCCGCTTCCCCGACCGCAACGTCACACCAGAACGTCTGCAAAAGATGGTGGGCAAAAAGGTGACGGTCAAAGTAATGGAAGTAGATCGCGAGCGCGGGCGGCTAATCATGTCGGAGCGCGCTTCCTTGCGCGAACGGCGCGAAAACCAGCGCCAGGAACTGATGGACAGCATCAAGCCCGGCGACACCTTTACTGGCCGCGTGATCAACCTCACCAACTACGGCGCTTTCATAGACATTGGCGGCATCGAAGGGCTGGTACACCTCTCAGAAATGAGCTGGAAACGTGTAAAAACCCCGTCTGACATCATTAACGTGGGTGATGAAGTCAAAGTGGCCGTACTCAGCATAGACCAGGCCCAGCAGCGCATTGCCCTCAGCATGAAGCAGCTAGAGACAGACCCCTGGACAATCATTGATCAGCTATACAGCGAAGGCCAGCTTATCGAGGCTACCATCACCAAAATCACCAAATTTGGCGCCTTTGCTCGCCTGAATGATGATTATCAGCTAGAAGGGCTGATTCACATCTCCGAACTATCCCACAATCACATCAATCACCCACGCGAAGTGGTCAAAGCAGAAGATGAAGTAACTGTGCGTATCATTCGCATTGCGCCAGAGCAGCGCCAGCTAGGCCTCAGCCTGAAGCAAGTAGATTCCGCCGCATACATCGAAGCTGACATCGCTATGCTCAACTCAAACTAAATGGTCTAAACATGGTCTACGACCCCAACAAACGTCGCCCAAATTGTTCAGACAGGTAGCGCGTTTCTTGGGGTCGTTTTGCATATGAGAGAAAGGTAAAAGGAGACGCAACGCAGGACAATGGCGGCTATAAACATATCTATAAAATAAGTCCATTGTTACTTGCAAATCGCAACAACATAGGTCTTAAACCTGCAAACAATCGAGGTAACAGCCAGTGAACTCCAAAAATTGGGAACGATTTACACAGCGCGCCCGGCGTGTTTTAAGTCTGGCGCAAGAAGAAGCTGAACGGCTAAACCACAGCTACATAGGTAGCGAACATGTCCTCATCGGCCTGATGCGTGAAGAAGGCGGAGTGGCAGGACGAGTCCTGCGCGAATTAGGCTTGGACCTCGGCCGCGTGCAAGCAATGGTAGAGCGCCTTTCAGGAGGCGCTGGCACACGCACACCATTTACCAAGATCGAGCTTTCTCCCAGCACCAAGCGCGTGCTGGAACTGGCGGTGGAAGAAGCGCGGCGAATGGGGCAACATTACATCAGCACGGAACATCTGCTGCTGGGGCTGGCGCGGCAAAATGAGGGGCTGGCAATTGATGTGCTGCGTAAGTTTGGCGTCAGCACGGAGCAAATTCGTCGCCACACGCGCAAGTTGTTGAAGGAAAACCCTGTAACAGCTACAGAAACGGCCGCGCCTGCAGCCGCCAGACGCCCCAAAAAGGAAAAAAGCAAAACGCCTATGGTGGATCAACTGGCCACTGACCTGACGGCGATGGCCGAGGAAGGTAAACTTGACCCGGTAATTGGGCGGCAAACAGAGATCGAGCGCGTCATTCAGATTCTGGCGCGGCGCACCAAAAACAACCCGGCGCTTATTGGCGAGCCGGGGGTGGGTAAAACGGCCATTATCGAAGGCCTGGCGCAGCGCATTGTCGCGGGCAAGGTGCCAGAGGCGCTGCAAGACAAGCGTGTGTTGCAGCTAGATGTAGGCAGCCTGGTTGCAGGAACGATGTATCGCGGCCAGTTTGAAGAACGGCTTAAGCGCGTGATCGAAGAGCTAAAATCGAGCGATGCCATTTTATTTATTGACGAAGTGCATATGCTCGTCGGCGCAGGCTCAGCGGGCAGCTCCGTGGATGCGGCAAACATTCTGAAGCCGGCGCTGGCGCGTGGCGAGCTGCAGACGATTGGCGCAACCACGCTGGATGAGTACCGCAAGTACATTGAGAGCGACGCCGCCCTGGAACGCCGTTTTCAGCCGGTTTACGTAGATGAACCCTCACCTGAAGAAGCCGTAGAGATTCTGAAGGGAATCAAAGGGGCATATGAACAGCACCACAACCTGTTCATTACCGAAGATGCCATCGAAGCGGCCGTTAACCTTTCTACGCGCTATGTCACTGAACGCTTCCTGCCAGATAAGGCAATTGATCTGATTGACGAAAGCGCCTCGCGCGTGCGCCTGTATCGTATGCCACAGCCAGCCGACATTCGTGAGGCGTATGAGGAGCTGCGCGAAATTCGTGACGAGCGCGAAGCGGCCTTGGAGGACGGGCAAGAGGAATATGCACTGGAACTTGCCAGTCGTGAAGAAGAGCTGCAACGCAAGCTAGACCAGATGCGCGCTGGCCGCGCCGAAGGTGGCCCGGAAACCAGCGTAACGGCCGAAGACATTGCCGAGGTGTTGGCAATGTGGACGGGTATTCCTGTTTACCAGTTTACGGAAGAAGAATCGGCGCGGCTGCTGCGCATGGAAGAAGAGCTGCAAAAGCACATTGTGGGCCAACACGAGGCAATTCAAGCCATTTCCAAAGCGGTACGCCGCGCGCGCGCTGGTCTAAAGGATCCGCGCCGCCCCATTGGTTCGTTTATCTTCCTGGGACCAACGGGCGTTGGCAAGACGGAGCTGACAAAGGCGCTGGCGCGATTCTTGTTTGGCAGCGAGGATGCGTTGATTCAGCTTGATATGTCTGAGTTTATGGAACGGCACAACGTTGCCCGCCTGATTGGTTCGCCACCTGGGTACGTGGGGTATGAAGATGCGGGTCAGCTAACAGAGGCTATTCGCCGACGGCCGTATTCCATTGTGGTCTTTGATGAAATTGAAAAGGCGCACCCGGAAGCGTTTAACATCCTGCTGCAAATCATGGAAGAAGGACATCTTTCTGACGCCAAAGGGCAAAAGGTAAACTTCCGCAACGCCATCATTATCATGACCTCCAACGTCGGCGCAGACATGATCAAGCGCGGCCCCAACCTGGGTTTCTCCTTCCAGCGCGACCAGACGGTAGCGGCGGAAGAAAACTACCGCGAGATGCAGAAAAAGCTGATGGATGAGCTGAAGCGGCATTTCCGCCCTGAGTTTATTAACCGCGTAGATAGCATTGTGGTCTTCCGTCAGTTGACACAGGCCGATATTCGCTACATTGTGGATATTATCTTGCGCGAGGTGAATGACCGGTTGGCGGAGTATGATCTAACGCTGGAGGTAACACCCGCTGCACGTGACTGGCTGGCAGAACGTGGCTACGACCCGGAATTTGGCGCGCGTCCGCTGCGCCGCGTGATTCAGACAGAGGTGGAAGACCTGCTTTCTGACGCAGTGCTTGCCGGTCAGTTCCATCACGGGGAAACAGTGGTGGTAGACCTGGACCAGGAAGCAAACAAGATCATCCTGCGCCACCCAGAAGCACAGACAGAAGAAGCGCCAGAAGCGCTGCCGGCTATTTAGGCTTCCGCATGCCTGTTTTGTTTCCCCAGACCCGAAGGGTTTCTGCTAACCCCTCGGGTCTTTTTTGTTTAGGGGGAAACGGGAATGATGAGCTGTTGCCCCACTTCGATGCGGTCGGGGTTGGCGATGTTGTTCACGCGCACCAGTTCACTGAGGTTGACGTTGTAGCGCGCGGCGATGATGCCCAACGTTTCCCCACGCGCTACGGTGTGCAGGAAGGGGGTGGCAACAGGAACGGCCGTTGGGCCAGCTCCGCTACCCACCCCAGGCAAATGGCCAGACGGCGCAGCGGGAACGGGCGTCCAGGTGGGGGGCAGCAGCGGCTCTGGCGTCACCTCTAAACGCGGGGAGTCATTGACAGCCAGGGTGGGAGCCAGCGTCGGCAGGTCTTCCTCCCCTTCACTGCCACTACCTTGCCCACAAGCTGCCAGGAAAAGCACACTCAATAAAATAACCAATAACTTGCGCATGATGCCTCCCTTGGGGTCTCCGGTAAGAATAGAATCCAGGTAAAGGCAGTTGGGCAACGCTGCGCGCGCCACTACCCCCGCCTGCAAAATAGTCACTCCTCTACTGCTTGCTGGCCTAGCCGGGTAACGGCCGTTGCCAGGCCAACCAACAGCCAAAAAATCGTCACCGCGTGATGAAACTCCAGGTTGAACAGATAATGGTCAAAAATCCCCGCCACCAATCCGCCCACCAACGCCCCATGCAACCCCAGCCACAGCGCATCCAGGCGCGGAAGCTGCTTGAACCGTTGCCGCTGCAAAAAGGCCTGGCCAAACACCGTTCCCATCACCGCCAAAAAGACTCCTAACCCCACCAGGCCCATGAGCTGGGCAATGGTAAAGTAAACGTTTGCAACTCCCAGGTACAGGTCAATGTCTGGCGTGCCGGCAAAGCCCACGCCAAAAACAGGGTAACGCTGAATCAACGTCAGCGCGTCTTTGTACTCACCAAAACGCATCTGCGTGGCCAGGTCTGCTCCCTGAAAGCCCTCCACGAAGCGCGTGACGTAAGTCTGGGCAATGGGCAACAGCAGCAAGAGCAAGCCCCCCACTGCCATGTATGGAATGAGCCGTCGGTAGCGCACCAGCGCCACAAAACCGAGCCCGGCAACCAGCCCCAGCATGGCCCCACGCGAAAAAGTAAGCACCAGCGCCAGCACGGTAACGCCAAACATCAGCATAACCAGCCAACGGGGAAACAACGGCCGTTTTGCTACCACCTGCGGCCCAATCAGCGCCCCCATCATCAGCAGCAGCCCACCCAACACGTTTGGATCAACCGACGTGCCGATGGCGCGCTCAGCCAGCGCTGGATTCTCCTCAATGTAGCGAATGACCCAACCACCGGGGTAGCCCACGCGTGTCAGCACGTTGAGCAGCGTATTGGTCACGTCTTCCGGCAGCAGCCATAACCATATCGCCAGCAGCGCTGCAGCCGTTCCGGCAAACATGATCACCTTCGCCAGGCGCTCGGCGCGCACTGGCGTGCGACAAAAATCGACCACGACGTACACAAAGCCCAGACTTAGCAACAGTTCGGCAAATTTACGCAGCAATGTCGGCGTCAACGGGCCATTGGCCAGGCCAAAAATAAAAGCAAAGATGGCCACCAGCATGAAAATGAGCAGCGGCAGAGCAATGGGTGTAACCACCACCTCTCGCTGCTGGCCAGTGGCCAGGCGCAGCAGCCAGACGCCAACCGTTGCGCCAATAGCCACATCTAAAAAGGTTGGCGTCAGGCCAATGTCTATGGGCAGGGTGGCAAAAGGGAGCAGACAGACGACAGCCACCACGCTCCACAGGCCAATTTCCATATCGCGCAGCACAACGAGTGCGGCTGCGCCGGCCAGCAGTAGCGCGGCAGCAGCCAACGGGCCAGCAAATGCCAGCACCAGGCCAGCAATAACGGCCGTTACGCCCAATGCCGCACCTAGCCAGAGAGAGGTCGTTTTACTGCTGTTGAGTCGTGTAGATAGCATGATAGTGGTTAGTGGGGAGTGGTTCGTGGAAAATCGGTCTCTAATCCCCTGTCTCCAGTCGTTTATCGCATTATACGAAAGCTACTCCACCCCGTCTACCTGTCTACGCGCAGGTAGGTGAGCAGGAGGAAATTGTCTTGGGTGATACGGCCGTCTGCGGCTACCAACTGCAAGCGCGGCCAACTGCCATCTTCTGCCTGGCGGTATATGACCAAAATGAGCGGATACACTTCTGGCGGCGTGTCCACAGCCAGCGTGAAGGGCATCTCAATGGTTTGCACCTCCCCCGGCAGCCAGGTAGAGGTGGGCAGCGTCAGGTCGTGGCTGCCCCAGCGCGTGGTGTCTTGCAGGTTTACGGCCTGCACAGAAAAGCTATAGTCATAGCGCAACGGCCGTCTGGCCTGCGCATAGAGGGTGACGGTTGCCGAGCCACCCGGTTGTGTCTGGCGTGGCTGCAAAGCGTAACCCAACAGCTCTAGCTCGTTCATGAAGTTAACGGCCGTTGCGTTGGGATATTTACCGGGGATGGGCTGCAAAGAAATGGCCTGGAGCGTAATGGCGTCACGGCCGTCTGTGGTGCGCAGCCGCTCCCCCGTAGCCACATCGTACAGCCCAACCATCACCGCCAGATCAGCCGGGGAAACGGCCGTTGGCGGAATAAACAGGCGATAAAATGTGTCTAACTCCTCGCCGGGGGTTAGCAAACTCGTCGGGCGCAACCCCTGGCCATGATACATGTCCCGTTGGGCAATTGGCCGCCCCAACACCGGATCATGCAAATGCACAAACACACTCCAGTTACGCACCATCGTCTGCGTCACCTGCCAGCGCAGCAGCACATCCACATATTGCCCTGGCTGCGCCTGTTGCGCCGCATCTTGTGCCGCGTCCTGCACCGCTGTGGCAAAACCAACCAACCGCAGCCCCTCTGTAAAGGCCACATCAAGCGGCTGCAGCGCCAGCACGCGCGGCGGGCGATATGCCTCGGCGCGGTAGGCAGGCGCAATCCACACCCAGGGGGCCGCAGCCGCCACTACAAATAGAAAACTCGCCAGCCCGCCAACCAGCCAACGGCCGTAACGCGCCGACAGCCAGCCCGCTACCCCCAGCACCCACAACACGCACAGCGGCGAAAGCGCCGTAAACACCAGCCGCCCCTGGCTAGACCAGGTTGTAGTCGCCCACTGCACCAGGCCAAAAATCACTGCACTCGTGAACAGCAGCAACACCACCAGCGGAAAGTGACACACCACCGTGTCAAGTAGCCGGACGACAATATGGGTATTTTCGGGAATAGAGGTTGGAGATTGACAGCCGTTCATTGCCAATCGCCAATCGCTTACTTGCCAGCCCAGGGCAGGCAAAAGAATCCGCTGCGCCAGGTAAAAGAGAAAGCCGAAAACGGCCGTGAGCGCCACACCATTCAGCACCGCATAAATCCAGCCACTCATGGGCACATTCACACCGCCAAACAGCCCCCAAAACGACATCATAAAGCCTGCCCGCTCTCCCCACAGTTGCGCCAGCGTAGCTGGTTGCGCCCGCGACCCTAGCACCGCAATAAACGCATTCCACCCCAAAAAATCCCCATAAAGCTGAACATTGCGCCAATACCACCAACCAGCAATCAGCAGCACCGGCAGCAGCAGCCAGGCAAAATAGGCCAACGACTCTGCCAACGCGCGCGCCAGTCTTCGCCAGACAGACGCCCCCTGCCACTGCTGCCAGCGCGCGATAAACAGCGTCCCCCACGCCAGCGGCAGCAGCGCAAACGTTCCTTGCTTCGTCAACACCGCCAGACCAATCACCATCCCAACCAGCAGCCAATAACGCCAGCCACCCACCTTTCTGGTCACGGCGCGAATCAGCAGCAGCACCCCCAAAGAGGCCAACGGCACGGCCAGGTTGTCATTATTCACCGCGCCGCTGATAAACAAAAACATAGGCAAAAACGCATTCACTGCGGCTGCACCCAGGGCAATATCGGCACGCTGCGGCGCAGCTTCTCTGGCAATCAGGTAAGTCAACCAGACCGTTAGCGCGCCCAGCAACATAGAAAAAAGGCGCACAATGCGCACCGCCAACAGAGCCCCCTGCCAGCCACTGCGCGCCGGGTCATGGATGGCCAGGTTCGTGTTTCCGTCTATGGTAATGACGCCATTGTCCACATGCGGATTTAGCCAGCGCACCTCTTCCATATCGCTGGCATCCACCCAAAAGGTCAGCGCCGCACCCAGATAATAATAAAGGGGTGGCTGGCTGGCCTCCTGCCGCCAGGGGCCGGCCAGCGCCGGGTCAAATACCTGCACCGGCAGCGGGTTGCCATCTGCCAGGTGGCGAATCATGGGGTAATGCCATAGCTCGTCAGACGCCTCGAAAGGTGGCGTGAGCAAGGCGTAGCTGCTGCCAAGCAGGAAAAACAAGGCCAGTATGAGAGAGAGAATGCGCTTTTCGCTCATAAGCAGGCGATTGTACCGGTAAATGCGCTACAGAACACCTGCGCCTGGGCTACGAAAGGCTTAGGAACTTCTTGTGAACCATTTAACCAACAAACCGCAAAATAATGTATAATCCGTAAGTTGAATAGGCTCTCCTGACAAGCAAATTGGAATCGGGCAATTATGTTATCATTGGCAACGGCCGTTGCGCTCAAAAACGCCGGTCTCATCTGGCAAGCGGACACCCATGACTTCTTTGGCATTCCCAACCGCGACATGGACGAACGCGCCTTTGTTATCGCTGACCTGTTGGCTAATCTGGATATTTTTCGCGGCTGGCCTGTCGTCACCTTTCACGGCGTGGCCGAATGGTCTTTGGACTACATTCTCACAACAGAAGTGGTCTGGATACCTACAGAAAGCCAGCTGCGCCAGCAACTTGCAGCCCGGCTGCAAGCAGATGACGCCGGGTCAGAATTACAGCTAACGCTCTGCACGCAAGGTTACACCTGCCTGATCACACACCACCATCAGTCGCAACGATTCGTCGCGCCTACGGCAGAAGAAGCCTATGCTCAGGCGCTTTTACAATTATTAAAGGAAAGCGAGAATAAGAGCTAGAGCGAGAGCGAAAGGATAAAGGTCAGAACATGGTTCAAGTGATCTTCACCATTTGATCGCCGACGGCAAACTGCCAATCGCAACATCGGAGAAGTATGGCGGTCTGCGGTTGGTGGTCGGCGGTCGGATTTGTATAAACCATGCTAAGATTAGATTCTCGCTCTCGCTCAAAACCATTGAATCACCATGCAAAATTCAACCAGACGACCCGGCATTTTCGCGGCCCTGGTGTTGGGGGCCTCTCTGTGCGCCATTGGCTTGCTGGCCTTGCAGCGCATTGTGGACTATTGGTGGCCAATTGACGTGGGGCGCCTAGACCTGATCCGAGAGACGATGCTCGACCGCATAGACGCACCTACGCTGCTGAGCGCAGCCAACAGCGAGGTGATTTTGGCGTTTCTCGGCGCTATTTTGGTAACGCTGACGGGGCTATTTTTGCCGCTAGCTTTTTTTCTCAACAAGCGTTTTGGGCGCGCAACCACGTTCCCACCACCCCTGCTGGTGGCTTTGCGCCAGGCAATGTGGGTGGGGTTGTGGGGCGCTTTTTGTACCTGGCTGCAAATGAATCGTGCCATGGGGCTGGCAATTGCGCTGTTGGTGGCGTTTGTGTTTGTGCTGTTTGAACTGTTGCTGCAGATTCGCACCCAGGTGGCACGAACGGCCGTTTAACCACGACGAGATCGGAGACTGACAATTGGCAGAGGAGAGGCAAACGCTTTTACGGGAGTTGCCAGCGGTAGATAAGCTATTGCGGCTGCCGGTGACGGTGGAATTGCAGGCGGAATACGGCCGTTCTCTCACCCTGGAAGCGCTGCGTACCGTGCTAGAAGCAACGCGACAGGCCATCTTGCAAGGCAGCCGCACCGAAGCGCCCACTCATGCGCTGCTGGTACAGGCGGCGCATGAATGGCTAAAGGCGCTCTTGCTACCCACCCTGCGCCCGGTGATCAATGCCAGCGGCGTGATTGTGCATACCAACCTGGGACGTGCCCCCCTCAGTCTGGCGGCGATACAGGCCATGGAAACGGCCGTGAGCGCCTACGCCACCCTGGAGTATGATTTGGAAGCTGGTCAGCGCGGTTCTCGCTCGCTGCACGCCGAGGCCCTGCTGCGCCGCCTGCTACAAACTGAAGCCGCGACTGTTGCGAACAACAACGCAGCCGCCGTGCTGCTGATGCTCTCGGCTCTTTGCCAGGGGCGTGAAGTGATCATCAGCCGCGGGCAGCTGGTAGAAATCGGCGGTGGCTTTCGCGTGCCAGACGTCATGCACCAGTCTGGCGTCAGGCTGGTGGAAGTGGGCACAACCAACCGCACCCACCTGCGCGACTACGAGGCAGCCATTAATGAAAATACGGCCGCTATCCTGGTTGCGCACCATTCCAACTTTAAGATCATCGGCTTTACCGCCGAGCCAGAACTGGCCGAGCTGGCGGAACTGGCGCACCGCCATCACCTTTTGCTGCTCTATGACCAGGGCAGCGGCGCCATTCTCGACACCGCCCGCTACGGCCTGGCGCACGAACCGATGGTGCAAGAAGGGTTAGCCGCCGGCTGTGACGTGGTCACCTTCAGCGGCGACAAGCTGCTGGGCGGCCCACAGGCGGGCATCTTGTGTGGCCGCGCCGACGCCATCGCGCAGATCAAGCGGCATCCGCTGGCGCGCGCGGTGCGCCCTGACAAACTGTGTCTGGCAGCGCTGGCTGCCACGCTCTCCCATTATCTGACCGAACAGGCAGAAGAACAGATTCCCATCTGGCAAATGATTGCTTACCCGCTGGTGCGGTTAGGCGAAACGGCCGACACCTGGGCAGCGCGGCTGCAAGAGCAGGGCATTCCCGCTACGGTGATAGATGGTGTTTCCACTGTGGGCGGGGGCAGCCTGCCGGGCGCAACCATGCCCACGCGCCTGGTTGCCATTGCTCATCCGCAGGTTACCGAGCTGGCCGCCAGATTGCGCCGGGCAGCCACACCAGTCATTGTGCGCATACAAGACGGCCGTTTGCTGCTAGACCCCCGCACCGTCATGCCTTTCCAGACAGAGTCGCTGCTGCGTACAGTAGGTACAATAGTATGCCCCGAAAATGTGATTTAGGTTGCAGGCAAATGCCCAAAAGCGGGTAAACTTAAAACAGGTGGAGGAGAAAGCAGCAGGATGATGAATGCAGCGCCGCAATTAACGCGCATCTTAGCCCTGGAAACATCTTGTGACGAAACGGCCGCCGCCGTGGTCGAGGGTGGTTCGCGCGTTCTCAGCAACGTGGTTGCCAGCCAGGTAGACCTGCACGCACGCTATGGTGGCGTTTTCCCTGAAGTTGCCTCTCGCAAACATATCGAAGTCATTTATGCCGTCATCGAGCAGGCGATGCAAGAAGCACACATCGGCTTTGATGACCTGGACTGCATTGCCGCGACGCGCGGGCCAGGGCTGGTTGGCTCCTTGCTGGTAGGCATGAATGTGGCCAAAGGGTTGGCGCTGGCGCGAAACAAGCCCTTTTTTGGCATCAATCACCTGGAAGGCCACATCTATTCGCTCTGGCTGACGGAAGCCGCGCCGGAGATCACTTTCCCCCTGCTCACGCTTTTGGTCAGCGGTGGCCACACCGAGCTGTACCTGATGAGGGATCACGGCCGTTACCAACACCTGGGTGGCACGCTAGATGACGCCGCCGGAGAGGCGTTTGACAAGGTAGGGCGTGTGCTGGGACTGCCATATCCCGGTGGCCCGGCCATCGATCGCGCCGCCGAGGGGGGCAATGCCACGGCTGTGCACTTTCCGCGCGCTGTCATGACCGAAGCGCATGGGTATGACTTTAGTTTTAGCGGTCTGAAAACGGCCGTCATTCGCCACATCAAGCATTACGACCCCAATCGCCTGCCCGTAGCCGACCTGGCAGCCAGTTTCCAGGCGGCCGTCGTAGAGTCATTGGTCAGTAAAACGGTACAGGCTGCCAATGATTACCAGGTAACGGCCGTACACCTGGTCGGCGGCGTTTCTGCCAACCGCGCCCTGCGCCGGGCTATGAGCACCGCACTGACCATTCCCGTGCGTTACCCGCCACCTTCACTTTGCACCGATAATGCGGCCATGATTGCTGCTGCCGCCCACTGGCACTTCATCCGTCGTCATCCTGATTCACTCGACCTGGACGTTGTCCCTAGTCTGGCCTTAGCCTAGAGCGCAAGGAGCGCCATGAAAACGTTAACCGCAACTCGCCATGTCAACAAAAGCCCTCGCGCCGCCGAGCGGCTGCAAATGCTATACACCGTGCACAGCCTGCTCAAGCAGGTAGAAGCAGGGGGGCTAAATATCCATGCCATTTTACCCCAAGTTTTACAAATGGCCTCGCAACAGCTAGACGCCACCGAAGGGAGCATCATCATCGTCAATGCCGACATGCAAATTGAGCACGCCTGGTTTACCAGGGGCACGCCCGCCGAACATTTTATCGAAGACATCATGATGCATGGTCTGGCCGGGTGGGTCATTCGTGAAAAAACGCCCTACATCATTCACGACACGCGCAGCGACTCACACTGGTTACCGCGCCCCAACCACGTCACCACCATCGAACCCTGGTCGGTTATCTGCACCCCTTTTCTCAGTGGGCAAACGGCTATTGGCGCAATCACAATCCACAAGCCTGGCATCAGCCAGTTTGACGAACAAGACCTGAGCCTGCTCACCACCATTTCCAGCCAGGCCGCCATCACCATTGAGAATGCGCGGTTGCTGGAAGAATCGCAACGGCAGTTAACCATCACCGACCTGCTGTTTGAGGCAAGCAAAGTAATTAACTCGTCGCTCAACATTAATGAAATTATGCACCTGCTGCTGGCGCAAATGAATAACCTGCTGAATGCCGAGGCCATTTCCATCGCCCTGGTAGACCATCAAACGCATGAATTGGTCTATCAGGTAGCCGAGGGCATTGGCCGCGAAAAAATTGTCGGTTTGCGCCTGCCTGCCAATCAGGGTATTTCCGGCTGGGTCATGCAGCATAATGAGCCTTTGCTGGTTACAGATACCAGGCATGATACCCGCTTTCATGCTGCGGCCGACACCATCACGGGACACCCGACGCGGGCCATGATTTGCGCACCTATTCAGTTTAAGGGAGAGGTTCTGGGCACCATTCAGGCAATTAACCCGGCGAGAAAGATGTTTACGCACCAGGATCTCGATTTGCTGGTGAATCTGGCCAACATTGCCAGCAGTGCTATTGCCAACGCACAGCAGTTTGCGCACACACAGGCGGCCGAGGCGCGTTACACCGGGCTGTTCCAGGACAGCGTGGACCCTATTATCTTAACGGACGAAAACGGCCGTATCGTCGAAGCCAATCGCCGCGCCTTTGAATTTCTCGCCTATACGCGCGAAGAGTTACTTGGCCTCCCCCTGGCTGCACTGCACGCTTCCCGGGCGCCATTACCTTCCTTCGCCAATATCAAAACCAACGAAGCCTGTAACTTTCAGAGCCAGGCTATTACCAAGACGGGCAAACAAATTCCCATAGATGTCTATGTAAAGCGTACGCAATTTGGCGAAGACACCCTGCTACAGTGGATTCATCACGATATTTCACAACAGGTCGAGCTAGAGCAAATGCGTGAAGACCTGACAGCCATGCTCTTCCATGATTTGCAAAGCCCGCTAGGAAACATCATTTCCAGCCTAGAGCTGCTGCGCGACGAGCTGAATGATGAGCTGCAACTTTCGCTGCTAGACATTGCCACGCGCAGCAGTCAGCGGTTACAACTGCTGGTGCGCTCCTTGCTAGACATCAATCAGCTAGAGGCAGGACACCCGGCCAACATTCAAGACAAGGTGAACGTCCAGGAATTGTTTGCCTACGTTTGGGAGGTTGAAGAGCCGAATCTGGAGCGCCGCGCAATTCAACTGGTGCATCAGGTTCCACCCGATTTACCCCCGCTATACGTAGATGGAGATATGACTCGGCGGGTGCTGATTAACCTGGTAGATAATGCTATCAAACATGGGGGTGGTAGCAAGCAAATTACGCTTTCGGCTCAGCAAGACGGGGAGATGATACTCGTTAGCGTCGCCGACAAGGGACCTGGCATTCCACCAAAATACCGGCAGAAAATCTTTGAGAAGTTCCAGCGCGTCAATCAGGGAAGAGGCAATGGCTCTAAAGGGATGGGGTTGGGGCTGGCTTTTTGTCGGCTGGCGGTAAAGGCGCACGGTGGGCACATTTGGGTAGATGATGTGCCGGGGGGTGGGGCGCGCTTTAACCTGACGCTGCCGATATACCCCAATGAGTGAACGGCGCTATTATTGGGATGCGTACCAGACGCAGTTTACCGCCCAGGTGGTAGAGCGCGTGCAGGCCAACGGCCGTTCCGCGCTTATCCTGGACCAGACTTATTTTTATCCCACATCGGGCGGGCAACCACACGACACGGGCACATTGGCAAATGCGGCCAGTACCCAAGCAACGGCCGTCATAGACGTTACCGTGCGTGAAGACGACGGCGCCATTTTGCATTGGCTGGCCTCCCCCATTAGCCCGGAAATACGCCACGTAAACGGCCGAATTGATTGGCCACGTCGCTTTGACCACATGCAGCAACACAGCGGCCAACACATCCTCTCCCAGGCGCTGCTGCGCACCGCGAATGCCGCCACCATTAGTTTTCACCTCAGTGCCGACAGCGTCACAATAGACCTGGATTTGCCGCAGCTCTCCCCGCAACAACTTATTGCTGCCGAAACGCTGGCCAACGAAATTGTCTGGGAAAATCGCCCTATTACCGCGCGGCAGGTCACGTTGGCCGAGGCTGCACGGCTAAATCTGCGCAAAATTCCTGAAGCCGCCCCAGGCGATGCACTGCGCCTGGTGGAAATCGCCGGCTTTGACCTGACGGCCTGTGGCGGCACGCACGTGGCGCATACCGGCGCGGTGGGACTAATCAAAATCGTGAAGCTGGAGCGGATGCGTGGTCAGGCGCGCGTTGTTTTTTGCTGCGGCAGCCGCGCCCTGGCAGACTACCGGCAAAAGCAAGAGACGCTGCAAGAAATGGGCGCCCTGCTAACCACCCACTTTGCCGAGTTTCCCAATGGCGTGCGCGGCCTGCAAGCAGAATTACAGGCGGCTAATCGCCTGGTAAAACAGCAGATGGAGCAACTCCTGGCGCTGGAAGCGGAACAGTTATGGGCGCAAGGAGAGGTTTATGGCCGTTACACCCTCGTCACCCACACCTTCACAGGCAAAGAGGCAGCACAATTGCGCCAACTGGCCAATCACCTGACACGGCACAGCGGCGCAATAGCGTTGCTGGCACTGGCCGGGGAAAAACCCTTCCTACTCTTCAGTCGTGCTGCCGACGCACCGGGTCAGATGAATGAGCTGCTGCAAATGGCGCTGGCACAGATAGGGGGCAAGGGTGGGGGAACGGCCGTTACCGCCCAGGGTGGCGGCGCGCCAGCAGACCTGGCTCAATTGCAAACGCTGCTCAATCAGGCAAAGGTGGTTTGTATTGAGCGAATAGCAAGTAGCGAATAGCGAATAGCAATTAGCGAATAGCGAGTAGCAAAATTAGAGGGTAATTCTGCATCCCCCATTTTGCACTCCGCACTCCATTGTGAAAGCCTCTTCTTTTGCGGTAAAATCGTCGCAAAGCATAAGCAATTCTGGCATTTGCGATGTAAGAGGAAGAGGAAAATGAACCATCCCAAAGAGACAGCAACTGAAGCGTTGCGCCTGGTGCCATTCTTTAGCAAAATGCAGCAGGCCGAGGCCGACAACCTGGCACAAAAGTTAGCGCCGCGCCGCTTTAATACCAATCAGGTCATCTTTCACCACGGTGACCCTGGCGGCTTACTTTATATTATCAGTAAAGGCAAGGTGAAAATCACCCATACCACGCCCGAAGGACAAGAAGCGCTGCTGGCCATTTTGGGTGAGGGGGACTTTTTTGGCGAGCTGGCCTTACTCGATGATTCGCCCCGCTCTGCTACGGCCGAAGCCATTGAACCGACGGAAACGCTCACCCTCCATCGCGAAGATTTTTTGCGCTACATCAGCCACAACCCCGATTTCTCCAAGCATGTACTGAAAACGTTGGCGCAGCACATTCGTCGCCTGAACAACCAGATTAGCGATATTTTCTTTCTCGATTTGCCAGGGCGATTGGCGCGCATTTTGCTACAACTGGCTGAGCAACACGGCCGTGTTACCGCCGAAGGCATTCTTATTGACCTTTCCCTCACGCAAACTGACCTGGCAGAAATGACCGGAGCCACACGGGTAAGCGTAAACAAAACACTAGGGCGCTTCCGCCGCGCAAAACTGATCAAGACCCAGGGTCGGCGCTTTGTTATCCTGGACGAGGCAGCGCTGCAAACCCTTATCCAAAGCTCCGGCAGCGCGCTCTACTAAATATCGGCATGGTTCATCTTCTCTGGAAACGGTGCTTTACAAACCTTTAATCGCCAACGGCCAACGGCGGACCGTCTACCACTGGTGAAACCGCGTTCGGTGGTCGGCCGTCAAACTGTAAAGATCGCTTGCACCAGGCCCTGATACCCTTAACCAGCACCTTACGGATACCATCGAGGCGTGAAGCTCTTTGCCATTAGTGACCTACACGCACAGCATAGTGAAAACTGGGCTGCTTTACAGCAGCTCCCCCCCCATCCCCAAGATTGGCTAATTGTGGCTGGCGACGTGGCGGAAACAACCGCGCGCTTTGAGGCAGTCATCGCACTGTTGGCAAGTCGCTTTGCCTGTGTCATCTGGACACCGGGCAATCACGACTTGTGGACGCTGCCACAAGAAGCGGAGCTGCGTGGCGAGGAAAAGTATGCGCGGCTGGTAGAAATTTGCCGGCGCTACGCTGTGCTGACGCCAGAAGATGCGTATGCACGCTGGCCCAGCAGCGCGGTGATCGCCCCCGTTTTTACGCTGTATGACTATAGCTTTCGCCCCCCAGAGGTAACGCTGGAAACGGCCGTTGCCTGGGCAGGTGAAACCGGCATTGCCTGTGCTGACGAGTCGTTGCTGCACCCCCACCCCTACCCCAACCGCCAGAGCTGGTGCACCGTGTGCGTGCATCTGACCGAAGCTCGCTTAAAGCAAATAAACGACCCCATCATTTTGGTGAACCATTTTGCTCTGCGTCAGGACTTGCTACGCCTGCGCCGCATTCCTCGCTTCTCGCTCTGGTGTGGCACCACGCTCACGGCCGATTGGCACATCCGCTTTCCAATTCAAGTGGTCATCTACGGCCATTTGCACATGCGCGGCACGCGCTTCCGCCAGGGTGCACGCTTTGAAGAGGTGTCGCTGGGCTACCCACGTCAGTGGCACGTGGAGCTAGGCATCAAGCCCTACCTGCGCCAGATTCTGCCAGAGGTGTAGGCAAATGGGCTTATATGCTGCTAGAATTTGGCGCGGCATAGAAAAACAGGAAGCGTGAAGCGTGATAGCTGTTCTCTCACGTTTCACGCTTTGCGTTTCACGCTAATGGTTAATGCCGCGTGAAGGCATTAGACGAATACGCAATTGAGGGATAAAACGAGCAGATGAAACTGGGTGTCACAAGATGACAGACATGGCAGAAGCAGCACCGCAAATTGAAGAGCCTGGCGCGCAGCCAACGGCCGTTTCGCCCCCACCCCGCTCTTTTTCTGGTGAAAACGCGGCTGTTTTCTTTCTGCTGCTCATCCTGGCCCTGGCGGCGCTCTTCCGTTTTACTGGCCTGGACTGGGACGAAGCCTATCACCTGCACCCCGACGAACGTTTTCTGACAGACACCAGCAGCCTGCTGCGCCCGGTAGAAAACCCGCTAGACTACCTGCGTACCGCCACCTCTACCCTCAACCCGTACAACGTAGGCAAATCCTTTTATGTCTATGGTAACTTCCCCATGACTGTAACGCGCTACGTGGGGGAGTGGGTGAGCAATGCCTGCGCCAGCTTTGCGCTGCAGTGCCGTTATGTCTACAACAGCTACAATGGCATCCACATTGTGGGCCGCGTCCTTTCTGGCCTGCTTGACCTGGTGGCAGTGGCTTTCATCTTCCTCATCGGCCGTCGTCTGTATGATTGGCGCGTAGGGCTACTGGCGGCGCTGCTACACGCGCTGGCCGTCATGCCCATCCAGCAATCTCATTTTTACACAATGGACAACTGGGCTTCGGGACTGACGGCCGTTGCCCTGTATACGGCCGTTTGCGCCGCCAGCTTCACCAAATCCAACCAACCTAGCCAACCCAACCAACTCCACTACCGCTGGTATCTCCTCTTCGGCATTGCCCTGGGGCTGGCCATGGCCTCTCGCATCAACGTCGCCCCGCTGGGGCTGACCATTGGCCTGGCCGGCCTGATCTGGCTGGCGCGGCAGGAGTACAGCCTGGGCGAATGGCTGCGCTTCTGGCGCTGGTCGCCCAGGCAAACGATTAACTTTCAACGCATTGCCCTGGCCGGCATGTTTGCCATCCTCACCACGCTGATCACCTTCCGCCTGGCGCAGCCCTACGCCTTCACCGACGCCGAACTGGCGCGGCAGGTGTCGCTGCGCGACACGGGCATGGAGCCAGGGATGCTGGAGACCTTTGCCCGCAGCCTGGTGGGACTGAACCCACAATTCATGGCAAATATGGAAGAGATTCAGCGGTTGCAAGCGCCCGAAGCCAGCTTCCCCCCGGCACTGCAATGGGTCAACCGCGCGCCGATTCTCTTTCCCTTGCATAACATGGTGCTGTATGGCATGGGCATCACCGCGGCGCTGGCGGCCTGGGGGGGCACGCTGTGGGCGCTGTGGCGCATCGCCCGCCTGCGCCCCGACTGGATGGCGCACCTGATTCCCGTGAGCTGGACACTGGCCTACTTTCTCTTCATGGGCACACGCTGGGTCAAATCAATCCGCTACTTTTTGCCCATTTATCCCACGCTCTTTTTGCTGGCGGGCTGGGCAGTGTTTGCCCTGTGGCAACGTCTGGGAAGTAAGGGGGCCGGGGAACAAGCACACACAGGAGCTTCCTCACCACACCACCCCCCATCACCCCGACACGCCATCACCCTGGCCTTTCTCATTCTGCTGGTGGTGCTGCCCAGCTTGCTGTGGGCCAGCGCCTTTGTGCAAATTTACCGCAATCCCGTCACGCGCGTGGCTGCCTCAGACTGGATTTTTGCCAACGTGCCCAGCGGGGCAACGCTGCTGTACGAGACAGGCACAGGCAACCGGGAGCTAAATCTGCCACTGAAGTTTTTTGCCTTTTATACCGATGGCATCCCGCTGACACTGGGGTTTGAGATGCCAGAAGATGGCACGGCTGTTGCCGTGCGTCTGAACTACCTCAGCCCTATCACGCCGGAAACGGGGGGCGTGGCACACCTGCGGATGCAGCTAGGGAATGGCGCGCCAACAGAAACGGCCGTTGACCTGACAAACGGCCGTCACGCCGTCACCCTCCACCTGACCCCCACACCGCTCAAGCGGGGCAGCTTACACCAACTGACCATTGACCTGCCGCAAGGAGCACCGCTACAGGCCAGCACCAGCATCCTGGTAAACGAACATTGGGACGACGTGCTGCCTATCAGCACCCAGGGACGTAACGCTTATGGCAGCTACTATGCCGAAGTCAGCGGGGGACAGCGCCCCGTGACGCATCAGGACAACGACGATAAGCGGCGCGAGGTACAGCAATGGCTGGATGAGGCGGACTACATCATGCTCAGCAGTCAGCGCGCCATCTGGCACTTGCCGCGCCTGACGCTGATGTACCCGATGATGGTAAAGTATTATGAATGGCTGTTTGACGGCACGCTTGGCTTTGAGCTAGTGGCACAGTTCCACGCCACACATCAGCTTGGCCCGCTCTACTTTAGCGATACGGCCGGCAGCCTGAGCTGGGGCACACCGCCGCAAATTGGCTGGCCGCCCCCTTCGGAATTGGCCGCCGAAGAGGCATTTAGCGTTTATGACCACCCGCCGGTGTGGATTTTTAAGAAGACGGCCGCTTACAGCCGCGAAAACACGGCGCGGCTGCTGGGCAGCATTGACCTGAGCAACCCCATTTTTATGAATCCGCTGCAAGCCACGCAGGCGCCCAACGGCCTGATGCTGACGGCCGCACAGTGGCAAACGCAGCGCGCCGGGGGCACGTTCCGCGAGATTTTTGCCCTGGATAGTGTACTGAACCACGCCCCCTGGCTGACGGCCGTTGTCTGGTGGCTGGCAGTGGTGGCGTTGGGCTGGCTGGCATTTCCTCTCACTTTTGTGGCGCTACGCGGTCTGCCCGATCGGGGGTATGCGCTGGCACGCATCTTTGCCCTGCTGTTCATCTCCTATTTTAGCTGGCTTTTGGCCAGCTACGAGATTTTGCCCAACACGCGCGGGACGTTACTGTTGGGAACGGCCGTGCTTGCGGCGCTCTCCCTCTTCTTTTTCCTGCGCCAGCGGCAGGCAATGGTGAGTTGGCTGCGCGCCAACTGGCGCACCATCGGCGTCGTTGAAGCGTTAGGTGCGGCGCTCTTCCTGCTGCTGATTCTGGTCCGCCTGGGCAACCCAGACGTGTGGGACATCATCTGGGGCGGAGAAAAACCGATGGATCTGAGCTATTTTACGGCCGTGCTCAAATCCACCACCTTCCCTCCCTACGACCCCTGGCACGCGGGTGGCTACATCAACTACTACTACTACGGCTTCGTCTACGTCGGCAGTCTGACCAAACTGCTGGGCATTGTGCCCCCCCTGGCCTACAACCTCATCCTGCCCATGCTCTTCAGCTTCACCGGCCTGGGGGTGTTTAGCGCCGCCTACAACCTGGCAGCTAATAACAAGGTAACGGGGTGGCAGGGTGACAAGGTGACGCACACATCACCCAGTCACCCAATCAGCACCCCCCCCCTGCAAAAACAGGCGGTCATTGCCGGTCTCATCGCCACGGCGCTGGCCTTGCTGCTGGGCAATCTGGCGCAGGTGGGCGTGTTGTTCAACGCCTGGCAGCGTGCCGGCAACGCTTCCCTGGGCGAAATTCCCCTGGTTGGGCCGCTGCTGCAATTCCTCGATGGCGGCATCAAGGTCATCGGGGGGCAGCCCGCGCCCATTTACACCGGCGATTGGTTCTGGATTGCTTCACGGGCGATAAACGCCAATCCTGGCGAAGTACAACCCATCACCGAATTCCCGTTCTTCACCTTTTTATATGGCGACCTGCACGCGCACATGATTGCCCTGCCGCTGACGTTGCTGGCGCTGGGCTGGGCGGTCGGACTGGCGCTGGAATGGCGTTGGGGCATACGCAAGCAAGAGGGCCAGAGAGCCGGAGAGCCGGGGAGCCAGGAAAACGCTGCCCTGCTCCCGCAAACTCCGTCGCCCTGGCAGTTTCTATTTGGCGGGCTGGTGATCGGCTCCCTGCGCGCCACCAACACCTGGGATTGGCCCACCTACTTGGTAATCGGCAGCCTGGCGCTGACTTTCTGGGTCTGGCAACGCAATTCAATTACCAATCGCCAATCGCCAATTGCTAATCTCCAATCCCCGCTTTCTGCCATCTTACAATCCATCTTCCTGACCGCTCTCCTCTTTGCCATCTCCGTGATGACCTTTTGGCCGTTTACTGCCAACTATGGCACAGCCTACAACAGCCTCTCCCTCTGGCAGGGCAGCTACACCCACCTGAGCAACTATCTGACCATTTACGGCCTTTTCCTGCTCTTTGTCCTCACGCACCTGGCGCGCGAATTTCGCGATTGGACGCGCGGCTGGACTTATGAGCAGTTGCGCCGCCTGGAGCCATTTGGCGTGGCGCTGATTGCGGCGCCGGTGGGCTATGTGGCGCTGCTGGCCTGGTTGGCGCTGCGCGGCTACTGGATCGCGCCAGTGGTGCTAACGCTGATCCTGGCAGCAGGGCTGTTGGGGCTGCGCCCTGGGCTGCCGGCAGCGCGGCGTGTGGTGCTGATCCTGATTGCCAGTGCCCTGGGGCTGACGCTGGCAGTGGAGATTGTGGTGCTGGATGGCGACATTGGCCGCATGAACACGGTGTTCAAGTTCTATATGCAGGTGTGGATGATGCTGAGTGTGGTGGGTGGGGTAACGGCCGTATGGCTGTGGCCATCTCTGCAAAGAAGCAGCCGCTTCACGCGGCGCGCCTGGCAAACGGCCCTGGGCGCGATGGTTTTTGCCGCCCTGCTCTACCCCGTGACGGCTACGCCGGCCAAATGGGCCATTCGCATGAGCAAAGAAGCGCCCAACACACTGGATGGCATGGCCTTTATGCAATACGTTTCCTACGGCGACACCAACAACGCCATCATTCCCCTGGGATACGATTACGAAGCGCTGCGCTGGATGTGGCGGTACATTGATGGCTCGCCGGTAATTGTGGAGGGTCACAGCCACAACAATGGCGGCTTCAGCGAATATCGCTCGATTAGCGGGCGTGTGGCCATGTACACGGGGCTGCCCAGTGTGGCAGGCTGGGACTGGCATCAGCGGCAGCAGCGCGCGACGGTGCCGGGCTGGCTGATCAGCAACCGCATCCGCGAAGTGAATCAGTTTTATAACACGACCAACATTCAAGAAGCACTGAATTTCTTACAAAAGTATGATGTGGCGTATATTTATGCCGGGCAGTTAGAATGGGTTTACTATCATCCGCAGGGGCTGAATAAATTTGAACAAATGGTGGCGATGGGCTACCTGGAAGAAGTGTACCGCAATGCGGGCACAAGTATTTACCGCGTGAAACGTGAAGCATAAAAGTTGTAACGTGTAATGTGCCAGGCTCTCCATCACGCTTCACGCAGAGTGATCTATGCTACCGATTTCCGATAGTTTTGCCGCATTTCGCTGGTGGGTGGCGCTGATGGCGCTGGGCACGGCTGTTTTGCCGCTGACTTATACTCTCTTCCGCCCGCTGGCTGACCGGGGCTACGCCTTTACCAAGATGGCAGGGCTGCTGCTGGTGAGCTACCTCTTCTGGCTGCTGGGCAGCCTGGGGCTGTTGGGCAACGACCTGGGCGGGGGATTGGTGAGCGTGGGGCTGGCAACGGCCGTTTCCTGGGTCGTTTATCGCCGGCAGCAAAACAGCAGCGCGCAAGAGTCCCTGGCGCAATGGCTGCGCGCCAATCGCGACCAGGTGCTGCTGACCGAGGTACTCTTTTTGCTGCTCTTTGCCCTGTGGGTGTGGGTGCGGGCGCAAAACCCCGCCATCCTGAACACGGAAAAGCCGATGGAGTTCGCCTTTCTTAACGGGCTGGGGCGCAGCTCGGCCATACCCCCTCTCGACCCATGGCTCTCCGGTTTTGCCATTAGCTACTACTATTTTGGCTACGTCATGGTCTCGTTACTGGCGCGGCTAACGGCCGTACCTGAATACATCGCCTTCAACCTGGGCATTGCCTGGCTGGTGGCGGGCACAGGCGTAGGCGCTTTTGGCCTGGTCTACAACCTGATCGCCGGGAGTGACAAAGTGACAAATACGCCACCCCCTCATCCCGTCACCCCCTCACCCAGTCGTCGCCTGGCCCTCACCCTTGGCCTCATCGCCGCCATTGCCCTGCCCCTGGCAGGCAATCAGCAAATCACCCTGGAGATGCTGCACGCCAACCGCATTGGCTCCCCAGCCTTCTGGCAATGGCTAAACGTGCGCGACCTGGGCGAACTGCCGCCACCAGGGGCTACGCCGCGCTATGAAACCAGCAACTGGTGGTGGTGGCGCTCCTCGCGCGTCATTCACGAACATCATCTCTCCGGCCGCGCCGAGACGGGCCTGGAACCGATTGTGGAATTCCCCGGCTTCAGCTTTGCTCTGGGAGACATGCACCCACACGTGTTGGCGCTGCCCTTTGCCTTCCTCAGTCTGGCGGTGGCTTACCTCTGGTTTCTTGGGGCTGCGAGCTGGAAAGTGGAGACTGGAAATCTCCAATCTCTCATCTCCAGTCTCTCATCTCTTTTCAAAACCCCGCTCTGGCTCTTCACCGTGCTGGTCTTGGGTGGGCTTTCATTTCTCAACACCTGGGACGTGCTGATTCACCTGTTTGTGGTGCTGGGGGCGTATGCGCTGGCGCGGCGCCGGCAAGAAGGATGGCACAGCGGCTTATTGGCGCAAACGGCCGTGATGGGCCTGCTGCTGGTAGTGGCAGCCGTGCTGGCTTACCTGCCCTTTTACCTGGGCTTCCGCTCGCAGGCGGGTGCGCCCTATTTGCTGCCCATGCTGATGCGACCAACACGGCTGGCGCATTTTCTGATCATTTTTGCCATGCCGCTAAGCAGCATCACGCTGTTTCTGCTGGCGTTGGCAGTGCAGCGGCGCTTTGGGGGCTGGCGTGCAGGCCTCCTCACGGCCGTTTCTCTGCTGCTGCTCCTCTTTCTGCTGCTGGGCTTCTTCACCTGGGTGCTGGCCAGCAGCGCCGACGGCGCGGCGCGCATCTTCAACCTGGCCAGCGAGCCAGGTATCTCTTTGCCCGCGCGCCCGGAAACGGCCGTTGCCCCCGACTGGGGATTTAGCGCCCTGCTGGCACTCACCCCCACCATTCTGGCCGCGCGTCTGGCCTATCCGGCGCTCACCCTCTTCCTGCTGGCGCTCATTGCCCTGGTGGTCATGCTCTGGCAAAATGACAGGGTGCCTGGGTGGCAAGGTGATGAGATGACAAATACATCACCGCGTCACCCCCTTCTCCCCTCCCCCCTGCCCTTTGTACTGCTGTTTATCCTCACCGGCGCGCTGCTAACCCTGGGGCCAGAATTTTTGTACCTGCGCGACAATTTTGGCATGAGGTTGAACACCACCTTTAAGTTTTACTACCAGGCGTGGGTGCTGTTTGGCACGGCAGCGCTGGTGGGATTGGGCCTGATGTGGCAATGGATGCACAAAACAGCCGTTGTCGCCACGGCGCTCTACGTTACCCTGTTTACGCTCAGCCTGTTCTTTCCCTTTTATGCCGTACAATCTCGCGCCGCCGAGTATCGCGGCGCGGCAAATTCGCCCGTGCGCCAGCCAGCCACGCTGAATGGGCTGGCCTATTTGCAGCTTTACGGCCCGGCCGAGTATGAGGCGATCATGTGGCTGCGGCAAAACATCAGGGGCGCGCCAGTGATTGTGGAAGCGGTCGGCGGGCAGTACTCCGATTACGGCCGTATCTCCGCCAGCACCGGCCTGCCCACCCTGCTCGGCTGGGCCGGGCATCAGTACCAGTGGCGCGGCCTGACGCCGGAACCCGCCGAGCGCGACCCGGCCGTGCGCCAGATTTACAGCGAAACCAATTGGGAGACGGTCGCGGCGCTGCTCGACCGCTACAACGTCGCCTACATCTACGTGGGGGGACGCGAGGTAGCCACTTATGGCGGCCAGGTGCGTGAAAAATTCGCAGGGCTGCTGGATGTGGTGTTCCAAAGCGGGGATGTGGTGATTTATCGCTGGCGGTGAGCTGATTGTCAGGCGTGGCAAGGATGGGTTGGTTGTCAGCCAGGGCACAGGTAGGAATGGAGATTAGAGATTGGTTGATTTAGCAAAATCCGAACGAGAGGCAGGGGCAACGGCCGTTGCCGGGCTGCACCTGACCCTGGCCGATGGGCTATTTTTGCTCGTGGGCGCGGCGGCAGCGCTGCTGCGCCTGGCCAACCTCGGCCGTCTGCCCCTCTCGCCTGCGGAAGCAGAAGCGGCGCTAGGTGTCTGGCGCTTCTGGCAGGCAGGGGAACAGGCAATTGTCGTGCCCAGCCCGGCCTACTTCAGCCTGACGGCCGTGCTGAGCCAGGTGTTGGGTTTCTCTGATGGCGTCATGCGCCTGGTTCCGGCGTTGGCTGGCGTGGCGCTGGCGCTGCTGCCCTGGCTGCTGCGCCGTCGCCTGGGGGAGGTGGGCGCGCTGGCGGCGGCCTGGCTGTTGGCCATCTCCCCACTGGCAACGGCCGTTTCCCGCACCGCTTCTGGCGATTCATTGGCCCTGTTCGCCTTGTTCCTGTTGCTGGTAGCCTGGTTGCGCTACCAGGACGAAGGAGGGGGATGGCTGCACCTGGCGGGTGGCGCCCTGGCCCTAGGAGTGAGCAGCGCCCCCCTCTTTTACGGCGGGTTGCTGGCGCTGCTACCGCTGCTGCTCAGCCAGCGGGCGCGTTGGCCGCAGAAAGGAGAATGGCGAGAAACGGCCGTTGTGACCCTGGTGCTCTTTGTGGCGCTCAGCACGCTCCTGCTGGGGCACCTGCCTGGCGCCGGCAGCGCGGCGGCGCTGTTAGGGCAGTGGCTCCAGCTATTTGGTTTCAGCGGCGGTCTGGCGGCGCTTTTTAACCCCATTCTGGCGCTGGGACGATATGAAGTATTACCGCTGCTGTTGGGCGTGCCTGCGCTGCTGTGGGCCGTCTGGCGCGAAGATGCGCCGGCCACGCAGGCCGCTCTGTGGTTAGGCGGGCTGGCGCTGCTGCTACTACTGCAATGGGGCAACCTGACGCTTGTGCCGCTGCTGTTGCTGCCCGGCAGCCTGCTCATCGGCCGTCTGGCAGCAGCGGTGCTGGTGGCGCTGGATGATGGCCTGACCTGGCTCTTTAGCCTGGCGCTGGCGCTGCTGGGCGGGCTGATGCTGGTCAACGTGGCGCGTTTTGTGCGTGTGGTAGCCTATAACCTAGAGAATAATTTAGAGAATATCTGGCTGGCGCTGTTTGCCTTTGCCGTCACGGCCGTTACCATCTACTTCTTTTGGGCGTGGGCACAAACCCCCACTTATCAGGCCATCCTGCTGACGGCACTGCTGCTGCTGAGCTTCTACCAGTGGGGCACGGCGTGGTGGCTGGGACACGCTGCCGCCAATGATGTGCGCGAGCGCTGGGTACAAACCCCGGCAACCGACGATGACCTGCCCATGCTCATTCGCCTGGTGCGCCAGATTTCGGCGCAGGTAACGGGTAGCGAAAAGGAAATTGACCTGGTAGGTGGCGTGGATACGGCCGTGTTGCGCTGGTATTTGCGTGAATTTACCAACGCCAGCTTCGGCCAGAGCGTTCCCCCGGGCACACAAGCCAGCCTCATCCTCACCACCCAAGAGGCCGCCAGCCAAGCAAACGGGCCGGCCTTTGGCAGCAACTACTTTGGCGGCGATTTTGGCCTGCTGCGCACTGGCATCGCCCCAGATTCTTTGCTGACGCCTACGCCTGTGCTGGATGCACTGCGCTGGTGGCTCTTTCATGAATCCCGCGCCGTTGTGCAGGAGCAGCGCGTGGTTCTCTGGATCAGGGCAGATTTAGTTGAAAGGGAGTAGGGAGTAGAGAGTAGGGAGTAGGAAGTGCGGAGTAGGGGGTGCGGAATATCCGTTAATGATTGACCATTGGCTATTGACCGTTGACCCTCTTCCTGCTTCTTGCTAATTGCCAATCGCTAATGGCTAACAGCTAAACTTATGAACGAACTGACACACTTGCCAACAGAAACAAAACGCCCCCAGATCACCCTGGACTGGGAAAAGGGTATCTACCTGCTGTTTGTGGTGCTGGCCATCATCAGCCGCTTTTGGGATTTGGGCAGTCGCGTGGTCAGCCACGACGAAAGCCTGCACACGCAATTTTCTTACCAGTTTTACGACGGGCAGGGATATGTGCACACACCGATGATGCACGGGCCTTCGCTCTTTCACGCAACGGCCGTTTCCTATTGGCTCTTTGGCGATAGCGACTACAGCGCGCGCGTGCCTGTCGCCGTGCTGGGCGTGCTGCTGATCCTGCTTCCCTACCTGCTGCGCCGCTGGATTGGCCGCGTGGGGGCGCTCTTTGCCAGCTTCACCTTTCTCATTTCCCCCTACATCCTCTATTACTCGCGCTACATCCGCCACGACATCTACGTGATTATGGCGGCGCTGATGGTGATGATCAGCCTCTGGTTTTACCTGCGCGAACGTCAGCAGAGATACCTGTGGTGGTTTGCCATCGGCAATGCGCTGATGTTTACCACCATGGAAACGGCATTTATCTACGTCGCCATTTTCGGCAGCTTTCTTATTGTGCGGCTGCTGGCGCAAGTGGTCACCTCTAAATGGCTGCGCGGCCGGCTGAAGGCGATGCGTGTACCGCTGCTCATTATCGGCATCAGTGTGTTGATGATTATCGGTGGCGGGCTGGTCGAGCGTGAGGCACGCGCCAGCGCCACCACATCCACCACGCAAACAGGCGAAGGCTTCGCTGTTGACCCTAACGCACCGGCGGCGACAACGGCCGTTGACCCTAACGAGCGCCACATCGGCGGCTGGATCGTCATTTTTGGCATCGGCGTCCTGAGCACTGGCCTGTTTCTGCTCGGCCGCGCCATGCGCCCGCACATAGACGATTACCCTGAGTTTGACCTGATCGTCCTTTTTACCACCCTGCTGCTGCCTATGACTGTGCCCCTCTTCACCTTCATGGCTGGCTGGGACCCCAACGATTACGGCTACGTCCCCTGTACGCTGGCCGGGCAGGAGATGATGAGTGATCTGCAACTGTTCATCAACCGCGTCAGCAGCGCGACCTGCCGTGAAGGGTTTTTCAACTCCGGGCTGGCGCATTCCGGCGGCTTTATGATTATCGCCATTGCCGTCAGCGTGCTGGTGGGGCTGTGGTGGCACAAACAGCGCTTTCTCATCTCAGCAGCCATTTTTTATACCATTTATGTGGTGCTGTTTACGGCCGTTTTTACCAATCTGAACGGTATCGCCAGCGGCATGATTGGCTCACTCGGCTACTGGCTAAATCAGCAAGAGGTGCAGCGCGGCAGCCAACCCTGGTATTACTACTTCTTCGTCACCCCGTTCTACGAATTCTTGCCGGTGATCTTCTCCTTTTTGGCCATGCGGCTCTGGCTAACTCAACAGCGCCTGAATCGCGTCGTTGGTTACTGGCTGAGCGCACTGCTGGCAGCACTGCTGGCCTACAGCCTGACCCGCTGGCTGTATGAAAATGCCACGCACCCGGCACCGGGGATACCGGCGGTAGAAGGGACGCTGAGCGGCAATCTAGTAGGCATGATTGCCGCGCTACTGCTGCTGGGAGGCGCAATCTTACTCTGGCTGCTGTTCTGGCACAATTGGGTGCGGCAACAGCACGGTACAGAGTCGCTACGCAGACTGGTGGAGCTGCCAGAGTTATTCCAGTTTGTGCCGTTCATGATCTGGTGGCTGCTGCTGACCTGGTTTGCCTATAGCGTGGCTGGAGAAAAGATGCCCTGGCTGAGCGTGCATTTTGTTTCCCCAATGGCGTTTTTGCTGGGCTGGTACTTTAATGAAAAGCTGAAAGGGGTCGCGGCGCGCGCGTTTTGCTCGCGAGAGCCGCTGCTGTTGTTGGGGCTAACGGCCGTATTGCTTATCGCCGTCTTTCTCGTCATTTCCCCACTCTGGCTAGGGCAGTTGCGGTTTGGCGACCAGGCGGCACAAAATTTGCAGCGCATCGGTCGTTTCCTGGGCACCCTGCTGCTGACGGGTGGCGTCTTTTACTTCTGGTACCGCGTGCGCCAGCGCGTCACGCCCGCCCTGCGCAACCCAATTGGTGTCTTGGGCTGGTATGGCGTGCTCAGCCTGCTCACCATCCGCTTTGCCTACATGGCCGCCTTCCCCAACGCCGATTACACCACCGAGTACATGGTGTATGCACACGGCGCGCCTGCTACCAAACAATCAGTGATGGCACAGGTGGAAGCGCTTTCTTTCCGCCTGCACGGCGACAAAAGCATTCGCGTGGCCTTTAGCAGCGACGTCTCCTGGCCCTACACCTGGTACTTGCGCGACTACCCTAACCGCGTCTTTTTTGGCCAAAGCCCCAGCAATTCGCTCAACGATTCGCCCATCATCATTGTGGGGCGCAACGAGTGGGGCATTACCGACCCCTATCTGGCGAACAACTTTGAGTACCAGACCTATACTTTCCTCTGGTGGCCAATGGAAGAGTATCGCCACTTTTCCTGGAACGCCATTTTCGGCGATGCGCAGGCAGAACAGCTGGGCCGCGTAAGGCGCGGGTTGGGCGACCCGAACGTGCGCGAGGCGCTGTACAACATCTTCTTCTATCGTGATTATGCGAAGTACGAGCAGGTGTTTGGCGGCCGTTATCGCATTAGCGAATGGCCGCTACGCCACGAGCTGCGCCTTTACATCCGCAAAGATGTGCTGGCCAATATTTGGGATTATGGCGTGGGACCGGTGTATGCCGAAAGCCTGCGTGACCCGTATGCCGAAGGGGAACTGCTCCCCTCGCCTTCTTTGGTCATTAATCAGGCGGGCGTGCCGGGCATGGCACCAGGACAGTTGAATACACCACGCAATGTGGCTATTGGGCCAGACGGCCGTATCTACGTTGCCGACTCTGGTAATCACCGCATTCAGGTGTTCGACGCGCAGGGCAACTTTGTCACCGGCTGGGGTGAATTTGGCACAGCACCGGGGCAGTTCAATGAACCCTGGGGCCTGGCGGTAGACGAGCAATTTGTCTACGTGGCCGATACCTGGAACCATCGCATCCAAAAATTTACGCTTAATGGTGGTTTTGTCGGCGCTTACGGGCAAAGCGGCGCTGCCGATACGGGCAGCAACAGCCTGGGGCTGTTCTTTGGCCCTCGCTCCGTGCTGCTGCTGCCTGACAACCGCCTGCTGGTGACCGATACGGGCAATCACCGCATGCAGGTGCTGACGCGCGACGGTACGTTTTTGCAGCAGGTGGGCAGCTTTGGCAACCTGCCAGGGCAGCTCAATGAACCGGTGGGGCTGGCGCTGGCCAGCGACGGCGCCATATACCTGGCAGACACCTGGAACGGCCGTATCCAACAGTTCCTGCCCGAATTCTTCCCCATTTTCGACTGGCGCGTGCGCGCGTGGGCCGGGCAATCCATTAACAACAAGCCCTACCTGGCGCTAGACAGCCTGAACCGCGTATACGTCACCGATCCGGAAGGGTACCGCGTGCTCATTTTCACCGCCAACGGAGAATACCTGGCACGCTTTGGCAAATTTGGCGCCGACGTCAACAGCTTCGGCCTGCCCAACGGCATTGCCATAGATGCACAAAACAACATCTACATAGCCGATGCGGGCAATCACCGCATTCTCAAGTTCAACGCCATCTTTGCTGCGCCACCTTTTCCTGTCCCCGTAGAAGAAGCACCGATGGAAGAGCTGCCTGTGGAAGAATTGCCGCTTGAGGAAAGCCCGACAGCAGAACCCTCGCCAACGCCTTCCGGCTAATTATGGTTGAGTCTTGCCCTGGTTGTGGCGCTGTGCTACCGAGCACGACTGGCACCGCCCATCGCTACATTAGCGCATCGCCAGCCTGCTGGGCAATTTACGCCAACATGCAAAGCGGCGGCCATCCCCTGCTGGCGTCCCATCCCTTTGCGCCTCTGCTGACCGATGCTTATGCTGCGCAGCACCCTGGTGTTCCATCTCCACAAGCAATTCGGTCCGTTGCTGTGCATTTGCTTACGCTTTACGGTGTGCTGGTGCGCGGCGTGCCCCCGAAAAATGCGCTGCAAATTCGCCTGGAGAGAACCACTAATTTTTCTTGTTGCTTATTTGGCACACAGTCTGTACAGTCAGAGGCCTGATCCAGGATTTCGTCATGGCTGGCGTTTTTCGCTTACGCCAACGGCCGTTTGCAGCGCGGCCAATCGGTTTGTGTGTACACCATCCGCAGGTAGGCGACTGAGAATACCTAGCCCGCGCATCTGGCGGGAAACCTCCTCATCAGCAAAAACCAGGTAGACGCGCCGCCCCGCATCCAGGGTGTCCTTAATGCTATTTTCAATTGCCAGGGACACGGTCACATCAAGAAACGAGACATTACTCAGGTCAAAGATGATACTTTCATAGCGGCGCATCAGCAAATGCTCGCGCGCAATCGCCTTCGCCACGCCAAAGACCATAGGCCCACTGAGGTAAAAGAGCAACACCCCTCCCTTTCCCTGTTCTAAAAGCTGCCGCTCTTCTGCGCTCAGCGGCACTTCATCATCCGCATCACTGATGGCCTTGACATTGCGCGTTTGCAGTGCGCTCAAGCGCTCAATGGTGAGGAAATTGGCGATGAACACGCCCACGCCCACAGCCACAATTAATTCTACAAAGATGGTCAGCAGCAGCACGCCATACATTACCAGCGCGGCGCGGTGCGAGACGTTGTGCGCCCGTTTAAGAAAGCTCCAGTCGAGAATGTTTAGACCAACTTTGATGGCAATGCCCGCCAGCACCGCCAGGGGAATCGGTTCTGTCAGGCGCGAAGCGCCCAGCACCACCGCCAGCAGCACAAGCGCGCGCACAATCCCGGAAAGCGCCGTGCGCCCGCCGGCCTGAATGTTGACCACTGTGCCCATGGTCGCTCCCGCACCGGGCAGCCCGCCCAACAGGCCGGAAAAGAGGTTGCCAATGCCCTGGCCGACCAGTTCTTTGTTCGCGTCGTATTCGCTGCGTGTCAGGCTGTTGGCGATCACGGCCGTTAATAGCGCGTCTATACTCCCCAACAGCGCCAACACCATGCTCTCCATAAGAACCGTGGTGAAGAGAGCGGGCGTGAAGGTAGGCCAGGTCAGGGAGGGAAGGCCTGTGGGCAGCGCGCCAATGCGGCGCAGGTCAGCTTCAGCAAAAAACAGCAGGGAAACGGCCGTGCCCAGCAGCAGCGCCACCAATTCTCCCGGCACTACCCGCCGCCACCGCCGCGGAAACAAGAACAAAATAGCCAGCGTCAGCGCCCCTAGCAACACTTCGGCGGGGTTCGCGCGGTTGAGTAGTTGTGGTAGTTGGGTCAACGTGCCCAACACGCCTCCAGCCGGAGCAGGCTGGCCCAAAAAGGGGGCAATTTGCAAAATTATCAAAATAACGCCAATGCCAGACATGAAGCCGGAAATCACGCTGTACGGCATCAACGTGATATAGTTGCCTAGGCGAATCAGGCCAAAAACGATCTGAAACAGCCCGGCCAGCATCACCACGGTAAAAGCCAGCGCCAGCCCATGCTCTGGATCGCTGGCAATCATGGTCGTTACGATGGCGGCCATCGCCACCGTCATCGGCCCGGTTGGCTCGGAGATGAGCGCCGGCGTGCCGCCAAAGAGCGCGGCAAACAACCCGACAATGACGGCGCCATACAGTCCAGCCATTGGCCCCGCGCCAGACGCCACGCCAAACGCTAATGCCAGGGGCAGGGAGACAATCGCGGCCGTGACCCCGCCAAAGAGATCGCCGCGAAAGTTACGGAAATGAATCTGGTTGCGCACGAGAGCGTGTTCTCCTTAATCAAGGTTAAACCAGCGACAGGCTAAGGTCCAGTTCGCCACGCTGCGCTTTGCACCAACGGCCGTATCCCACCACCGCCTCCGTCACCACCGCCCAACTGTCCGCCTGCGGATTAAGCAAATCGTGCCTGCCTGCCACCTCGCGGTAAGTCAGCGGGCCGGGGAGCGCTTGCAGCAGTTTGCGCGTCTGTTCCCGCTTCACCAGCGGATCGGCCGTGCCCTGCACCACCAGCGTAGGCAGCACGGCTTGCGACGCCGCGCGGCGCGCCCCCTTGCCAATGCCCAACAGGTTATCAAACACGCGCGCCGGCACGCGGAAATCGCGCAGCATCTCCTGCACGGCCGTATCGTCCAGGTCTAGCTCCGGCATCACGTTCAAAATTCCTTGCCGCAGCTCCGGGTCGGCAAAGTTGGCCTTCTTCAGCGGCTTGATGCCGTGAAAGATCGGCTTCAGCAGGGCAAAGGTGGCGCGCTGCTGCCAGGTGCCCAACTGCCAAAAAGGGGCCAGCAGCACCAATCCCATGTGTGGCGGAATAGCGCCCAGCTTCGATAGCGCATTTAGCGCCACCGCCCCGCCCATGGAAAAGCCCACCAGCAGCAGCGGCTGATGCTGCCGCGCCAGGTCACTTAGCGCCTGCGTTGCCGCGTCTACCCATTCCGTCCAGCGCCGCTCAAAGAGAGTGGCAATGTCTGGGCCAAAGCCGGGCAGCAGCAGCCCCTGGGTCGTCCAACCATCGGCGTGCAGCACTTCGGCCAACGGCCGTATCTCTGCCGGTGTGCCAGGAAAACCATGCAGCAACAAGGCTGCCGGCTGTCCGCCGTTCAAGATGAAAGGCTGATGCTCCTCAGCCGTGAATAGATTAAGTTCTTGCCAGTTCAACATAGACATTAACGATTAACGATTGACAATTGACGATTAACGATTGGGATGATCGCGCAGAATCAGTTCTGCCGCCACTTTACCAGAAAGCGTCACCATGGGCACGCCGCCGCCGGGGTGCGTGGTTCCCCCGGCAAAGTACAGCCCGCGCACGTCTCTGGCGCGGTTATGCGGCCGTTTGAATGCCGCCAGCTTGCTGTTGGACGATTGCCCATAGAGCGCGCCGCGCCACGCCCCCGTGTGCCGTTGCAAATCCTCCGGCGTCCACAGCCGTTCTGCCACAATACGGCCGTGAATGTCCACCCCATGTTCGGCCAACCGCGCCAGCACCAGGTCCCGGTAAGGAGCGGCTTTGGCCGCCCAATCATAGCCGCCTGGGCGCAAAGCGGGCGCATTCACCAGCACAAACCAGTTTTCGTGCCCAGGCGGCGCATGGTCAGGGTCTGTCTTGCTCGTAATCGCCGCGTAAATGGTCGGGTCATCGGGTGGCAGACCCTGGCGGAAAATGGCGTCAAACTCCGCCACATAGTCGCGGCTAAAGAAGATGTTGTGGTGCGCCAGGCGCGGCGTCTCTCCGCGCACGCCCAGCAGCATGATAAAGCCAGAGCAAGACGGTTCTAGTGGCGGCTTATAGGCCGATCCGGGCAAAAGCTGCTGGTAAGTCGTGGTCACGTCCAGGTTGCTCAGCACAACGTCTGTTTCCACCACCGTCTCATCGGTCAAAACCACGCCAATCACTTCACCCAGGCGTGTCATAATGCGCCGCACGCCCACACCGGTAACGATTTCCACGCCCAGCTCACGCGCCAGCTTTTCCAGAGCGGTGGCAATCTGGTAAATGCCTCCCTGAGGATACCAAACGCCGCCGGTTAGCTCTACGTGGGCAATGACATTGAGCGTGGCCGGGGCCAGGTAAGGACTGGCGCCAACGTAGGTGGCAAAACGGCCGAGCAGTTGGCGCAAATGGGGCGAATGCACAAAGCCCTGGATGGCCTGGGCCATGGTGCGCGTGCCGTCAATTTGCAGCCATTCAGGCAGGGGCACGCGCAAAAAGCTGCGCGGCGTGGGCGGCTGATCGTAGATAAACACCGGGCCGGTAATGCGGTGAATGCGTGCTGCATAGGCCAGGTAGGCCAGATAACCTTCCACGTCGCGCTCATCCAGTTGCGCAATTTGCGCCGCCATGCGCGCAACGTCCCGCGAGGCATCCAGCACGAAGCCATCGGGGTAAAAGTAACGCGTTAGCGGCTCTACCGGCAGCAGTGTCAGGTAATCCTCCAGCCTGCGCCCCGCTGCCTGGAATAGCGCTTTCAGCACGTGGCGCATGGTGATCACCGAAGGGCCGGTATCCCAGCGGAAGCCATCGGCGACAATTTGCGCCATTTTGCCCCCTACCTGGGTGTTCTTTTCATAGACAAGCACGCGCCGGCCGGCTGCGGCCAGATGAATGGCCGCGCTGAGTCCGCCAATGCCGGCGCCAATGATGAGGATGGGTTTGGTCATTTTAAGTTAGTGATTAGCGATTAGCGATTCATGCTTCACGCTTCACGGTTCTTCCTTTCCACTTTGGCCCGCCGCGATAGTGCCACCAGATGGATTGAGCAGCAATGCGCGTGAAGAGCAGCACGGAAATGGGCATGAGCAGGGCATCGAGGGGGCGTTGGTGGGTGAAAACGGCCGTTGCCATACGCAGCCCCACGCCAGCCAGCACCAACGCTAACGCCCACAATGACCCCTTAGCTGCCAGCCAGCCCCAGGGAAAGAGAAAAACCAGCCAGTGAAACAGGGTAGAAACCAACAAAAAGGGCACGCTGTGGCCATGCCCGGCCAATATATTTTTGGCAAAGCCATCGCGTACGGCCGTCCAGCCATCGTACATGCGGCAACCAATCAGCCGGTTGCCGTCCACCATGCGCAGGCGCAGTCCGGCCTGCTTGATGCGCCGCGCCAGCGCCACATCCTCTACCACCTGGTCGCGCACAGCCGCGTGCCCGCCCACCGCTGCATACGCTGCGCGCCGGAAGGCCATACATTGCCCGTTGGCAGCGGCAAAAATCGGCCAGGGAGCATAGTGCACGGGCAAAATAGGCAGATATGCCAGAATAGCCAGCGCCATGCCGGGCACGACCAGCCGTTCTGCCCAGGTGACGGTGGTTTGCGTGGGCCAGATGGTGAGTAAATCAGGAGAAGCGGGGAGCGAGGCGGGTGATTGCCCGGTAAATTGTGCCACTAAAGCCGCCAGCGCGCCGGGCTGCCACTGCACGTCGGCGTCGGTAAAGATGAGCAGTTCCCCCTGGGCGGCCTGGCTCAACTGGTGGCAGGCCCAATTTTTGCCCAGCCAGCCGGCAGGCAAGGGGCGACCTGGGATGAGGTGAAAACGGCCGTCTTGCCGCGCAGCCTGTCGGGCAATTGTGGCCGTGCCGTCTTCTGAACCATCGTCGAGCAAGATGACCTCAAAGTGGGGGTATTGTTGCCCTAACAGCGCTGTCACCGTCTGGCCAATGACGGCCGCTTCATTGCGTGCGGGAATGAGCAGGGAAACGAAAGGGGTGGCGGCTGGCTGTGCCGCTGTCAGGCGGGGAAAGAAGCGGAAGTTGGTAACGGCCGTAACCCCCAAAATAAACAGGGCAAAAGAGGCAAACGCAGCAAGAAAGAGCATAGGAATAATTTTCGCTTTTGAAATCTCGGCATGGTTCAAGTGATCCTGGCAATTTGACCGCCAATCACTGACCGCCGACCGCAGACCGCAGGCAGCAATTTTTCTCGTGATGGGTGGTCTGCCATCAGCGGTCTGCGATCGGCCAATCTCTTTTCTTGGTTAACCGCTTTTCCGGCGCTTTAGCTGTGGCCGCTGCGCCAGGTCGGCGCGGTGGTTCCAGATCAGCAGCGCCAGTTGCAGCAGCCACACTCCCACCAGCAGTGGGTCGCGCAGCCAGAACAGCAGCGCCAACAAAATAACGCCCATCGCGCCCATCACCGCCCAGCCAGACGGCCGTATCAGCAGCGCAATGAGCGAGAGCGACAAAACTGCCACCAGGGGAATTTGCCACAGCGTCACGCCAATCCATACACCCAGAGAAGCAGCAATAGATTTGCCACCCCGCCAGTTGAGAAAGGGGGAAAGCGTGTGCCCCAGCGGTGCCGCCACCGTGATGGGCAAGATGCGCCAATCTTGCCAGCCAAAGGTATAGTAGGCTAGCCCTACTGGCGCCGCTGCCTTGCTGATGTCCAGCATCAGCGCCAGGGCAAACCAGGCAGAGCCGCCCGCGCGCAGCACGTTGGTGGCGCCAGGGTTGCCATCGCCGTACTGGGTGATGTCTTTCTTCAGCGCGTAACGGCCGATCCAGACAGAGATGGGCAGGGCGCCGCTGAGAAAGGTGAGGAGGGTCCAGAGAAGAGGCATGGGAGTAATGAATTGTGAATGGTGAATGGTGAATGGTTAATTGTGCGTGCGGTAGCGCCAGCCGATGTAGACAAAGAGCATCATGCCCAGGCCGCCAGCCAGGGCAGGGCCGGGCATGCCCCAGAAAAGGGCCAGACCCACCACTTCCAGGAACCAAGTAATAGTGTAGATGACCAGCAACGGCCGTACCGGTACATTCTGGGGGCGCACCAGCAGCGTGACGATAACGGCCGTCATGAACCAGCCCCAAAAGTTGAGCCAGGGAATGCCAAAATAGCCGCCCGGCTCCTGCCACGCCCACAAATTCCACGCCACCATCTGCGGATCAAGCAGCAAATCCCAGACCGTCAGCGCCAGGGCACTCAGCACGACAAAGAGAGCGTACCGCTTGCGGCGCTGCGCCTGCGCCATGCCAGGCTGCGGCAGCAAAAAGGCCACCGTCGCCCAGGCAGGCGGCAGCATCATCAGCCAGGCAATGGGAATGAGCAGCGGTACGCCCAGCAGTTGCGGTTGCAGCAGGTGCGTGTAATCATAGTGCCCAAAAGGAAAGCCTGTAGTAGACCCCATAATTTCAACCGCCAGCGTAAAGAGCGCAACGGTCACGGCCGTTGCCAGCGTTCGTCGCCAGCCCCAGGATTGCCACAAAATGACCAGCACTGCCGTCGCCTGGAGCAGCACCCCTGCGTTGATAAACGGCAGCTTTGCTTCATCCCCCAGCGTCCAGCGCACAATGGGAATGGCAACCATCGTGACAATCCAGGCGCCAATCAGCAGCGTGGGCAAGGTGAAAATTTCTAAACGCTCAAAGCGCAGGCGAATTGCAGTTAACATAACTATTCCTTTAATTCAACTCATTTTCCAGCAAGCGGCGTGGCTGCAACGACGGTAGGCGGCTGAGCATCGAAAACAGCCGTGCGCGGCTCTCTTCTGCCAGCGCCAGCACCATGCCAAACACCAGCATCATACTCGTCAGCAAGAAGAATAAAAATTCTTCGATGGGCAGAACACCACCCAGGTACCATTGTAACGATTTTGCCGGATTAATCGTCCACGTGCCAGAACTGATAGCCAGGGCATCTGCCAGGGATAAAAAGAGGGTGACAGGAATAATGGCCAGCGCCAGCAAGCGCCGCTGCCGCCACAAAATATCTGCGCCAAAGGCGAATTGCGCCATCATTGGCAGTAGCACCCAGCTTAGCACCAGCGCCAAGTAGTTGCCGGGCTGCCAGCCGACAATGAGAATGATGAGCATGGCGACAAAGAGCACGGCACATACGGCCGTTGCGCCACGCCGCAGCGCCCCATTCTCCCACCCGGTTGCCGGCAACGGCCGTTGTCGCCGCATCCAAAAAAAGAGCCACAATCCGCTGAGAATAGGCTGCAAGATGAAAAAGGTATACTCTTCAACAGGCACGTACGCCAGGGTAATGCCCGTTACCAGCGCCGGGTCATACCACCAGACGCGCGTTGCCACCAGGTAATTGTCCCAGGGTGTCGTGTAAAGCAGCGCCAGCAGCACGTGCAGCGCCAGCACGCGCCAGAGGGCATAATTTTGGAAGCGGGCAGGCTGGCAACGGCCGTTGTGCGCATCCCACCATGTCAGGCCCAATAACAGCAAAATAGGCACACCTACAAACAATGCCAGAAAGCCAAAATAGGTCATGTCGCCTCCGTGGCACATTTTGCTCTGCCGCTTACCAGGCTACGCGCCTTGCGCCACAGCCGCTGCCGCGACAGGTCGTGCAGCATTACCCCAGCCGCATTGCGACCGGCCGCGCCCATGATGCCCCCTCCAGGGTGCGTGCTCGCTCCCGTCAGATAAAGGTTCTTTACAGGGCCGCGATAGTTGCTCATGGTCAGTGCCGGACGAAAAGAAAACATCTGGTCAATGGACATTTCCAGGTGCATGACGTTGCCGCGCAGCAGCCCCAGCTCCCGTTCCAGGTAAAGGGGCGTCTCAATCAGGCGATCAATCACAATTTCGCTGGCATCCGGCGCATATTGCGCCAGCGTGGCCAGCATCTGGTCGGCAATGGCGTCGCCAACGTCGTCCCGGTTAGCGCCAGAGGCCAGCTCGTAGGGATAATACTGCCCCCAGACGAACATGAGGTGCTTACCAGGTGGAGCCAGGGTGGGGTCAGCCGCCGACCAGGTCATGCTGATGAGCGCCGGTTCGCGCGAGGGTTCACCGCGCAAGAAATCGCCATAGGCGCGCTCCAGGTAGGCCATGCTGGGGCAAATGAACTGCATGGCGATGTGCTGCGGGCCGGGCGTCCCGTCGGCGGCGGTGGGCAGCGCCGTGTAGTTGGGTAAGGCATCTACAGCACGGCGGACAATCATGCCAAACCCGTTACCTACGCGCGCTTTGGCCACCAGCCGCTGCGCGCGTGTGGGTGAGGCACCATCCAACATGCGCATGGTCGTGTGAATGTGCGCCCCGGAGAGGATATTATGCGCAGTCAGGCGTTCGCCAACGGCCGTTTCCACCCCGACCGCGCGTCCCTGCTGCACCAGAATGCGGCTTACCGGCACGCCGGTGCGAATTTCGCCGCCATGCGCGCTAATCATGCGCGCCAGCGCCTGCGTCAACATGCCAGAACCGCCGCGCGGCCGTTTCATGCCGCTGACGTGATACATCGGATGCCACAGGGCAAAGGGGCCAGACATCGGCTCTGTTGGCGGTGGGCCAGATTGTGCCGCCATCCAGCCGATCAGCGCGCGCACGTGCTCATCCACAAACGTTTCGCGCAGCACCTGGCCATACCCCCGCAGCGCCTGGGTGACGCGATCCAGGAAACGGCCGTCGGGCCGATATGCCGGCCACACCAGGTAGCGCCCCATGTTCAACGGCGAAGGAGCATGGTTAAACGCGGCAACCATCCCCTCCGCTACTGGCCCCCATTCCGACACAAAAGCGCGGTAATTGTCCGCATCTTGCGGCGAAATTGCGGCAATGCTCTCCAGCGTCTTTTCCAGGCTTTTCCAGATAAAGAAGTGGCTACCGTCTGGAAAAGGAGCAAAAAAAAGCGGGTCCAGGTCCAAATACGCCAGGCCATAGCGCGTTAGCTCCAGGTAAGCCACAATAGGCGTGTGGTTGATGAGAATGTGCGCCGAACCACCCAGGTCAAACTGGAAGCCGGGCACAATCTCTTCTGTCACCACGGCGCCACCCACCTTGTGCCGCCGTTCCAGTAGCAACACGCGGTAGCCAGCCTTTGCCAGGTAACCGCCGGCAACCAGAGCATTATGCCCAGCGCCAACAATAATGACGTCGTAATCGGCCATAAACACTCACCTGTCCCTACGAGGTCGGTTTGACCTCGCAGGGGTATCAATTGGGGGAAGATCAGGCAGGTATAGGGATGGGGGTAGACGGCATGGCTGGCAGCCCCACCGCTGCGCAAATCAGGTCTTCAGCAATTTTGGCGGAGGAGAGGACGCCAGGAAGGCCTGCGCCAGGGTGTGTGCCCGCGCCCACAAAGTAGAGATTATCGAAATCTTCAGAGCGGTTGTGCGGGCGGAACCAGGCAGACTGCGTAAGGATTGGCTCTACCGAGAAGGCAGAACCCATGTAGCTGTTGAGCGTGTTTTGGAAATGCAGGGGGTCAATGTAATGCTCGGCGACAATGTTAGCCTGCAAATCAGGCAGGTAGTTGTCTTCCAGAAACTGCATAATGGCGTCACGATACGGTTTGGCTGCCACATTCCAGTCAATATCTGCACCCAGGTGAGGCACCGGAGAGAGCACGTAGAACGCTTCGTGGCCGTCTGGGGCAATGCTGGGATCGGTCAGGGTGGGCATATGCAGATAAAGGGAGAAATCTTCGGCCAGCTTCTTGTTGCTAAAGATGTCGGTCAGCAGTCCTTTGTACCGCTCGCTGAGGATGATGTTGTGGTGCGCCAGACGGCCGTCGTGCCGATATAGCTTCTTCGTGCCAAAGTAAATGACAAACAGCGACATGCTGTAGCGCGTCAGCTTCTTCCAGCGGAAGTCGCTGTTGCGCAGGCTGCGCGCTTTTGCAGGGATCATGTGCAGGTAGGTGAAGGCCACATCGGCGTTCGAGATAACGTGATCGGCATAATGCACGCTGCCATCTGCCAGACGGACGCCAATGGCGGTACGGCCGTTGACCAGGATCTCGTCCACCTCGGCTTTAAAGTGGAAACGACCGCCCAACTCTTCAATCAGCGTGCCCAGGGCCTGCACCAGCGCCCCCGTGCCGCCCATCACGTAATGAATGCCCCACTCCCGCTCCAGATAATGGATCATGGCATAGATAGCAGAAGCGTCAAACGGGTTACCGCCAATCAGCAGGGGATGGAAGGAGAAGCAGCGGCGCAGAAATTCACTTTCGATGAATTGGGAGGCATATTTGTACACCGACTGATGCGACTTCAGGCGAATCAGGTCAGGCGCCACGCGGAACATATCCGCAAGGGTGAGGAATGGCTTATCGGCCAGTTCCACAAACCCCTTCTCGAAAATCGCTTTGGTCGTGGCCATAAACGCTTTGTATCCCTCTACGTCGCGCGGGTTCCATTTTTCAATCTGGCTGTAGATGAATTCTGGGTCATCGTTGTAATCAAACGCCTTGCCGTGGTGGTCAAAAATGCGATAAAAGGGATCGAGCGGCTTGAACTGGACATAATCTTCACGCCTGCGCCCTGCCAGGGAGAAGATGTCATCAAACATGAAGGGGGCAGTAATGACGGTGGGGCCGCCATCAAACTTAAAGCCATTAATTTCATAGACATAGCCGCGCCCGCCCGGCTTGTCGCGCTTTTCAAAAATCTCCACCTGAAACCCACGTGCGGCCAGGCGTGCGGCCGCGCCCAGGGCGCCAAAGCCACTGCCAATCACAATTACTTTTTGGGACATTAAAAACTCCTTGCGTGCATGATTAGCGGGTCGTGGTAGACTGTTCTTCTCCACTAACCACCAACCACTATCTATTTATCTCTTTATACGCTTCCAGCGTGCGCTGGCGCGCCAGTTGATGATCCACAATGGGCGCGGGGTAGTCTCGCCCAATGACACAGCCGCTACGCCGCTGCTCCAACAGGGGCATGCGCCAGGGTTCGTGAATGAAGGCGTTGTCTACCTGGCGCAGTTCGGGAACCCAGCGGCGGATGTATGCGCCACTGGGATCAAATTTTTGCCCCTGGCTGACGGAGTTGAAAATGCGGAAGTAAGGGGCCGCGTCTGTGCCAACGCCAGCCGTCCACTGCCAGCCACCATTGTTGGCGGCCGGGTCGCCATCTAGCAGTTGTTGCATGAACCATTGTTCGCCCCACTGCCAGTTAATGAGCAAATCTTTGACGAGAAAGGAGGCGACAATCATGCGCGCACGGTTGTGCATCCAGCCTGTCTGGCGCAACTGGCGCATGGCGGCATCTACGACAGGATAGCCGGTTTGCCCGTCACGCCAGGCGGCAAATTCGGCCGGGTCGTTGCGCCAGGCAATGGCGTCGTATTCGCGGCGGAAGCTGCCGCGCAGCACGTAGGGGAAGTGGTAGAGAATGTTGACGTAAAATTCGCGCCAGATGAGTTCGTTTAGCCAGGTGTCTGCGCCCTGGCGCGCGGCATCTGTGGCGGCCTGGGCATAGGCCCGGCGCGCAGCGACAACGGCCTGCCGCGCTGAGATCATGCCAAAGCGCAGGTAGGGGGAAAGGGCGGATGTGCCATCCAGCGCCATCTGATCACGGTTTTGGGCATAGGCGTAAATACGGCCGTTTACAAACTCTGCCAATCGCTGCTGTGCGGCCGCTTCGCCAGGGGGGAAGGGCAGGTTATAGGGCAACTCAGGGAGCGGCTCGCCGGGCAGGGCCGGGGTGTGAATGTGGGCGGGCGCAGGCAGCAGGGAATCAGGGGTGGGCAACAGCCGTTGGCGCCACTGTTTGCTGTAGGGGGTGAACACAGTATAGGGCGTGCCGTCTACCTTTAACAGCTCTGTGGGATGGCGCAGCGTTACGCCAGGCTGCAAATGAAGGGGTAAGGTTTGGGCAACGGCTGTATCCCGTTTACGCGCATAAGGAGAAAAATCCTCACCCGCATAGATACCGGTTGCGCCAGTTTCGGCTATCAGGTGTTGCAAAACGGCCGTTGGCGCTCCCTGGCGTACCAGCAAGTAGCTGCCGCGCTGGCACAGGTCAGCATCCAGTTGGCGCAAAGAGGCCCACAAAAAAGCAAGCCGTGCCTGGCTGGCAAATGGTGATAATTGCAACCGCGGGTCTATAATAAAGAGCGGAATGACGGCGGACGCGGCCTGCAAAGCGGCCGTGAGCGCCTCATTATCATGCAGGCGCACGTCGCGCCGCACCCACCAGATGGCTACACTCACGCCAACGACTCCCTGTTGATGGTTTGGGGCAACCCTTCCAGCCAGCCGATAATCGGCCGTCCTTCGTTGCCCATCAGCTCTCGCGCTGCCTGGTAATATGCCTCCAGATAATCATGCAAAAGCTCTGTCGGCATGTTGTAATTCAGCAGCAGCTTCTCTGTCCAGTTTATCTCAGATCCCAAAAGTGTCATATCACCTAGCTGCAACGCAGCAACAATATCGCGCGAAAGATAGATATTGGCATTGGTAATGTGTTCATAGTGCGCATTCTTGTGCTGCAACCGCTGCCAGACCTGGTTTTCAATCGCCGCCTGCTGCTGACGGTACACAGCCAGGGCGTGGCGATAGCTTTCAGGAATCGGCTGCACCTGTGGCAGCGGCAGGCTGCGCCCCAAAATTTGCGCCACGTTGCGCGGCGCATCTTCCAGCCGTTCCCCTAAGAAGTAGCCGGGAATGCGCTCACGCAGCGAAGGCACGTAGTTAAAGATACGGCCACCATATGCCAGGGGCGTATTCTGCTGTACCACAAACTCCGCCGCTTGCATCAAGTTGGCGGCGGTGTACAGTTGCTGCGCCGTCATCACGAGCAAATCAGGCTTCACAGCCTGAATCATCGTTTCCAGGCGATTGAGTGGCACATTTGCGCCCAAGTAGATCACTTCCCAGCCGCTGTAACGCAGCATCAACGTCAGCAAGAGGGGCGCAAATACGTGATCTTCATGCGCCGGACAGGCCATGATAATGCGCCCTGGGCGTGTAGGCTGAGGTGCCGCCGCAACCAGCGAATTCAGGCGGCGCATGGCCAGCGCCGAGGCAAAGTGTTCCTGCTGCACGGTCGCTTCATTGCGGTACCACATGCTGCCAATTTGGGCAATACCCCTTTGCAATACCTGGATACACACCATGATGGGCGGGTAAAGCGCAAATGCCTGGGTAAGAACGGACTCGGCACGCGCTTCGTTGAACTCCAGACAGGCGGCAATCCACGCTTCGCGCGTTTCGTCTATATGATTGCCCGGTGCGTAAACAGATTGTGCATCAGAGGCAGGGGGTGGGGGAGCGTCGTATTCCACCAGCGGGTTTTTGCCAGCTTCGATGAGCGTATGCCACATCTCCACCGAGCGGCTGATGCTCATCCCTTCTTCTTGACGGTTGACCAGCCACTTAATCACCTCAATATCGTACTGTGAGTAAAGACGATGCTTACCGGCTGTGCGATCTGGGGTTGGCAGGCCATAGCGTCGCTCCCAGGCGCGCAGCGTATCTGGCTTGACGCCGGTCTCTTGGACGACGACCTTCAAGTTGTAAGTGGGAGTTAAATCGAATTCGTTCATATACTTGTCGCTAGTTTCTGGAATCAATCATTCGTAAGCGGCAACCTGTAAGGAGAAACTTGTGAGCTAGGATCTGGCGAAATTTGCGCTGACCTCTGGCGCTGTAACGCAATTTGACAGATTGCGCTATATTGCCAGCCAGCAAAAATGCCGGTGTTCAGCAGCAAAAAAGCTCTTAATGAGGCGCTTTGTGTTTACTCGGATCAATAACTTCAGCTTATTGACAATATGTTAGCAAGAAATCCAGAATATGTCAACATTTTGTACAGGATTTTTCTTGACAATTGTATTGCATGTATGGTAATCTATACGCATATGTTCAAGTTTTGAACAAAAAGCAGGAAACGGTAAGGATTAGGAGAAGGTAATATGACGATACAAACGAGAACGTGGGAAGGAGCGCTATTGGCTCTGGCAAATGAGGGGGGGCGAACGCCAACGGTCGTTGCCGCGACGACGGCCGTTGCGCCAAATCGGGTTGCCGACGAAGAAACCTTGATGGCTGCTTATGCCTACTGTGCCGAAGTGACCGCGCAACACAGCCGCTCTTTCCATCTGGCGTCATCCCTTCTGCCCTTGGCCAAGCAGCGTGCCGTGCGCGCCCTGTACGCTTTCTGCCGCATTACCGATGACATTGTGGATTGCCGGACCGATGACAATGTGGAGGAGCGGCTACAAATCTGGCGTCATCACGCTTTCGCGAATCACCCGCCCCTGGATGACCTGGCGGCAGTGGCTTGGGCCGACGTGCGCCAGCGTTACCATATTCCCGTGCGTTATGCGGAACAGCTTGTGGAAGGGGTCTCGCGAGACTTGCAGCAGACGCGCTATCAATCTTTTGACGAGTTGGCCACCTACTGCTACAGCGTGGCCTCCACCGTTGGGTTGATGAGTATGCATATTATCGGTTTCTCTGGCCCGGAGGCAGTGCCCTATGCCGTGCGGCTGGGGCTGGCGCTGCAATTAACCAACATTTTGCGTGACGTCGGTGAGGATTGGCGGCGTGGGCGACTCTACCTTCCCCAGGATGAACTGGCGGCATTTGAGCTGACAGAAGCAGATATTGCTGCCGGTGTCGTGGACGATCGCTGGCGCCGCTTTATGCGCTTCCAGATTGCGCGCAATCGCCAGCTCTATGCTGAGGCGTGGCCAGGCATTCAACTGTTGAGTGAGAACGGCCGTTTTGGCATTGCTGCGGCGGCCGGTCTCTACCGCGCCATCCTGCAAGACATCGAAGCGCACGACTACGACGTGTTTAACCGTCGTGCATACGTGGGCACGTGGGGCAAACTGCGCCGCTTACCCAAACTCTGGTGGCAAAGCCGTGGCTAACATGAGGATTCACGGCCTGGCCTCGTGAACGCGCGTTGATATCTATGGAGGCCCTCTGCAACCGTTCTAACCAGTGTTCACGGATCACTACGACTATTTTTCAGAAGAGTTCATGCGTGGTGCTGTGCTGCACGCATGAAAAGCGCAGACAGCGAATAAGAATGAATAAACGAATGAGTCGGCCGTCAGCGGTCGGCGGTCATTTTCAAGGGAGAAAATCATGCTCGACGCAACAAAAATAAATGGTTTCCACATCATTACTAACGGCAATGGTAATGGCAAGAGTAACGGCTATCATAAAGACCTGCTTACCAAAGCGCCAGAAAAAGCTGCCATTGAGGAAGCGGTGCGCACAATTCTGGCCAACGTAGGCGAAGACCCAGACCGGGATGGGCTGGTAGGCACGCCCAATCGCATTGCGCGCATGTACGACGAAATTTTGGCAGGCTACCACGTTGATCCGGTCAAGCTGGTGAACGGGGCGCTTTTTGACGTAGATTACGGCGAGATGGTGCTGGTAAAAGACATAGAGTATTTTTCGATGTGCGAACACCACATGCTGCCCTTCTTTGGCCGCGCCCACGTGGCTTACCTGCCCTCAGACAAGGTAATTGGCCTGTCGAAGATTCCGCGCATCGTGGATATGTTTGCGCGCCGCTTGCAGGTGCAAGAGCGCATGACCTCCCAAATTGCGCAAATGATGGACGAAATCTTGCAGCCGCGCGGTGTGGCCGTCATGGTGGAAGGCTCCCACATGTGCTCCATGATGCGCGGCGTGAAGAAGGAGCACCCGGTGATGGTGACGACCACAATGCTGGGTGATTTCAAAGAAGACAAAGAGCTGCGCGAGGATTTCCTGCGCCAGGTGCGCCGCTAAAGAGTTAGCTATCGTTGAGGCGCGAAGAGAGGCATAATGCTTTTCTTCGCGCTTTTTTTACCGATGTTTACCCCCGCTGTCGCCCAATTTCTGCAAGAGACCGTCATTCCCCTGCGGTTGTCTTGCCTGACGCCATCCGGCTGGCCCATGGTGTTATCGCTGTGGTATCTGCACGAAAACGGCCGTTTCTACTGCGCCACCTCCCAAAAAGCCAAAGTTGCCCGCTATCTGCGCCAAAACAACCGCTGTGCCTTTGAGGTAGCCGGCGACCAGCCCCCTTACAAGGGGGTGCGCGGCCAGGCCATTGCCACCCTGGACCCCCAGCGCGGGCCGGAGATTTTGGCACGCCTGCTGCAGCGCTACCTGGGCGGCACAGACTCCCCCCTGGCGCAGCAGCTTCTAGCCCGCCAGGAGCAGGAAGTGGCCATCATTTTGGAACCTACCAACCACTTCACCTGGGATTTTACGGCGCGGATGCGCGACTCCCTACCCCAAACCACCGCGACATCAATCAACTAATGGAAAAGCTGCTGTCTGACAGACTTGTGACGCTAAAGGCAATTATCTAAGGGCTTGGTTCATCTTCTCTGGAAAAGGCGCTTTACAAATTTCTGATCGCAGACGGCCGACGGCAGACCGCCCATCACTGGCAAAATCGCGGTCGGCGGTCGGCGGTCAAATTGCCAAGATCGCTTGAACCATGCCCATTTAAGCTAATGCCTTTTGATCAACTGCTGCAATTGCCTGCCTGGCTTCCCCTCCACCCGGCAAGAAATGCTGTTCACGTACGCGCAAACTTTCAAGCAGATAGGCCCTGGCTTCGTCATGTGCCCCTCGCAGGCAGGCGATGTGCGCCAGGTTGCTGAAGGCAACGGCCGTTAGCCAATGCGCCGAGTTTTCGGCCGCTATCTCCAACCCTTGCCGCAGCCAACAAGCCGCCTGCGCGTAGTCGCCCGCCATTTCTGCCGCGTGGCTGAGGTTGTTGAGCGCTGCCGCGATGCCCAGGGGGTTGCGCAACTGCCGGTAAATGGCCAGACTCTGCTCATCCAACCGGCGTGCTTCGTCATATGCGCCTACGGCGCAGGCCACGTGGCCCAAACCCGACAGGCTTTGGGCCATCTCCAAAGAGGCATCCAGGGCGCCAAAAATAGCCAGGCTTTCTTCATAGAAGTGACGCGAAGCCCCCCACGCCTGGCGCTGTACAGCCACGCGGGCTAAGCCGTTCAGCCCAACTCCTTTCTCATACATCATTTCGCGGTCCTGCCCGGCCAGCCGGGCAAGGCCAGCCTGCAGGCTGTTCTCCGCGTGGTCCAATTCTGCCAGATGAGCCTGCAAAAGGCCTAGCCGGATGAGCAGCCGGGCAATGAGCCGGGCTGCAGCTTTCGAGCTGACGTTGATCTCCGCGGTTGGCGCGCTCTGCCATAGGCGCAGAGCCTGGGAAAAATCGTCAACGCCTAAGCGAAACAAACCTTTTAGCCAATAAAAACGATATAAGGGCACAAGCAACTGACCGGTTGCTTCTGCGTCCCGGTCAGTGGCAGCCTGCCGCCAGGCAGTGCGCACGTTTGCCAGTTCGCCCTGAATGTCTGCCAGGGCGGCCGATTGCCGGTTGTCTTGCAGCCAGGCATCCCGCTCCTGCAAAAAGTTGGCATAATAATGGGTGTACCGGCGCCAGGCAGGGCTGAGGCTCGTTCCCTCAACCGCGATTCTATTTTGCACAAAACGGCGAATAACCTCGTGCATCTGGAAACGGCCGGTTTCTTGCATTTCCGCGCGTGGCTGCACGAAGGACTTATCCAGCAGCGCTGCCAGCAGCGGCGCAGTTACGCCCAACGCCACTGCACCCTCTGGCGTAAAGCCATCAGGAAAAAGCGTCAGCCATTGGGCCGCCTGCTGCTCTGCCTCGTCCAGCAGTTGCCAGGAATGTTCGCAAACCAGTTCCAGGCTGCTGTGTCTGTCGGGCGTGTTATCCCAAACGGCCGTAAGCTGGCGCGGCTGCTGCTCAATCAATTCCGCAATTTTTGCTAAAGGGAGGCTCCCTGCCCAGGCTGCCGCCAGTTCCAGGCCCAACGGCAGCCCTGCCACCAACCGGCTAATTGTAACCAGGTCGGGCAAATTGGCGGCCGTTACGGTGAAATGGGGGACGTGACGGCGCATCGCCTGCGTTAAAAACGCTACCGCCTCATGGGTTGCTGCCTCGGGCTCATTCGCTTCAGCGGGATAAGCCAATCCATGCAGGGGAAAAGGCCACTCCTCGTGCAGCTTCAGACGGACACGCGAAGTGACCAGCAGCTTCAGCCCGGGCGCAGCCTGCAACAGGTCAGTGAGCAGCCCTGCCTGTCCTGCCAACTGCTCGAAATTGTCCAGCACCAACAGGCAGTTCACCCCCTGGAGCGCTGCGCCAATGGCCGCGATGGGGTCATTCTGACGATTGTCGGGGATGGCCAGGGCATCGGCGATAGCCCCTAGCAAACCATCTTTGTCGTAGACCGCAGCCAGGGGGACAAAATAAACCCGCTGCGCAAAGTCAGGCGCAACCTGGTGCGCCGCTGCCAGCGCCAGCGAAGTTTTGCCGACGCCGCCGGGGCCAAGCAGCGACAGCAGGACGCAGTCCGGCTCTTTTAGCCGGGCAACAACCGCGGCTAATTCGCGCGCCCTGCCGGCAAAGGGGGTCATCAGGCGAGGTAAGCGTGTGGGTGCAGCCGATTTCTTGCTCGGTTGGGGCGATGCCGCTACTGATTTGTCCTCCTTACCGCCAGAAGGCCCTGCTCCTTGCGCCAGCAACGCCAGATCAAACGTAGGCGATCTGCCTAACTCCACTGCCATTTGCCCGGCAAACCATTTGGAATGCTGCGTGGCGGCCACGACCTGCCCGTCACGCAAATAGAGGCGCAGCAGGTCCGCCTGCGCCACTTCATTGAGCGGGTCCAGGCTGGCGCGGCGGACGGCACAGGCAATGGCTTCCTCGATGCGCTGCTGCGCCACCAGCAGCCGCACCGCCTCATCTAATGCTTGCAGCGCTGCCTGCTTTAAGAGCGCGGCTTGTGCCCTCTGCCAGCGCTCGAACTCCAGGCAATCCGGCAGCACAAAGTCGGCCATAAATTCGGCCTGGTAGAGATCGGCGGCGCGCCTGAGTTGAGCCAGGTCAGGCCTAGACAGCCCATCGGCCAGGGCGCGGCGAAAGGCGACCACGTCCACCCACAAGGGAGCATCAGCCGGCAAGCTGATTAACTGCGCCTCAAGCTGCAGCAGGCCTGGCTGCAGCCGGTTGTTTATTTCCGCCAGGCATTGGCGCAAAGCGGCGCGGGCCGAGACGCGGCCGTATTCCGGCCAAAGCAGCGTCGTCAGGGCCGCCCGGTCGTGGGGCTGCCCAGTCACCGCCAGGTAAGCCAGCAGCGCCAGGCTCTTCCGCCGCCCCAGCCTGATGATCCCGCCCCCTCCCTCCAGCTGCGGCGAGCCAAAGAGGTACAAACGCATTTCTTTTGCATGCAGCACACCAGGTTCCATAAACACCTTACGCTCATAGACGGCGCCAGAGGCTGTTTTATGCTGTGGAGTTTGGCTGCTGAGTCAAGATTGCGCGCCGCTAAAGGAATAAATTCTCGCTTACCATCGAAGCGTAACACGGCCGTAACAAAAAATCAACTCCTCTCAGAAAAACTGGATCGCTTTTTGTTACACTTTTGTTACACCTGCTTTTTTATAATAGGGCTATTGGTAGGGAGGAATCATAACCCTCCCCCCTGTACCAACTATTACCAGCACTATCTTGTAAATAGTTTTTGGAGGTAAATCATGAAAAACAACACTAAAAAACCTTTCGCAGTTGTTCTCGGCTGTATGATTTTGGTAGCGCTTGCACTTGTTTTATCAAGCTCGACTCTGGCCAATGCCCAACCTTTCGATGATCACACAGATTTTGAAACTTATCAAAACGAGATTTTAGGCGTTATGATTTCTTACCCGAAAAGGAGTCACATAGTTTCAGAACAAGATTACTTTAATGATACATACGGTTTTGTCGTACGGGACAAAAACCAGGAAGCAAGTGGCTTTAAGGAACCAATCTTCAGTATTGAATGGGTTATTGAAGCTCTGCCCAATGACATAGAAAAATTGGTAGAAAAAGCTGTGGCCCCATATCCCACTATTTTGATCAAAGTTTCACCTGTAAACATCAATGGATATGATGGTTATATCCTGTCACCAATGCCGGGGCTTTCTCCAAACACGTTGCTCTTGATCTCTGCAAATAATCGAGTTTACCAGATTCGCTACTATGGCGAAAATTCCGATGACAGCCTTAAACAGCTAGTAGAGAAAATCGTGTTTATTATCCCCAATAGGCAACTGAACGAGTTAAACATCCCTCATGCCGATGATGTTTTGTATGTTCCACCCCCAGATGAGATTATCAAGCAACTTGAAGGATCTTCAACACGTGACAACGATTCAATACTTCCCAATAACCCTGGGAGTTTAGTCACACCGCCAGCATATCTTCTTTCACTTCAACCAGGCTGTACAAGTGATCCCGGTTATGTTCAAACACAGTGGAACAAATTCGCAAGAGGCGGTTCAGGAATTTCATTTGCTGGTTCATACTTTTGGGGTCAGGGTGGGCATATTAGATGCAATTCAACAGATTATTACAACAATTATTATGCCCTTGACCATGCACTAAACGAATGGGATGCGGTCTACCCACACAGAGGTGGAACTGTTATTTATGCTGGCTGGGCAGGAGGGGGATGGCGCACTCTTGGACGGATGGTTGTTATCGACTATGGAAATAACCGTTGGGGCGTAATGGCTCACTTGCGCTCATTATCAACTTCTGCGGTCGTAGGTAATTATGTTAATAGTGGCACTCATATTGGTTTTGCTGGCGGAAGCGGCGATTATACCGACAATTATTGGGGCATTCACCTGCATCAAAGCCTACATCTGAATGCTAAACTAGCGATAGTGACAGGAGGACAATATCCAGGTGGGGGCATTCACGATGGGCAAAGCGCACGCCCCAATGCTATTTATCACCTGGGAGGAGTGTACTACCCCGACAACATGTATTCTGGTATGCCCATGAGTTTCGCAATAGATGTCCCGCTCCCGGTCCATAACGAGCCTGCTAACCACTAAAATCATCTTAACTTGGCAGCCTTTGAAAAAGAATCAGGCTTTTCTTTTCCCTTGATTTAACTTCTGCCTGTGAAAAGCCTGATTTCAACCCATACAGATACAAAACAGCAACTTTAAGCGCGTCCATTAGGCGCAAATTTTGGAACGGATCATCATGAACAAAACGATACTACTTCTATGTGTTTGCTTGCTTTTATGCGTAAGTGGTTGTACTCCGGCCACCGAATCTCCGGATAGCACAGAACGCACAGGCAACGAGGATGTGAATGAGATTGTTATTGGCGAGGATATGGCCAGTGTGACCGCAAACGATGAGACCCTAAACGAGTCCCTGGATGATAGGGAGACAGTAACTACAGAGCCGACGGGCGAAACCGAAAATGAGAGGAATGGCGTCTGTGTTGTCGACATGACAGATTGGGAGTTGTTTGAGAGTTTCCATATGGCTTACACGATACGCATACCCCCATCATGGCATGTGCTCGATTTCGGTCATACTGGAAGCTTCAACCAGGACCGGAGACACGAACAGCCAAAAGAGCCGTATATTGCCATTCAGCAATTTCTGGGCGATTCCCTTGAAGAAGAACTTAAACCATTCTTTATCTCTGGCAGCGTGATTACCGAATTCGCGCGCCAAGAAACAACCTATAATGATTACCCTGCCTTTTTAACCACAGACTTCCCTTTAGCACCAGGAGCCTACGTGGCGGTGGTGCGCGATGAAAAGAACGGGCGTTACCTTGCCTTTGGACTAGACGTCTGGCGGGAAACTGAAGCAGCAGAAGGTTTTTCAGAAGCCAAAGAATTGGAAATCTGCCAGTTCAAAGCTGTGCTGCAGACGCTTGTTCTATTAAGTGTGGAAGAAGAAAGTGTAGCCATCACAAATGGGGAATGTGGGGTTGATACGACTCATTGGATTCTGTATGAGAACACCTACTTCGGCTATAGCGTGCAGGTACCGCCATCGTGGGTTGTGCGTGATAATGAACAGTATGGGACCTTGTTCAACTTGCGTGATTTCCCACGAGAAGAAACCAACCCTTATATCTACACCGAATATTACACAAGGGATGGAGCCTCTTTTCCAGACGTGATCAGGCCGTATGTTTCTGAGGAAATATGGGCCAACTTCACCTACCAGTCCACAATGTTCAACAATTACCCGGCCTATATTACCACGAGAATGCCCTCAATGATGGGGGTGTATATGGTGTTTATTGAATTGGAAAACCACTATCTTGCTTTTGGGCTAACGCCCTGGCGCGGAGAGGATGAACCTGAAGATTATCCAGGAGCTACTGAAGAAGAAAAGTGTTTATTTGAGGCTATGCTGCAAACTATCATTGTCCAGCATCAGGATTCTTAAAGGGGTGTTTTCGGCGTTATCCAATCGAGGTATGGGGAATCAGGTATCGGCATTTGCATCCTGGAAACGATTGTTCTACCCAATCTTATCATGATGCGCAGGGGGCATTGACAACAGCGCGGGAGTTTTGGTGGTTGTACTATGCCTACCGCGAAGCTGGCGTCCTGGGCCTGCAGCAGCTGTTGGATTCCATGCGGTTTACGGGGGAAACGGCCGTTGCCGCCGCGGTGGGGGTGATTGTGGGCTGGGCGCAAGCGGTGAGAAGGAGGAGGGAAACGGCCTTCAGGCCCAGCCAATACCGCGCTAATTTGTCTATCATGGCAACCATCCTTTGGTAATTGACCCGTCAATCGCGCCGTTCGCTGCGCTGTCAAGCGCTATCATAGCTATTGGTTTTGACAATGTCAAAGTAGAATCTTCCCAAGCTGTCAGGTTGGTAATGCTGGTGAGATTATGTTGATTGGTATTTGATATTATGAAAAGTAATGTTATAATGCGTGCAGTTTAACTTACATAATGTGTGATAACGATAATTCCTCAAAATAGGTACAGTAGGCCATTTGCCGGCGCTGCTTTCAGGAGTGATGGGTATATGGAAGAGCAATTACTCACTTTTCTCAATGCCCTACAAACAGAAAAGCAATACTCTTCCAACACCGTTGCGGCGTATAAAAACGACCTGACGCAGTTTATCTCGTTCATGTTGACCGAATACCCCGATCTGTCCCGGTGGCAAGAGGTGACAACCGATATGATTAGCCTGTATGTGGCCCATATGGACGAGCAAGATTACGCTTCCTCTTCTGTCGCGCGGAAGGTAGCGGCGGTTAAGTCATTCTTTGGCTATCTGTTCAAGCAGGGCATTATCACGGACGATCCGGCAGAAAAAATCGAATCGCCAAAAGTGGAAAAGCGCCTGCCCAAGCCGCTCTCCTTTCATGATGTGGAAATGCTGCTACAGGCCCCCACGCGCGAGGAAGGGGCAAAAAATCTGCGCGACGCAGCGCTGCTGAAAATCTTATACGCCACGGGCATGCGCGTCACTGAGGTGGTTTCGCTGCGCCTGGAAGATGTGGACCTGGCACAGCAAAAATTGCGCTGTCGTGGCAAAGATGGGGAAGTGCGGGAGCTGCCCTTTGACACCGAAACGCAGGAAATGCTGGTGCAATATCTGGAAGCAGGACGGCCGTATCTGCTGAAAGACGCCGAAGAGAAAGCCCTCTTTCTCAACCATCGCGGGCAGCAGCTCACGCGCCAAGGATTGTGGCTCATCATTAAGGCCTACGCCAAAGAGGCCGAGCTGAGTCTGCCGGTCACGCCCCATACGCTCCGGCACAGCTTTGCCGCACACAGGTTGGCACGGGGCGGAAATCTGCAAGAAGTGCAAAGGCTCCTGGGGCACGCTAATATCTCGACAACACAAGTTTACACCCACCTGGAAGCAGAATTATGAGTATCATCGTGACTCCAGAACAGGTGGCGCAAGCAACGGCCGTTGTGCGCGCGCGCACCGAGCACCAGCCTACTATTGGCCTGGTGCTCGGCTCTGGGCTGAGCAGTTTGGGGGATGGGTTAGGTAACCCTGATGTTATTCACAGCCACGAGATTCCCTACTGGCCCGCCTCCACCGTCTCTGGGCACAAAGGCGTGCTGCTCATTGGCGAACTGCACGGCAAACACATACTCATCCTACAGGGGCGCTCCCATTATTATGAAGGCCTCTCCATGAGCCAGATTACCCTGCCCGTGCGCGTCATGGTCAGATTGGGCGTGCGCACCCTCATCGTCACCAACGCTGCGGGCGGCATCAACCCATCCTTTTCCCCAGGCGATTTGATGCTAATTAAAGACCACCTCAATATGCCAGGCATGGCCGGGAACAACCCACTGCGCGGCGCCAATGATGACGCTGTTGGTCCGCGCTTTCCCGACATGACAGAGCCATATAGCGCCCGGCTGCGCCGCCTGGCGCATGACGTAGCTGCCGAACTCGGTTTTGGCCTGCAAGAAGGGGTTTATGCCTTTGTCGCCGGCCCCAGCTACGAAACGCCGGCAGAACTGCGCTTTTTACGCCTGATTGGTGGCGATGCGGTAGGCATGTCTACCGTGCCTGAGGTAGTGGTAGCGCGTCATGCGGGACTAGAGGTGCTGGGAATTTCAACGATTACGAACATGGCTGTGCCAGACCCTGCTCCTGGTACAGTTCTCACTCACGCTGAGGTGTTGGAGACGGGCGCGCGCGTGATCCCTCGTCTAACCGGCCTGATTCACGGCATTATGCAGCAGCTACTGGCATAGGCCAGCCGGCTAACCGGCAGAGCGACTGAGTACGGCCGTTAAATCATCCCCACTCCGCACCACATACACCGGTAGATGGTATGCTTGCAACAGCGTCGCTAACGTGGCCGCAGAATGCGTGCCGCCAAACGATTGCGCATCCACCAGCACCGTAACCACCTTCAGTCCGCGCCGCACAAGCTGGCGCGCTATGCCCGCCCAGTTTTCGCTGCTACCTGGCGTCACCACAACCAGCGTCGCCCCACGCGGAAACAGGTGAATCTCCCCGTTGACCAAATCCTGCAAGGGAATTCTTCCCTCGGCGCGCAGCACCGCCAGCGTCTCCAAAATGCGATTTAACTGGCGCTCTCCCCGGTCTGGCTGCACCACTTCGTTTGACTGCCCATAGGCCAACATTCCTACGGCACGGTCTTTACGCAAGAAGTACTGCGCCAGCGAGGCGGCAATGGTCACCGTGTACTCTTCTGTGCTGTCCGTCAGCCTGAACACCTCGCGCCGCATCCAGACTGGCAGCTCGTCTCCCTGGGCTACCAATCGTTGCTGTGCTTGCGGCGCACGCGGCGCCACGTGGCTAAAGCTGGCCATATCGGCAATAATCCAGATGTCTGCCAGCGGGTCTAGCTCAAACTCCTTCACAATCAAGCGGTCACGCCGTGCTGTGCTGGGCCAATGAATGCGGCTGAAGCTGTCCCCCGGCGCATAGTCGCGCACGCCGGCCGCATTGGTGGTGATGTAATGGGTGCGCCGGCGCAACGCATCCCCACCAGATAGGACACCAACGGGCAAAGCAAAATCAAAAATATCCACTGTCATGGGATACACCACCACGTTGCGCGTTTGTACGTCCTGGCGGCGCATGGGAAACAGGCCAAAGGGGTCGCTGGTGCTGATGCTGATCGGGCCTAACTGAAAACGGCCGCGCTGCTGGCAAATGGTCGTCGTGCGCCAGTAATAGCTGCCGCGTGGCCCCAACCCATTAATAACCTGACTGGTGAAGTGACCGGGGATTTCCGAACTGTCGCGCACTTCCAGCCAGAGCACGGGCACAATGCTGCGGTTGATCACAATAAAACGCTCCTCTAACGGCCGCCCCACCTGTGTGCGAAAAGCACGTGTGGCGCGGGAAAAGCGTACACTGTTGATGTTGGCAAAGGCCCAGGCAAAAGAGATGATGATCAGCAGCGCCAGCAGGTAAGCCAGGTTATACAACAGGGCACGTCCTGTTTGCAGCGCCCCAATCAGCGCCACTACAGCCAACAAAAAAAGGACAGTGCGGCGATATTTCATGGCAGTTTAGCGGCGCGTCTGTGCCCCAGGTACAGGCAACCGATTGAGAATCTCTTGCACAATTTCCTCTGACTGCACATCTTTGATGCGTGCGGCCGGCCCCACGATCATGCGATGTCCCAAGGCAGCACCAGCCAGCGCCTTCACGTCATCCGGCAACACGTAGTCGCGGCCAAACAGCGCGGCGCGCGCCTGGCACAGGCGATAGAGTGCCAGCGCCCCGCGCGCGCTGGCACCCAGATAAACATCGGGGTGCTCACGCGTTTCACGCACCAGGTCCACGATGTACTCTTTCACTTTCTGGTCAATGTAAATGGCACGAATTGCCTGCTGTGCCGCTTGCAATTCCTCCAGGGTGACCTTTTGCGTCAACTGGTCAATGGGATGGCGGTATTGCTGCCTGTCGAGCATTTCCACTTCTTCGGCGCGGCTAGCATAGCCCAGGCGGATGCGCAGCATAAAGCGGTCTAGCTGTGCTTCGGGCAGGGGAAACGTACCTTCGTACTCGATAGGATTTTGGGTGGCGAGAATCATAAACGGGGGGCCAAGGGGATAGGTACGGCCGTCTACCGTTACCTGTCGCTCTTCCATGGCCTCTAGCAAAGCCGACTGCGTTTTCGGCGTGGCGCGATTGATCTCATCCACCAGCACAATTTGGGCGTGGATCGGGCCAGGGCGAAATTCAAACTCACGGCTCTTCTGGTTAAATACAGAGACGCCTGTCACGTCACTGGGCAACATATCTGGTGTAAACTGAATGCGCTGGAACTGGCAGCCGACTGATTTAGCCAGCGCCTTAGCCATCATCGTTTTACCGACACCTGGCACATCCTCGATCAAGATGTGTCCCTGGCACAAAAGGCCAAGCACGGTTAGCTGCACCGACTGTGTTTTGCCAATGATGACTTGCTCAACATTTTCCACCAATTGCGTTGTAATTGCCTGTACGTTTACTTCTGCCATGTTTATTGCTCCTGTGAAAATGACCGCCGACCGCCGACGGACGTCTGTAAGTGTAGCCCAGGTTGCCAAACCTGATACTTGTCTCTACTTCTGACCGCAGACGGCCAACAACAGATCGCTCATCACCGGCAAAATCGCGGTCGGCGGTCAAACTACCAAAAGCGCTTGACCCATGCCGTAAATATCAAGGTTTTTACGCAACGGTTGCTGATTTTAGCACATACCATGATGGAGGAGGTCAGGTTTGGGGGAACGCTCAGTAGAAGTTCAACTTTGGCGAGGATGTTGCAACGTAAGGCGTTCAACATGGGTCGCTGAACACCGCGATGAGTGAAACCATAACGCAGGTTAGAAAAACCTGGGCGTACCAGGCATAGTAAATTGTGTTACGTTTTTGCTGAGTAACTCACCTTACGCAGCCAGTTGAGTGGGGTTGAGTTCCCGCAACTTGGCATAAGCGGCATGAATGGCGGACAAATACAGTTTGGATTTGAGTGCAAAGTGATTGAGTTTGGTATTGCCCTTGAGCAGCTCGAGTTTGA
>CALEAD010000066.1 GCA_937943625.1 uncultured Anaerolineae bacterium | reverse complement strand
ATGTTTGTATGTGACTCATGGCGACCTCGTTGTGAAATGTCGCTATGAGCCTGCCACTATTGAGCAGGTTGTAAAGGTTCGACTTTTATTTTTGGCGATTTTTCATGAAATCGCTTCTGATTGTGCAAAACTTACGTTAATAAACTTGGAGGTTCCATCATGGAAAAGCGTTTGGTTCGCAAAAGAAATGACAAGATAATTTTTGGTGTAGCCGCAGGACTGGCTGATTACCTGAATGTTGACCCGGTATTGATACGCCTGATCTTTGTGATTATGACGCTGGCGGGTGGCCCCGGCGTACTCATTTACATCATCATGGCAATTCTCATGCCGTTGGAAGACAGTATCGTGATCGGTAACCCCAAGGCACAGCCATTTGAAGAAGAAGAGATTATGCTGCGTTAGGCTGCCTTAGCAGCCTGGCCAAAGCCCAACTTCCTGGCAAACATTGAATTTCCTGGCAAAAAAGAGATACCCCCAATGGCGGGTGTCTCTTTTTTTCTTTGCAGTATAATTCCGCGCTATGGCATCATTAATCTCTAAGCTAAGAACGTTGTTTAAGGCGCGCCTGCATGACGCGGCTGACCGCGCGCTGCAAAAAAACGATCTGGCCGTGTATGACCAGTACATCCGCGACGCCGAAGCGGAGCTGCTAGAGTTCAAGCGCACCATTGAACCTATGTTTGGCCAGATTAAAACATCCAGGCGGCGGCGTGAGGCACTGGCGGAAAACGCGGCGAAACTTGATCTGGCGGTAGACCGCTTTTTGCAGCAGGGTAAGCGCACCGAGGCCATGGTGGCGCAGCGGCAGCTAAACTCAACGCTGGAGCTGGTCAAGGCTTATGATGGCTCGCTGGCGCGGCAGGTAAGCGCGGCAGAACGGCTGGATGACATTCGCGTGAAGCTGGAGGGTCGGCTGGCCATTGCGCGCCAGGAGCGGGAGGAGTTGGCTTTTTTGCTGCAACTGGCGAAGGCGAAGGAGCTTTCTACGAAAACGATGCGCTCGCTGGATGCGCTGGTAGGAACGGCCGATTCCGAGGTCTCGCAGGCGGCCGAAAATATCCGTCGGCGGCTAGACCACGCAGACGCGGCCTGGGAGATGCAAACCAGCAGCATGGACGCACAGCTCGATGAGGCAATGCAAAGCCTGGAGGTAGAAGCGGAACTGGCAGCGCGCATGGAGCGGCTAGGGCTGAATTGATGATAGATACGTCAGACTTTTGATTTTGGATTGGCAAAGGTGTGCAAGCCCCAATTCGCAATCCGAAATCCAAAATCCCCCATGAACGTGGCACTGGTGCATGACTGGCTGAATCAGATTGGCGGCGCAGAAGATGTGCTGGAAAATCTGATGGCGCTGTACCCGCAACGGCCGTTGTACACATCCCTCTACTGGCGGGAGAAAATGCCCACCCATTGGCAGCAGTGGGACATTCGCACCTCCTTTATTGATCGCCTGCCAGGAGCGCGGCGCAAGCAGCAGCTTTACTTTCCCCTGTATCCCTTTGCCTTTGAGCAGTTTGACCTGCGCGGTTACGACCTGGTCATTAGCAACAAAAGCGGCTTTTGTCACGGCGTCATCACCGGGCCAGAGACGCTGCACATTTGCTACTGCCTGACGCCCACGCGCTATGTGTGGCGCTACCACCAGTACGCCGAGCAGGAAAAGCTGGGGCGGCTGACGCGGCTGTTGCTGCCCCCTTTTTTGACCTTTTTGCGTCAGTGGGATCGCCTGGCGGCCGACCGCGTGGATTATTTCATCGCTATTTCACAGGAGGTGCGGCGGCGAATCGCCAAAGTGTACCGGCGTGAGTCGGTTATTATTTACCCACCGGTGGATACGCAACGCTTTGCCCCGGCAAGCCGCCTGGATGATTATTACCTGTTTGTGGGGCGATTGGTCCCTTACCGGCGGATTGATTTGCTGATTGAAGCGTTTAACAAGATGGGGCGCCGTTTGTTGATTGCGGGCAGCGGCCGTGACCGGGAACGGCTGGAAGCGCTGGCCGGGCCGACGATTGAGTTTTTGGGTTACGTGCCGAATGCAGATTTGCCGGATTTGCTGGCGCGGGCGCAGGCGTTTATGTTCCCCGGCGAGGAGGATTTTGGCATTGCGCCAATTCAGGCTATGGCGGCAGGTAGGCCGGTAATCGCCTATGCTGCGGGCGGTGTGCTGGACACCATAATCCCCGGCGTGACGGGGGCGCTGTTTTATGAGCAGTCGGTTCAGGCGATTGTGGCGGCGGTCGAGCGTTTTGATGCCTCCTCGGTGAAGCCATCCATCATTCGTGAACACGCTGCGCAATTTGATACGGCCGTTTTCCGGCGTAAGCTGCAAGCATTTATTAACGAAAAGATGGCAAGTAGAGAGCGTGGAGATTAGCGATGGAATTGCGTAGCTATTGGCAGTTGTTTTTGCGGCGTTGGCTGTTGGTGGTGATTCCGGCAGCCGTTGTGCTAATAGTTGGGCTGGCAACATACCAGCCGCCGCCCCAGGCGTATAACGTGGGCGTGCGTTTCCTGGTGGCGCAGACCCCGCAAACAGCCGCGCCCACCATCCAGGAAGAACGTTACTATAACTGGTTGGCCTCAGAATACATCGTTAACGGGCTAACAGATTGGGCACAGGGGCGTAATTTTGCCACGGCCGTTTCCGCGGAACTGGCCGCACAAGGTATCAATGTGCCCGCTGGGGCCATTCAGGTGGCAGCGGACAATGTGCGCAGTATGCTCACCCTCGCCATTAGCTACAGAGACGCGCAAACGCTGGAAGCGATCATGCATGCCGCCGTGACGGTGCTGACGGAGCAAAATGGCGCCGCGCTGCCACAACTTGGCGGGGAAACGGCCGTGATCATTCCTCTGGACGAGCTGATTGTGGTGCCTATTTCTGCCGGGCTGCGGGCGCAGCTCGATTTGCCGCTGCGGCTGGCGCTGGCGCTGGGCGCCGGCGCCGGGCTGGCGCTGCTGGCGGAGTATCTAGACCCGACGGTTCGGGATAAGGCATACCTGGAAAAAATTGGCCTGAACGTTCTCGGCGAGATCCCCAGAAACAAAGTGAGAAGAAGGAGCGTGTTGTGGAATTGAGTGATTATTTACGCATTTTGCGGCAGCGCGGCTGGCTGGTGTTAGTCATGGCTGTATTAACGGCCGTGGCCGCCTTTGGCTTGAGCAAGATGCAAACCGAACTGTATGAATCAAGCATGAAGCTGTTGGTGCGCCCCTCGCGCACTGACTTTGGCCAATCCCAGGCCTCGCGTGAGCTGCTAGGCAGCTACGAGCAATGGCTCAACAGCAGCTTCCGTGCCCGCGACGTGATCAATATTTTGCAGCTAGACATGACGCCGCAGCAGCTTCTAGCCGACTTTAGCGTTTCTTCAGACCGCCTTTCGCTGGTGTTACAAATCGTGGTAGAAAACCCCGACCCCGACCTGGCAAATGATATTGCCCGCACCTGGGGTGATTTGCTCATCCAATGGCAGAATCAAGAAAACGAAAAGAACCGCCAGGAAGACCGTATCACCATTGAGCGGCAGGATGACCCGCGCGCCAGTCGCTCGCGGCCACAAACGACCATTAACACTGCTGCCGGCGGCGTCTTTGGCGCAATTTTAGGGCTGGTAGCTATTTTTGTGCTGGAGTGGATTGAATCCGGCGTGATGCGTCGCGCTGAAGACGTGGAGCGTTACCTGGAAATTCCCGTCATTGGCCGGATTCCGAATGCGTGAAATATGCGCTGTGAGCCGTGAACAGCCAACCGATTACGCACAACAGATAACGAAACCTGGAAGGAATGATGAACTTGATTACCTTAACTGATCCTCGCTCCCCCGTGAGCGAAGCGTACCGCGCCTTGCGCACCAATCTCTCTTTCTATAGCCTGGATAACCCTATCCGCAGCCTGGTGGTCACTTCGGCCGCCGGGGATGAGGGAAAGAGTACAACCATTGCCAATCTGGCCGTAACGCTGGCACAGGCAGGGCGGCGCACCATTTTGGTGGATTGTGATTTGCGACGGCCGTCGTTGCACACCCTCTTTAACCTACGCCAAAGCCCGGGGCTAACCGAGATGGTGCTGGGACAGGTCGAAAGCGCCCCCCTGCAAGAAACAGGTGTAGAAAACCTTTGGCTGCTGGCCAGCGGCACGCAGCCGCCCAACCCCGCCGACTTGTTGGGCAGCAAGCGCGCCGATCAGGCCATTGCTGCGCTGTTGGCAGAGGCGGACATGGTGCTGTTTGATGCGCCGCCCGTGATTGCCGTGACGGATGCGGCCGTATTGGGGGCAAAAGTGGATGGGGTGCTGCTGGTGATTAGTGCGGGGAAGACGCGGCGCGAACACGCTGAACGGGCGAAAGAAATTTTGGAAAAAGCGAAGGTGCGGATTGTGGGCGCCACGCTGACCAATGCGCCGAAGGATAGTACCATTGGCGGCTATTATGGGTAACTGCTTTTTGTTATAATGGACACGTAAATTGCGAAAAGTCTATTTTAGCGTCGGCATGAGCTTGAACCATAGCAAAGGAGTACCTTATTTCCTTGTGGCTATGGTTTTTTTGTTGGATAACCGAGATGGATGTGCGTAACCGCCGGACAGAATGGGTTTTAATAGGATGTATGGCGTTATTTGCCGCCATCTTGCGGGTTGCCTACCTGGGCCGGGAAAGCCTGTGGTATGACGAAGCGTTTAGTTACCTGGCAGCCACCCTTTCTCCGGCGCAAATATGGAGCAACGCGATCCAATCCAGTCACCCGCCATTGTACTATATTTTTGCTACATCTCTGGCTGCGGCTGGTTCCTGACCAGGATGCGGCTCTGCGTTTGTTGGGGACTGTGTGGAATCTGGCGCTGATTCCGGCTACCTACGGGTTGAGCCGCGCCTTGTTGGGGCAGGGGCGGCTGGCTTTAACGGCCGCTTTCCTGGTTGCCGTCTCTCCCTTTCACATTTTGTACAGCCAGGAATTGCGCATGTATACCCAGGTGATGCTGTTGGCGCTGCTGGGCGTTTGGGGGTATTGGCAGGGCCGGCAAACAGGGGGGTGGTGCTGGTGGTGGCTGTTTGGCAGCGCGTTTTTGTTGGCGTTGTATACCCATTATTTTGCCGTCTGGCCGTTGCTGGCTGTGGGGTTTCATGCCTTGCTGCGCATACGTGACCGGCAGGCATGGTGGCGGGCTGTGTTGGTGATGGGCGTGTTGGGCGTATGGGGGATAAGCCGACGTCAAAGTCCGCTGCCTTACCTGGTGGGGCTGACGACGCATTTAACACCGCTGGGTCAGTGGACGTTTACGGGGATTCGGTTGACGTTGTATGAGTTAGGGGGTTTGGCGAATGAATAGGGGCAAAACGGCCGTTCACATCACACTTCTGGCGCTTATTCTTTATGCGCTGGCCTGGGCCGCGTCTTCTAGCCTCACCTTTTTTTCCAACGACACCGGTCTGCGCTTTTTGCAGGTACAGGAGTTGATCGCTAACGACTGGCAGACATTTGCAATTACGTATCCGGCGCGATTTTTGGACCCGGAACTGGCGCACCCTCCTTTTTATTATGCGTATGCGCTGCTGGATGGCGAGTTTTACCTGTCAATTGCCCCCTTTCTGCCGTTGTTGACCTCGTTTGCTTATGTGGCCTTGGGGATGTGGGGGCTGCCGCTGCTGCCGGTGATGGGTGGGGTGTTAACGGCCGTCGCCACTTACCAACTTGGACAGTTGGCGCAGGTGAAGTACCCCAAGTTGTTGTTGTGGACGGCCGTCTTTGCTACCCCGGTCTTCTTCTACAGCCTGGAACTGTGGGACCACACGCTGGCTGCTGCTTGCGCTGTTTGGGCGGTTTATGGGCTGGCGCGTGGTGTCTTGACCGCGCGCTGGCAGCCGGTGGTTTGGGGCGGCGTGGCGGCGGGTTTGGGTTTAGGGCAGCGACCGGAGATGTACGTCTTTGCCATTGCGCTGGCGGTTGGCCTGCTAGTGGTGGCGTGGCGGCGCTGGCGGTTGTGGCTGGCCTATGTTGGTGGCGGCGTGTTGGGGACCTTGCCTGTGTGGTGGCTGCAATATCGCTGGGTGGGGCATCCGTTGGGCATGGCCTTTGCGCCGCACTTCTTTGGCTATGGCATCCCGGAGGCGTATCCGGTGCAGTCGTACAGTGGTGTAACCCTGACGCGGGCGATTAAGGTCGGCCGTTTGCTGCTTTATATTGAGGCGCGGGACGTGGTGACGTTTCTGGCAGGGTTGGCGGTGATCGTGGGCGCGTTCGTCATCATTTTTGCTTTGCGCGCGCCGCGCTGGCGGGAAAGGCGTTGGTTGTGGAGCGGGTTGGCCCTGAGCGGTTTGGGGTATAGCTTGTTCCTTTGGCAGGCGTGGGACAATTTGCTGCCGGGCGTCTTGACAACGTTCCCGCTGTTTGCGCTGGCGCTGGCTTATGTGGATGGCGCATCATCAGCGCGCGCAGATGATGATCGTCCGGCGCGGCTTGTGTACCAATTGGTCTTTGTTACCGCGCTCACATTTTTCGGCGGGATGTTGGCGGTGTGGCCGGCCTTTGGCGGGGAACAGTGGGGGGCGCGTTATTTGCTGCCGTTGTACCCGCTGCTGCTGTTTCTGGCGTTTTATGTGGCGACGGTGTGGCGACGGCCGTTGCCCCAAATAATGCCCCCCTTATTTGCCACACTGCTGCTATTTAGCGTATTGCTGCAATTTAGTGGTGTACGCTTGTTGTGGCAAAAGCATCAGAGCCAGATAGAGGATAAGGCGGTGGTCAGCGCGCTGCCGACCGACCTGATTCTGACCAATAGCCCCTTTTTACCATCCTTTATGGCGGCGTTGGATGATAAACTGTTCATGTATGTGGATAGCGAAGATGATGTGGCGAAATTGGTTTCGCGTATGGCCGATCATGGGGTTGAACGGTTTGCGCTGGTGTTGGTGACGGGACGGCCGTTAGCCGTGCCGGCGCAAGTGGACGGGATTACCCTACGCGAGATTCAACCCTTTGTCTACCAGTTGGAGCGGGAGTGAGCATGGCGCAGCCTGATCTGTCCATCATTATCCCCATGTACAACGAGTCTGGCGGTATTCGGCGGGTGTTGGATGCTTTGCTGGCGTTGTTGGCCGACACAT
>CALEAD010000065.1 GCA_937943625.1 uncultured Anaerolineae bacterium | reverse complement strand
ATGTACCCGGAACCGGGTGACATGGGGCAAGAATACCGCCTGACGAACGTGACCATTACGGAAATTAGCCTGGTGTACCAGTTCTCGCCTACGTTTGGCGAAGACGGGTATGTGACAGCCTTCTTGCTGCAGCCCGCCTGGCGCTTCAAGGGTGTGACCAACAACGCGAACGAAATGATCGAGATTATGGTGCAGGCGGTTGTGCCGGAGTTTGTAGAAAGCGGTAATCCATAACCGTAACCGTTGTAGAGACGTTGCCGGGCAACGTCTCTTTTTCATTATCCCCCTGCGGAGACGTTGTGATACAACGTCTCTGTTTTGTTATCTTTTTAGAACTGTTGCATCGCCATCTCTTTACTTGAGTCGGGTGTGAAAGCAAGGATATTTTGAGAGCCTGACCCCAATTTTTCTCGTGATCGTATCTGGTACGGCAAGACATTGCGCGCCTTTGCATCTAGCCAGGTTCGCTCCCGCGCAGCATGAGCAGTAGCATCGTCACCGGCGTCTCGGCGACGATGCTGTGCGGCAGGCGCGGCTGCATGTACGCCCAGGCGCCCGCTTCCGCCACCTGCGCATCGCTCCCCAGCGTAAGCGTGGCCCGCCCAGAGACAAAGTGCAAAATAGCCGGATAAACCGAGGTGTGCTCCGATAACTCCTGCCCAGGAGCAAAGCCAAACAGAATGGCGTGCAGCCGCTCATCTTTGTGTATGGTGTGGCTGATGATGCTGTTTGGCGGCACTTCTGGCAAAATGGTTGCTAAATTAGCTAAAAATGTGTAAGCCGTAGGCATGATGTCGTTTTCTCCTTTCGCAGGAATCTGCGTGTTATCTCTGCGAAAAAATTGTGCTAGACTAGGGTGCCATGACGATTACCTATCCACACACGCCTCAAGTAGATGTTGTTGAATTTTATCACGGTACGGCCGTTGCCGACCCATATCGCTGGCTGGAAAACCCCACTTCTGCCGATACGCAAGCATGGGTGGCGGCGCAAAATCAGCTTACGCGCGCCTTTATAGACAGCGTGCCCCAACGCCCCGCCATTCACCAACGTCTGACAGAGTTGTGGAACTATCCCAGGCGGTTTGTGCCGCAGCGTCATGGGGATTGGCTCTTCTTTTACCATAATGACGGGCTGCAAAATCAGGCCGTTCTTTACCGCGCCCGCAGCCTGGATGAAGCACCCCAGGTAGCGCTAGACCCTAACACGCTGGCAGAAGATGGCACAGCGGCCGTGACCAGCCAGGCCATCACCCAAGACGGCCGTTTCCTGGCCTATGGCGTCTCTTATGGTGGCAGCGACCGGCAAGAAATTTACGTGCGTGACCTGGAAAGCGGTCAGGAGCTGCCCGACCGGCTGTGCCATTGTCGTTTTGCCAGCATCGCCTGGGCGTATGATGCTGCCGGTGCACCGCTCGGCTTCTACTACAACCGCGACCCGGAACGTGACCCGGCCCGGCTCGACGCGCCACCACAAGACAACAAACTCTATTGGCACACCCTGGGCACACCTCAGGAACAAGACCGGCTCATCTATGCTCGCCCAGATACACCAGAGCTGAAATTCCCACCAATGATGAGTGAAGACGGCCGTTACCTCGTTCTATACGTCTGGCATGCTGCCATTTCGCGCAACCGGCTTTACTACCGTGCCGAGGAAGCGCCGGGCAGCGCCGGCGCGTTTGTGCGCCTGATAGATGAGCCCGACGCCGCCTATCATTTCATTGGCAATGTGGGCGATACATTCTACATTCAGACAGATTGGCAGGCGCCCAACGGCCGTATCATGGCCATTGACCTGGCGCAGCCACAGCGAGAACACTGGCGCGAAATCGTGCCCGAACAGCCAGACGTGCTGGTCAGCGCCAGCATGGCCGGGGGCAAATTGGCCGTCGTCACCATGCACAATGCCACCCACCGCCTGAGCCTGTATGAGCTAGACGGCCGTCTAGCGGCGCAACCTTCTCTACCTAAAATGGGCGCTATCAGCGGTTTGTGGGGCAAGGCGGGCAGTTCAGACCTCTTTTTTAAGTTCGAGACCTATCTGGAACCGGGGAGCATCTACCGCTACCACATTCCTACGGCACAGCTAACGGCCGTGTGGCAAACCCCACTTGCCTATGACCCCAGCCGCTACGAAACGCGGCAGGTGTTCTATCCATCCAAAGACGGTACGGCCGTTTCCATGTTCCTGGTACACCAGAAAGGGTTGCGGCTGGATGGTAGTCATCCCGTCCTGCTCTACGGCTACGGGGGCTACAGCATCAGCCACCTACCCACCTTTGCGCCACAGCAGCTTTATTGGGTAGAACAGGGCGGCGTTTTTGTAGACGTAAATCTGCGCGGCGGCAGCGAATATGGCGAAAGCTGGCACCACGCCGGCATGTTAGCAAACAAGCAAAACGTTTTCGACGACTTCATTGCTGCCGCAGAATGGCTTATTGCCAACGGCTACACACAACCAGCGCGCCTGGCCATCATGGGGCGCAGCAATGGCGGTCTGCTTACCGCCGCCGTCATGCTGCAGCGCCCCGATCTGTTCGGCGCCGTTCTCGCCATTGTGCCCGTCACCGACATGCTGCGCTTTCACAAATTTACCGCCGGGTGTTATTGGACGGCCGAATACGGCAACGCCGAAGAGAACGCCGACCATTTTCGCTTCCTCTACGCCTATTCACCGCTGCACAACGTGCGCCAGGGCACGCGCTACCCGGCCACGCTCATCACTACGGCCGATGGTGACGACCGCGTTGTGCCGCTCCATGCGTATAAATTTGCCGCGGCGCTGCAAACGGCCGTTGCCACCGTTCCCAACGCTGCACCAATTTTGCTGCGCGTGGACAGAAAGTCCGGGCACGGGCTGGGCAAGCCCACCTACAAATGGCTCGACGAATGGGCCGATATTTTCGCTTTCTTACAAGCTGCATGCCAACGTAAATAGACGCCTGGCGCCGGGCAAGCTGATTGTTCATCCTTGATTTTCTCTTGGGTGTCACTTGAAAGACAAAGTGCAATCTCTCTGGCACTATTGGACGCTGCCTCAGGTGCCACAGGCGTCTCTCACACAGCGCAACCGCGCCCAGTTCATAACCGCACTGCTGTTGCTGCTACTGCTGGCTGCTGCGCCCATGCTGCTTCTTTTCTTCCTGCTTTGGCCCCCGGCCCTGCGCTTCTCTTTGTTGCTGCCTGTCGTGATCATCTTAGCCGGCCTGTTTGGTGCCTACTACCTCAGTCGTAGCCAGTATGCCGTGTGGGCGCCCTCCGTTTTTTCCCTGACTTTTGTCATTGGTACCAGCGCCATGCTGCTTCAGGCACAGGAATATGCGCTTGTCCCCCTGGTCTTTGTGCCAACAACCTTATTTGTCAGCATCTTTGCCAGTCGCTTTGTCAGCATGAGTTTGACCAGTTTCAACCTGCTTTTGCTGTTGGGTATCTATCTTAGAAACCCGCTGAGCCGCGAGCCGCTGCTACAAAGCAACGGGGCACTCATCTATTTATTGATCATTCCCGTTAGTTTGTTGATCAGCTACTACCGCAGCACCTTAGAGGCAGCAGAACATGCCGAGCTGCGCGCCAGTCAGGAAAAGCTGCATGCATTTTTTAACACCGCCAATGATTGGATATTTACCTTGGACCCACACGGCCGTTTTCTCTTCATTAATAACACTATGAGCGCCGAGACAGGCTACGCGCCAGAAGACGTGATCGGACACCGGCCAGAAGAATTTTTAGAAGACCCAAGTGCACAAGAGATTACCGATGTGGTGATGCGAATTCTGGCAGGGGAGAAAATTGAGGTGTTCACGGGTGAAGTGCATTTGCGCAACGGCCGTCGTTTTTGGATAGAGGTACGCGGTCGCACCCTCCTGGATGCGCAGGGGCGTGTGGAGCAAACGGTGCACATCGGCCGTGACGTGACCCAGCGCATGATGCAAAGCAACGCCGAACAAGAGCAGCGCCAGTTTGCCGAAGCGCTGAGCGAAATAGCCACGCTGCTAAACAGCAGTCTGGAGCTAGAACTCATTCTCGACCAGGTGTTGGACAACATTCACCGCGTGTTGCCCTGCGATGTCGCCGACGTTACCCTCGTGCAAGACGGCAAAACGTGCGTTGTGCGCCATCGCGGCTATGAAGCGTTTGCGGCAACCGATTCCATCGAACAGGCCACGTTTGTAGTTACGGAAACACCCAACCTGTGCCAGATGGCAGAAACAGGGCAGCCGATGAGTATTACAGATGTGCGCCAGTTTCCTGGCTGGATTTGGGCTGGGGGGTTGGAATGGGTGCGCTCCCTGGCAGGCGCGCCCATTGTGCGCGAAGGCGTTTGCCTGGGCTTTTTGCACGTCGCCTCTATCCAACCAGGGGCATACACGCCCAGCCACGCGCAGCGTTTGCAAGCCTTTGCCAACCAGGTAGCCAATGCCCTGCACAATGCACGCCTCTATGAGCTAGAGCAGCAGCGCCGCCAAGTCGCCGAGATGCTGCGCCAGACAACGGCCATACTCAATAGCAGCCTGTCGTTAAACGAGGTGCTTAACCGCATCCTGGAACAGCTCGGCCGTACCATTCCCTTCGATAGTGCTTCGGTGCAGCAACGAGAAGAGGAATACACCGTGATACGTGCCGTCGCCGGCTTTAGCCATCCAGAAAAGTTGTTGGGACTGCGCATTCCCATCACAGACAATCTGCCTAATGTGCACGCAATCAAGCAGCGCCGCCCTGTTACCTTCCCCAACGTTTCGCACGTATTCCCACACTTCTATAATGAAGCAGAAAGGTATCAATCTGCTCTGATTCGCTCCTGGCTGGCTGTGCCGCTGTTGTTTGATGAGGAAGTGATTGGCCTGATTACGCTAGACCGCCACCAAGTACGGCCGTTTACCGCAGATGAGATTGAAATAGCCGCGACCTTTGCCCAACACGCCGCCATTGCCCTACACAACGCCTCTCTGTACGCTCAACTGGCACGCTATAATGAAACTTTGGAAGCGGCCGTTGCGCGCCGCACGGCCGAACTGATCCAAACGACCGAGCAAGTAAGCGCCATTCTCGAAAACAGCCCAGACGCTATCATTCTCTTTGACCACGAGCTGAAGTGGAAGTTAGTCAATCCGGCTTACACGGGTATGTTTGGCTATAGCCCGAAACACCGTTCCCTCGATTTGCCAGAATGCCTGGTAACCCCAGCTGAAGTGCCCCGCTTCCTCAAAGCGATACAAATCGTCTTACAAGAGGGGCACGCCTTGCGCCTGGACTTTGTCGCACAACGCCAGGATGGCTCACAATTTGACGCCGATATTGCCCTGGCGCCCGTTCCCCAGCCAGACTCCCCGCCCAATTTGCTTTGCAGTATCCGTGACATCAGCGCGCTGAAGGAGATTGAGCGCGTCAAAGATGATTTTGTCTCTAATGTTTCTCATGAATTGCGCACCCCCATTGCTAATTTGCAGCTACATCACGATCTGCTGCAATTGAACCCGGAAAAACGTGACGCCTATATTCAGCGCATTGGCCGCGAGATCGGCCGTCTCAACACGATTGTAGAAGGGCTGCTACAGCTTTCACGCCTTGACCAGGAGCGTATCGAGTGGGAGATCAGGCTCCTGGATTTGAACGAAATGGTAGAGACCTACCTGACAGACCGTCTGCCGCTGGCAGCCAGCCGTGGCATTCATCTGAAACATACGCTGGCGCCTGATCTACCCGGTGTGCAAGGAGATGCCCGGCTGTTGGGGCAGGTTCTCAGCATTATGCTGACCAACGCGCTCAATTACACGCCCAATGAGGGCACAGTTAGCCTGCGAACAACAACAAAAATTGATCACAATCAGCATTGGGTTGGCTTTCAGGTGAGCGATACCGGTTTGGGCATTTGTGCTGACGAGATGCCGAACATCCTCAAACGCTTCTATCGCGGTCAGGCTGGGCGCAGGTCAGGCGAGCCAGGAACTGGCCTGGGGCTGGCCATTGCCGATGAGATTGTGCGCCGCCACCGCGGGAAAATCGAAATCCAGAGTGCTGGCGAAGGAAAGGGGACGACATTCACGGTCTGGCTGCCGGCAGCCAGTCCCATTCAGCAGCCCGAAAATGGGGCCAGATGAACCAAAGTGGTAAGGACGGCAAAAATGAAGATTGGCGTTGTTTTTCCGCAAACAGAATTTGGCAATGATGTGGTAGCGCTACGTGACTATGCCCAAACGGCCGAATCACTTGGCTATACGCATATTCTGGCCTATGACCACATTTTGGGCGCAAACCCGAATCGTCCCGGTGGCTGGCGCGGCCCCTACACGCATGAACACCCTTTCCACGAGCCGTTTGTGCTCTTTAGCTACCTGGCAGCCGTCACCAGTCATATTGAGTTTGCCACCGGGGTGATCATTTTGCCGCAGCGGGAAACAGCCGTTGTTGCCAAGCAGGCGGCCACGCTGGATATTTTGAGCAACGGCCGTTTGCGCCTGGGGGTGGGCATTGGCTGGAATGAGGTAGAGTACACGGCGCTGGGGCAAAATTTTCACACGCGCGGACGGCGCATCGAAGAGCAGGTAAAGCTGCTGCGTCTGCTTTGGCAGAATGAGTTGGTGATCTTTAACGGCCGTTGGCACACCATCCCCGACGCCGGCCTTAATCCCTTGCCTATTCAGCGCCCCATCCCCATCTGGTTTGGCGGCCACGCCGACGCCGTGTTGCGACGTATTGCGCAAATGGGGGACGGCTGGCTGCCCAACTACCGCACTGCCGAGCGGGCGCGCCCAGAGGTAGAAAAATTAGCACACTACCTGGAAGAAAACGGCCGTGCCCTGGCCGACATTGGCATTGAACCGCGCATGAGCTATGGCAGCAGCGATCCCGAAGCCTGGCAGCGCACCCTGGCTGAATGGCAGGCCATCGGCGCCACCCACCTCACCCTGAACACGATGGGATTGGGTTTCGACACGCCGCAAAAGCACATCCAGGCCATACAGCAGTTTAGTCTGTCAGCCGGTCAGCATTTCAGCTAGTCAGCATTCTTTATCTTTTGCAAAGGTAGCCCCGCCTGTTGCCAGCTTATCATGCCTCCGCGCACATCTAGTACGCGGTAGCCCGCTTTTTGTAACTGCCGCGCGGCAATGGGGCTGCGATGGCTACTGCGGCAAATGGTCAAAATTTGCCGCTCGCGGGGCAGTTCGTACAGCCGCCGGCTAAACTCCGTCAGGGGGATCAACACGGCGCCGGGGGCCGTGCCACTTTGCGTTTCCATCGGCTGGCGCACGTCCACAAGCAGCGGCGCATCCTCTTTTTGCAGCAAAGCATATGCTTCTTGCACCGTAATTTGTGGCACTTTTGGCCCCCATAACCAGTCAAATAGTCCCATGTTTTTCTCTGTATCCCCGCCATCTACCTGACATTTACCCGCGTGGGGGTAATCTTGAAGATGACGCGCTCCTCATCAGGGCTGTTGTAGGTAAACGGCCGTCCAAAATAAAGTTGCGCCAGTTCATGAATGTGGATGTGCGCGGCCGGCCCTTCCACAATTTCTGTCACACGGCCGCGCACTTCCAGCCAGCGGTACGGGTTTTGTGGGTCCGTAACGGCAATGGTGGCGAACGGCCGTTGGCGCAAATTGCGATCCTTCACCCGCCCTTTCGCCGTGTTGACCCAAATCTCATTGCCTACCCGGCTGCACCACACCGGCGTTACCTGTGGAGATCCATCAGGCATCACCGTTGCCAGCATCACCACCACAGGCCCATCCAACAAATCTACGTGTGAAGCAGGAATTTGCACTGTCATAATCACATTGACAAAAGGTCTCTTTTCTGACCACAGACAACCGACGGCAGAGTGCCCATCCCTGGCAAAATCGCGATCAGTGGTCGGCAGTCGGCGGTCAAATCGTCAAGATCACTCGAACCATGCCGGCCTTACAAATACTGCACAAAGCGATTTTCTTTATCTACCAGAATGGCGCGCGGATTGGACAACGGTTCATCACGCAGCTCGTAGGCAATGATGATGATTTCATCGCCGGCGTGAACCAGGTGCGCGGCGGCGCCATTCATACAGATGATGCCAGAATCGCGCGCGCCGGGAATGACATATGTTTCCAGACGTGCGCCGTTGGTGTTGTCTACCACCTGCACCTTTTCGCCCGGCCAGATGCCGGTTTTCTCCAGCAACGCCTCATCTATGGTGATGCTGCCTACGTAATCCAGATTTGCCTCGGTTACCGTTGCTTTATGAATTTTGGCGTGCATAACCCAACGCATAACAAAACCCTCCAGTCATGCTTTACGCTTCACGCACCTGCCAGAGCATGTTATCAATCAACCGCGTTTTGCCAATGAACACGGCCGTGCTCAGCACCGCCTGGTCTCCCACCTGCTCCAGCTCTTGCAGCGTGATGGGATGCGCCACGCTGATGTAGTCTAGTCGCGCCAGCGGTTCTGCCTCTATCATACCCTGCATGGCAGCCCGCAGGGTACGGCCGTTTCGCTCACCTTCATCTAATAGCACCAGTCCGTGGCGCAGCGTGCGCGAAAGCACCGTGGCTGCCTGGCGTTGCGGTGGCGTCAGGTACTTATTGCGTGAACTCATCGCCAGTCCATCTGCCTCGCGCACGGTTGGGCAGACGACCACCTCCAGATTGAAATTCAGGTCAGCGACCATTTGCCGCACCACCACCGACTGCTGGTAATCCTTCTGGCCAAAGTAGGCGCGAGTTGGCTGCACCAGATTAAACAGCTTGGCCACTACCGTTGTCACACCGCGAAAGTGCATTGGGCGCGAGGCTCCTTCCAGCCCCTGTGTTGCTTGCTCTACGGTCACATACGTCTGAAAGCCAGGCGGATACATCAGCGCGTCATCGGGCGCAAACACCAGGTCTACCCCTTCTCCGCGCAGCAGCGCCAGATCACGCTCCAGGTCACGTGGGTAGCTGCTCAGATCTTCTGTGGGCGCAAATTGGGTCGGGTTTACGTAGATGCTGACCACCACGAACTCGTTTTCCGCGCGCGCGCGCCGCGCCAGCGAAAGGTGTCCTTCGTGCAAATAGCCCATGGTGGGCACAAAACCGTAACTGGCGGCTGGCTGCTGCCAGCGCCACTGCCGTAGTTCTGGAATGGATGAGGTTACGATCATATCTCCAGCCTTCATTCCCTAATCTCCCTCTCTAGCTCTTTTACCTGCCGCCACAGCCGCTCATTCACCGGCGCGGGAATGCCATACTGCGCGGCGATGCGCACGACTGCGCCGCAAATGGCGTCAATTTCGGTGGTACGGCCGTTTTCCACATCTTGGCGCATGGATGAGCGGTTGTGGTAAGTGTTAATGGCGATACGCATTGCTTCGGCGGCAGCATCAGCAAATGGAAGGGAAATGCCTTGCGCCGCTGCAACCATCGCCACTTCTTGCGCCGCCGTGCGTAGCAACTCGCTGAAGGTGGGGTGATCGGCCAGCTCGCCATTAGTCAGCCGATATACGGCCGTTAATGGGTTAATGGCCGCATTGATTGCCAGTTTGCCCCACACCAGGCTCTGTACGTTGTCGCTCACCTGTACGGTTAGCCCCGCCACTTGCAGCACCTGCACCAGCGGCACAAACAGCGGGTGTGGGGGCTGTGGTTCAGCCAGGTAGATGCTGCCCTCACCGGCGTGTCTGACTACGCCAGGGCGAAGCAGCGTGGCGCCAATTGTCACTACCCCCTGCCCTATCACGTGCTGTGGCAGGGCCTGGGCCAACTGCTCACGGTTGCCCAACCCGTTTTGCAGCGTGATCACCAGACCGCCGGGAGGCAAAATGGGGGTAATGCGCGCAGGCGCAACGGCCGTTTGCCAGCTCTTCAGCAGCACCAGCGCCACGTCTACGGGGGAAATGCACGCGGGATCGGCAACGGCCGTTACCCGATGCTGCGTTTCACGGCCGTTCAGGTGAATCAGCGTCAGCCCCGCTTGTTGCAGCGCCGCCAACTGCGCCGCCCAGGAACCAACCAGGGCTACCTCGGCCACGCCCCCTAGTCTTGCAGCAAAAAAAGAGGCCAGTGTGCCTGTGCCTATAATGCCTATACGCAATTTTTCACCTCAAACCTGTGCAATCCGCCAAATCCGCGAGAATCCACATCCTAATTTTGCCCAATCAGGCGCAAAAACGCCGCCAGCTCCTCTTCCGGCATGGCGTAGGTGTGTTCTGGCCCGGGGAAAACGCGCTGCGTCACATCTTCGCGGTACTGCACCAGCGCCGCGCCAATCTGCTGGCCAATCTGCGCATATGGCTTGACAAACTTGGGCGTAAATTTGTCAAACAGCCCCAGCAGGTCATGGTAGACCAATACCTGCCCGTCACACTCCGCCCCGGCGCCAATGCCAATGGTGGGAATGGTCAGGCTACGGCTAATGACGGCGGAAACGGGCGCGGGGATGGCTTCCAGCACAATGGCGAAGCAGCCCACTTCTTGCAGCGCCAGGGCATCTTGGTAGAGGGTGTGTGCGGCAACGGCCGTTTTCCCCTGCACCTTATACCCGCCCAACGCCGACGTCGTTTGTGGCGTCAGGCCAATGTGCCCCAGCACCGGAATACCCACCTGCGTGATGGCGCGAATGGTGGGAACCATCGCTCGCCCACCCTCCAGCTTCACCGCCTCCATGCCTCCTTCTTTGACAAAACGCCCGGCATTACGCACCGCCTCGGCCACCTCTACCTGATAGCTCATAAACGGCATATCGCCGATGAGAAAGGCGTTTTTCGCCCCACGCGCCACGGCGCGGCAGTGGTGCAGCATCTCTTCCATCGTGATCGAGACAGTGCTATCCAATCCCAGCATCACCATTGCTAGCGAATCGCCCACCAGCAACACATCCAGCCCGGCGCGGTCACCCAGCAGTGCCGCGGAATAATCGTAAGCGGTCAGCATGGTGATTGGCTCCCCAGTCTGTTTTTTGGCCTGCAAATGGTGCAGGGTCACTTTTTTACGTGGTGCAGTTTGCGCGCTCATACTCGTTTCCTTATACCATTTTAACCAATCAGCCAATCAGCTTATCAGCTTTCATATTTCCCCTGCCCCCTACCCGACCGATAGCAAAGTGGTATTATCATACTCCGATTCAAGCGCAAGAAAAAGCGTTTGTTTGTTTAGGCGAGTTTATGGATTCCAGGGAGGTTTTATGCTATCGGCAGAACAGTTTGAGGCACTGGTGATGGAGATAGTCGCCACGTTGCCTCCCAACTTACAAAGCAAAATCAGCAATGTGGAGATATTGACCAAAATGTGGCCCAGCCGCGCCGAACTACTTGAGGCAGGGGTGCCTCCTGGCCACACGTTGTTTGGCCTGTACCAGGGCGTGCCGCTGACGGAACGCGGCTCTGGCTATCATCTGGTAGCGCCAGACATCATCACCTTGTACCAGGGTCCGCTGCAAGCAGCAGCCGGTGGTGACCTGGACGTGCTGCGACAGGAGGTGCGGCGCACGGTGCTGCACGAGATTGCGCACTATTTTGGCATTAGCGATGAGCGTCTGCACGAGTTGGGGGCTTATTAGGGAATAGGGAGTAGGGAATAGGGAGTAGGAAGTAGGGAGTTGTTCACTATCCTCTATCCCCTCCTACAGGCCTAGCTTTTTGGCCACCAGCTGGCAGTAGGTGCCGGCGCCGTTTTGTACCCACTTTTGCAAGGCAGGACTTTCGCTGAGACCGGCCTGGGCGTCGGCATAGATGCCGGTGGTATAGGTGTAGTAGGCGCGTGTCTCGGCAGCCCAGCTTTCCCAACTGCCGCCGGCAGCTACGTGCCCACCGTTGTAGCCGGCAAAGGCGCGCCCTAGGTCGCCGTTGGTCTGCTGCAGGCGCGCCACAAAGTAGGCCAGCCCACGCCGCGCGTTGGTATCTGGGTCAAAGGGGTCGTCGCCGGGCAAAAAGTGGAATGGCATGACCTGGAACAACCCTTGCGCGCCAGCGCGCGAAACGGCCGTTGCGTCGCCGCAAGACTCCACCTGCATAATCGTGGCCACTAGGTTAGGGTCCAGGTCAAACTCGGCCGCCCAGGCCACAATTTTTGCTTCCCAATAGCGCACTTCGGGGGTGAAGATGGGTGAGAGCACAGAGGGGGGAGTAACAACGGCCGTTTCTACCGTCACCCCCGGTACTTCTGTCTCAGGTTCTCTGACCACAGCCACTTCCTTCTCCGGCGCGGCACTGGTTATTTGCGGGCGCACCATCACCAAACCGGCGATCACCAGCCCCACCGCCAACATGAGCAATCCAAAGCGCAGCGCCTCGCGCGAAACGGCCGTTGTGCTGTTTGGGTAATCATTCATCGTATCTCTCCCTGGTTACGCCCCCTGGCGGCCATGGGCACAGAAACCGGGCGTGGCGGCGCAGGCATGGGTGGACGGCGCTGAATGCGGCTGACCGGTTCACGCAGTGGCTGAGAGGGAGCCGGTTGGGGCGCAACGGCCGTTGGCTCCACCACACGCCCCTCATACTCTTCCAGAAAAGCGGGCACAGTATCAATTGGCGGCAAAGGTTGCGGCGCTTCTTGGCGAAGTGGCGCTTCGCGAAGCGGCATTTGCGGCTGGGGAATGGCGGGCTGGGGCACCAGAGACGGCCGTTGGCCATTGCCTATAAACAGATAACCACCCGCCACCGTCAACGCGCCGATAAACAAAATGCGCGTCAGCCAAACCAACACCGCTACAAAAATGGGCACCACTTCCAGCAACTGGGCACGACTAAGCACCTCGTTGCCCAGGTCATGGTTCAGCAGCGTCAGGGATACTGCCCACCAGGTCATAATTGCGTTCATCGTCGCCCCCAGCAGCCATGCCCCCATCAGATACCAATACTCCTTGCTTTGCCCAACCTGCTCTTCTGGCATGAAAAAACGCACCAAACCGGCAAAGTCAATAGCACAAAAGGCAATTGCCAGGATGGCTGCCCAGGTAACGCCCAGAAAGCGCACATCCCCCAACAGGCTATGCAGAGCATAGCGCGTGGTATCAAAATTGAACATCTCAAAGGCCACCAGCGCCACCAGCAGAATGGCCCCTATCGCCAGGGAATTTCGCGGCGCAGTTGTTTGCTGCCATCCCAGTGCGGCACGCAACGGCCGTTTCTGCGCCGACTGATCGTAAAACATTTGCTGATTCATCTCACTCATCTCCCGCAAACGCTAACAGCAAATACAAATTGGGGCATGTTTCATCTTTTCTGATTTCTAACCGCAGACGGCCAACCGCCCATCACTTCGTTTCTCATCTCCGGTTTGCAAAATATAAAACATATGTTCTAAAATTATACAACTATTGTCAAGTAACGACAAACGATCCTGAGAAAAAATCCTCACTTTTTCAGCAAATTGCGACAATTTTTGGTACACTTGTAGCCAACAGCTCAGTTCCGTTCACAGACTACGGACAACGGAGGTAAGGTAGATGAATGAGGACCCCGCAAAACTGGCCGCCTTTGAAGCGCGCATTGCCCGTGGCGAAAAAATCGAGCCGGGCGACTGGATGCCCGCCGAATACCGCCGCCAGCTCATCCGCATGATCTCCCAGCACGCACACAGCGAAATTGTGGGTATGCTGCCCGAAGGAACCTGGATTCCGCACGCGCCCAACCTGCGGCGCAAAATGGTGCTGATGGCCAAGGTGCAAGACGAAGCCGGGCACGGTCAATACCTGTACCACGCTGCAGAAACGCTGGGCATAACCCGTGAGGAAATGATTGACGCACTGCTGAGCGGCAAAGCCAAGTATTCCAGCATCTTTAACTACCCCACCCTTTCCTGGCCAGATGTGGCCTGGATTGGCTGGCTGGTAGATGGTGCAGCAATCAAAAACCAGACGATGCTGGCGCAGTGCTCCTACGGCCCTTACTCTCGCGCTATGGTGCGTATTTGCGCCGAGGAAACCTTCCACTATAAGCAGGGCAAGGAGATGATTGTGCAGTACATGACGCAGGGCACGCCGCGACAAAAGGCGCTGGTGCAGGATGGCTTGAACCGCTGGTGGTGGCCGACGTTGATGATGTTTGGCCCGCACGACAGCGATTCGCCCAATTCGGCCGTGCTCATGCGTTGGGGCATCAAGACCAAAAGCAATGACGCCTTGCGCCAGGAGTTTATCAACGAAGAGGTGCCGGAAGTGCTGGCGCTGGGGCTGACCATCCCCGACCCTGATTTGCGCTTTAACGCAGAAACGGGCAATTGGGAAATCGGCCCCATTGATTGGGATGAGTTCTGGCGCGTGGTGAAGGGAAATGGCCCTATGAACGCGGAACGGCTGGCGGCGCGGCAAAAGGCGCACGAAGACGGCCGTTGGGTGCGTGAAGCGGTGGCTGCCTATGCAAAACGGACACCAGAGATTGGAGACTAGAGGCTAGGAATTGGTTGATCGCTAATTGCTAATCGCTTTCTTCCACAATGACCGACACGCAATGGCCTCGCTATGAGGTATTCAAGCAAGATTTGCCGGGGCAGCCGCACAAGGCGGTCGGTTCGGTGCACGCGCCGGACGCCGAAATGGCGCTGCTGAACGCGCGTGACGTGTTTGCGCGCCGGCCGCAGGTGGTGAGCATGTGGGTGGCGCCCGCCAGCGCCGTGTTTAGCCTGACGGCCGAAGAGTTGGCCGCCAACCCGGAATTTTGGCAAGGTACGGCCGTTTCCCCCCAGCCCTATGCCCTCTTTGCCAAACGCTCACAGCGCCGCAGCATGACCTTTGTCGAGTACGCGGGTGAGGTTGTGGCCGAGTCGGCGCAATTGGCAATCAAGCAGGCATTAGAGGACGGCCGTTTTCAGCCCGAAACCGCCATCGTCTGGTGGGCCGTGCCCCTCAGCGCCATCAGCGGCAGCGACCCGCAAGACGTAGACAGCTACTATGCCCCCGCCACCGCCAAAACCTACCGCCAGCAGAGTTATTATGGCTTTGTCAGCCCAACCAGGAAAAGTGTGAAACGTGAGCCATGAAAGGTAAGGTTCATCACGCTTCACATTTCACGCCCCATATACCCATGAACGAACCTGCCCTGCAAGCATACCTGCTTGCTCAAGCCGACGATCACCTGATTCTGGCCCACCGCAACAGCGAATGGATCGGCCACGCCCCTATTTTAGAGGAAGACATTGCCCTGGCTAACATCGCCCAGGATGAGTTGGGGCACGCCACCCTGTTTTATGACCTGGTTTGCGCCCTCGGCGGCGATGACCCCGACAGGCTGGCTTTCTGGCGCGAGGCGGGTAAATTCCGCTGCGTGCAAATGGTGGAGCAGCCGCGCGGTGACTGGGCTTTTACCATGCTGCGCCAATATCTCTTCGACGCCGCAGAAACGATTTTGCTGGCGCATCTGGTACACAGCAGCTACGCGCCGCTGGCGCAGGCAGCAGCAAAAATGCGTAACGAGGAGATTTACCACCTGCGCCACACCACCGCCTGGATCAAGCGGCTGGGGTTGGGCACGGCCGAATCTCACCAACGCACGCAAGCCGCTCTGGACGCCCTCTGGCCGCTGGCGCAGCAGCTTTTTGCGCCGCTGCCTGGCCAGGCAGACCTGGCATCGGCGGGCATTGTGCCGGATGGGGAAAGCTGGCAACAGGCATGGCGGGCAGAAGTACGGCCGTTTCTCACTACCTGTTCCCTCACCATCCCTGCCAACGACACGCCACCCACCACGGACCGCACCCGCCACAGCGCGCACCTGGCGCCGCTGCTGGCCGATTTGCAGCAGGTGGCGCGCATGGAGCAGGAAGCGGTTTGGTGAATGATAAATGATAATGGTAAATGAGGAGACGATTTGGGCGGCGCTGGCCGAAGTCGCAGACCCGGAGATACCGGTGGTATCGCTGGTGGAGATGGGCATTGTGCGCGGGGTGGCGCTTGACGGGCAAAACGTGACCGTCACCATCACCCCCACCTTTTCCGGCTGCCCGGCACTGCACGCCATGCAGGCCGACATCGTCACGCGGCTAAAGGCGCTGGGCTGCGCAGAAGTGCGCGTAGAAACGGTGCTGCACCCCCCCTGGAGCAGCGACTGGATCAGCGACGAGGCGCGACGTAAGCTAAAGGCATTTGGCCTGGCCCCGCCGCCGCCACATGGCGGCCATATCACCCTCACCTTTTTTGATCCTGTGGCCTGCCCCTACTGCGATTCCACCAACACCAGCGTAAAAAACAGCTTTGGTCCCACCCTCTGCCGCGCCATCCATTACTGCCACAACTGCCAGCAGCCCTTTGAGCAGTTCAAACCCCTCTAAGGGCATGGTTCACAAAGCGCTGGGGAGATGTTTGACCAACTGATGATGGCTGTAACTGTGGCCAGGTTGCCAAACCTGGTTGGCAGGTACAGGTTTGGTAACCTGCGCTACATTTTCATTTGTGGTGGTGCGTCACCGTTCATGAAGTCTCCCTTGAAAATAGAACAGTTATGAACGCGGGTTGGGACGGATGAACACGGGCTCATCTCATTCCCGTTGACCTCGCTTTTCATTCGTGGTGGTGTGCCCCACACATGAAGTCTCCTGTGAAAATGATCGCCAGAGACCACCGACGACCGACCGCACGACAGAAAAGGCATACCGGTCCGCGGTCCCTGGTCTGCCGTCAAATCAATGCGTTAATTTGCGAATTGCTGTTGATTCCAAATTTTCTGGCAAACAAACAGGGCGAGATGGTGCGGAGATGAGGCCATTTGTTTGACCCAAATCATGCCCGCACCGTTGCGCCCCACCCTGCATGGCTTCAAATCAGGTCGTATTGGCGGCGAATGCTCAGCTGCGGGTGGTTGGGTTCAATCATCAGTATCTTGTGGTCTAGTTTATGGGGGTCATCATAGTTTTACGGACATTGTGTCACCTTGCTTTCACTGGGCGTCACGTTTCGTAATTTAGTTAGACCCGCCGCTGCGCCCCTAACCCAGGTGATTTCATGTTATGCTTATGGCGCATGGAATAGCTCTCTAAACTGGCGGGAATTTAGGATGGTGAGGGGAACGGCCGTGGGCAGTTCCAGTAAATCCTTATCCCCAGACACCAGGTAATCCGCCTGCCCCACAACGGCATAGGCAATCAGGTAATCATCTTTCACGTCGCGGGTAATAGGCGGGATCGCTTCCGTAATAAGCGGAATTTCTTCACACAGGGATTGCAGCAACGTCAGGAAACGGTGCAGCCGCTCTGCATCAATGATCGCCAATAGATACGGCTTTCGTTTAATTGTTTCCTCAATCTCTTGCAGCAGGGCAGCCGGCATTAGCAGCGTGACCCTCCCGTCTACTACCGCCTCTAGCAGCAGCGCCACCAGGCTGTCGTCGCGCGGCTTCAGCAGGTAAGCGATAAACAGATTGGTGTCCACCAGAACGCGCATCGGCCGTTCCTTCGTAGGGCTATTTTCCAAATCGGCCGTCTCGATTTAGAAAATCGGGCTACTGGCTGAGGTTCTTAATGGCTTCCCGAACAATCTCGTCGGCAAGTTCGTCTACGGCAACGGCCGTCATTTGCGCATTTCTGGCCTGCACTTCCTGGGCAATTTGCTTCAGCTCATCCAGCGCCGCCTGCCGTCGCTGCCGTTCGCGCGCCTCTTGCAGCAGTGCGTAGTCGGCATACGGAATGATCACCGCCTCTGCCTGCCCCCTATTTTGAATGACGACATCCTGGCGCTTTTCCCTCACCCAGTTGAGAAATGTGCTCAGTTGCTGCCTGGTCTCGCTCACCGATACGGTTTTCATCATGTTACAACCCCTCGAAGGTCGAACCCTTCAGTTCGCTACAGTGCGGCACGCGAATCAGAAAATCGCGCCACATTAGCCGTTTCGATAGACAAATAAATAGACATTAACATGTACATCGTATCACGAGTTGAGTCGTAGATCAATGAGAAACAATCACCAGCCAGGTAATCAATTCAAAATCCGTCTGGTCATGCACCTGCTGCTCACGCGTGGGCAGCAAGCCTCCGCGCCCCGCCTGCAACTGCGCCACGGCCCGCTTCTTAAAGGTACGCTCGATGGATTTCACGGCGCTGCGCAGAAGCTCGTTGTAAGCATCCATCTGCTTGCCATTTTCCGTTTCCTGAATCCAGGCGGCGCAGTCGCGGGCCGCTTGCTTTTGCCGCAGTTGTTCGGCCAGGCACAGCCCTGCGTCGGTAATTGCAAAGGCGTGTTTGTCGCTTTTGTCCGGGTCCAGGGATTTGACGAAACGGGGTTCGCCAAAGAGGAAGCGCAGTTCGCTAATCTGGTCTAGTTCCGCTTGCAGGGCGGCGTAGGCATAGATGGTAAAGTGGGCAGAAACGATGGAAAGGCGCGAGCCATTGACGATTTTTTCGCGCAGAAATTCAACGACGGAACCTCGCTCCAGGTTGTCACGTATGCCTGATTGTCTTTGGATGATTGGTCTTGCTCATAGTTTGGTATAGGGGATGTTAACGCCGGAAAAAACAGCTTTGTAACCCCTGCGCTTTTCACGCCGCAGCCGCACAACATAGCATAACATAAACAAAAATGTCATGTCAAAAAAAGCCAGTTCCCCCCCCAGTAGCCGCAGAATCTTTTGGGCATTTTGTGCTCTGTTGAAAATAACGGCCGACGGCCGACAAGTGACCGCCGACGGCCGACCGCCGACGACCGACGGCGCTGCAGAAAAGGCATACCGGTCTGCGGTCCGCGGTCTGTGGTCTGCGGTCTGCGGTCAAAGCAAATTTGCGTGCCAATCAAACCCGGCGCGTGAACACCCACTGCCCATCGCAGCTCAGGGCCGGATTGAAGCGATACCCCTCGACGGTAAATCGCTGCAGCGCCAGCGGTTCCGTAACGCGCTGCTGGATCAGGTAGCGCGTCATCAGCCCGCGCGCGCGCTTGGCAAAAAAGCTGACGGCACGGAACTGGCCCCCCTGCTCCTCCTTGAACTGCACGTGCAAAATCTGCCCGCGCAGTTCGCTTTTGCGCACCGCTTTGGCGTATTCATGGGAGGCCAGGTTCACCAGCACGTTGCTGCCGGAAGCGGCCAGCGCCTCGTTCAGCGCCTGGGTCAGCCTGTCTCCCCAAAACTGGTACAGGGTGTCCCAGCCCGCGCCCTTCAGGCTGGTTTTCATTTCCAGGCGATAGGGCTGCACCAGGTCCAACGGCCGTAACACGCCATACAGCCCGGACAATATGCGCACGTGGCGCTGGGCAAATTCCAGGTCGGCGGCGCTCAGGCTGTCGGCGTCCAGCCCCTGGTATGCATCCCCGCGAAAGGCCGAGAAAGCGAAACGACCGTTTAGCGGGGTATGAGCTGTCTGCCAGTTGGCAAAGCGCGCCACGTTCAGCGCCGCCAGTTCATCACTGATTTGCATCAGGTGCGCTAGATCGGGCACGGATAACGGCCGTAGCATGGCCACCAACTCTGCCGCCTCTGGCAAGAACTGCGGCTGCGTGGGCGCGACGGGCAGTAGTGGCGCGTCATCCGCCATGGTAGTGGCCGGAGCCAAAATCGCAATCATACACTCCTCAGGAGAGCAAAAACAGCAAAAGCTGCGCAAACAAAACTTTCACCATCGTGGCCACGGGAAAGAGCAGGGCGTAGCCAATGTTCGGCAATTCATCTTCTGCCTGCTCTAGAGTGAACCCTAGCAGGGTAAAGGGCGTTGTTCAGCTCATCTCCTTGCTGAGGGCTTGTTCATATTGGCGGGCAACTTCATCCAGGTACGCGGCAAAGTCTGCCCAGTTGGCGGCCATGGTCGCCCGCGCCCGTTGCGCCACATCATCCTCCTGCCGGCGGCGCAGCCAGCGGAATATGGTGCGCAACACGTGGTGGGCACCCTGCAAGACCTGCCCGGCCAGTTGGGTCATGGGGCTTTGCGCCTGCGCTTTCACGGTGGCATCCAGCGCCCGCAACGCGGGAACGGCCGTTGCCAGGTCGTTCAAATCGCCGCGGCGGATCATGTAATCCAACAAGAAAGCGCGATGCCAGTAAGCGTTAAGCCGGTCTGTCGCTTCCTTGACGGTGAGCACGTAGAGCAGCTTGCGCGACAGGCGCTGGAGCAGGCGCAGGGGAAAAGAAACCAGCGCCATCAGGCAACCCTGCAGCCAGGGGGTGCGGCTGCGATACACTTCGCGCACGACATCGGGGGGCAGGGGTGCCTGGGCATCAATACGGCCGTTGCGCCAGGCAATGGTTTTGAGCATGCGCCGGCGGAAAATCGTCTCCAGCAGTGAATCCAGGTAAGGGACGGGGATCAGCAGCGCCAGAGCGGCAAACGTCGCATCCGCGTAAAGCAGCCAATCAAACCGGGTCTGTGGTGTGGGGGTGACCGGAGGCAAGGTATCAGATGTCATGTCCACGTCGCAGGCCAGGCCAGCCCGGATCGAGAAAGCGCTGAATTTCAAGCAAATAACCGTTTGGATCGCGCAGGAAGCAGTGGTAGATGTTAAATTTCTCGTTGTAGGCAGGAGCCTTCTCAAACAGAACGCCTTTCTCCTGCAAAAAAGCGTACCAGCCGTCCACGTCCTGGCTCACCAGCGTGAGAATGACGCCGGCGGGCGGCGCCGTCCCGGCGGATAGGTGCTGGCAAAAGCCGAGGAAAGCACCACTGCCCGTGGCGTAAATGCGGCAGGCGCCCTGGTCTAATACCAGCGGCAGTTCGAGGATAGTTTCATAGAAAACGGCCGTTTGCTGCAAATCGGCCGTGTACAAAAAGGTTACCTGTTGGTCAATGGATGGTCGCATTGCTGGCCCTTCATATTTTATTTTGACAATGTCACATTACACAACGTAAGTTTTGCACAATCAGAAGCGATTTCATGAAAAATCGCCAAAAATAAAAGTCGAACCTTTACAACCTGCTCAATAGTGGCAGGCTCATAGCGACATTTCACAACGAGGTCGCCATGAGTCACATACAAACATCACCGGAAACACCACCGCAGATGACACAACACGCCATGCTGGTCATATGGGGGATATTCGCCCGTCGTATCGGCTTGGTTGAGGCCATCGAAGCGGTCAAACTGAAACAAAAGGTGCGC
>CALEAD010000064.1 GCA_937943625.1 uncultured Anaerolineae bacterium | reverse complement strand
CAATTCGCCCTTGCTGATCAGGGTTTCCAGAAAGTCTCGGTCGGTTTGTGTGAGTTGTACATGTTGTTTTTTCATTCTGCCATTTTCAACCACCTGGCTGATTTTGTCAAAATGTTCACCAATTTATTTTACGGAGTATTTAACGATGTACTGAATCATGCCGCGTTTTTGTCACTCCCTCCCGATTGTAGACCCTGGCGGAGTTGGCGCACGTCAACCTTAAAGGCGCATGAGCTTTTGCCGCACCTGGGGTAGCCAATTGGCCAATTCTGCCGCCAGCAGGCCGGCATCCCCCAGTTGGGCGCGTGCTAGTTCCCCTGCTGCCCCATGCAGATAGGCGCCTAAAACGGCCGCCTCATATTTCTCCATGCCCTGCGCCAGCAGAGCCACAATAATGCCTGCCAGCACGTCGCCACTGCCGGCGACGCCTAGTAGCGGGTTGGCAAAAGGAATTAGATGGGTACGGCCGTTTGCGGCGGCCACCACGGTGTATGCGCCCTTTAGCACGAGGATATGCCCCCAGGCGCGTGCCATTTCTTGTGCCAGCGCGATGCGGTCGGTCTGCGTATTTTGGGCAACGCCCATCAGGCGCGCCATTTCGCCGGGGTGGGGGGTGAGAATGGTTTCCGGGGGCAGGCGGCGTGGCCAGTCGCGCTGGCGCGCCAGCCAGTTCAGACCGTCGGCGTCTACAACCAGCGGCGGCAGGCCGGGGGCCGGGCCATCTTCTTTGCAGAGTAGTTCCATGAATTCGCCCGCCTCGCCCAGGCCGGGGCCAATGAGCAGCGCGCGGTAGCGATCTATTTGCTTTAGCAACAGGCGCGCGCTTTCCAGGCCCAACCGCCGCTGTTCGGGCACGGCCAGGTAGGTGGCTTCTGGCAGTTGCGCGGCGACGGTTGGGCGAATGCGCTCTGGCACGGCCAGGGTGACCAGCCCCGCACCGGCGCGGTATGCCCCTCGTGCGGCCAACACCGGCGCGCCCCAGTAGTTGACTGAACCGGCAGCAATGAGCGCCCAGCCAAAGCTGCCCTTGTGCCCATCTGGCGGCCGTTTGGGTAGCCAGGCCTGGGCTGTAACGGCCGTCATCACCTCTGTTTGCACCGCTGCCATTTCCGCCAGGGCGGTGTCTATGCCGATGTCGGCCACAATCAGTTCGCCACACGTGGTTGCGCCGGAGAAGGCAAAATGCCCCCGCTTGGGCGCGGCAAAGGTTACGGTCAGGTCGGCAGGAATGGTCAAGGGGTCCAGCGCGCCCGTATCGCAGTTCAGGCCGCTAGGGCAATCTACGGCGACTACCAGTGGTCGGGGTGGGCGGGATGGCGTGTCTGGCAGGTCAGAAACGGCCGTTAGCGCAGGGTAGGCCGGGGCTAAAAAAGTGCGCCGCTCCTCTAGGCCGGCGCGGGCTTGCTTCATCAGCGCCGCCAGTTCGCCCGTGATGGGGCGCGCTGCACCTGTGCCCAGTAGCGCATCTATGAGGATGTCTGTCATCTTCAGACGGGTGCGCAGCACGCGGTAGCGCTGGTCAAAACCCGCTTCTATCGCCATCAGCCCCATTTCCTGAATGCGGGCAAAGTTGGGGTCCTGGTGAGGATCGCGTGGCTTGTACAAATAAAAGGCCACGTCAGCGCCTGCTTGCGCCAGGTAGCGACCGGCCACCAGGCCGTCACCCCCGTTGTTGCCTGGCCCCACCAGCACCAGCACGCTCGCTCCCTGGATGGGGGTGCGCGCCATGATAGCTTCGGCGGTGCGTTTGCCGGCCGTTTCCATCATTTGCGCATAAGACCAGCCGCTGCGGTTGGCCGCTTTTTCTGCGGCTATCATTTCGCTAACGGTAAGCAGTTTCATAGGCGCCCTCGTTGTATCAAATGGTTGGCCCCTCACCCCGTCACCCCGTTACCTTTTCCTCCTTAAAATTCCCTCCGCCCAATACCATTTTAGCGTTTCTTGCGCGCCCTGGGTAAAGGGGGTGGGCACGAAGCCTAGCTCCGCCTGCGCTTTGGCGATGCTGACACGCCAGTTTTGGAAAACATAGGGGGCCAGGTTGACAGGGTAGAAGGGTTCACGACCAGTATAACGGGAAACGGCCGTCCACGCGCGCGCCAGATTGAGCACCACAAAGCGGGGTATGGGCATCCGCCAGTGGGAGATGCCGGCCAGATCGCTGATGATGGCGTTGATTTCATTGTGGCTGAGGGGAGGGCCGCTGATGTGGTAGATTTCACCGGTGCGCCCTTGCGTCAGCGCCAGGCGCGCCGCCTGCGCCACGTCTGGCACAAAGACGGGGCATAGCACGTTGCGTCCGCCATCCACTTTGATGCGCCAGCCGCGCAGCGGTTCTTCAAAATTGAGGCGGTTGAAGGCGTAGCGCCCCCAGGGGCCGTAGAACCAGCCGGGGCGCAGCACAATCACGGGCAGGCCATCCTGACAGGCGGCCAGCGCCAGTTTTTCCGCTTCTAGTTTGCTTTCCTGGTAATCGTCCAGCGGGTGGCAGGGGATGGTTTCGTCAAAAGGGGTGTCGGGGGTTTTGCCGACGACGGCAATGGTGGAGATATGAATGAAACGCTGGATGCCGCTCTGTTGGGCGGCGCGCAGCATGGTTTGCGTGCCGCCGACGTTGGTGGCCCAAAACTGTTGCCGTTTGCCCCAAAAGCGGAATTGCCCGGCGGCATGAATGACGAATTGGCAGCCCTGCATGGCCCGGGCAACGGCCGTTTCTGCGGTAATATCGTTGATGACGGCCAGTTCCACGCCCAGGGCCTGTAGAAAGCGCGTGTCGCTGTGGGGGCGCACCAGGGCGCGCACGGCATAGCCCATCTGCACCAGGTGGGGAACCAGATGATGACCAAGAAAGCCAGTTGCGCCAGAGATGGCAATCATAGAACGATGCCGGGATGCTGCTTTTTCAGATTAGCGGTAGCTGCGGCAAAGGTTAGCTGGTTTGCTGGTTGACAACAAACCATCCAGCCAACAAACCAACAAACCATCCAACCAACAAACCATCCAACCACTTCATGGTTTCTGTAGGCTGACAAACACTAATCTCCAAGCCTCAATTGCAGCCTAATAAGAAAACAGCCGTGGCTGTGCCTACGGCTGCATCTGCACCCCAGGAGGGACTCGAACCCCCAACCTGCGGATTAGAAGTCCGGCGCTCTATCCTTTGAGCTACTGGGGCATCAGGTTGTCTGTCTGCATAGGGCAATTCTAATCGCCAACAGGGGGCGCGTCAAACTTTGCGCAGGGGGAGCAGGTGCGGAATACGGCCGTTAGCAATGTGCGCCAGCAATGTTTCCAGGTCAGGCAGCACCTCGTTGGCCGTAAAGCGCACAGCCCAATGGTGCACCAGCGGCGTGACGGCCACAATGTAGGTCTGTGCCTGGTGTGCCTGCCACATTTCCATGGCCGTGCCCATGCTGGGCTTGGGCAGGTAGGCAATGAGCAAATCGGCCGTGCCGGCCAGGCGCGTCATCGTGTGGAAGGTTTCGCGTGCCCGCGCTTCATCGTAGGCCACGCTGTTGGGATGCAGCGCAAATGGGTCAATAATTTCTACGCCTGGGGCATACTGGTGTAGCGCCTGCGTGATCTGATGGCGGTATTCCTGAGCTTCAAGCAGACGGTCAGTGCGATCAGCCTGCATGACGCCGGCGATAAAAATGCGCATGGATGGGTTCTTTCCTTAATAAGGGAGGATGGGGGCAGGAGACAAGGGGCATGGGGCAGTCAGGGAGGCGTAGTTAGCCGCCGGCGGTTGGCGGGAAGAAGCTCACCTGGTCGTCCGGCTGCACCATAGCCTGAAAATCGGCCGCACGGCCGTTGATGGCAACGCCAGCCAATAACTCTTGGGGCAGAGCTAACTGCTGTGCCAGCGCGGCGGCACTGGTGGGCACAGGCAGTGGCACGGCAAATGGGTGGTGCGGCAGTCCATCCACTGCCGGACGATAATCGCGCAGTGTGCCGTATAGCCTGACCTGTACCTGAGCCATGGTGTTGCCTACTCTTGCACCGGGCGGATGCCCTGGTAGACGCGCGGGCCGGAAAAGGTGCGCAAAATGACCTCTGGTGAGCGGTTGACGCGCGCGGCAATTTCCCTGGCCGACATGGGCAGGTTGCCATTGGCCAGCAGCACGCAAAAAACGGCGTCTACCAGTGAGGCGCTAGCCATAAAGTCTTCGGGAAGCTGGCTGAAGTAGACCTGTACCATGTATTGGAACCCGTCTACACGCCGCACCTCGGCCGTTTTCGGGTCCACAATATCTACCTCTTCCGCATCAAAATCAATTTCCGTGTTGCCGATGTTTGACATGCGTGTGTAAAGGTAGGTTTTCAGGTCCAGGTTTGCTGAATTCCACCAATCATAATCAATGTGGAAGTGGGTATCCGGCGTAGCACGCTTGATGATTGGTGGCCTGGGTTGGGGGCGTGGGGTATTGTCAGACAAAGGAACTCCTCTCTGAAATGGTGTTACCTGCTTAGCTCCGCCAGTTTTCACTTTCAAAACGCCAGTAATGATCGCCCACGGCCTTGAAAGCAGGATGGCGAACCAATTCGGCGAAAATGGGGCCAGGCGGGACTCGTTTGAACATATTGATGGCGCTGTACAAGGTTTTGGCGTGTACGGCATTTTGCGGATTCAGGCTGGTCAGCTGGGGGAACAGCTCTGCCAGCAGGGAGGCAACTGAGCGTTGGTTTACCTCAATGCGGCGTGCCAGCACGTCAATAGCGGCTACTACATCTGTGGCCACGATCAGAAGGTCATCATAGCCACAGCCAACGCCGCGGCGTGTCAGCTCGAATTTGATCTGGTTATCGGCCAGGCTGGCCAGACGTACCCATTCGCGCTGAGGGCGACGCCGGTCGAAGTTGATGATGATTTTTCCCGGTTCTGTGCCTGGGCGCAGGTAGATGTAAGCGCCGACGGCTAATTCATTTTCTTCGTACCATTCTTTTAGCCCGTAGATGTAGCGATGTTCGCGCACCACCCAGCCAGGAAATTCGCGCCCCGTTCCTTCCTCCACAAAGCGAATGTATTGCCTGGGAGAGGTGCTGGCAGGGAAGAGGGGGGTAGTGCGAGAGCTGAGAGGCAAGGTTCCAGCCCAGCGGTGTGGGTAGGTCAGGGTCAGGGTGGTGGCTTCGGCTGTGCCAACTGGCTCTAGTTCTGACCATTCGTCATCGAGTTCACGCTCTAGCGAAAGTAGCTGCGGGCTGAGGAGAGCGCGGTCGTAGGGGATGGGGGTGTAGCGCAGGCGTTCTGGGGTCTCGCGCACGCCTTCTGGCTCAAGCCGCTTGAGGAACCAGGCCACCGTGCCAACGGGGGCAACTTCATCAAAACGGCCGTCGTTGAGCATGGCATAGTTCAGGGAGAAGCGTTGCACGTCCAGGCTGATGCTGCTATCCAGGTCTAGTTGTGGGATAATCTCGTCTGGCGTCAGGGGGCCACCCTCATTCATCTCTAAGATCGCCTCGGCCAGATGCAGGTGGCCGATATTCATTTCTAACATCAACCCTTTGATGAACCATTCTGCGCCCAGGCGGATAAATTCCGGGGATTCTTCTAGTGCGCGTGCCAGTTTCTTTTCCACCAAATGGCCATATTGCTCGTAAAGCGGCTCGATGTCAATGCGTGTCAGCGCGGCCATGAGGGTGCTTTTGTCGGCGTTTAGGGGGTGTTCCATTTGCAGGTCGGCGGCGAATTCGCGCTGTTTGCCGTTGATTTCGACGCGAATCACGTTAAAGCTGCCATATTGGGGGTTGTACCCTTTGCGCACAGCCGTTACCCGCCCCTGGGCAAACTGCATCATCGGGAACACCAGTTCTTGATCAGGCACATAGCTGTTGCGCGGTTGATAAATGGTGCGCCCGGCCATAAGCCGTTCTACCTGGCGCAGCTCCTCAGCCACACGGTAGGCGATGATGACGCGCGCCAGCTCGGCTAAACGCTGTGGACGCTCCACTTCTAAAAAGTGGTTGTACACCTGTTCAATGTCTTTGTCGGTGACAGCGAATTTGACTCCCCAATAATCCGGTGTTTGGGTCTGGGCTTGGATCACATCTTGCTCCCTTGAAAATGACCGCTGACCGCCGACGGCAGACCGCTGATTTGCGTAGCATTTTCATTCATGGTGGTCGGCACAGCCGGTGAAGTCTCCTGTGAGAATGTAAGTTGCGGATTGCGATATGAAGCGTTGCAAGGGTAAATTATACCAATTCTTAAGGCAGTTGGCGAATAGAATTGGATTATGTCATCTTTGCTGCGATACGGCCGTTGCCGCTTTTTGCCGCTTGAGTGCACTTTTTTTATAATGGCAGTAATAGCGGTGGGCGTGACGGAGATGAGCACGTTGACCACAGGCCTGGTGATGATTTGCAAGACAGAACACCAGGTAAACGAAAGGAGACTTCATGAATGGTGGCACACCACCACGAATGAAAGTATCACGCAGGTCTGTTGTTCCGCTGGTCGTTGGTCTGCGGTCGGCCGTCTGCGGTCATTTTCAAGGGAGTTGCACATGAAAGTTCAAGGTTTTCTTTCTACAAGAACGGGCGGGGTGGTGACTATTCAGCCTGGGCAGACGATTCGCGAAGCTGCCGGTTTGATGTTTCAACATAACATTGGCGCGGTGGTGGTTTTAGATGACCAGGGCCGCATTGTGGGCATTCTCTCGGAGCGAGACATTGTGCGCAAAGCGGTGACGCACGATCGGGTGTTTGACATGGCCGTGCGCGATGTGATGACGGCTGACGTGGTTACGGCCGTTCCTCAAGACGATCTGATGTCCGTCGCCCACACCATGACCGAGCGCCGTTTCCGCCACCTGCCAATTGTAGACGAGCAAAACAACCTGATTGGCATTATCTCGATTGGCGACGTGCTCAAGGCGCAGCGAGATCAATATCGTGGCGAGATTGACACGCTGGAAGCGCAAATTATGGCGGCAGGCACCTGACGCGCACGTGGCGGCTTTTTGTAATGGGTACAAGTTGCTGGGCGTTGTCCTGCGTTCTGTTTAAGCACTTTTCATTTACCTTTTCCCACTCAATTGACCTATGAGGGAGCCAAGCAAAGGAGCAAGCGATGTCTGATATAGGAACGGCGGACCATCCGCTGCGTGTGGCCATTATTGGCGCGGGGCCAGCCGGCTTCTACGCCGCCGAGCATTTATTTAAGCAAAAGCAGCTATCAGTTTCTGTAGATATGTATGACCGGTTGCCGACCCCTTTTGGTCTGGTGCGCCTGGGGGTAGCGCCCGATCACCAGAAGATTAAGTCAGTTACGGCCGTTTTCGACCGCCTGGCGCAAAAACCCAATTTCCGCTTTTTTGGTTATGTCGAGCTGGGGCGCGACCTGAGCGTGGCAGACCTGCGCAACCATTACCACGCCATCATCTACACCACCGGCGCGCAAACCGACCGCGCCATGAACATTCCAGGCGCCGACCTGATTGGCCACCACCCGGCCACCGAATTTGTGGCCTGGTACAACGGCCACCCCGATTTTCGCGACTGCCAGTTCGATCTCACCCAGGAGCGCGTCGCCGTAGTAGGCATTGGCAACGTGGCCATGGACGTAGCGCGCATTTTGTGCCGCACCCCCGAAGAACTCAGAAAGACCGACATTGCTGACTACGCCCTGGAAGCCCTGAGCCAAAGCAAAGTCAAAGAGGTTTACATCCTGGGGCGCCGAGGCCCGGCGCAGGCTGCCTTTACCACACCGGAAATCAAAGAGCTGGGAGAAATGGAGGACGCCGACGTCTTCACCATTCCAGAGGAAGTGGCGCTTGACCCGCTAAGCGAAGAGGCATTGGCCGAAAGTGCCGACCGGGGCTCAATGCGCAAGGTGGAGATCATTCAGAGTTACGCCAACAACCGGCCTACGGGCAAAAAGCGCAAGCTCACCCTGCGCTTCCTGGTTTCGCCGGTGGAGTTATATGGCGACGAAAATGGGCACGTGCGCGCCATGAAGCTGGTGCACAACCGGCTGGTGAAGAGCAGCGCCGGCTCGCTGCGCGCCGAGCCAACGGATAAGACCGAAATTTTGCAGGTAGGCCTGGTCTTTCGCTCGATTGGTTACATGGGCGTGCCGTTGCCCGGCGTGCCTTTCAACCAGAGCTGGGGCGTTATTCTCAATGATGGGGGGCGCGTCATTGACCCGGACAGCAAAAAACCGGTCACCGGGGAGTACGCGGCCGGCTGGATCAAGCGCGGCCCCAGCGGCGTAATTGGCACGAACAAACCATGCGCCGTCGGCACCGTAGACCTGCTGCTAGAAGATTTGCAGGCAGGTGCCCTGCTGAACCCGCCCCATCCCCAGCCGGAGGCCATCGCTGAGCTGATTGCCCAACGCCAACCCCACTTTTTTACCTATGCCGACTGGCAAAAATTGGACGAGATGGAGATCGCCAGAGGCGAGGCGCAAGGACGGCCGCGCGTCAAATTCACCAGTGTGGCAGAGATGCTGGCAGCCCTAGGGAAAGCCTAAGAAACGGAAGATTGGCGACTGGAGACTGGTGATTGCAAAAGCCTGACCATCAGTCTCTAACCGCCATTCTTCGCTATCGTCATGCACGTCACCATCTACAGCGACGGCGGGGCAGACCCGAACCCTGGCATTGGCGGCTGGGCGGCCGTTTTGCGCTATGGCCAGCACGAAAAGGTGCTGACAGGTAATGACCCATACACCACCAACAACCGCATGGAATTGCAGGCGGCTATTGCCGCCCTGCAAAGCCTGAAACGGCCGTGTACGATTGACTTCCACACCGATTCCGAATACCTGCGCAAGGGCATCAGCGAATGGATTGAAAAATGGGCGGCGCAAAACTGGCGGCTGAAAGGTGGGAAACCCGTTTCCAACGCCGATTTATGGCAGGCGCTGTGGCAGCTAACGCACAAGCACCAAATTACCTGGCACTGGGTGAAAGGACATGCCGGCGATCCGCTGAACGAGCGCGTAGATGAACTGGCGCGCCAGGCGCGGCTAAAAATCACGCCCACAGCCGAACCCGATGCCCACATCCCCCGCCTTTACGTGCGTGCCTCTTGCAAAGGTAACCCCGGCCCTGGCGGTTGGGGCGTTGTTTTGCAAAAAGGGGAAGAAACGGAACAGTTCAGCGGCAGTGTGGCCAATACGACCAATAACCGCATGGAAATAACGGCCGTGATCGAAGCCCTTCTCCTGCTCCCCCCCGGCAGCCCCGTGCAGCTATTCACTACGTCCGATTACGTGTACCAGGGCGTCACACAGTGGATTCACGGCTGGCGGCGGCGCAACTGGCAAAAAAAAGATGGGCAGCCGATTGCCAATGCCGACCTCTGGCAGGCGCTCGACCAGCTTGTCGCCAACTACGCCATTCGCTGGATTAACGCCAAACAGCTACCCGTTCAACCAATCGCCTTGCAAGAAGCCGCGTGTCTGGCCTCGCAAAGCGTGGCCACTGCGCGCTAACGGCAAGCGCCAGCGACAGCATTTGCTGCCCTCAACCCGATTCGTACAGGTCACGCACATAGCGGCAAGTGGCATGCAGAAAGGCAAACTCCCCCAGGGGCGGCACCAGCTCCATCACTTCCAGAACTTCAAAGACATGGCCGTCAAACGTCACCTGGTCGCCAACTTTTGGCTCCTCATCTACATTAATAATTGCCCCCGGATGTTTGCCACCCAGCACTACAAAGCTCACCTTGTAATAAATCACGCCATTTCCCATTGCCAACTCCTAGAAAGTTGTCAGATTGCGGTGCCGCAGCTTAAAAGACAAATCCACAGCCAGGTTACGCATCGCCACGTAGCCAATGTGATTATTCTGCTGGCAAAGCCGATAAAAGTCACTGCTTTCAATCAGGTACAGCCTGGCTCCTTCGCGCGTTGCCCGCACAGAGGCCGAGCGATACCCCTGGTCAATCAGCGCCATTTCGCCAATGACCTGCCCCTTGCCTAAGACCACCAACGTGCGCGCGTCATCCAGCCCCTGGATGTAAACCTCGGCGGACCCTTCGGCGACAATATACATTTCTGAGCCGGTGGTATTTTGCTCTATAATTTTTTCCCCTGCGCCCTTTTTTATCTCGCGACAAATGGCCGCCACCTCATGAAGCTCTGCTTCACTCAAGCCATTAAATAAGTGCACGCGCTTGAATAAATCCACTGCTGTTGGCATAGGTTGCATCTCCTGTGTAAATCGAGCTTCCAGTTCGATACGCAGTTTGGAAAACCGCGCTACGTGCCGGTGCGCTCCGCTCATGAAGTCTCCCTTGAAAATAGACCGCTGACGGCCAACCCGCGTGAGACGTTTATGCGTGGGGCGCCCACGCATGAGTTTCCTCTTTGAGGAATTTTACCATAAATGGGGTGCAAGCATTTATTGACTTTTGCCTGGGCAATGATAGAATTTCTACTTGCCAGGCCGAAGTGGCGAAATTGGCAGACGCGCTACGTTCAGGGCGTAGTGAGCTTACGCTCATGTGGGTTCGAGTCCCACCTTCGGCACTCTCTAAGCTTGATTTGCTAAGACTGATCTTTCCAGCCTGATCTTTCCCCGATCAGGCTTTTTTGTTGCAAGCTATTGGTTTGACTGCGTGTGGGCAATTTGAGAAACAGCGCACAAACAGTATAATGGGCGTGCGAATTTTCGACATCACAAGAGGGAAGCACACATGTTAATCGTTCTCATTGCCGTTGGGATTGTCATTGCCATCTTTGTTTTTGGGGCTTTGTTGGCCTTTGCTGTGTCGCGCTTCGACCAGGCAGTTGCACAGAGCAAATTAGAAGCGGAGCAGGCCGGCCGGCAGCAAAAGGGTGCCTACAACCCCACACTGACCCTGGGGTTCGAGCTAAAGCCGGAAGCGGACAAGGAAAAGCAGCTTAAAGAAGCGCGCTTATTGGCGGCCCGACTGGCGGCTGCACAACCGCGCGGGGCCAATATGGGTATTGGCCGCCTGGGTGAGGCAAAACCGCTGCGTACGGCTTACAAAGCGGTTAAAGAAGATCCGTGGACGGCAGCCAAAATTGCCGTAGTGCATGGGTGGGATGCGGTGCGCCTGGGGCCTGGCGCGGCGGCGCCTACGGCTGCGAGACCGGCGGCAGCGCAACCGGTGGCAAAGGCGGCCCCGGCTCCGGCGGCTGTGCCTGCCGCCAGCGGTGAGATTGCCCTTGTCCCTGGCAAAGATTATCCGTACATTGAGATTACCGACAGCATGAATCCAGAGGAGAAGCGCAAGGCGCTGATTGCTAACTCGAAGGCGAAGTCGCAGGCGTTGAAGGCGGCCAGGGCGGCGGGCGCTGCGCCTGCGGTAGCTGTCACCGCTGCACCTGTTGCTGCGCCCACCGCAGTTCCGGCAGCCGCACCGCCGCCAAGTGCCGCAGCCGTAGCCGCAGCCGCAGGCATTGCCACACCCAATTACATTGAGATTACGCCGGATATGTCGCCTGAGGAGGTGCGCAAGGCGCGCATCCACAATGCCAAAGAAAAATCCAAGTATAACAAGGCGTTGAAGGCAGCGGGGATTGAACCAGGGGAAGATGGCGAAACAGCAACGGCCGTTGCTGCCCATACTGTTGCGCCTGTTGCTATTCCCCCTGCTGACCCCGAACCCGCACCAGCAGCCGCCCAACCCGCTGGCGCCAACGCGGCTGCCCTGGCCGGTATTCCCCAGCCTGCATACATTGAAATTACCGATAGCATGAGTCCAGAGGAAGTGCGACGGGCGCGCATTCAGAACGCGAAGGAGCGCTCTAAGTACCACAAAGCGCTCAAAGCGGCTGGCATTGACCCGGCAACGATAGAGGAGTAAAGAGCCTTCGGTTATTGATAAGGCGGTAAAGACCAATTCCTGTTTTAGGTATGGTTCAAGCGCTCTTTACAATTTGACCACCGACCGCCGGCTGCGGTTTTGCCAGTAATGAGCGGTCTGCCTTCTGCGGTCAGAAATTCGTGAAGTTCGTTTCCAGAGAAGATGAACCATGCCCTATTTTACTGAGATGACGAAGCACCACCAGTACGGGACGCCCAATATGCCGCAAATCCTGATGATTTGCGGCATATTTTTATTGGCCTGGTTTTATGCACCCACCTGGCACTTTGGCTTTATATGGGATGACCCGCAATGGTTTGGGCGAATTGTGGACAAAGGGTGGCTGGAGTTGCTACGGCCGTTGCCCGATTTTCAGTTTTACCGCCCTGGCACACTTGTCTATCACCGCCTGTTTTTGCGCGCCGATGGCACCTTTGCCACCTTGCCGCTACACATGGCGCAGGTGGGCTGGCATTTGCTGAATGTGGCGCTCTTTTATGCCCTGGGCGCACGCCTGGGGTTGGGGCGCTGGTTTAGCGCCGTGGCGGCCCTGCTGTTTGGCGTGCAGCCATACACCTATCAGGCAGTGGCCTGGGCCTCGCCGCAGCACACCATCGCCACCTCGTTTCAGTTGGCGGCATGGCTACTCTATCTGCACGCGCGGCAGGGGCGGCGCTTCCGGTTGCTCCTGAGCCTGCTCCTGTTCGGCGTGGCCTGTACCATTCAGGAAGGTACGATACTGCTGGCGTTTGTGCCGCTGCTGCTGGAGCGGCTATTGGTAGCCGATTGGCATAGCTGGTGGCAGAGCATCTGGCGCGGGGCGGGACGGGCAGGTTGGGTCTATGTGCTGCTGGCGGGGGCATATGGCTTTTACTGGCTGCAAACGCCGCGCCTGAGTGGTATTACCGGCCTGCTGCTAGAGGCAGACGTGGCTCGCTACGTGCTGCAAGGTATTATCTATCCCCTGACAGGACGGCCGCTTGTCGTTGCCCCGGAATGGCTCTTTGCCGTAGGCGGGGCGGGGGTATTGGCGCTGCTGGCGCTAGCGCAGCGGCAAGGGCGCGGTTCGTTGGCGCTGATAGCGCTGGCCTGGACCTTCCTGGGCGTGGCGCCGGTGCTCGTGGGCCTTTCTTTTGATTACGTCTCATTAGGGTCTCGTCTGCTTTACTTTGCTGCGCCCGCCATCTCCTGGCTATGGGGGGCTGCCTTGTGGCCAGCCGCCGTGCCGCGACTGACTTGGTGTTGGATTGGCGCCCTGCTGCTGGCGTTGATTGCGCTGCAGAGTGGCTGGCTGCTGGCGCAGTTTCAGCGCCTGTACAAACCGGGTACTGACCACATGCGCGAGATGCTGACAGCGCTGGATGGGCAAAACGGTCGTTTCCTTTTCATTAACTTTCCCGACCGCTACACGGCGAAGGAGGCGCCCTATGCCCTGGGCTATTGGGGCATTACCCTGGCGCCGGTAGTGATGGAGTTGCACGATTTCGTCGCCATTGAGCGCGGCAGCACGCCCACGACGATTTCTTACAGCCTGCCCTGGATCGATCTGCACGCGCGCGAGCAGGGGCCATTTGGGGTGGATATGCGCGGCGTGATCATTTCCCCTGAAGCACTTTACCAGGTTGCGCGCGGGCAGGATGGCGTCTATTTGTCACGGTATTATGCTGACGGCCGTTTTCGCTTGCAGTGGGTGGGTTCCCTCCACCCCACGCCTGATACCGACCTGCCCGATCAGCTCACCTGTAGCCTGGCCATTTATGATCACATCATCTGTTTGCAAGCCATCGAAGTGCAGCCAACCGCAACAAAATGGCAGGTGACGTTAAGCTGGCTGCGCCTGACCGGTGCGGAAATTTCTCCCTTCACGGCCCCTTTTGTGCACCTGGGGCAGCCAGGCCAGCCCCCATTGGCACAAGATGACGGGGATGCCTGGTTTAATATGCTGCCAATGACCGTTTGGCAGCCAGGTGACCTGATCCACGACGTGCGCGCTTTGGCGCGCGTGCCGGGCGACGACGCCCTTTCAATCCAGGTGGGGTTGTACAACTGGGTAACTGGGGAGCGGGCGTTGGCGCTGTCGGTGGATAGACAACGGCCGTTGGCTGACAATGCTTACTTTTATTCATTACGGCCGTGATGGGGGAATAAGTGCATCAGTGCAGGAGTGCAGGAGTGCAGGAGTGGGTGAGGGCCTAATTGCGCACCGACACGTTTGCCTAGCCTACTTGTCACCTCTCTCCATGAGATGTACACTGCATACATCTAATAAGGTGAATGATGGCGGCGAAAATGGTATGCGCCCAGGTTTACCTGCCTCGCAACATTTACGAGCAGCTTAAGCAGTGTGGCAACAGCGAGGGGCTCATCCTGGTGCAGTAAATTCGCGTAGTGCTGGCGTAATACCTTACCCAAAAGGCCCAGCCAGAAAAAGGGCACATTCTTACCGCCGCTGACTCCAATTTCTACGTTCCATTTCCCATGAGCTATACCCCACCCGAACACATTCAGGAACTCCTGAAAAAATTGCCCACCACCCCCGGCGTTTATTTACATAAAAATAAGGATGGCGTCGTTATTTACGTGGGCAAGGCCATCAACCTGCGCAGCCGCGTGCGCTCCTACTTCCACAAAAACGTAGACTCCATCAAAACCCAGCGCCTGCGCCGCGAAATTGCCGATGTAGAGACCATTGGCGTGGACTCCGAGTTGGAAGCACTGTTGCTGGAAAACACCCTCATCAAAAAATACCAACCCAAGTACAACGTGCGCCTGAAGGACGACAAGCGCTACCCCTACATCAAAATTCACTGGGCCGACCCTTTCCCCAAAGTCACCGTCACGCGGCGCATGGAACGCGACGGATCACGGTATTTTGGCCCCTATACCTCTGTTTGGGCCGTACACCAGACGCTAGACCTGCTGCGCAAAATCTTCCCCTACCTGACCTGCGACCGCGTGATTACCGGCAAAGACGAGCGCGCCTGCCTCTACTACGACATCAAGCTGTGCAACGGTCCCTGCATTGGCGCCGTCAACCAGCAGCAGTACCGCGAGATGATCAAGCAGCTCATGGATTTCCTCCACGGCAAAACCGAAGAGATCGTCAGTCAGCTAGAGGCGCGCATGATGCGCGCGGCGGAGATGATGCAGTTTGAGCGCGCGGCGGAAATTCGCGATCAGCTTAAAGCCATTCAGGCCATCGTCTCCAAACAGAAAGTCATCTCTACGGCCAATGCCGACCAGGACGTGATCGCTTTTGCCCGCGAGCAGGGAGACGCCTGTGTGCAGGTCTTTTTCATTCGCTACGGCAAGCTCATTGGCCGTGAATACTTTTTGCTCGAAGGCACGGAAGGGGAGAGTGACGAAGAAGTGCTGCAAACCTTTCTGACGCAGTTTTATGATGAAGCAGCGCACATCCCCAGGGAGGTGCTGCTGCCGCATGAAGTCTCGGAAGCGATGGTGATTGAGGAGTGGCTGAAGCGCAAGCGCAGCACTAAAGTGACGCTCCATGTGCCGCAGCGGGGACAAAAGCGGGAGCTGGTGGAAATGGCGGCGCGGAATGCTGCGGATACGCTAGGAGCGCTGCGCCAACAATGGGCGGCGGACCGCTCGAAGCATGTGATGGCTATGGCGGAACTGCAGGAGGCGCTGCGGCTGCCCGCGCCTCCTGCGCGCATTGAGTGTTACGACATCAGCCACACCCAGGGGGCGCAGACGGTGGGTTCGATGGTGGTGTTTGTGCAGGGTGTGCCGCGCAAGAGCGATTACCGCCGCTTTAATGTGCAAACGGTGAGCAATGATGATTACGGCGCCATGAAGGAGGTGCTGATGCGCCGCTTCCAGCGGTATAAAGAGGCGCAGGCAGGGGAGCTGCACGATCCCAGCCAGATTGGCAAAGCGCGCAAGGAGACGGCCTGGGCGATTTTGCCCGATTTGCTAATTGTAGATGGGGGCAAGGGGCAGTTGGCAACGGCCGTTGAGGTGTTGCGGGTCTTTGGTCTGGAGGGGGAGGTGCCGCTGGCCGGATTGGCCAAGCAGGAAGAGGAGTTGTTTGTGCCGGGACAGGCGCAACCTGTTTTGCTGCCGCGTCGCAGCGAAGGGCTGTACCTGGTGCAGCGTGTGCGCGATGAGGCGCACCGCTTTGCCAACGAAGGACATCGCCAGCGGCGTGCTAAAGTGGGCATTACCTCTATTTTGGATGGGGTGGCCGGGATTGGTCCGGCACGACGCAAGGCGCTGCTGGCTCATTTTGGCTCGCTGGAGGAGCTGCGCCGCGCCACGGAGGAGGAGATTGCCTCGGTGCCGGGTATTCCCCTGGAAGTGGCGCGCGCGGTGAAAGCGCAGCTGGTGTAAAGTGGGAATTGGCACTCTCCAGTCGTCAATCTTGGGCATGGTTTAGTGATCTTTGCAAATTTGACCGCCGACGGCGGACGGCCGAATGTGACCTGGACAGTGGCGTTGTTGCCGATAGCGAGTGTGGCGCGATTTGCCAGGTTACGCGAACGGGTAGCCGGCAAAAACGCCAGCGCCCAGCAGCCTAATTCCGCGTGGTTACGGGCAGGTAGATGGTCTGTGTTAGGGCGCTGCCGGCAGGCAGGGGGAATGTTGGCCCGCTGCCAACCAGAGGGCGTGTGGGCATGGCGGCGTTCAGGTAGAAGACCGCCATGCCAATGCCGCGAGAGTTATAGGCAGACACGCCGTACGCACCTATCTGGCTGGCCAGGAAGCTACGAATGCTGAAGCTGAGATTGCCGTCTGCATCAGCCTGGATGTCGCCCACCAGACGGCCGTTGACGTAGACAAACACGGCATCCTGGGGCTGGAAATCGCTGCCCGTAAAGCGGAAATAGCTGCCCGGCGCACCCGTCAGGTAGTTGACGCCCAGGGTGGGCGGTGGTGGTGGCGGTGGTGGTGGCGGCGGCGCTTCTTCCTGAAGTTGATAAACGTAGATGTCTTCCACATTGTTGGTATCCCCCATGATCAAGTTGCTGGCCCTGGAGGTAAAGGCGACAAAAAAGCCGTCGGCCGAAACGGTCGGTTCTGTGCTGGGCAGGTTGCCCGCGCCGCCGCTGGTGCTGATGCTGGCGCGGATAATTATTCCTTGCTGGCGGTCGCGCACAAAAATGTCCCAGGTTGTGTCGTCCGGGTCGCCGGGTAGCAGGGTGCTGGCAAGCGATTGAAAGGCGACAAAACGGCCGTCGGCAGAAAGCGAAGCGCGCGCACGGTCGGCAAAGGTGTTAACCTGCGTCCCATTGGCGGCAATACTCACTCGTTCCGTTTGCCCACTGGCGCGATCGTGCACAAACACATCCATGTACAGGTTTGTGTCTCCATTCACCAGATTGCTGGCAAAGGAAGCAAACGCCACAAACTGCCCATTGGCAGAAATAGCCGGCTCGAAGCTGTCGCCGTTCCCTTCGCCGCCGTTGCTGCGCACGCTGACACGGCGCGTCTGCCCATTGCCCAGGTTGCGCACGAACACGTCGGTATAGCCGTTACCATCCCCCGTGACCAGGTTGCTGGCGTCTGACTGGAAGGCGATGATCAGGCCGTCGGCGGAAATGGCAGGGTAGCTGCTGTTGCCGTTGGCTTCGAAGCCGTTGCTGTCTTCGCTAACGCGGATGATGGCGCCGGTGACGTGATCATAGCGGAAGATGTCGGAGCGGTTGTTGTTATCATTGCCGATCAGGTCGCTGGCAAAAGAGTCAAAGACCACGTAACGGCCGTCGGCGGAAATGGCGGGGCCAATGTGGCGCGTGATGTCGCTGTGTGGCTTGCAGCTCATGTCGTTGCCGGGACGGTTAAAGACGCTGCGGCTGACCAGGGTGGTTGTGCCCGTTTGCCGGTCGTGCAAAAAAACGTCGGGCACGTTGTTGGTGTCGTTGGCGGTCAGATTGGTGGCGTAGGAGCAAAAGGCCACGTAACGGCCATCGGCAGAAATGGCGGGGCGGAAGCTGTCAAAGTTCGCTTGCGCGCCGCCAGAAGTGCGGCTGACGCGCGACGTTTGCCCAGTGGCGCGGTCATGCACGAAGATGTCCATGGCTTCGTTTGTGTCCCCATCCACCAGGTTGTTGGCGCGAGAGGCAAAAGCCACGTAACGGCCGTCGCCCGAAATGGCGGGATTAAAGCTGACATTATTAGCCTGCTCCCCGTTGCTGCGCACGCTGACGCGGGTCAAGTCGCCAACGGCGGCACGCATGGTAGCGGCGCAGACGAGGATGATTACGCCGATGATGACCAGCGCGAAGAGAAGGGGCCGGGGTTGGCGCAGAAAGAATCGGTTCTTTGCACCTGATTGATAACGCACGTTTGCTTGCATGATGACGCCTCCTTGCACGCACTCATTATACCATGCCCTTGCTTCTACCCGGCACCCCTTGCCATCCCTGGCGCGTCGTTTTACAATGTGCGCCGTATGACAAAGCCACAGGTAGATGTTGCGCAACTGGTGCAAAAAGACCCCGCCACCTGGACGGCCGTTTTACGCCACCATCTGGCCGAAGCTGAGGTGCGTGTAACGGTAACGGCCGTTGCCAGCCAGCCCGTTCTCAACCGCGAAGCCCTGCCCTACAGCCCCCATTTGCTGCGCTATACCCTCTTCCTGGAAGGGCACCGCGACCCCATCACCTGCATTGCCAAACGCGCCCACCTGAACGAGGCGCTCTTCTACCGCGACCTGGCGCCAGAGCTAGACCTGGCGCCTACCTGCTGGTTCAACGCCCTCGGTGCGCCAGAAAACGCTGCTGGCGTGCCAGATGATGCCTCTGGCGCGCCAGACACCTGGCTGATCCTGGCGGATGTGCCGGACGACATCCCCCCCGCGCGCTGGCGGGCCGGGGATGCCCTGGAGGTAATGCAGCAGCTTGCGCGCCTGCACGCCGCGCACTGGGATGATCGCGCTCTGCCCATCCACCACCCCTGGCTGCCCCATTACGTTGGTGAGAAACGGCCGTATACCCTACCCCAACTGCGCGAACAGCACTCCCGCTACTTTAGCGAAGGTCCCGCTGCCAACCTGTCTGAACATGCGTTGCAGCAGGCCGGGCGGCTGGCGCCGCGCTTTTTACAGGCCGCCAATGGTCTGGCCGTCATGCGCAGCCTGGGCGGCTGGCCCGGCATTCTGGGCGAAAGCCATCTCAGCGCCGCCGCCGACCTGCTAGACGACCCCGTGCCCGTTTTTGACCGCCTACGCGACCTGCCCCCGGCGCTGCTGCACGGCAGCCTGCAAAACACCCACTGGCGTGTGCCCCTTTGGGGCAGTCCACGCCTGCTGGATTGGCGGGAGGTGTGCATTGGCCCTTGTGTGCTGGACGTGGTAGCCTTTGTGGAGCAGTTCGATGTGTTATATGATCCAGAACTGCCCTGGCACGTGGCGCAGCGCAACGCAAGCGCCATCACCGAAGAAATGTTGGTAGATGGCTACATTATGGCCATGCGTGCGCGCCTGGGGGCGCAATCGGCGCGCCGCCCGGCGTTCAATGCGCGCGCGTTTCGTCAGGCCATTCCTGCGGCGCGCTGCCTGCACGTGTTGCTGACCTGGTTCCCGCTTTTTGCCACCTGGTTTGGTGAAATGCCCAACGCCTACACCTGGCAAAAGGTGAACCGGATGCCTGACCGCGAGTTAGTGGGCACGCGCTTTGAGGCGATTATTGGCTACCGCGCCTATCTGCCGCAGGTGTTTGGCCGCTTTTTGCAGGCATATCGCGCGCTGTGAAGGGGAGATTGAGGGCTGAAGATTTGCTGCTGCACAATCTGTAAGCCCAAACCCACAATCCCAAATCCCAAAAGGGTTCTTGTGTCTGTTTTATTTGAAGCAATTATGTTTGGCGTCATCGTTGCCTTTATGCTGGTGGGCATTGTGGGAACAGTTGTGCCTGTTTTACCTGGCACGCTGCTGATCTGGCTGGGTACGGCCGTTTACGTCTGGCACGTGGGCGCAGAAACGTTCGGCGTAGGGCTGTTTATTCTCCTTAGCCTGATTGCCCTCATCACGGGCACGGCCGATTTGTGGTTGCCACTGCTAGGGGCAAAGGTTGGCGGCGCGTCGAAGCGGGCGCTGCTGCTTGGCACGCTGGGGGCGATTGTGGGTACATTCCTGCTGCCCATTCCCGTGGTGGGCACGGTGGCAGGCTACATCGCGGGCCTTTTTCTGGGCGAGTATCACAAGCACCGGGATTGGCAACTGGCGCGAAAGACGGGCTGGCGAGGATTGGCAAGCTGGGGGGTGGCAACGGCCGTTCAGCTTGGCGGCGGCATTCTCATGCTGATCATCTTTGTGGTGCGAGTGCTGACGCTGTGAAAGAGAGTGGGGCATGGTTCGTCTTCTCTGGAAACGGTGTGCTGCAACTTTTTGACCGCCGACGGCAGACCGCCCATCACTGGCAAAATCACGGTCGGCGGTCAAATTTGTAAAGATCGCTTGAGCCAGGCCGAAACTGAAAATCGGCCCAATCTCTGCCAAAAAATCACATGGAAATATCTGACCTGTTACGCACAATCGCTCTATATTTCGATACGGCCGTGCTCATTGCCCTGGGGCTGGCGTTGCTGTTGGTGTGGTTTGTCTTTCGCCAGGTGAGAAAGATTCACGTGCCAGCCGGGGCAGACTTTGTCGTCACGTTGCAGCACACCCCGTTTGTGGTGGTGCTGCTGATTGACCTGCTAGATTTTGCCCTGGATTTTCTCTCTGCGCCCATTGCCTGGGTCATTTTAGACCGGCTGGGGTTGCGGGCACTGCGCGGCGTTTCTGTGGTGAGTGCGGCCGTTCCCTTTACACAGCCTATCCCCTTGATGACTCTCTCCTGGCTGGTTGCGCGCTTTGTGCTGCGCCAGGCAGATGGGCAGGCGGGCAGCTAATCGCCAAACTTCCCACTTAGAGCGCCATCGGCTTTGCCAGAATCTCCACCAGCAGCGCCACGCACGCCTCTACGTCGTCGGCGTGAACGGTTTCGCTTTGGGAGTGTACGTAGCGGCAGGGGATGGAAATGCAGCCTGCGGCAGCGCCGCCGTTGGCAATTTGAATCGAGCGGGCGTCGGTAGAGCCGCCTTCCAACACTTCCATCTGGTGCGGAATGCTGGCTTTGGTGGCGCGCTGGCGCATCAGCTTGACCAGGCCCGTGTGGGCAATCATGCCGCTGTCCTTCACTTTGATGGCTGCACCCTTGCCCAGGCTGATGGCCATGGGAAAGGTTTCGGGCACGTCGCCGGTCATCGTCACGTCCAGCGCCAGGCCGACGTCTGGGTTAATGGCGTGCGCGGCTGTCAGGGCGCCGCGCACGCCGACCTCTTCTTGCACGCTAAAGACGAAGTGCACGTCGTGGGGGGTGCTTTCGAGCCGCTTCAGCGCCTCGATGGCCACAAAGCAACCAATGCGGTCGTCCATGCTTTTGGCGCTGAGAAATTTGCCGCTGGCATGAAACGGCCGGACAAAACCGGCCGCTGCGCCTACTTCGACCGGGCAATCCGCGGCGCTGCTGGCCCCCACGTCAATGAAATGCTTGTCCAGGCCGTGAATTTTACTGCGGTCCTCCTGCCGGTCGGCGCCAATGATGCCGATACGGCCGTCGGCGAACTGCACGCGACTGCCCCATAGGCCATGCGGACGCACGCCGCCAATGTTGGTAAAGCGCAAAAAGCCCTCTTTGGTGATGTGGGTCACCATGACGCCAATCTCGTCCATGTGCGCGGCAATCATCACCTTCAGGCCGCTGCCATCTCCTTTTTTGCGCACGATGAGATTCCCCAGGGCGTCTACGCGCACCTCATCGGCATACGGCGCTACCTCTGGGCGAATCAGCGCCCGCACGCCATCCTCAAAGCCGGATGGCCCAAATGCTTCTACCAGTTTTTGGATTAAGTCGTTCATTAGCCCCTCTGAAGCGATTAGCTGTTAGCCTGTTTTCCGTCCCCAGGCGGTCACATTTTTAAGGCAGCTTTTGTTGTTACCGCCAATCTCCACGTGTTAATCTCTCCTCAAGACCTCTGCCGTCAGGCTGCGCAGCACTGCCTCCGCCAGTTTGACGACATTGGCGTAATCATCCAGGTGAATCATCATGGTGGGGGTGTGGGCGTAGCGCCCTGGAATGGCGATGGTGGCCGCAGGAATGCCCGCGCCGGTGCGCTGAATGGCGGCCGTGTTTGTGCCCCCCCCGCCGGGTTTACGAATCTGGTAGGGAATGTTGTGGGCAACGGCCGTGCGCGTGATGTGCGCTACCAGCCGTGGGTCCTGAATGGTGCCTGCATCCATCACGTAAATAGCTGGGCCTTTGCCCAGCGCCACGTTGGGGCTGACGTCATCCTCATTGGGCAAGTCGTAGGCAGGCGTGCATTCTAGAATCAATGCCGCATCAGGGTGAACGTTGTAAGCCACCACTTCTGCGCCACGCAGCCCCACTTCTTCTTGCACGGTAAAGGCGGCAATCAGGTCAAAGGGGTAGGGTTCGGCGCGCAGCAGCTCAATCAGTGCGGCGCAGCCGGCGCGATTGTCGAAGGCTTTGGCAACGGCCGTTTTCCCCAGCTCCTCATACTGCGTTACAAACGTGGCGCGGTCGCCTACCTTCACTTTGCCATTGCCATCTTTGCCCTTGGCGCCGATGTCAATGCGCATGGTGTCTATGTCTACCACGCTGTCATATTGCCCACGCTCCAGCAGGTGAATCGGTTTAGCGCCAATGATGCCCGTGATCTTCCGCGCGCCAATCTGTACCACTTTGCCCAGCAGGGCGTGGCTGTCAAAACCACCGACGGGGGCAAACTTCAGCATCCCGTCGCTGCCTATTTCGGTAATCATCAGCCCCACTTCATCCATGTGGGCATCTACCAGCACGCGCAGGTCAGACGCCCCCGTGCCCTTTTTGGTGGCGATCAGGTTGCCCAGGGCATCTACGCGCCACTCATCTACATGCGCGACAATCAGGTCGCGGATCAGGCGGCGCACTTCCTGCTCTGCGCCAGAAACGCCCACCGCTTCTGTCAGATTTTTCAGCAGCTCGTTCATTTCCCTTTTTGTTCCTCCTCACCCATCATGCTGCTGGCCAGTTTGCCTAAAAATTGCTCGTCCAGGCGAGCGGCAAATTCCCCCAGCAAACGGCCGCTGCGCTCAATATCGGCCAGGTCAATTACCTCGACCATCGTGTGCATGTAGCGCAGAGGGATGGAAATGAGGCCTGTGGGGATGCCGTCACGTGTCACTTGCAAGCCATAGGCATCTGTGCCGCTGCCGTGCGTGTGCGTGCCGGTGTTGATGCCCATCTCCAGCGCTTCGGCGGCCTCTTGTAGTGCCTTGAACATGCCGGGGTGGACGTTTGGCCCCAAGTCTATCACGGGCCCGGAGCCGAGTTCAAAGACATTTTCGCCGTTGGCGCCTGGCCCTTTGCCAAAGGTCACGTCAATGGCAACGGCCGCATCGGGGTATTGTGAAAAGGCGCTGGTGTAAGCCCCCAGCAAGCGCGTCTCCTCCTGGCAGGTGGCAACGGCTACTACGTCCCAGGTGTGTATGCGAGTTTGCAGGTATTCCAGGGCGAAAGTAACGGCTGTTACCGAGGCGCGATTGTCTAGCGCTTTGCCAACAGCCAGTTTCTCTTGCAGCCGGCGCAGCGGCTGACGGAAGCTGATGAAGTCGCCAATGGCGACTTGCGCTTCGACTTCTTCGATGGGCAGTCCCAGGTCTACCACCAAGTCTTCGTAGCCAAAGGCGCGGTCACGCCGCTCGGCTGGCAGCATGAAGGGAGGTAGGCAGCCCAGCACGCCGGTTAAAGGGCAACGGCCGTGTACCGTCACCAGCTGTCCATACAAATGGCGACGGTCTACCCCGCCTACCGGCGTTACGCGCAAAAAACCCTGCCCATTGTGTGCCACAATGCGGCTTACCATCAGAGCAATCTCATCCATGTGCGCTGCCAGCAGCAGGCGACGGCGCGGTTCGGGGCCGCTGCCATGCTTGATGGCAATCAGGTTGCCCACGCGGTCACGCAGAAACTCGTCTACGTAGGGCTGCCAAAGGGAGGTGATGACCTCTGCCACCTCGCGTTCAAACCCAGAGGGGCCGGGGGTTTCGCTCAATCGCTGTAGCATCTCAAATGATTTCATAGGCGCACTCTTTTAGGATGTAGGGGTTTCCGTGGGGGTGGGCGTTTCTGTGGGCGGGGTTGTCGGGGTAGCAGTGTCGCTGGGAACGGCCGTTGGCGTGTCAGTCGGCGTGCTTTCCAGCGTGGGCGTGGCCGAGGGCGTTTCCGTGACGGTGGGCGTCGCCGTTTCCGTGGGCGTTGCCGTGATCGTAGGCGTGCCCGTGGGTGTGCTGGTGGACGTGCCGGTTTGCGTGGGGGTCAGGCTAGGCGTAGGCGTTTGTGAGGGTGTGACAGGCACAGGCGTATTGGTGCGGAACTGACCGGGCGTGGGCAACAGCGTGGCCGTTGGCGGCCCGGCTGTCACCGTGGCTGGTGGCGTAAAGGTGGCAAAAAGCACCTGCGTTGGTTCCGCTGTACCAGTAGATGTTGGCGAAAGCGTAATGGGTAGGGTCGGGACAATCACAGTTGGGCCGGTGCGATCTGCTGCAATTAAAGCCGCAATTCCCACGCAATAGCACGGGATAGTGAGAAAAATAATGCCCAGCAAAACAAAGTAGGTGCGGCGGCGTGCGTTCATTTTAGCCTGTCAATTGTCGGCATTTCAACCTGTCAGCATATCAGCTTGTCAGCTTTCCGGCTGACTGGTTAACCGGCTTCGGTTGGCCGACTGATAGCTGAGGAAATCATAAATGAGAACAGGGCAAAAGACAAATTTGCCCCCGATTGTCTGGGTATGTGGCTCATGCTATAATTTCCTTCAGGTCTGATGATTATGGTAAAGTTGCTACTATGATGCATTTTATGCCAGGTACCACCAGATGAAGTAACGCCTGAGATTTACGTAGGTAGCAGGCAAAACAGATGATGCCGATTGAGTTTTGGGGCGCAGCAGGCAACTATTGGCTAGGGTGGCCGACTCGCCCACTGGGAGTTTTTCTTCTGGTGTTATATGGCGCCAGTCTGATAGCCTGGCTTTACCGCGCGCGGCGACAGCTTTGGCAATTGCAACGCGCGCAGTGGGCGTGGGTAGCTGGACTCTGTCTGGCGGCTTTTGTTACCAGCCAGCTGTTCCCCATTCGCCTTTCTCTGGATACGCAGTTAGCGCCGCTGGCTGCGGCGCAAAATCCCCTGACAACGCTGACATTGCTAACGGCCGTTCCCATCCTCCTGGCTGCAGCGGTGTTTAATCCGACTGTGGCCCTGCTGACAGGTTTGTTTAGCGGCCTGGGGCAGAGCATTGGCCAGACGCACCAGGTTTTTGACATCTTTCATTTTGGCCTGGCCGGACTGCTGGCTGGATTGTGGATGGGGCAGAACTACCAGGGAGAGCTTTATCGCTGGTTGCGTCAACCACTGGTAAGCGGTGGGCTGGCGATGCTGGTAGCTGCATTGGGCAGTGGCGTGGGCGCATTTGTCACCGCCAATACGTCGGTTGCCAGTGCGCTGGCCGCGCTCGATCTGGCGCTCTCCACCTTCCGCGCCAACTTGCTGCCACTGCTGGTTGAGGGGCTGCTTGGGGGGGTGCTGGTGACGTTGGTTTTGCGCCTGCTGCCGGGGTTGCGCCCGGCGGTGGAGCTGCACCCCTCCCCTGAAAGTCAAAGCCTGAGCCGCTATTTGCTGGTTTCTTTCTGGCGCTATGCGCTGGTATTTGGCGTGGTGATCGTGGTGCTGGTCTTCAGCCTGACCACGTTTCTGAGTACGCGCCTGGTAGTGAACCAGATGCAGCACGATGCACAGGCGGTATCGGCTGAGATTCCCGCCTTTCAGGCGCGGCTGCAAAATTTGCTGCTGCAACATGGCGATAGTGCGGCCCTGGTGAACGGTGACCGCGAAACGCGCACCAAGGCGCTGGGACAGCTTTTCCGCGCCAGCCCTGTTTATCGGCGCATTTTATTGGTCGGCCCTAATGAACAGGTGGTAGCCTATTTCCCGGAAGATGGCGCAGAAGTGCGCCTGACAGACCTGGAGCAAACGGCCGTTGCTAATGTCTTTGTTACCAGCACCCCGAATATGGCCACAACGCAAGATGCCTCTGACCGGCAGGTGCTTAGCTTTGTGGCGCCCGTGCTGGATGAGCGCGGGAACGTAACGGCCGTACTCGTTGGCCGCGTGCCTGAACTCTCGCTTAACAGCCTGGTCGCCGGATTCCAGGGCACGGTGGGGCAGGGGCAAGGCTTTATTGTAGACGAAAACGCACGCATCATTGCTCATCCCGACAGCAGCCGCCTGCACACGGTCTGGTATCCCCCTGTGGCCGAAGCGCCGCTGGGTAGTGCTGCCGCCGCGCAGGGCGTCTATTACCAGGGGCGGCAGGGCAGCACCAACGCCCGCGAGCTGGTTTATTACGTCAGCGGCCTGACGCATAGCTGGACGGCCGTTATCACCACCCCTTATGAAGTCGTGCTACGCCTTTCTTTGAGCATTGGGTTGCCTCTGGCTGGGGCGCTGTTGCTGGTAACGGCCGTATTCTCTGCCAGCCTGCACCACTTTGGTCGCAGCCTCACCCAGCCCATCACAGACCTGGTGCAGGCTGCCAAAACCATTGCTGCCGGTGGCAGCTACCCCTTCAACGCCAGCCCTACTGCCCACCGTGACGACGAAATAGGCCAGCTATACCAGGCATTTGCGCAAATGCAGCGCTCCCTGAAAGGCCGGCTGGAAGAACTGTCGCTGCTACTCAGCGTCAGCCACGACGTAACCAGCAGCCTGGACATCAACCAGAGTATGCCGGCACTGCTCAAAGGCGTGCTACGCGGCACAGGCGCCATCGGCGCACGCGCCATCGTCTTCAACCCCAGCGGTGGCAATCCCCTCACCTTTGGCGAAGGCCCCGCCGCCCACACCATGGACGCCCTCGATCGCCAGATAGCGCTGCGCATGCGCAATAGCACCGAACTGATCCTGGATTCGCCAGAGCAGATTCGCCAGGAATTTCGCCTGCCCGAAACCACCCCCTTGCCGGTTATGTCCCTGGTTGCTTTTTCCCTCCATGCCCAAGAACGGCTGCAAGGCGTGCTGTGGCTCGGCTATCGCAAGCCACATCGCCTCACCACTTCGGAGCAAAATTTGCTGCGCACGTTAGCCAGTCAGGCTGCCCTCATCGTAGACAATGCCCGCCTCTACGCCACGGCCGACAGCGGCTGGCGTCGTCTGGCAGCCGTCTTAGCCAGCGCTACCGAACCAGTTATCGTCACTGACCAGAGCGAGCGCGTCCTGCTGATCAATCGCACCATGGAGCGTATCCTGGACCTGAAGACCACCGAAGTAGTTGGCCGTCACGTAGCCGATGTCATCCCCCTGAAGCCACTGGTGAAAGCGCTAACCGGCCATAGCACACAATCAAGCGCGCAAGAAATCACGATTAAAGGACGCACCTTCTACGCCAACACCTCCACAATTGTGAATAATGATGAACAAACCCTGGGGCGCGTTTCCGTTCTCACCGATATTACGCACTATAAGGAATTAGACCAGCTCAAGTCAGAGTTCGTCTCGACAGTTTCACACGACCTGCGCAGCCCCCTCACCTTCATGCGTGGTTATACCACCATGCTGCCAATGATGGGGGAGCTAAACGAGCGGCAAAAAGAGTATATTGATAAAATTCTGGGCGGCATAGACCGCATGGCGCAAATGGTCAATGATTTACTCGACCTAGGACGCATTGAGGCCGGCATAGAGATGCGCTTCGAGCGCGTTCAGGTGCAGCCGCTGCTGACAGACATTGCCGAACAATACTGGCAGCACACACACCTCAATGGCATTCAGCTCCATGTCGAAGCGTCACCAAATCTGCCGCCCGTTTATGCGGATGTAGCCTTGCTGCGCCAGGCAATCACAAATTACCTGGATAATGGCATCAAATATGCGGAGAACAGCGGCAAAATGTTCCTGCGCGCAGAGCATGCCAATGGGGAAGTGATCATCAGCGTGCGCGATCTCGGGCCCGGTATTCCCCAGGATGCACAGATGCGCGTGTTTGAAAAGTTTTTCCGCGTGCAGCAGCGCGGCAGCGAGAAGAAAACAGGGTCCGGGCTGGGGTTGGCCCTGGTAAAGAGCATTGCCGAGAAGCACGGGGGGCGCGTCTGGTGTCAGAGCGAGCTGGGGCGCGGCAGCACGTTTTACATTGCTATTCCCGTGGCGCCATAACCAGACAGCCACCTCTTGCGCAAAAGATTTGCTGACTTGTTTTTCGCACTACAAATAAATATCCGCAGCTTTTGCCGATTTAGTAGATTCTTTCCTCTAAAATCCAGACCAATCAGTAAAATCTGCGCATGTTTTTTGACCTGACGCCAGATAATTCTGATTATGCTTCGCGCTCGCTTAGCCACTTCTGCGCCTGCATGGCGGCAGCCACACCCTGGCCCACCGATGTGCCCATTTGCTTGTAAATGGGGTCTTGAATTTCCCCGGCAGCGAACACGCCGGGCACACTGGTGCGCATCAGCTCATCGGTAATCAGGTAGCCATGTTCATCCATGGCCAGCTTACCTTCGAGAAATTTGCTGTTTGGGTAGTGGCCAATGAAGATAAATACCCCATCTATGGGCATTTCGCTTACTTCACCCGTTTGCAGGTTGCGGATGCGCACTCTTTCCACCTTTTCCTCGCCTGTTATCTCTTCGACCACGCTGTTCCAGATGAAGGAGATTTTTTCGTTGGCGAAGGCGCGCTTTTGCAATTGGGGTCCGGCGCGCAGACTGTCTCGCCGGTGGATGATGGTGACGCTTTTGGCGAATTTGGTCAGGAAAAGCGCCTCTTCAATGGCGCTGTCGCCGCCGCCAACTACAATCACATCCTGGCCACGGAAGAAGAAGCCGTCACACGTGCCGCAATAGCTGACGCCACGCCCGACAAACTCGTCTTCTCCTGGTACACCCAGCTTGCGCGGGGAGGCGCCTGCGGTAATGATGACTGCTTCGGCCTGGTACGTCTTGTCCCAGGTTTTCACTGTAAAGGGTGATCCCTGGCTAAAATCCACTTCGGTGACTTCGTCGTATTCCAGGCGGGCGCCAAAGTGTTCCGCCTGCGCCTGCATAATTTCCACCAGTTCCGGGCCGGTAGGTACCTGGTTTGGGTTGAAGACGCCGGGGTAGTTTTCTACTTCAGAAGTCAGGGCAATTTGCCCGCCCAGCTGCGGCCCGGTAATGACGAGTGGGTTTAGCTGGCCGCGCGCGGTGTAAATAGCGGCCGTTAGCCCCGCCGGGCCAGAACCAATGATGATAACTTTTTCTTTTTCCATTGTGTTGTGTGCCTTTTTCTCAATGCCTGATCTTGGTGCCTGTGCCAGCTTACAAGCAAGGTCATTTTGCTTTTTTATTGGTTGCACCACCGGCTGCTGACGGCTAACGGCGCACCGCCGACGACTGACCCGCTGACCGGTATGATACTTTCATTTGTGGTGACGCATCCACGCATGAATTTTCGCTAGAGCTTTATGAATGATGCTCAAACTGAAAATTGCTGATGTGCTTGATTATACTGCACCTTGGTTATTCGCTATAATGTAGGCACAAGCATTAATTTGGCCGTAACGGCCGACTTTGGGCATCGAGACGCGCTGCGGCGCGTTTCGCCGTTTACAGGTGACCTTGTGAAGAATCGCACAAAGCACAGGAATGGAACGGCGCCTGGTGAACTGGACCGGTGCGGTCGCGATTGCGGGCGCGGCGACAAGGGAAACTCAGATTGCTCTTGTGTGCCAGACGTGCGGTCTACGGTCAGCCGTCTGCGGTCGTTTTCGAGGAGGTAAGCCATGATTCAACCCGATAAAGTAGTGCGCACCACCTGTCCTTATTGCGGTGTGGGCTGCCAGATGAACCTGAAGATCAAAGACGGGACCATTTATGTCGTGGAAGCCCCCTTTGACGCCGCGCCGAACTACGGTATGTTGTGTGTCAAAGGGCGCTTTGGCACCGACTATGTGCGCCACCCGCGTCGTGTTAAGACGCCGCTCATGCGCGCCAACCGTCACGAGGGGCGTAGCGCACTGCCCGTTTGGCGTGAGGCCACCTGGGATGAAGCGTTGGATTTTGTCGCTGATGAGCTGGTGCGCATTGTGCAAACCCACGGCGGCGACGCGCTGGCCACCTACGCCAGCGCCAAAGCGACCAATGAAGACACCTACGTTTTCCAGAAGTTTGTGCGTACCCTGCTAGGCACGAATAACATTGACCATTGCGCCCGCCTGTGCCACGCCGGTTCTGTCACCGGCTTGCAGCTCTCCCTGGGAACCAGCGCCATGTCTAACTCCATCGCGGAAATGGAAAATCTGGACGTTTTTATTGTCACCGGCTCTAACACCACCGAAACCCATCCTGTGATCGCTAATTTTCTGAAGCGGGCGGTGCGCAAAAATGGCGCGAGGTTGATTGTGGTGGATCCGCGCCAGGTGGAAATGACTGACTTTGCCACCCACTGGCTGCGGCAAAAGCCGGGCACGGACGTGGCTGTTTTTCAGGCGATGGCGCACGTGGTGGTGCAGGAAAAGCTGTACAACCCGGATTTCATCGCCCGGCGCACGGAAGGCTTTGCGGATTATCTGGAATCGCTGGAGGCGTACACGCCAGAGTGGGCGGAAGCGATCAGCGGCGTGCCGGCGCAGCAAATCCGGGAGGCAGCGCGGCTGTATGCCAGCGCCAAGCGGGGGGCGATTTATTGGGGCATGGGCATTAGCCAGAGCACGCACGGCACGGACAACACGCTGGCGCTGGTTAATCTGGCGCTGCTATGCGGCCACGTGGGGCAACCGGGCACGGGGCTGAATCCGTTGCGTGGGCAGAATAATGTGCAGGGTTGCTCGGACAGCGGCGGGCTGCCGGGGGTGTTTACGGCGTATCAACCCATCACGGATACGGCCGTTCTGCGCAAATTCTCCCGCTATTGGGGTGCTGATCTCAACCCCATGCCAGGGCTGACGGCTACAGAAATGGTGGAAGGTGCGGCAATTGGCGCTGTGCGCGGCATGTTTATCGTAGGCGAAAACCCGATGATGAGCGAACCGAACCAGGAACACACGCGCCACGCCCTGGAGCAGCTAGAGCTGCTGGTTTGCCAGGACATTTTTGTCAATGAAACGGGCGAGCTGGCGGACGTGATTTTGCCCGCCACCAGCTTTGCCGAGAAGGATGGCACCTTTACCAACACTGACCGGCGGGTGCAGCGCTGCCGCGCCGCCGTGCCTCCTGTTGGCCAGTCACGTCCTGATTGGGAGATCATTTGCGACCTGGCGCAGCGGGTGGCGCAGCGGCGGGGCGTGACGTTTGCGGCCGGCTTTGACTATCACCATCCCGGCGAGATTTGGGAGGAGATGCGGCAGCTAACGCCCGATTTTGGCGGCATTGATTACGACCGCATTGAGCGGGAGGGGGGCGTGCACTGGCCCTGCCCCAGCTTTGATCATCCTGGTACGCCCTATCTTTTTGCCGAGGAGTTCCCGCGCGGGCGGGGCAAGTTCTGGCCGGTGGAATTCGGCACAGAGTCGGAGCAGCCGGACGCGGCGTACCCCTTTAACCTCAGCACGGGGCGGGTGCTGTACCATTGGCACGGCAACACCATGACCGGCAACTCCAAACTGCACGAAATTTACCCAGAGGCGACGTGCGAAATGCACCCGCAGGATGCGGCAAAGTTGGGGCTGGAGACGGGAGACTGGGTGGAGGTGCGCTCACGGCGCGGGGCGATTAAGCTGCGCGTGCTGGTGACGGGGCGTTCGCCGCGCGGCACAGTTTTTATCCCGTTTCACTTTGCCGAGGCGGCAGCGAATTTGCTTACGGCCGTGCAGCTAGACAGGCGGGCAAAGATACCGGATTATAAGAATACGGCCGTTGCCGTCTCGCCCACCTCTCCCCCGGTTGGCTGGCAGCCTACGCCGCTGTTTGCCCAAGGGGCGATTAAGGACCCGGTGCAGGTGCATTAAAGTTTTGGGCATGGTTCAAAGCATCTTTACGAATTTGACCACCGGCCACCGACCGCAGAGCGCCATACCTCTCCAGTGTCGCGGTCGGTGGCCTGCTGTCGGCGGTCTAGTCAGCAGTTTGTAAAGCATCGTTTCCAGAAAGCGTGAACCATGCCAAAATCTTTAACTTGTCAGCGAGCGATTGCGGAGAAATGGCGCGGAAGGATTCGGTTTACCACGCCGCCAGCCTCCAGATTTCTGGCTGCCAGACGCCGGGCTGCCCGCCAATGTCGGCATAGATAGTTACGGCCGTTTTCAAAGCCGCCATCGCCGCCGCCTCATCCCCCACCTGATGGTAAAGGTCCGCCAGGTTGTTGTGCAGCGCCGCTTCGCGGTGGCGGTCGCCATATTGCTGGCAAAGAGCCAGCGCCGCTTGCAGATGGTTGCGGGCGTCTGCCGTGTGGCCAACGGCCGTTTCTACCAACGCCAGATTGTTCAGCGCGGCCACCTGCGCCTCCGGCAGGTTATGCTGCCCGGCCAGGGCCAGGCTTTGCCCCAGATAGGCGGCAGCAGCGGCATAATCTGCTTCATGGCGGGCTAAAATCCCCAGGATATTCCAGCTTTGCGCCTGGCTTTGCGGGGAAACAGCCAGGGCGCGCGCCTGCTGTGCCCAGGCTGCGGCTGCCGCGCGCTGTCCCAGGGAAAAATGGGTGTGGCTGCGGTCAATGGCCAGGCGCGCCAGATCATCCGGGTTGGCAGACTCGCCGTAACGCGCCGCGGCCAGCGCCAGCTGCCGTTTCGCGCCCAGCCATTCCCCTTGCCGCATGTAAACCTGGGCCAACTTGTGTTCCAGGGGTGCAGATTCGGCGGCAGGTGCCAGGGAAACGGCCGTTTCATAGCTGGTCAGCGCCGCCGCATAATTGCCCAGGCGCACGTAGACGTCACCGCACGCCTGGTGCAAACGCCAGGTCTCGTCGTCGCGCCCCCCTAATGCCAGCGCCGACTGGAAATAAGCCAATGCCTCCTGATGGGCATACAGCGCCCGCGCCAGGTCGCCAGCCTGGGCGAAAAAAGCGGCTGCCTCATCGTCCCGCCCCGCCTGGCGGTAATGAGTGGCAATTTGCGCCGCCCTGAGGGCGTTCGGCGGGTGGCGCTGTGCCTCCCCCGCCAGGGTATCAGCCAGGCGGCGGTGCAGCAGCCGCCGCCGCGCCAGGCTCACCTCTTCATAAGCCAGGGTACGCAGCTTTTCATGGCTAAAGTCGTAAACGGCCGAATGCTGCGCCGCCTGTTCCCGCAAAATCCCCCGCGCCGCCAGCGTTTCCAGGGCGGTCACCACTTCTTCTTCGCTGCGCCCGCTGGCGACCTGGACCAACTCCACGGGAAAGGAGTGGCCAATAACGGCCGCCGCCTGCAAAATTTGCCGTTCCGCCGCGTGAACCTGGGCCAGGCGCGCGTGCAGCAGCTCGCGCACCGTCGGCGGCAGCGTCCAGGCGGCGTTATCATTTGCCGTTATGTCGGTCTGCAGCAGGGCTTGCAAATACTCCACCACAAAATAAGGCAGACCGTCCGTTTCCCGGTGCAGCTGTTGGGGAATAGCAGCGGGCAGCGTGGGGGCTACGGCCGTTACCAGTTCAGTGACGTCGGCTAGACTGAGGCGCGTGAGGCTTAGACGCACCCCATTGCCCGGCCGCTGGTTGGCAATCACCGCGCGCGCAAGGGGGTGGTTGGCCGGCATTTCTTCCTCGCGCCAGCAAAGCAGGATGAGGTAGGGCTGCCGCTGCATTCGCCGCAGGAGAAAAAGTAGCAGTTCCAGGGAGGCTGAGTCCAGCCAGTGGGCGTCATCCAGCCAGAGAATGCCCGGCGCCGGGCCAGCAAGCAGCGCCGCCAGCGTCTCGGCCAGGCCGGTAACAAAGCGATTTTCCGCGCCGGGATCCCAGGCAGGCAAAACCGGCATGGCCACTTCCCCCGCCAGCTCGGGTACCCGGCGCGCCGCTTCGGCCAGGGAATGGGGTGGCAAACGGCGCAAATGTGCGGCAGCTTCTTCCAGGGCCAACCCGTCGCGCAAGAGCTGCACGATGGGCGCGTAGGCCAGGCTACTTTCTCCTTCATAACAGCGGGCGACCAGGACGCGCGCGCCCTGGCCGCCCGCCCAGGCGCGCAACGCTTCGGCCAGCCGGGTTTTGCCTACGCCCACTTCACCGGTAACTGCCAGAAAACGGCCGTCTGCTGTAATCTGGCGGTAAACCTGCTGCATGCGGGCTAATTCAGCCTCACGGCCAACCAGGGGCAAGGGGAATGTGGGGAAAGGGGGAGGGGGTGAGGGGGTGAAGGGTTGGGCCAACGCCTTAACTGATGGTTCACTCCCTGCCACGAACCGCTCACTGCTCACCGGCAACAACCGGTTCGCCTGAATGGCCTGGTAAAGGGCGGTGGTTTCCGGCAGCGGCGGCACGCCTAGCTCCTTCTCCAAAACGCGCACGCATTCTCGATACTGGCGTAAGGCAGTGTTGGCCTGGCCCTGGGCGGCGTAAATGCGCATGAGCTGGCAGTGCGCTTCTTCGCGCAACGGATCGAGCGCCAGCCAGCGGCGGGCCAGCGCCAGGGCCGGTTCCCAGGCGCTGTGGGCAATGGCCCGGCTCACCAACTTTTCCAGCGCCGTTTCCAGTTCGCGGCGCAGGGTTTACGCCGTCATCACCTGCCAGTCGTCAAAAGGCAGGCTGTCGCGCAGGGAAAAGCCGCTGAGGAAGTCGTCGCGGTAGAGGGTGTTTACGGCCGTTTCCCACCCACCCCCAGCAGCAGAACCGGCCAGCAGGCGGCGGAACTCGGTCACGTCGCACCAGACGCGCTCTGGCGGCAAGCTGATGGCTTCTCGCGTGCTGTAGAGGATATCGGGGCCAACGGCCGTTTTCAGGGCGGAGAGGGTGCGGCGCAGGGCGGCTTTGGCCCGGCTCTCGTCGTAGTCAGGCCAGAGGAAGGCGGCTAACCAATCGCGGGACGGCCGTTCGCCGCTGAGGGCCAGGTAAGCCAGCAGGGCGGTGGCTTTGCGGGTGTTGGGGTCTACGATACGACCGTCGCGTTCCAGCCGCGGCGGGCCAAGGAAGTGGAGCCTTACAGTTGCCATATCCGCTCGATTACGGGGCTAAAGATTCGTCTACAAGTTCGTCAAAAAGAGGGAGCAAATCAGCCGCGTATTGTTCCAGGTAATGGCGTACTTTTTTGGCATCTGCTCCGGCTCGTAGTAATTCCACTACGTCAACCAGGTCTTTGCGGCGTTTGGCGGCCAGTTTCATGTAAATCAGCACCTCTACCGGCACAACAGCAATGCCTTCGCTGACGAGCGGATGTGTCAATGTTTCTTCTAGCTGGGGGCCCAGCGAGACGGGCGAGAGGTAATCAATCCGCACGCCGTCTACCTCAATGGGCACGCCGGGCTTGAATGTTACTAACGAGCCGTGATGTTCAAACGCCTCTTCACCGACAAGAAAGTCCACATCCATCGTGGCGCGAATATACCCATATGCACCCACAGCCAATCCGCCAGCCAGGGCATAACGAATGCCTAAGTGTTCTAACTGCATGGCCGTTTTGATGGCCGCGTCGCGCACTTTAGGGGCAACAAAGCGAAAAACTTCCTTGATATTCATCCTGTTTACCTGACGACGTGGTATTTGTGCATAAGACAGGTGCATGATCCACCTCAATTTTGCCTGTGATTAGAAATTGTAACATGGATTTTGATTTCGTAACGTTTGGCAGACGGCCGTTTGGTATGGTGGGCCGTAACTCGTAGCCCATAATCCGTTTACGGAACACGGAACACGGAATACGCCACAGAAAAGGAGTGAAACTAATGACGAAAACGCATCTGGTCTGGCGCGAAAAAGCGATAGGCGATACGGCCGTGGATGGGCTGCTGGCGGGTTTGCTTGGCGGCGCGCTGATGGCGCTGTTTCTGGTCCTTGCGGGCTGGCTCACCGGCGTGCTGCCGCCGGCGACGTTGGCCTATTTTGACCCGGCGCGGACGGGCAGCTGGCTGACTGGCCTGCTGGCGCATCTGGCGGTGTCGGCCATTTATGGCCTGGTGTTTGCCCTGCTGCTGGGCGTTGTGGGGAGGATACGGCCGTCAGCGGCGCGCCAGCTGTGGGTGTGGGGCCTGGGGTATGGGCTGCTGCTGTGGTTGGTGGCGATGGGGCTGGTGCTAACGGCCGTTGGCGCACCCTTAGCCCAAATTCCTGCCTGGCAATTTGGCCCGGCGCACCTGGTTTATGGGCTGGCGTCTGGTTTGTGGCTACAAAAAAATCAATAGGGAGATCAACATGAAAGGCATCTTGAAATGGATTGGTATTGTTCTGGGTGGTCTGGTGGGTCTTGCGCTGTTAACGGCCGTTATCCTGCACTTTGTCGGCCTTTCGCGGCTGAACAACGCACCGGAAGTGGCGACGAAACCGGTAGCTGTGCCCACGGACGCGGCGGCCATGGCGCGCGGCGAGCATCTAGTGAACGTCGTCAGCTCATGCGGCATGTGTCATGGTGACAATCTGGGTGGGCAGGTCTTCTTTGACGGCGAAGTGGGCAGCTACGTCTTTGCCGCCAACCTGACGGCAGGCGCAGGCGGCGTGGCAGCCACCTTCAGCGATGCCGATTGGGAGCGGGCGATCCGGCATGGCGTGGGCGGCGACGGCCGTGTCCTGGTGATCATGCCCGTCCACTTCTACCAGCATTACAGCGACGCCGACCTGGGAGCGCTGATCGCCTACTTGAAGGCTGTGCCGCCGGTAGACAACGACCTGGGTGTGCGGCGCGTCGGCTTCCCCGGTTCGGTGCTGGGCGGCACGATAGGCTTTGACGACTTCACGCACATCAACGGCATTGACCACGCCAACGTCGGCGCCAACAGCCCAACCGAAGGAGCAACGGCCGAATATGGCGCTTACCTGATGAACATTGCCCTGTGCGGTGAATGTCACGCGGCAAACCTGGCCGGCATCACCCTGGCTGAGGGAGAAGAGGGTCCGCCGGAAGGCCCCAACCTGACCCCCGGCGGCGACCTGGGCGGCTGGACGGAAGCTGATTTCATGGCAACCATTCGCACCGGGCAGACGCCAGACGGCCGTCTCCTCAACGCGGAAATGATGCCCTGGCCCACCTTCAGCCAGATGAGCGATACGGAACTGCAAGCGATTCGGGCCTATTTGCAATCTCTGCCCGCGCTGCCGGATAATTCGCAATAGGTGCTGCAGGCGCCAGGCGCTTCCGAAGCGCCTGGCGCCCGGAGGTATGGATGAAAATTTTGGAAACCAACCGACTGATATTGCGCCATTTGGAACCCAGCGATCTGGACGACCTGTACGCGCTGTACCGCGATCCGGACATACGGCGCTACTTCCCGGATGGCACGTTGACCTATGAGGAAACCAAAGAAGAGCTGGAATGGTTTCTTAACGGCCACCCCCAACACCCGGAACTGGGCTTGTGGGCGACCATTCACAAAGAGACCGGACAGTTTATTGGCCGCTGCGGGCTGCTACCGTGGACCATTGATGGGCAGGACGAAGTAGAGGTGGCTTATCTCATTGCCAAAACACATTGGCGGCAGGGATTGGGCGCAGAAGCGGCGCTGGCGATCCGGAATTACGGTTTTGGGCAATTGGGGCTGACGCGCCTGATTTGCGTGATTTACCCGGACAACACTGCCTCTATCGGCGTGGCTCAGATTGAGCAATCGCATCAAAGGGTACGGGCACACGTTGGCGATCGGCGGCATGTTTGGCCTCTGCCAAAACAATCACAGGGATGATCAGGAGTTTATCTGGCGCGCTCAATATCTGGCGAGCCTCTGAGCCAAGTCGGGCATCATTGGCTAAATGCCAAATCAGAGCATGGGTATCAACGACGTAACGCATACGGGGTTAAAGCCCTTCAGGAACCTGCCAACGCGAGGCTTGAAAATCCTCTTCGTTGAAAACGACTCCTTCCCATATGCCACGCAAAGCTTCAAAGGTGTGAGGAGACTCGGTAGAAGGCGCTGTTTTCGCCACCTGCATACGAAGATAGAGAAGTTCACGCTCGATCCACTTCACTTGTTGTTGGAGCTGATCGAGTCTCGTTTGTAAATCCATCATCAGATTTTCCTTTCTAAAACTGAATGATAATCCCTGAACAATGCCTTGCTATCAGTTGGCAAAATTATAGCATGAACGGCCGTTCCCGTAACGTTTAGCAGACGATTTGACGATACCATGATCTCATGACAGAGCAAAAAATAACTCGGCGGTAGAAACGGCCGTTGACCGCCGAGTTCTACCGCCAAAAGTACGATGCCCAACAGGTGTTGGCGCAGTTTGCCATCACCGCCCGCGATGAAACGGAGATGGCTGCGCTCACGGCCGAGTTAATCCGTGTCGTGCAGGAAACCATGCGGCCAGAGTCGGTGAGCATCTGGCTGCGCTCACCTGACCTCGCCAAAGAGTTTGGCAAGTCGCCAGACAATTACAACCGTCAACCACCAACAGCTTCAGTGGGTGGCTGATCCCCTCGGACTGCCCACAGAAAGGGCAGCGCTTTCGTAATTTTCACTCCCTGGTAGGTCTCCCCAAGAGGAGCAAAGTGAGGATCATACGTGACCAGAAAATCAGCGCTCCCTGTCACCGCACAGGCTATCACCACATCATCGTCGGTATCGGCTGGCACCAACTGGACAATGGCTTCATCTGGCACATCCACCCATTCAGCCAGGGTGTCGAGTAAGGCCACAAAAAGCTCAATATCCTCGTGGTCGATCCCCTGAACAACCAGCTTCTCGATGAGTTCATCAACAATGGCATCACAAACCAACAAAGTAAACTCGTTGGCCAGCCAGCGATTGATCAATTCTTGGGTCGGGCTTGTCGGGCTTTGGCTCAGGTATGCGGACACAAAAACATTGGTATCGAAGACAGCGCGCAGGCGATCAGTCACCTTCCCAGTCTCCCTCAACGGCCGTTCCCCCGGCAATGGCCTGGCTGCGTATCCTCTCGCCAACTTCCTGGAACTGGGCAGCCAGTTGTTCACGAGGCATGTTCTGGAGGGTTGCCACACGCTGTCTGGCAGTCCGGCGAATGTCGACGGCTGTCGCTTTGGCTCGCTGCTGTTTGAGCAACGCGACAATGTCCAGCAGGATCGCCAGATCATCGTCAGGTAGAGTGGCAATTTCCAGGACAGTGCGACGAATTAAGGAGTGGTCAATCAATTGAGCCTGGTTCATCAGTTTTTACCTTTCTTCTCTGTAGAAAATAGAACTTTTTACAGATTCAACGTTATTATAACATGGATGATGGGAGGCGGTTCTTATGAGTGATCAGATGAGACGGAGATGGAGGCGCTAACGGCCGAATTAGTGCAGGTCGTGCAGGAAACCATGCAGCCGGAAACGGTGTCTGTCTGGCTTAAGGAAACAAGACGATGAAGGGGAACGGCCGTTGCCCCACACCCCCCTCCTCCACCCCGCTGAATTTGGCTGCCCTTTATTTGGCAATGTATCGCACCCCCTCTACTCCGGCAAAATCCGCGTCTTGCGTCCAGAGTATGGCCTTGCTGGCCCGCGCAGTCGCCAGGATGATACTGTCGGCCATCGCCAGTTTGCGTTCAGTGGACAGTTGCACCGCGTTGATGGCAATTTCCTGTGTCAAATCGGCAATGATTCCCAGGGACATCACGCCTGCTGCTTGCAGGGCCGCCTCTTCGCCGCGCTGCGTCAGAATACGCTTGAATACTTCATACAGGCAGATAGTCGGCACGACCAATTGGTCTACTGCTTGCACAACGGGCACAAACTGCCCGGCGTTCGTATCTCCGGCAAAATACGCCAGCCAACCTGACGAATCGACCAGGTTCATAGCGCCCGATCTTCCTTAAAAAGCGTATCTCATGTCGATTTGCAATGACTAAAACCACCAGAAAAAATCCTGGAGCCATTTGTTTCGTAACGTTTAGCAGACGATACTCTGCTATGATGAGGCCATCATGACAACTTTAAGAGGTTTTTGGCGCAGCAAAACAAAAGCAGCACCGGCAGCGGAAACACCGCGGATACTGAACACAACCGAAACGGCCGTTATCCCGCCCACTGCTCTCATACCCATAGACCTGGACATCGCCCCCAACGACCCGCTCCTGGCCTACATCCGGCAAAACCCGGCCGTTTTCGACGCGGCGCAGCTTAAGCTGGACTCCCCGGCAGTGGCTGCGATGCGGCAGGCGGGCGTCCGGCTGCCGCTGGTCAGCCAGGGCGAGCTGATCGGCCTGATCAACCTGGGCCAGCGCCTGAGCGACCAGGAATACTCCAGCGACGACTACCGGTTGATGAACGACCTGGCCACCCAGGCTGCCCCGGCGCTGCGCATTGCCCAACTGGTGCAGCAGCAAAAATTGGAAGCCGTCGAACGGGAACGCATTGCCCAGGAACTGCGCGTCGCCCGCCTCATCCAGCAAACCCTGCTACCCCAGGAACTGCCGGCGCTGGCCGGTTGGGGCGTCTCCTCCTATTACCAGCCGGCGCGCGCCGTCGTCGGCGACTTCTATGACTTTCTCTACTTTCCCGATGGCAAAGTGGGCTTTATCGTGGCGGACGTGACGGACAAAGGGGTACCGGCGGCGCTGGTAATGGCCACCACCCGCACCCTGCTGCGCGCCGCCGCCGAACGGCTGGAAGCGCCCGGCGCGGTGCTGGCCCGCACCAACGACGTGCTGGTGCAGGAAATTCCGCCCAAAATGTTTGTCACCTGCTTTTACGCCGTGCTGGACCCGGCCACCGGCCATTTGCGCTACGCCAATGCCGGTCACGACGTGCCGTATCACCACACCGGCCAGGGCGTCGTGGAGCTGCGGGCCACCGGGATGCCGCTGGGGTTGATGCCCGGCATGGCTTACGATGAAAAAGAAACGACGCTGGCCCCCGGCGATTACGTGCTGCTCTACAGCGATGGCCTGGTGGAAGCGCACAATCCGGCCCGCGGCATGTTTGGCTTCCCCCGCCTGCAAAGCTTATTGTCCACCCACGCCGACGGGGCCACGCTCCACCATTTTCTGCTGGCGGAACTGGCTGCCTTTACCGGCCCCGCCTGGGAGCAGGAGGATGACGTGACGCTGGTGACGATGCAGAGGGAGGGGGCAGTGAACAGTGAACAGTTAACAGTGAACAGTCATCCCGTTGAATTTGAGATTCCGTCTGCGCCGGGGAATGAGCGGCTGGCGATGGCGCGGGTGGCGGAGGTGGTGGGTGATTTGCTGCCAGCGTCGCGGTTGGAGAAGCTGAAAACGGCCGTTGCCGAAGCCACCATGAACGCCATGGAACACGGCAATCTATATGACCCGGACAAACCGGCGCGGCTAAAGGTGTTTGTGGAAGAAGCGCCCACTTCGACAGGCTCAGTGCGCGTCACCATCACCGACCAGGGCGGCGGCAAGCCGCTGCAACCAGCCGCCACCCCTGATCTGGAAGCGAAGCTGGCGGGTGAACAGTCGCCGCGCGGCTGGGGGTTGTTTCTCATCCAGGCGATGGTAGACGAAATGCACGTACACCAAGACGACCAACACCACACCATTGAGCTGGTCATGCATCTGGCAGACGACCACGCATAAAGACCTGTAACGCGATAGTTCGGCTGCGCTCACCACGAGTTTGCCAAATCGCGCTACATTGGCAGAGGAGCATAACAATGGTAGAGAAGAAGGCCGTGTTTATGGCAAAAACGAAATTGGCAGAGGAAACGGCCGTTATCCTCATGCTCGGTGAAATCAACCAGGACACCGACGACGCGCTGATGACCGCCTACGCGGACGCCGCCGCCATGCAGCCGGCTGCCATTACCCTGGATTTTAGCGAGGTGGATTACATCAACAGCACCGGCATTGCCCTGATTGTGGGGCTGCTGGCAAAGGCACGCGCGGCGCACATTCCCTTAACGGCCGTTGGCCTCAGCCCCCATTACCGCGAAATTTTCACCATCACCCGCCTGTCCGACTTTATCCAGATTCAGTAACGCGATTTGCCAAATCGCGCACCCTTTTTAAAGGAGATCGCGCATGTCCAATAACCTGATTACCCACGTTCGTAAAGCCGCCGACAGCGTCGCCGTGATTGATATTTCCGGGGAGCTAAACGGCTATGGCGAGGAGACGCTGATGGAGGCGTATGCGGTCGCCAGCAACGGCCGTTCCCAGACCATCATCCTCAACTTTTCCAACCTGGAATATATGAACAGCTCCGGCATCGGCCTGCTCGTCACCCTGCTCATTCGCGTCCAGCGGCAAAAACAACGCCTACTGGCCTATGGCCTGAGCGCCCATTACCAGCAGATTTTTGAGCTGACCCGGCTGAATGAAGCCATCGCCATTTTTGACAGTGAACAGGCGGCATTAACGGCTGTTACCACCCCTGCCTGATTCCCAAATTTAGATAACCGCATACAAGCTGTAAAGAGAACCGTCTGGCGGTTGTCTGGCTTCAGCCTGCCAGCCGCCAGCCCAAACCGGAGGAAACCCGATGAGCGAAGACAAACAATCCCGTGAAGCGAACTGGGCGCAGCCGGTGGAGACCATGGATGTCCACGACATCCCCACCAGCGCCATGAACCTCAACGTGCAGGGTCGCCGCCCGATGAGTCTGCTGCAAGGCTTCGGCCAGATGTGGCAAAAAACGTACCGCATCCGGCTGGAAGGGGTAGGTGTGACGCCAACGGCCGTTATCAGCGATTGGAAAGCCCATTTTCCTGACTTCTGGCCCAAAGGCAATAGCTTTTATGGGCCGCTGCAAGGCGTCAAACCGGGTGAGGTGGCCGTCCTCAACCTGAGCGCCCCCGGCGGCATGAAGCTCTCCACCGGCGTGCGCGTCATCTACGCCGACGACGAATCCTTCTCCTTCATGACGCCGCAAGGCCACATGTTCGCCGGCATGATCACCTTCAGCGCCTTCGCCGACAATGGCGTGACGGTCATCCAGATTCAAGCCCTCATCCGCGCCAGCGACCCCTATGTACGAGGCCACCTTCCGCCTCGGCTTCGGTCACAAAGCCGAAAACACGTTCTGGTTCGACACGCTCAACAACCTGGCCGCCCACTTTGGTTCGCCCAACCGCCAGCCGATGTTAACGGCCGTTTGCATAGACAAAAAAGTGCAGTGGGCAGAAGCGGGCAACATCTGGCATAATGCCGCCATCCGCTCAGCCGTTTACCTGCCCATCCACCTGACCAAACGGCTGTTTAAGAAAGGATGAATGATGAAGGGTTCGACTCCTTCATCATTCCTAATTTTTCATGGCTGATTACGACGCGATTATCGTAGGGTCCGGTCCTAACGGGCTGGCGGCGGGCATTACCCTGGCGCGGCAGGGCTGGCGCGTGCTGCTGCTGGAGGCAAAAGCGACAATTGGGGGCGGGATGCGTACCGCTGAGCTGACGCTGCCCGGCTTCCAACATGACATCTGCTCCGCCATTCACCCGTTGGGCATGGGGTCGCCTTTTTTTATGAGCCTGCCGCTGGCCGATTATGGCCTGCGCTGGATCCAGCCGGATTTGCCTCTGGCGCACCCGTTCGATGACGGCACGGCCGTATCCGCAGCAACGGCCGTTTCCGTCCACCAATCCCTTGACGAAACGGCGGCGCAATTGGGCAAAGATGGCGCCATCTACCGCCGCCTCTTCGCTCCCCTAGTAAGCGATTGGCAAAAGATCGCCCGCGAATTTCTCGGCCCGCTGCGCCCGCCGCGCCACCCGCTGGCGATGGCTAAATTTGGCTTGCGGGCGCTGTGGCCAACCACCACGTTTGCCAAAACCCTCTTTCACACAGAGCGCGCCCGCGCCCTGTTTGCCGGGCTGGCCGCTCATGCGATCATGCCTCTGGAATGGCCGCTGACGGCCGCTTTTGGCCTGATGCTGGGCACGTTGGCGCACCGCGTCGGCTGGTCGCTGCCCCAGGGCGGTAGCCAATCCATCGCCAATGCCCTGGCTGCCTTCTTCACCGATTTAGGCGGCGAAATCGTCACCAATCAGGCGGTGAAGTCGCTGGCTGACCTACCCCCGGCCCGCGCCGTGCTGCTGGACGTGACGCCGCGCCAGCTCCTGGCTATGGCCGGAGACAATCTGCCGCCCGGCTACCGCCGCCAGTTGCAGCGGTACCAGTACGGCCCCGGCGTCTTCAAGGTGGATTGGGCGCTGCGCGAGCCGATTCCCTGGCGGGCTGAAGCCTGCCGCCGCGCCGGTACGGTGCATCTGGGGCCAACGCTGGCCGACATGGCGCTGAGTGAACGGTTGGTGTGGCAGGGGAAAATAGCAGAACGGCCGTACGTCATCGTCACGCAGCAAAGTCTGTTCGACGAGTCGCGCGCTCCCGCCGGGCAGCACACCGGCTGGGCCTACTGCCACGTCCCCCACGGCTCCACACAGGATTTAACGGCCGTGATCGAAGCCCAAATTGAGCGCTTTGCCCCCGGCTTTGGCGACACGATTCTGGCCCGCCACACCATGAATACCCAGGATTTCCAGCGCTACAACCCCAACTACATCGGCGGCGACATCAACGGCGGCGTGCAAAACTGGCGGCAGCTCTTTACGCGCCCCGCGCCGCGCTGGAGCCCGTATACCACTCCCCTGGCCAACATCTTTCTCTGCTCATCCGCCACGCCCCCTGGCGGCGGCGTGCACGGCATGTGTGGCTACCACGCGGCCCAGGCTGTGCTGGCGCGATCGCAAACAAAAACGGCCGTTCCCAGGTGAGAAACGGCCGCTTTCCTACTCTACTGTCGGGGCGGCGGGATTCGAACCCACGACCTCACCGTCCCGAACGGTGCGCGCTAGCCAAGCTGCGCCACGCCCCGAACAGAGCAAATTATAGTGCAACTACTCCGGTTTGCAAACGGAATGATGCAAGAGCCACGTACCCCTTACCCTTCTTTTGCCAACCTGATACAATCCAGACCAAAAATTGGCTGGTCAATAATTGGCTAAAGATGATTAAGCGTGGGCTTGTCGGCTACATCAAACCAACCAACCAACCAACACAACCTTCGAAACTACCTTGAACAAACGCACCCTCTGGCTTGGCGCGGCCATTCTCATCAGCGCCTTTTTTTTATGGCTGGCCCTGGATGGGCTGGAACTGGCTGAAGTATGGGCCGACATGCGCGCCGCCAACTACTGGTGGCTGCTGCCCAGCGTCGCCGTTTACTTCGTCGCCGTCTGGGCGCGCACCTGGCGCTGGGATTACATGCTGCGCCCCCTTAAGCACATTCCCGTGCGCCGCCTCTTTCCCGTGCTGGTCATTGGCTACATGGGTAACAACGTCTATCCCTTCCGCGCTGGCGAAGTGCTGCGCTCCTACGTGCTGTTCCGCCGCGAGACCGTGCCCATGAGCGCCAGCCTGGCAACGGTCATTGTGGAGCGGGTTTTCGACGGTCTGGTGATGCTGATGTTTGTCTTTGTGGCCCTGCCCTTTACGCCCATACCGGGGGATAACGGCCGTATCCAGGCCATTGTCGTGTTTGCCAGCATTGCCTTTTTCGTGGCCCTGGTTGTTTTCTTTGCCCTGGCGGCCATGCCGCAGCGCTTCTACCGGCTGGCAGCGTGGGGACTTGGCCTGACTGGCCCGCTGCTAAGCGTACCGCGCCGCGCCGCCATTCTCGGCATCTTGCAGCGCTTTCTCAGCGGCCTAGAATCCCTGCGCAGCTTCCGCAATGTGCTGATGATTTTCCTGACTTCCATCGTCATCTGGCTGCTGGAGACGGTGAAATATTGGTTTGTGATGCACGCCTTCGACTTTCAGGTCTCTTTTTTCGCCCTAATGTTGATGAATGGTGTGGTCAACCTGGCCACGACGCTGCCCTCGGCGCCAGGGTACGTGGGCACCTTTGATGCGCCGGGCATCGAGGTGCTGAAATTGTACGGCGTCCCTGCCAACACCGCCGGCGCTTATACGCTGGTGCTACATGCCGCCCTCTGGTTTCCCATCACCGTTCTGGGCGCATATTACATGGTCAGGGAAGGGCTGCGCTGGGCAGACCTTGGCAAGGCAGTGGAGATGAAGGAGGGGAATAATTAATTGTGAATGGTGAATTGTTAATGGGGTGACAAAGGGTAGATATGCAAATTGCAGTTATCGGGGCCGGGGTGGCTGGGCTGGCAGCGGCTTATGATTTGTTGGCCGCCGGTCACGAAGTAACGCTGTACGAGGCGAAAGATCACGTCGGCGGGCTGGCGGCTGGCTTCAAGGATGCGCGCTGGGAATGGCCACTAGAGAAGTTTTATCATCATCTGTTCAAGTCAGATGCGGCCATTATCCAACTGGTGGCAGAGCTGGGCTTCAGCGACAGGCTCTTTTTCCCGCGCCCGACGACTTCGGTGATGCACAACGGCCGTATCGTGCCCTTTGACTCGCCCTGGCGCTGGATTACCTTTCCCGGCTTCAACCTGCTGGACGTGGCGCGCTTTGGCCTGGTCAGCGCCTACCTGCGCTTTAGCAAACCATGGCGGCGGCTGGAGCAGTTCACGGCCGATGCCTGGCTGCGCCGCTGGTATGGGGACAAAATTTACGAGACCACCTGGCGCCCGTTGCTCATCGGCAAGTTTGGTCCCTATTACCAGGAGGTGAACATGGCCTGGATGTGGGCGCGGCTGCACGTGCGTAGCCCGCAGTTGGGCTACTTTGTTGGCGGCTTTCAGGCGTTCGTTGACCGGCTAGCGGAGGCGGTGCAGCAGCGGGGTGGGGTGATTCATTTGCAAACGGCCGTACAGAGCATAAAAGTGGTAGAAAACGGCCGTCTTGCCCTCACCATTCCCGCCGGCGAGGTCTGCTACGACCGGGTTCTGGCCACCACTTCTCCCGGTCTGCTCAGCCGCCTGGCCCCAGACCTGCCTGCCGACTACCTGGGGCAGTTGCTGAACCTGCAGAGTATGGGGGCAGTGGTGCTAACGCTGGCGCTGCAACGGCCGTTGCTGCCCGACCGTCTCACCTATTGGCTCAACATCCCCGCCAGCTCCCCCCACAAAAGCCAGAACAGCGTTCCCTTCCTGGCCCTGGTTGAGCATACCAACTACATCAGTCCGGCCCATTACGGCGGCGATCACATTGTTTACTGCGGCGACTACGTGACGCCCGAGCATCCCTACTTCCAGATGAGCCACGCCGAAATTGAAGCATTGTTCACCGGCGCTCTCACGCATTTCAACCCGGAATTCAAGCCTAATTGGGTGCGCCAGAGCTGGCTGGCGCGCGAAAAATATGCCCAGCCAGTGCCCCTGCTTAACCATTCCGCTCACATCCCAACGATTCGCACGCCCCTGCCCGGCCTCTACTTCGCCAGCATGAGCCAGGTTTATCCCTGGGATCGCGGCACCAATTATGCGGTGGAAATCGGCCGTCGCGCTGCGCGACTGATGCTAAAGGAGCGTGAAGCGTGAAACGGAAAGCAGGGGGCGGGAACAGAACCGGGAAGCGGCGGTATGCCGTATGGATTAAGTACCTTTGTAAGATGGGCAGGATACATTACACCATGTATAGTTAATGTCACTCATACACTTTTTGACGGCCCTTTTTCACTAAGCCAAATTTACAAATCCACAGGAGAATTACAATGAAAATTATTGTTGTTGGAACTGGCTTCGTGGGCTTGCCCCACGCGGCCGTGATGGCCGAATATGGCCACGAAGTTTACGCTTACGACATTGATCAGAAGCGCATAGATGCCTACAAAAGCGGCGAAGCCGCGCAAATTGAGCGTTACGTCAATGAACCAGGGCTGGTTTCGGCCATTCACGAGACCAAAGATCGCTACCTCTTTTTTACCAGCGACATCAGCGACGTGGCCGACGGCACAGACATTTTCTTCTTTTGCCTGAACACCCCCCCGAACCGGGATGGTTCTACCGACCTGAGCTATTACAGCAATGCCGCGCATACTGTGGCGACGCTGCTGGCAAAGCGGCAAGACAAGAAGCGCGTGGTGCTGGTGAACAAGAGCACGGTTCCTGTAGGTACGGCGCGCCTGCTGCAAAACATCATGAATGAGCATGGCGTGGAAAATTTTGGCGTGGCTTCTAATCCAGAATTTCTGGCCCAGGGCAACGCCATTGAGGGGTCGCGTAAGCCGGACCGCGTGGTGGTGGGCGCCGACACGGAAGAGGATTTCCAGATATTGCGCCGCGTGTATGCCCAATTCGTCAACCACGTGCGCATTCGCTACCTGGAAACTACGCCAGAAACGGCCGAATCCATCAAATACGTGGCCAACAACCTACTGCTCACCTACATCTCCTTCTGGAACGGCGTCGGCGCGCGCATTGCCGAAACCTTCCCCAACGTGCGCATGGAAGACCTGAAAATTGGTGTCACCGCCGACACGCGCATCAGCACCTGGGGCTCCTACGTTAGCAACGGTGCTGGCGGCTCCTGCTTTGGCAAAGACATCCAGTCCATGATCTATCAGCTCAACCAGGCAGGGCGGCGTACCGACCTGCTGCAAGCGGTGTACAACATCAACGAGTACCAGAAGACCTACCTGATTGATCGCGCCGTACACGAAGCGGGCTTCAGCTTCAACCAAAAATCGGTGGCGCTGCTGGGATTGGCCTTCAAAAAGCGTACCAACGACATGCGCGACTCTGCTTCTCTGAAGGCGGTAGAATCCTTGCTGGCCAAAGGGGTGCGTGAAATTCGCGCCTACGATCCTCTGGCGGAAGAGGCTGCCAGGACCTATTGGTTTAATCCAGAAAAGAATCATCTGTTTGAACGCATCAACTATTTTGATAGCGCGAAAGAGGCGATTAAGGGTAGCGATGCCGTTTATATTTCCACTGACTGGGAAGAGTTTCGTGGCCTCTCGCACACCATCAATACCACCGTTAAGCCACCGTACCTGGTGATTGACGGCCGTCGCATGATTCCGGACTATCAGACGCTGGTGGAGCGCGGCTATGACTTTCTGCCGGTGGGAGGGATGTTTTTGGCGGGCAAGCGCTGAGCAGAGAGCGTGTGCCTTGTGCCGTGAGCCGTAAACCGTAAGCCAGAGCAGGCGGTGGTTTATGGATTGACGGAGGGCAACTCAACCATAAGCGCCAGATCCATCTATCTGGCGCTTTTTATTTTGTTTGGCTGGGGTTGGGACTTGTGCAGAGTTCGCTTAACGTAAGTTTTGCACAATCAGAAGCGATTTCATGAAAAATCGCCAAAAATAAAAGTCGAACCTTTACAACCTGCTCAATAGTGGCAGGCTCATAGCGACATTTCACAACGAGGTCGCCATGAGTCACATACAAACAT
>CALEAD010000063.1 GCA_937943625.1 uncultured Anaerolineae bacterium | reverse complement strand
TTTCTTCTTTGCGTTCAGGGGTGTATTTTATCTCCGGGTCAAGGGTACCGTAAGCGCCACAATCCTTGCAATGAAATTTTTGTTTACCCTTTTTCGTTTGACCGTTCTTAACAATGTTCAGACTGTAACAACGAGTGCATTTGTGAGTTATTGTTTTGCTAATCATGGCATGATTTTACAGTCATCAGTTATAATTTAACCACTACCGAAGCGGGCGTTCGGGTCGCGCCACAGTTCGGGCGGCAGCAGGTCGAGCATCTGGCCGGCGAGCGCGGGCGGGGTAAAGACCTCGTCGCTGGAGAGGTTCGCCAGGCAGGAGAGGACGTCGGGGTTGTAATTAGCCACCATAGGCATAGGCAATCTCCAGAAAATGCACCGGCGGGTATTCATTGACCGGCTCTGGGATAAAGACTTCCTCGCCCAAATCGGAAAGCAAGGGTAATTCGCGCATGGAAGCCTGTTGCACCATCTCATGAAAAGCAAAATCGCGCCGCTTGAGCAGACTGCCGCCCACCAGCGACCACTCGGAAAAGACAATCGGCTGCGGCTCCTCGCCGACGGTCTTGAGGGAGAGGGCGTCGCCATGCACGATGTTTCGGCTGAGAATAGAGCGCACGGCGGCGCGGCAGGCGGCCCTGGCTTTCTCGCCAAAGAGGGCGGTGTACGCTTCATCAAACACTGCGTAAAGCCGCCGGCGGCATTCCTCGGCGTTATCGGCCAGGATGTCAATACCGTAGAGTGAAGAGACGGCCAACACGGCGTAGCGCTCATAGTCCAGTTGGCTTTTGGCGTAGCGCTTCTTCACCACCTCCAACTTGCGCCGTAATATCTCGACAAGGAAGTTTCCTGTCCCGCAGGCCGGTTCGAGGAAACGCGCATCAATCCGCTCAGTTTCCTGCTTCACCAGGTCGAGCATGGCCTCCACGATGTGCGGCGGGGTCAGCACCTCGCCGTAATCGGCCACGCGCTGTTTGGATTTGACTTGCTTTTCCATTACTGTTTATCTGTCGTCTCCAGGGGCTAACGGCGCGGCGGATAAGCCGCAAGTCGAGGCCGCTTGCGAGCCGAGGCTTGTCGGCTTCATCCGCTTGTTAGGCCGCTGCGCGCGTAACGAGCAAGGCCTGGCAGCGGACGCAGTCCGCCACGCTGTTAAGCCGAGCGCGAAGCGGTCGGCTTAGCTACTTTTTCAGCTGCGCCACCAGATCAATGTACTGCTGCTGTGCCGCCTCTTGGGAGAGGCCACGCAGCTTTGCCCAGGCATCATACTTGGCCCGCCCTACCATATCTAGCATACCGGGGCGACTGCCTTTTACATTGCCCTGCGTGGCCTGTTTGTACAGCGCATACAGCTTTAGCAGCGTCTCATTATCTGGTCGTTTGCTGAGTAATTGTGCTTCTTTAGCGGCCGTTTCAAACTGGGTTTTCAAGTCGGACATTATCTACCTCTTATAAAGAGCCAATTTCCATTTGCAGCACGGCGCGCAAAATGGCAATCATGCTGGCATATGTCGGGTCCATGCCAAAATAAGAGAGATTTTGCGCCCCCAGGTTGGCCCCCTTGCTAAGGGGTGTGTCTGAGGCATAGTGCAAGATGCCAATAGGGAAAGGCACGTGGTGCAGGTCCACTATCTCATTGTAGGGGTGACGTTTGGGACGTGCCATCTCATAGATGCCGCTGAGGTAAGGGCCAGCTTCCATTTCCATATCGGTATACCCTTCTTCGTAGAAGACCGACATATACCCTTCGTTTTGCAGAAAGGTGCCCGGCACGGTGATGGCCTTTTGGTTATCCATCACGGTGCCATAGACCAGATAAGGCGCTACGTCGTCAGCGGTGATGCAGTTGCGAAAGAGGTAGGTGTTGAGCGAGTGTTCATCGTGGACGACGCCAGGGATCATCACGTCACCAACACGGCCGTTGAGCGTGGCTGCCTTTCCCATGATGTACACACCACGCACTGTCTCAATGTTGCGCGCAATTTCTGTGAGCACCTGGTAGGCGGCCATGCCCAGGGGGTAATCTATGTTCAGGATGAGCGCCTGGCTGCGCGCCAGTTTTTGCATGCCCGGCACGCGCAGCCGTCGGTCCATGCCCATCACGTTGAGCTGATCTAGCCGCGCCACCTGCATTTCTATGTCAAAGGCATGTTCGCTGGGGATGCGCACCAGCCCCGTTTGGCGCTCATGTTCTAGACGGGCGCGCACGCTTTGCGGGTAAACTGCTTCGTACTTTTTGAGCGCATAGTAAAGGAAATTTTCCAGGCTGCTGGGCACGTTTTGCGCCAAGATGTCTTGATACTCTCTGCGCAGAAGGTCAGAACCGCGCGCGTTGATGAACTGGTTGAGCGTTTCTTCCTGGCACAGGGCATAGCCGCTGAGCAGATTGGCCATGGTGTGGGTGTTGCTGGAGATGAAGTAGATCGGCCGTTCTTCAAAAGCGATGTCTGGCAGGGCGCGTTCGGTGTTGCGCCACCATTGGCGCGTGGCGCGCTTGTAGTCGGTGAGGGAGCCTGCCAGTGAGCGCACGGAAAGCTCGTGTTTGTGCTGCGCCATGGCTTGCAGCCGCGCCAGTCCGCCTTTGCCCCAGGTTTGCAGCAGCTGTTTTAGCTCTTTGCTGCTCAGGTTTGCCTGTTTGGCCAGCCACTTCAGCTCGTTTTTGCCTGGCTCTTCCACACCGGCGTCTTGCCAGGCTTGCAGGGCGTCAAGTACGGCCGTTTTGTTCAGCCGGTTATACAACTTGCGTCGCTCCATCTGGTAGGCCGTGAGAGTGGGAATCAGGTCATCAATGTCGGACCGGCTGGCAATGTACACGGCCAGCGTGTCTTGCCCGTTGTAGAAACTGCGCCGCCGTCGCCCTGGGGCGCTTACCTGCTGCCACCGCTCCACCTCTGGATAGCCATGTTGGCTAAAAACCCGTTCAGACTGCCCCATGATCACCAGGCTGGTCTGGTCAATGCACTCTGGCAGGCGCATACTGGTGTAGAGGAGTGCGGCAACGTCTATCTGTGGTTTATCTGCCAGCACATGCAGCGCAGAGTTGATGCGCTTGTGTGCTTCGATGAGGGTTTTGATCTGTACCTCGCGCGTGCTGCGCAACAGGGAGTAGTAGGTGCGGATGTAGAGGTTGATTTCCTCATTGCCGGAGGTGGGCACAGTTCTAATCATGATTTTCCTTAAATTAGTAACTGCTAAGGTTCCTTTGAAAATGACCGCCGACCGCCGACAAACTGCCTATCTGACCAGCTGCTTTAATCACGCCTCTACCCAAATGTGGCCGTTGCCGGAGATGACTTCGCCGACGACAACGGCCGTTGCGCATGCTTCTTGAAATTTGGCTACCTGTGCCGGGTCTACTGCTACCAATAGCCCGCCAGAGGTCTCTGGCGTAAACAGGACGTCGCGCCAGAGTTGTGGCAGTGCATGGGCAAAGGTAACATGCGGGGCAAAGTAGGCCATGTTGTTACCCATGCCACCGGGGAATGCGCCTTGTGCGCCATAGGCGAATGTGCCGGGCAACCAGGGCAACTGCGCGGCAAAGAAGCGAAAATCTACGCCTGCCTGCGAAGCCATTTCGTGAGCGTGCCCCAGCAGGCCAAAGCCGGTGATGTCGGTTATGCCGTGCGCGTTTACGGCGTTGGCAGCCTGTGCAGCCTGACGGTTAAGCTGTTTCATGCTGGCAACGGCCGTTGCCACATCTTCTTCACGCGCCAGGCCACGCTTTAGCGCCGTCGTCACCACACCCACACCCAGTGGCTTTGTCAGCAGGAGCAGATCGCCGGGGCGCGCGCCCCCCTTAATTTTCACCAGCGCCGGGTGAATCAGACCCGTGACCGCCAAGCCATATTTTGGCTCCTTGTCATTAACGCTGTGTCCGCCAACCACCACGCCGCCCGCTTCCTTCACCTTTTCGGCACCGCCACGCAGCACCTCTTGCAATATGTTGTTCTCCTGGCGCAGCAAATGGTCTGGAAAGGCGACCAGATTGATCGCAAACAGCACCTCTCCGCCCATGGCGTAAATGTCGGACATGGCGTTAGCGGCAGCGATGGCGCCAAAATCATACGGGTCGTCTACCACCGGTGGGAAGAAGTCGGTGGTGGTGATGATGGCCTGCTGCTCGTTCAGCCGGTAAACGGCCGCATCGTCAGCCACGCTCAACCCCACCAGCAAATTTGGGTAATCGGCCGGGTTGAACATGCCCTGCAATGGTTGTAACACGTGCGCCAAGTCCGCCGGACTTAGTTTAGACGCTCAGCCCGCGCAAGAGGCCAACGCGGTGAGGCGAATTTGTCTGGCAGTCGTCATAGGTAAAAAGGTTCCTTGATTGATCAGAATGGTGGGTAGCGGACAGCGACTGGTAAAGGGTGGATAGTGGCCTGCGACCAACCCCCAACCACGCTTTGCCAATCACGAAGCACTCTCCAATAACCATGCACAAGTATAACCAATGTCCGCATGGGCGCAACGAAGGCTTAACGTTAATTGACGCTGTTTCAGGGCAATCCTATAATCCGGCGCAATGGACGAATTTTTACACGTAAAGCGTCACCTGACGCGATTTGAAGCATTGGCGCAGCGATTGGTTGAAGGCTCTTTTGGCCGCCTGTTTGGCGGGCAGCTACAGGCACTCGACCTGGCGGCGCACCTGGCGCGCAGTATGGAAGACAACCAGTTTAACGGCCTGGCGCCAGATAGATACCTGATTCACCTGCACCCACAGGCATACACGGCCGTTACTGCACAAAATCCTCGCCTCATCCCCGACCTGATCACTTATCTGGAGCAATTGGCGCAGCAAAGCAGCCTGGTTTTTGCCGTCACGCCAGAAGTACAGTTCATCACAGACGCCAATCTGCCGCGCCACGCCATCTCTGTGCAGGCAGAGCACGGACAGGTGCGCAATGAATCTACCCAGGTGTACGAGCAGGTTGCACCTGAGAATGAAGCAACCGCCCAGGTGCGGGCGCTGGATGCGTTTCTGATTTTAGACGGCCGTCGCCACGTCAGCTTGCACAAACCGATCATCACCCTGGGGCGGCGCGCCGACAATGACATTGTGTTGGAATCCCCGGCCGTCAGCCGGCGCCATGCGCAGTTGCGCTGGCGGTACGGCCGTTTTGTGCTGTATGACCTGAGCGGGCAGGGTAGAACGGCCGTCAATAACGAACCAATTAGCGAATGCGTGCTGCAACCGGGGGACGTTATTCGCCTCAGCGATACCTTTCTTATCTACGGTGAGGGACAGGATAATTCGTCTGCCCATCGTGCCAATCATGATGGCGACACACAGCTGTTTCTGCCCGCCACGCAGCAACCATGAGCGCCCCCATTCTCTTACTTCTACTGCGGCTGCTCAGCGCGGCGCTGCTGCTGAGCTTTCTTGGCGTCATTGCCTGGCTGATCTACCGGGACCTACAAGCGACTGGCCAACTGCTGGCGCAGCGCAGCCAGACACGTGGCGCGCTGCGCGTGGTTGCCCCCGCAGGCGAAAGCCTGACACCAGGCCAGCTAATCCCATTGCAGCCCGTGACCAGTATTGGTCGCAGCCCGCATAACACCATTGTGCTGGCTGCCCCCTATGCTTCTGCCGAACATGCCCTGATTACCTGGCGTAGTGGGCAGTGGTGGCTGGAAGATTTAGGCAGCCGCAACGGCACGCTGCTGAACGCTATACCCGTGCAGGCCAACACCGTTATCAGCATTGGCGATGTGATTACCATTGGCGAAGCGCAGTTCAGGTTGGAAGGTTAATGTTAGAGACTGCCGACGGCCAACCGCAGACGGCCGACGGTCATTTCCCAAAGGAGGCATTATGGATCTCGGACTACAGGGTAAAAAAGCATTAGTGGCAGCGGCCACAAAGGGGCTAGGCTTTGCCACTGCCCGGCAACTGGTACAAGAAGGGGCACATGTGGCCATTTGTGGCCGCGTGCCAGAGCGGGTGGATGAGGCAGTGCGCCGGTTGCAGGAGGTGGGCGGAGGGGAAACGGCCGTTGTCGGCTTCGTCACCGATGTAACCAACCGCGCACAAATTCAACAACTGGTGCAAGAAAGCGCCAGCGCCCTAGGCGGACTGGACATTCTTGTGACCAATGCCGGCGGCCCTCCCGGCGGCACGTTTGACACGACCCCTGTGGAGGCGTGGGAGCAAGCCTTTCACCTAACCTTGATGAGCGTAACGCACCTGGTGAAAGCGGCGCTGCCCCACTTGCGCCAGAGCAGTGCGCCCAGCATTCTCACCATCACCAGCATTTCCGTCAAGCAGCCCATCGCCGGTCTACTGCTTTCTAACGCCATACGCCCTGCTGTTGTGGGGCTAACCAAAGGGTTGGCGCAAGAGCTGGGTCCAGAAGGCATTCGCGTCAACTCTATCCTCCCCGGTTGGACCGCCACCGAGCGCGTGGAAGAAATTATGGCCTACCGCGCCGCCCAAAATGGCACAACGGCCGAAATCGAAGCCGCCAAAATTACCCGCACCATCCCCATGGGGCGCATGGGAAGACCAGAAGAATTCGGCCGTGTGGCCGCTTTTCTCGTTTCACCAGCGGCCAGCTACGTGACTGGGGCCATGCTCCAGGTAGATGGGGGCAGCTATGTCGGCTTGCTGTAAACGTGCGGCTCTAGCTCGGCAATGAAGGGTAGAGTGCGGTGCTTGTCTGCATAATCCAGGCCGTACCCTACCACCCACACGTCGGGAATTTCAAACCCCAGGTAATCTACCGGTACATCTAAGCTGGGGCGCAATTTGCGCACAAAGGTGCAGGTGCGCAAAGAAGCAGGCTTGCGTCCCAGCAGCGTTTTGTATAGGTAGTTGAGGGTCTTGCCGGTGTCCACAATATCCTCTACCAAAATGACGTGCTTTCCCTCGATTGGCTCGCGCAGATCCATAATCACGCGCACTTCACCGGAATGGGCCGTAGCGCCATAGCTGGAAACAGCCATAAAGTCTACATGATGCGGCAGTTGTAGCCGCCGTGCCAGATCGGCGAGAAAGATAAACGCTCCTTTGAGGATGCCTACCAGGTAGAGTTCGCCGCCAACGTGCGCGTAATCTTGAGAAATTTGCGCCGCCAGGCTTTGCACACGCTGCTGAATTTCTGCTTCACTAACTAAAATGGATTTGAGATCGGGGTGCAGGCTCATTGGTTGCTCACCATGCCGACAAAAAAACAGCCGTTTCCTGGGGAAACGGCCTTCCGTTGCCAAAGCGGCTGACGGGACTCGAACCCGTGATAACAGCTTGGGAAGCTGCTGTGTTACCGCTACACCACAGCCGCAAGCAAACGAATTATAGTGCGCGCCCCCAGGCATGTCAAATTAGCTGGTCAGCCTGCGAACGAGTTCCTTCTTTTTGTTGTGGCTCGCCCAGCGCAACTGCCAGCGCCAGCAGCAGCCACCACAGAAAGCCAGGGCGCGCGCCCAGGGCAATGGCATCGAGCATGCCAAAAAACCAGCCGCCTGCCAACGCCCCGACCAGAGCAATGGCCAGCCCACGCGCAGCCGCCGAAGAGGCCTGCCGCCAGCCCTGCCACACCAGCCAGCCGCTTAGCAACCACAAAGCCAGATAAGCAATCAGTCCCGGAATACCCAGGTCAAGCCCCGCCTGTAGCAGATGATTGTGTGCATGGGCAATGTCTGCATCTGGTGAGACGAGGAAGAGGGGATAAAGAATGGGCACAACGCGGCGAAAGCCGTTCATGCTGACGCCGGTAATGGGAAAGTCTTGCAGGGCATAAATGGCGCGCGACCAGATTTCCAGGCGACCGCTGAGACCAAAGTTGGTGCCACTTTCAGCCATCAGGCTTTGCATGAACTGCCTGTCTATTCCTGCGCCGAGCAAAAAGGCCACAAGCAGGACAACGGCCGTTGCTGCCAACACCCTGCCCCACTTACCTGCCAACAGCAACATCAGCAACAGCGCCAGGGCAAAAGCTGCCACCCCACCACGAGATTGCGTCGCCAGCAAGAGGGGCACACACAGCACCACAATACCCGCCAGCACACCCAGGGCCACCAGCCACAGTAGCTTGCGCCACACGCCAGGAGCACGCCGCACCATCGGCAGCACCCCCAACAGTAGCCCCAGCGCCAGTGGGGCCACCCAGGCAATCACGCCAGCTAACTGGTTCGTGTTAACGCCGCCGGCTGTACCGGGCAGATCAAAAACCGGAAAAGGCAAGAAGCGTTGCATCTGATTTAAGAGCGCTAACTGACCGGTCCAGCGCGTACCGGCTGCGCCAATAATGACCATACCCATGCCGGCCAGCAGGGTGGTTGCCGTCACATAGCCCAGCCCATGCCGATGATTGCGGATGTAGAAAACGGCCGTGAAAAATAGCGACATTCCCAGCACCAAACCGGCAATCTTGCTAAAGCTCAGTGCCATATCAAACGTGGCGTACAGGCTGACCAATAGCGCCAGCGCCATCAGCAAAATGGCGCCATTCAACGGCGTGCGCGGAAAGAACTCCCGTGTGACCACGCCGCGCAGCAGCCACAACAGCGGCAGCCCCGCCAGCGCCAACGCCCGCCAGCCTGAAGGAAAAAGCAATATCGGCAGCAGCGCCGCATATGCCACCCACTCCCAGTGTATTACCAGTTTTCGCAAGAGAACCACCCCACCTTCTATTTTACTTTGTCAGCAATCCTATTTAATGTTAAAATTTTGCTTCACAGTCAGCCTGACTGAGCGTTTAGAACTTGCTGACATAATGTAACTGCTCTGCCCTAAAGGGTTTGAGGGTTCCAATAGGCTAACTAGTTACGCTTGATTCAGCTGCCCCTGGTGCTTCAACGTGACCATCAAGCTGGTAACTGTACACGATCCGGTTCAGACAGTCCATTTTGTATGGTTAGGCGAGGGAGATGAATTATGCACAAAGGGGGAATTCTTTTGATCGAGGGGGGCAAAGCTGGGGAGAATTCTCTGGCTTTCGCTTTGCACAAATCAGGCTTTTCCTTACACACAGTGCACACGGCAACGGCCGCTTTTAGCTTCATTGAAGGGGGCGCCAAACCAGACCTGGTTATTTTAGATGTTTCAGCCATGCGTTCTAACGGGGCTCGTACCTGTCGCCGCTTGCGTCAATTATTGGGCGACACGCCTATCATTTATTGTCGTGCCCAAAGTTCCCAAGAAGAGCCACCGGCTGAGGTGGACCTCGACTTGCAGCATCCGTTTACTTCGCGCAAGCTGATTAATCGCGTGCGCGCCTTGTTGCCAATTGATGAATATAAGGAAGAAATCATTCGCTGTGGCCCGCTGACGCTTTATTTGCAAAAGCGCTCCGTGGAAGTTGGCAACCAGGGAGAGCACAAACTAACACCCAAGCTAACTCAACTTCTGGTGCAATTTTTGCGCCACCCAGAGGAAATCATTTACAGGAGCCAACTCATACACGATATTTGGAAGACAGACTACGTGGGAGATACGCGCACGCTGGATGTGCACATTCACTGGATGCGTGAGCGTATTGAGCCGGACCCGGCAAAACCGTGCCTGATCGTTACGGTACGCGGCGCGGGTTACATTTTTCGCCCGTCGCAGTTCACTCCACATGCAGCGCCTTCTCTGGCTGACGCCAATGAATCAGCAGACAGACATGAATAGGGCTGGATGCTCACAAAACAAAAACACCGCTCTGCGCGGTGTTTTTTTGTGCCGATCAGGTTGTATCTTTTACTGCAACGTGCTTAGCGGCTGCCTGCGGCTGCCTTAGCGGCTGCCAAAGCTGCCATCAGGCGACCTTTGCGGCGCGCGGCGTTGCGTGGGTGTATTACGTGCTTGCGCCCGGCTTTGTCCAGGGCGCTGTAGGCCTTGCGTGCAATCACTTCTGCTTCCGCCAAGTTGCCTTCTGCAATGAGCCTGCGCGCTTTGCGCACGTAGGTGCGCGCCGAACCACGATAGACGCGGTTGAGTGCAGTACGTTTTTTGATTTGCCGAATCCGTTTTTTGGCAGATTTTATGTTAGCCAACTTATCGTTCCTCCGATTTGAACTATGCTAATCAATCTCGGGAGGCGTGAGAGCGTTGGGATGATAGCATAATTGGGGCGGGCTGCCAAATGCGTTTTTTAACTAGCAATTCTCAATTTGGCAGCAGGTCTAAATTTGCAACAATGGGGGTGGGTGGATGGGACGGCGCGGAAAAGTTTGTAGTGACCGCTTTAGCGGGCAGCTTTAGAAGGTGGCCGACTAAAGTCGGCACTACGAACGGGGCACTACGAACAGGGCACTACGAACAGGGCACTACGAACAGGGCACTACGAACGGGGCACTACGAACGGGGCACTACGAACGGGCACTATGAACGGGGTCCTCTTAAGCAATGGTCTAAGGAGTGGTGACGCGCAGCAAAGTTGTGGGCTGAGTGGCGCAAATGGCAAAGGAACCCATAGCAGCAGGGAGCAGGGTGAAGCCAACGGCCGTTACCGGCACGCCGTTTACCTCTATCTCGCCACTCAGGCAGCCCCAAATTTCTAGCGAACGGCCGTTGCACTCCCCGCTAAAGATGGCTCCGGTCGCCATTTCCACGCGCTCAGTAACAAAGTAGCGATTGGCGCAAAGCTGGCTGCGGCGCATGACGGCCGTTTCTTCTAGTAGGGTGGGGTAGGGGAGGGATGGCTCTACCTGGGCAAAGTTGATCACATCGAGTGCCTTGTCTATGTGCAGGGGGCGCGGTTTGCCGTTGTCCAGGCGGTTCCAGTCATAAACGCGGTAGGTGGTGTTGGAGTTTTGCTGAATTTCGGCAATAAGGGCGCCGCCGAGAATGGCGTGCAGCGAACCGCTGGGTACGCACACGAAGTCGCCGCTTTTAATGGGCAAGCGATGCAGCAATGGCTCGACCTGTCCTGCTGACAGGGCGCGACGAAATGCTTCTGGCGTTGTTCCGGCGCGCACCCCTAAAATCACGGCCGCTTCTGGCGCAGCGTGTAAGACAACCCACATTTCCGTTTTACCCAGCTCGTTGCCTTCATGTGCCTGGGCATATTCGTCTGTCGGGTGCACCTGGACGGAAAGGCTGGCATGGGCATCTAGCAGCTTAATCAGCAAGGGGAATTTGCCGCGCGCCTGTGCCCATTGGTTATTTGTGCCGATCAGCGCCAGCCCTAGTTGGGCATGAAGTTGAGTCAGGCTGAGACCGGCAAAACGGCCGTTTGCCACCACCGAGGCCCCATCTTCGTGTGCGGCAATCTCCCAGCTTTCGGCGACATTGCCGGGGGGCAGTGCGCGACCGAGCAGGGTTTGTAGCGTGCGCCCGCCCCACACATACTGCTTAAGAACGGGTGTGAAAAGCAGCGGGTAGAGAGTCATGGTTAGGATTAGTGGTTAGTGGGGCGTGAGGGGACTATCCATTCTCCACTGACGCCTCTCCACTTTCCTTTTTTAGATACACGACGCCCAGGGGGGGCAGGGTCAGGGTAATGGAATACGGCCGTTCTTGCCAGCTAATCGGTTCACTGCGCATTGGTTCACCGTTGACAATACCCGCACCCCCATACTGGCGCGCATCACTGTTTAGAATTTCCACGTAACTGCCGGGGGTGGGCACACCCAGGCGGTAGCCCTGGCGCACCACTGGGGTAAAGTTGCAGACCACCAATATCTGTTCACCTGTGCTGGGAGCAATGCGCGCAAAGGCCAGAATGCTGCGCTGTGCGTCGCGGAAATCTATCCATTGGAATCCTTCCCAGGAGCCTTCCTGCTCGTGCAGTGCCGCCTCGGTCACGTAAACACGGTTTAGTGCTTGCATGAGAAGCTGCAAGCCGCGATGCTTTTCGTCTTGCTCGATCAGGTGCCAGTCCAGGCTGCGTTCTTCGCTCCACTCCTGCCATTGGCCAAATTCGCCCCCCATAAAGAGCAGCTTTTTGCCAGGGTGCGCCCATTGGTAGCCATAAAGCAGGCGCAGGTTAGCAAATTTTTGCCACACGTCGCCGGGCATTTTGTCTAACATGCTGCGCTTCAGGTGGACTACCTCATCATGAGAAAAAGCAAGCATAAAGTTTTCGCTGAAGGTGTAGAGCAGCGAGAAGGTGAGCGTGCCCTGGTGGTAAGCCCGGTACACAGGATCATTGCTCATGTAGCGCAGGGTATCGTGCATCCAGCCCATGTTCCACTTCAGGTTGAAGCCCAGGCCGCCAGCGCCTGGTGGTTGGGTTACGGCCGGCCAGGCGGTAGACTCTTCGGCAATGGTGAGCACGTCGGGATAGAGGGTGTGCAGGCGGTCATTAAAAGCGCGGATGAATTCGATGGCCTCTAGATTTTCGCGCCCACCATAGCGATTGGCCACCCATTCCCCAGGCTGGCGGGAAAAGTCCAGGTAAAGCATGGAGGCAACCGCGTCTACACGCAGGCCATCTATGTGATATTTGTGTGCCCAAAAGATGGCGTTGCTGATGAGGAATTGACGCACTTCGTAACGGCCGTAATTAAAAATCAGCGTACCCCAATCTGGGTGTGCCCCTTTGCGTGGGTCGGCATGTTCGTATAGATGTGTGCCATCAAAGAAGCTCAGGCCGTGCTGATCCGTAGGGAAGTGCGCCGGCACCCAGTCCACGATTACGCCAATCCCCGCTTGATGGCAGGTATCAACAAAGTACATGAAATCTTCTGGTGTGCCATAGCGGCTGGTGGGCGCAAAGTAGCCGGTTACCTGGTAGCCCCAGGAGCCATCAAACGGATGCTCGGCCACCGGCAGCAGTTCAACGTGGGTGTAGCCCATCTCTTTGACGTAAGGCACAAGCTGTTCAGCCAGCTCGCGGTAGGTCAGCCAGGCCCAAATGCCGTTTTCTAACTTGCGCCGCCAGGAACCCAGGTGCACTTCGTACACAGAGATGGGGGCGTTGAGGGCCTGCTTTTTAGGGCGCTGTGCCAGCCAGTCGGCGTCGTTCCACCGGTATTTGTTGATGTTCCAGACAATAGAGGCGGTTTTGGGGCGCAACTCGCTAAAGAAGCCTACCGGATCGGTTTTGGTGACGGTGTAATCCATGTAGCGGGTTCTGATTTCATACTTGTATAGCTCACCTTCGCCAAGGTTGGGAATGAAGATTTCCCAGATGCCGCTGTTGTGATAGAAGCGCATGGGGTGGCGACGGCCGTCCCAATTGTTGAAGTTGCCGACGACGCTGACGCGCAGGGCGCTGGGCGCCCACACGGCAAAGCGCACCCCGGTACGGCCGTTGACCTCCATGATATGCGCTCCCAACCGCTCATAAACGTGCAGATGCGTACCTTGCGCCAGCAAATACTCGTCAAAGTCCGAAAGCAGGGGCGGAAAGGCGTATGGATCATCCGCGGTGTAGGTGTGCCCTTCACGTGTGGTGATGTGCAGGCGGTAATCAAGCGGTAGCGACTGCTGCGGCAGCAACTGCCGGGGAATGATGCCCTCAAATAGCCCTTCTGCGTGGATGCGCTGCAAGAGAGTTTCCTGCTCGCCATAAAGCGCAGACACGCTGACGGCTTGCGGCAAAAAAGCGCGCACGACCACGTCATCCAGGTAGGGGTGCGCGCCCAACACGGCAAAAGGATTGCCATGATAGCCACCGGCAATGGCGGCCATCTCTTCGGCAGAAATCGTTGGCGTTGTACTCATGGGGGTGTTCCTTGTGGTTGGTTAGTTGGTTGATTAGTTGGTTGGTTAGAGCAAACCAACAAACCAACTAACCAACCCTTTAGCTGAATCTTGCCCCATTCTACCACTGCCAGCGACCGACTACCAATTGCCGCTTACCAGTCGCCACACCTGCGCCACCAGGAAAGTCACCATGAAGCCCATTACAACCGGCAGCAGTGCGGCAATGAGCGTCCATTTTTTGCTGCCCGTCTCTTTATAAATGGTGTAAATGGTTGTTGAGCAGGGGTTATGAATCAGCGAAAAGAGCATGAGATTAACGGCCGTTAACAGCGTCCACCCTCCGGCCAAAAACAGATCCTTCACCGCCGCGCCTTCTAGCTCAAACATGACTCCTGCGCCAGAACCAACATCCGTTGCGCCCGTCACCAGCACCGTCAGCATCAGGATGGTGGGAATGACAATCTCGTTGGCGGGAATGGCAACCACGTAAGCGAGTAAAATCACGCCATTCAGCCCTAACAGCCAGGCAAACGGGTCTAACAGGTTGATGAGATGCGCCGCCAGGCTACGGTCGCCCAGGGTAATGTTGGCCGTCAGCCAGATCACGGCGCCGGCGGGCAGAGCAAAGGTAACAGCGCGCCACAGTACAATCAGCGTGCGGTCAATGAGGGAGGTGTAAATGGTTTGCCAGATACGTGGTGGCCGGTAAGGGGGCAGCTCCAGGCTAAAAGTGGAAACTTCGCCCTTGAGGATGGTGCGCGAAAGCCCCCAGGAAACGACGAAACTGAGCAGTACACCCAGCATCGCCACACCCACAACGGCCAGTGCCGAAACCAGGCCTGCCAGGTAAGCCGGCACTAAACTGCCGATAAACAAGGTGGCGATGAGAATTTGCGTCGGCCAACGGCCGTTGCACAAGGCAAAGTTATTCGTCACAATTGCAATCAGCCGTTCCCGCGGGCTGTCAATTACGCGCGTGGCAACCACGCCAGCGGCATTGCAACCAAAGCCCATCATCATGCTCAGCGCCTGCTTGCCATGCGCACCACTCTTACGGAAGAGGTTATCCAGGTTAAAGGCCACACGCGGCAAGTAGCCAAAATCCTCTAGCAGCGTAAACAGCGGAAAGAAGATTGCCATTGGCGGCAGCATCACGCTGACCACCCAGGCTGTCGCCAGGTACATGCCGTCAACGAGCAGGCCGCTCAGCCACCACGGCAGGCCGATCAGGTCGGCGCCACTGCGCAACAGCGGGTGCAGGGTATCTACCAGCAGCCAGGCCAGCGCCTGCGAAGGGTAATTGGAGCCAACAATCGTAATCCAGAAGACAACGGCAAAAAGCAGCGCCATCAATGGGAAGCCCCAGCGGCGGCTGGTGACGATGCGATCAATGGTGCTATCCAGGTCAAAGCGGGGCTGCTCACCCGCGCGCGTAATGGCGCGGTCGGCAATGCGCGCCGCGTTGGTGTAGATGTCTTCCATGAGCTGATCGTGGAAGTTACGGCCGATTTGCCAGCGTAGCGCTTCGGCCGTTTGCAGCAGGGTGGTCTCGGTTACAGCCGTGCCATTGCTGTTTTGTTTTATGTCTACTTCTTCGGGGATGTAGGTGCTCATGCCATGATCTCCAGGGGGATAGATGGGGTGGGGGCAGTACGGCCGTTTTGCGCCAGTTCACGCAGTTCGCCGTTGCGCACGGCCTGGGCAATGCGCTGGTCGCCATCTAGCAGGCGCAGCGCCACCCAGCGTGCATTGGGCAAATCGGGGAACAATGCTTGTATTTGCCGGGTCAACAGCTCAACGGCGCGCTGTACGGCCGTTGAGCCACTCTTCAGGCGGTACGGCTTGCAAACGACCTGACCGGTTGCCACTTCGTGTACCGCTTGCAGCAAAGCATCTACGCCTTCCCCCTGCCGTGCCGCCATCGGCACCACGGGGATACCCAAATCACGCGCCAGGCGGCGGTCATTCACCTGCAAGCCATGCCGCGCCGCTTCGTCCAGCAGATTGAGCGCCAGCACGGCGCGGTCGGTAATTTCCAGCACTTGCAGCGCCAGATTCAGGTTGCGTTCCAGGCGTGTGGCGTCGGCAACAATAATCGTCACGTCTGGACGCCCGAAAAGAATAAAATCGCGCGCCACCTCTTCGTCGCGACTGGTGGAAAGTAGCGAGTAAGTACCCGGCAGGTCCACCAGCTTGTACCGCTTGCCACCATAGGCAAATGCACCCTCGGCGCGGGTGACGGTTTTGCCTGGCCAGTTACCGGTGTGCTGGCGCAGCCCCGTCAGGGCGTTGAAGATGGTGCTTTTGCCCACATTGGGGTTGCCTGCCAGGGCAACAACATAATCAAAATTGCTCATGTCTACGCCTAAACGGCGCAAGTTACCGGCATGGTGCGCCGGACAGGTTGTACAGTCGGTTTGGGTCATGGTGTATGTTCCTCTGCATTTACATTAGACGATAGACTGCCAACGGCAGACGGTAGACTTTCAGGAATATCCCACGGCATGTTCGGCCGTCTGCGGTCTGCTGTCTGCGGTCAAGTTGATTCACGTTTTACCTTAATCAGCTTTGCCTGGGCGCGGCGCAGGGCAATCAGCGCGCCGCGAATGCGGTAGGCGGTTGGGTCACCGCTGGGGCTGCGCATTTCTGCCTGAATGACTGTGCCAGGTAAGATGCCCAAATCGAGAAAGCGACGCCGCTCTGCGCCACGACAGGCAGGCGAGAGAGCAACGACTTCGGCGCGGCTGCCGAGGGGGATGTCGGCCAGCGTCTCATACCCTGCGCCAACGGCCGTTTCCGCTTCTGCAGGCACGGGCACAACAGAAACGTTGCCGGCGACAATGGGCGCCAGCACGTGCTCGTTGCCGCTGCTCCAAAAGCGCACACGCTCTGGTGTGCGTTCTGTTACACGCACGGGCATGCCTACGTGTAACCCTTCAGCCACTAACTGCGCATAGACGATGGACGGCTCATCTTCGAGGTGCACAATCTGCCCGGGCTGATCTACCGGCAGCGCCGTCAGTGGCTTGCCCCCATGCCCAATCATGTCGCCGCGCGCGCTGGGGATGGGATCGCCGTGCGGGTCGTGGGTCGGATAGTTGAGCTGTGCCTCTAGCGCGTCTAGCTCGGCCGGGGTCAGGTGGTGCTCCAGGTGCTCAGCCTGGTCGTGCCATTCGGCGGCGCCAAAGCCGGTCTCGTCCGCCAGGTAGCGCTCCCACAAGCGATGGGCGCGAATGATGTGCAGGGCAGAATCACGGCCGTCTGGCGTCAGGTGAATGTCGCCGGCACGTAATTCGAGCAATTGTTGGTTTTGCAGGGTGTCGAGCAAGACGGCCGTTTCGTTGGTGCTGATTTGCAGTGCCCCGGCAATGCTCTCTACGGTAGGGCGACGGCCATGTAATTCGCTTTTGTGTATGTGCTTCAGTGCATCCTCGCCCAGCACGCGGCTGGAGAGGCGGCGGTTGTTTTGCCAGAGCGCCAGCAGCCCTTTTCGCGGCCAGATGAGAATGGCCGTCAGGCAGAGCAACAGTGCGGCAATGGCGAGGATGAGCAATGGATGTGGCATAAGACCTCTCTGATTTAATTCCAGATTTCTGACCGCGGACGGCCGACTGTAGACCGCCATGTCTTTCCAGTATCGCGGTTAACAGCTGGCCGCCAGCCGTTGATCGTCACAAATCTTGACCACCGACTATTGTGCGGTCGGCTGTACGCAATTGAATTTGATATATCTAAAAATGATTATACGCATGACCTGCGAAATTGTAAAGGGATAGGGGAAGGTAATCAGGTTGCTTTTCCCTTCGAGATAGAATATACTTAAACTAATTTGCATTAGCTTAAGTATAAATGTTATGCGCAAACAAACTCTCCTCCCCATTTCTAAACGGCCGTTGCCCACCGAACCTGCCTGGCTGCACGAAACCAGCTTCTTGCTAGAGGCAGGCATCCATAGCGCCAAAACAGAAACAACCTACCGCGCCGGACTGCGCCTGTTCGCCGACTGGTTGCAGCACTTTGGCCGCGCCGGATACAGCAGCAAAAATAGCTGGCCGCTCAGCCCAGATGGGTTGGATACGGCCGTGATCCTGGCCTACCGCACCTGGTTGATTGCCAACCGCGCCCAGGCCACCGTCACCACCTATATGGCGGCATTACTCGGCTACCTGAACTACCTGGACGGCATGGACGCCCTGCCCGAAGCGGTGCAGCCTGGCAAGCTCCAGCGCCAGTTAGCACGGCGCCCCATCGAGCGCAGCCAGGTCGAAGGGGTAATTGACCTGGACGAAGCGCGCCAGGCGATGCCACAAATTCTGACTTATTACGATGCGCTCCCCCTACCCCCCCAGAACGATCGCTACAATCGTCGCCTTTCGCTGTTGCGAGACCGCGCCCTGGTACACGTGCTGTATGCGACGGCAGCACGCATTTCAGAGGTAGTTTCACTCAATCGTAGTAGTGTGGATAATGGCTATGCGAAATTTGCCATGGTTGTGGGCAAAGGCAACAAGCCGCGTGCTCTGCACCTGCGCGAAAACGCCGGCCCCGCCATTCGCGCTTATCTGAGCGAACGGCGCGATGCGAACCCGGCGCTGTTTGTGGCCCACAGCCGCAATGCGCAAGCGGCGCGTCTTACTGTCACGGCGGCGCACAATGTGGTGAAAAAGGGGGTGAAGGCGCTAGGCCTACATGAGGCACTTTCGGCACACGATTTTCGCCACTTCCGTGCCACGCAACTTTTGCGTGCCGGTATGCCGTTGGAGGTGGTGCAGGAATTCCTGGGGCACAGCGATATTTCGACCACGCGCGGAATCTACGCGCCGGTGTTGGGTGTGCAGGTGGTTAGCGAGTGGTTAGACAATATAGAGGCTTCAGGTTGAGGCTGGGTCGCGCACCAAAACCATGAGGGTGATATCATCATACTCATGGGTGGATTGTGCCCGGCGTTGCAGTAAGTGAGACGGCCGCTTTGCGGGTCTAGCACGCCATAAAACATCGACACAAACAGATCGTTGACTGTATCGCTGAGAATACGCCGGTTGGCTGCCCACAGCACGCGGTGTGGCTCGTCCACGTATTGATCGGCATAGGTGCGAATCAAGGTGCGGCTGAGTGCCATGTAAAGCGCCGGGCCAATGCCTTTATCTGCCACGTCAGCCACAACCAGGCCAAAACGGCCGTTTTCCAGCGGGATGATGTCACAAAAGTCGCCCGACGTTTCCCGCGCCGGTTCCAGCGCTACAGCCAGCTGCCAGCCTGGCATTTCCGGCACCCCTTGCGGCAAAAAGCTGGGCTGAATTCGCCCCGCTACCTCCAGCTCTTGCGACATTTTCTTATAGGCCAACGCCTGCGCATATAACTCAGCCTGATACGCCTGGCCCTCTGTGTCAATAATAGATGAGACAGCTAGAATAGAAATTAACTATTCAAAGTAGGGCGGAAAGGGAACAGGTTCATGGCCACGAAAACAGGCAAGAAACAAAGGCAAAATGGGGTTACGACGGTTGACACGGAGGTCACGCCGCCAGCCAGTCGGGAAAAACGACATCTCACCGCGGCGTACAAGCTGCGGGTGTTGGA
>CALEAD010000062.1 GCA_937943625.1 uncultured Anaerolineae bacterium | reverse complement strand
TGACTCATGGCGACCTCGTTGTGAAATGTCGCTATGAGCCTGCCACTATTGAGCAGGTTGTAAAGGTTCGACTTTTATTTTTGGCGATTTTTCATGAAATCGCTTCTGATTGTGCAAAACTTACGTTAAGAAGAGTTATTTAACGGTGTACTTAACTTGTCATCATTATAGTAACGACTTTAGTCGGTGCCACCCGCTAAAGCGGTTACTACAAACCCTGTGCGAACCTGTGATAGGCTGAACTTGCTACTCCGGAAGTTTTATTTTTTCTGCACCGAATGGATAAAGGCGATGATGTCGAGCAGTTGCGAGTCGGTCAGGGCCGGGTTGCCACCCTTCGGCGGCATATCCACGCCGGTGGTGTTCAGCGGATCGCTGGTGGGACGGCCAGTTTTGATAAAGGTCAATAGTTCCTGGTCATTTAATCCCTGAATAAAGCTGCTGGTGGTCATGTCTTTGCCTAAACCAGGCATTCCTTCGGCGTTTGGCCCGTGGCAGGAAGCGCAGCTTTGCTGGAAAAGGGCCTTGCCTGCGGCTACGTCGCCAACCGGGGCGGCTGGTGCGTCCGGCGCATCACTGCCGCCGCAAGCAGTTAACAGCAAAACAACGGTGAGCAAAAGGATGATGAATAATCTGGTCATTTGCATAGAGTCTCCTGTGAAAATAACCGCCGACGGCCGACCGCCAACTGCGGTCTACCTTGTAAATGGAACCTGCGTTACATTTTCATTCGTGGTGGTGCGCTCACGCATGAAGTCTCCTGAGGAATTGTAAATTGTGAATTATGAACTGAATTGTCAACCATCAATGATTGTGTCCACTATGATTGTGGCTCGATTTGAGCATGGTTGCATTTTGCTGTAATTCGCCAAAGCTCATGACTGTGCCCTGTGTGCGCAGGGAAACGGCCGTTGCGCTCCCTTTTTCCTTCAACGCCAACAAACCATACCCCATGGGCGTGTGAATCTCGCTCGTTTGCACAAAAAACGCCTCTTCCGCGCGCAGCCACTCGCCTGTCTCGTACTCCCGCACCCAATAGGCATGAACCTCCTCCCCTGTTTCCACCTGGTGGACCATCATGTCACCGATGTCGTCGAAAATGCGCGGCTCACCGGACGTAGTCATGTAGGAGGCGGCAAAAGGGGTATCTTCGATAATCATGCCGCAGCGTGTGCAAATGTCCCGCCCATAAACAATCTCCGGCGGTGCGTCCATATTCACCTTCGCGCAGCCGCCCAACATCACCAACGCCAACAGCCAGACGACAATCCACCGTCCACTGACTCCTATAAACTGCTTACTGTCCATTCTCTTCTCTCCCTTACCCCTCCCCTCGCCGGTTGGAAATGGCGAAGGCGATGGCAAACGCTGCCAGCGCCCACAGCGCCAGCAGCCCGGTCAAGAGCAGCGGCAGCTGCTTGCCAAAACGAAACAGGGCGTACTGACCCACTGGCCCCAGGCTGTCCAGGCTGGCGCGCAGGCTGAAGATCGCCCCGACCTTGAAGATTTGCAGCGGATTGATCAGCAACATGCCCAACAGCCCGGCCGGATTAGGCCGCCAGGTGATGGCCGCGCCCAGCACGCCTAAATCGGCCAGAAAGACCAGCGCCAGCCAGAAGATGAGGGCTGCGCCGGAAGCGGCCGCCGCCTTGCGCGTCAGGCTGCTGATGATGAAGCCCAGCCCCAGGGTAGCCAGGGCCAGCAACAGGGTGTAGCCGGCCAGGGCCAGGTAGATGCGGGTCTCACCCCCACCGCTCATCCCCAAGCCCAACCCGGCCAGACCAAAGCCCAGCGCCAACGCCGTCAGCACCGCCAAAGCCGCACCCAGCGCCTTACCCACAAAAATCTCCCCCCGGCTCACCGGCTGCGCCAGCAGGAAGAGCAGCGTGCCCCGCTCCCGGTCGGCAGCCAGGCTGCTGGCTCCCACGCTCAGGCCAATCAGCGGCACAAAGAGCAGCAGGGCATTGATCAGGCTGGCGGCGGTGCGGCCAAAGCCGCCCAATCCGGCGTAGCCGGCGGCGCTCAGCCCAGCCCGCGCCAGCGCCAATGCCAGCCCGGCAAAACCGACGGCGAACAGCCAGAGCCACTTGTTGCGCAATGCCTCGCGCAGTTCCGCTTGCGCGATGGTCCAGATGAGTGATGGTTCCATGGAGTTAGTCCTGTAGTCGTTAGTGTGGTAGTCAAGTAGTCGTTAGTCTAGTAGGGGCAGCGCGGGTTCCTCTTTGCCATGACAAATGGACTTGTCTCCGCGCCCTCTTGCCCTCTAGCAGTTTGTCGGAGAACCCCATTTTGTAGCCGAGGTATCCATACCTCGCCTCTGGGAAACGCGGTAAAAAACCGCAGTTACTTTTCCGACAGACTGCTAGGGGGCGGCCGACTGGAAGTCGGCGCTCCGAACGAGAGGCGCAGTAGTTAAACCTACAAAAACGCCGTGTTCTCCGTGCCTCCGTGGTGACTCCTCTTCCACAACGTCTAGGTGCCGCGCCGGGGCGATGCGGGCGCGTAGCTGGTCGGCGGGGAAGATGTCCACCAGACGGCCGTTTTCTAACAGCAATGCCCGGTCCGCCAGCGCCTCTACCTCTTCCAGTCGGTGTGAGGCGAATAAGATGGTTTTCCCCTCGGCGCGCAGGTCAGAGAGTAGGTTCAGGTAATCCTGCTGTGTCGCCGTGTCTAGGCTGGCCGTCGGCTCGTCTAACAGTAACAGTGGCGGATCGGCAAGCAGGGCGATGGCCAGGGCCAGCCGCTGCTTCAGGCCACCAGAGAGGGCGGCCACTGCCTTGTGAGCGTGTGGTTCCAACCCCAGGCGGCGCAGCAAGAAGGGGATGCGCTCTGGCGGCGCTTTTTTCAGGCGGGCGTAGAACTGCATCGTCGGCAACACCCCCCAATCGTAGAAAACCGCCTCCTGCGGTACGTAGCCGATGTCGCGCCGCGCCGCCTTGCCCGCCCGCGCTGCGTCGTGGCCGTTGACGGCAATTTCCCCCTCAAAGCGGATCAGGCCGAGAATGGCTTTGAGCAGCGTCGTCTTGCCCGCCCCGTTTGCTCCCCACAGCGCCAGGATTTCGCCGCGTGTGGTTGTGAAGGAAACGTCGTGTAGCGCTTCGGTTTTGCCATATCGTTTGTTCAGGTTGCGCACAGCAATGGGGGCGGGAGGGCTGAGGGGATGGGGGGCAGGGGAGCGGTTATCCATTAATTGTTGATTGTTCACTATTAATTGTTCCATCTTCTTATTGCGGCCGGCGGCCAGGTAAACCATTCCTGCCAGAGACAGCAGAGCAACGGCCGTTCCCAAAATCGGCCAGGAGTTGCCCATTGGTGTCTGGGCAAAGGCGGGCAGCGGCGCGGGGGCCATTAGCGGGGCCGGGTCGGTGAGCTTTGGCTGCGGCTTGATGATCGGGAAAGAGCGGGCGGCGAACTCTATCGTCTCCACTGCCGGGCTGTAGGCCAGCATTTGCAAGCGTGGCTCCCGATCCGCCAGGCTCTCAAAGAAGCGGTCAGACTGATAGGGCAGGTCGCCCCGGCCGTCGCCGTCGGCGTCGAAACCGGCGTAATCGCTCCAGAAATTGCCCGTCCAATCGTTGCTGCCCGGTCGCCCGCCGCCAGCCAGGATCATCTGTGTGCTGTTTTCCCAGAAGGTGTTGTCGTGGAAGGTGGCGCCGCGCACGGCCGGTTGCAACACCAGGCCGATGTCGTTGAAAGCCAGGATGTTGCCGTGGAAATCGGCGTAACCTTGCGGGCTGAACGGCGCCCCATCGAGAAAGATGCCGACGCGATTATCCACCAGCACGTTATTCGTTGCCGTCACGTCATCGGCGTCCTTGAAGCCGAGGGCGTAACCGCTGGGGCCGCGCTGCCCGCGAATCAGGTTATCTCGCAAGATGACGTTGTTGGTGTACATGGTGTAGATGCCCACCGAGTTGTCGAACAGGGTATTGCCTTCGATTAGCGCCCCATCGCAGTACATCAGGTGCGCGCCGTAGCGATTGTTGCGCAGGGTGTTGCCGCGAATGATGACGTTTTCCGAGTACCAGGCGACCACGTCGCGGGTCTTGTAGACCAGGTTGTTTTCCAGCAGCACGTCGTGGCTGTACCAGACGCGGATGGCGTCTCCTTTACGGCCGCTGTCGTACTCTGCTTTGCCGGTGATTTCGTTGCCGCGGGCGACGCCATTGTGGGCGTGGGCGAAGGAGATGCCGAACAGCACCTCTTCCAGGCGGTTGTTCTCCACCAGCACGTTTTCAGCGACGACGTTGATCCCAGCGTGGTTGCGGTCTGGTTCGTTGCCGCTGCCGCGCACGACGAAGCCGCTGAACTGCGTGCCGGGCGCGGCCAGGGTGACGACCATGCCCTGGCCGTCGCCATCTATCACCGGCCAATCTTGCCCGATGAGGCGCACGGCTTTGTCTACCGTCAGGTTGCCTTCATGCTGCCCGCCGCGCACCAAGATGGTGTCGCCGTCCTGGGCGGCGGCCAGCGCTGCCGGGATGGTGGCGTAAGGGCCACCCGGCGCGACGACCAGCTCTGCCTGGGCGTGGGCCGTTGGCGCGAATAGCAGGAAGAGGAGGATGAGGAGCAGGGGGACAGAGGGATAGGGGTGATGATGCCCGCTCCTCCGCTTCTTTGCCCGGTTACACCCTTGCTTCTGCAGACGGCTCATAACTGGCTCCCGGAAACGGCCGTTCTTGCGTCCACCACCGGCTTATAAGCGGCGCGGTGGAACCAAAGACCGAGCAGGATGACGAAAACGGCGACGAAGGCCAGATACAGCCCAATCTCCGCGCTGGCAATGGTGCGGAACTGTCCTACCATCCCCTCGCCAAAGAGCGGCGGCATAAACGGCTCAATCGCCCCACCCAACGGCGACTGCGGGTCTATGCTGTGGCCGTATTGGTAGAGGATGAAGGCCAGATCGACTAGAAAGATGAAGGGGAAGAGCAGAGCGGGTAAGGCCAACACCGCCGCCCACTTGTTGTGGACAAACACCCCGGCCAACAGCAGCAATCCCAACGCGACGATGGCCGCCACTGAGATGGAACGCTCTAGCTGGCCGCCCTCGTCTAGCGGCGGCATACCCAGGTAATGGTTTAGCGAATCAATCTCGCGCACGTCGCCCTCTAGTTGATTGACGTAGACGTTCACCTTCAGCCCCCTGGGGTACTGTGGCGCGAACATGGTCATGCTCCAATAGGGTACAAAAATCGAGACAATCAGCAGCAGCCCACCCAGCATCAACAAGAAGCTGGGGATGAGGTAGGCGGTGAGGGGGCGGGTACGGCCGTCTGGCAGCAGCACCTTCACATCAGAATCCAAAGAAAAGCGTGGCATGGTTAGCACCTTACAGAGGTGGTTGGTTAGTTAGTTGGTTGGTTAGTTGGTTGGTTAGTTGGTTGGTTGGTAACCAGTCAGCCAACCTGACCAACTAACCAACCAACCAACTCTTCCCAATGCCTACGGTTCGACGAGCATGTAGCCGAGCATCTCCAGATGCAGGGCGGAGCAGAACTCAGTGCAGTAGTAGGTGAACGTGCCGGAGCGGTCGGCGACAAACTCAATGGTCTGCGTTTCGCCAGGCTCCAGGCTGAGGTTGATGTTATAGCCGGAGATGGCGAAGCCGTGGGTGGCGTCTGGCGTGCGTTCCAGGCTGGTGAGATGCCAGGTGACGTGATCGCCTTGCTTGATCTCCACCCGCTCCGGGTAGAAGTGGGAGCGCACCACCGTCATCCAGATTTCTACGTGATTGCCGTTGCGCTCTACCCGCGCCTGTTCAGAGCTGGTGATGGCATTGGGGTGAGGAGCCATCGTGCCGGGGTCCCAGCCAATTTCCGGGTAGACTTGCCAGGGTTTCAGCCGGTCGGCGCGGATGATTTGGGCGTAGTGGGGTTCGCCGACGCCGATGGGCATGTCATAGAGCAGGCGCATTTGCGCGCCGGTCCCGGAGATGTCTACCAGTTGGAAGTTTTGCGGCATCAGCGGGCCGATGTTGGCAAAGCGGTCAATGCTCCACTTGCTCAGGGCCACAACAAACTCGCCGCCGGGGGAAGCGGTGTCGCCTTCAACGGCCGTTATATGCCCAATGTTATAATGCACCGGCAGTTTCTGGATCAGGCTCCATGGCTCGTCCGGGTTCAGGTTGGCGTAGGGACCGCCTAACGTCCAGCGGGCGACGGCCGAATCGAGGAAGAGCGAGGTGTAAGCGTAGCCCTTGTTATCGTAGACGGTGTGCAGCGGGCCAAGCCCCAATTCCACCTGCGCTTCCATGGTGGCATCCAACGGCAGCACCGGTACGCCATACTGGTCCGTCTCGTGGCCGCCTTTAGCGATAGCAGCCATAATCTTTTCAAAGGAATAGACGGTCACGTGCGGGTCCAGCTTGCCGCCAACGACGATGTATTCGCCGCCGGGCGTTACGTCGGCGCCGTGCGGGCTTTTCGGTTCCGGGGTGAAATAGAGCAGACCTTCGTCAATGGCTGTTTGCAGGCGGATGACGGCGATGCCGCCCATCATCTCATAGTTGCCGGACTGGAAGATCTCTTCCGCCTTCTTCCAGTTGATGATGTGCAGGTAATCGGTGTCGTTGCGCGCTGTGCCGGCCTCAAAAGGTGGATTGCCCAGCTCGATGCCGCCGGTCGCCAGTTCGGTGTTGAAGGAGTTGCAGAAGACCCAGCCATCGCTCACCTTCTTGCCTGCGTCGCAGAGGTCTTGCCAGTAGGGGGGCAGCTCAATCTGGAAGGAGCGGCTCTGGTCAATGCGACCGGCAACGCGGTCGAACTTCCAGAAGGTGATCAAGGCGCGGTACTTCTCAGCGTACTCTTCCAGTGGGGCATACTCAAAGCCGAGCGGGGCGGCGTACTGCGGCCCTTCGATGACGTACTCGGTGTTGGGGGTGACGAAGGCGCCGCCATGATCGTTGATGGCGTTGGGGGTTTTGATGATTTGTTTCGTTTCGAAGTCGCGCAGGTCAATGACGGCGATGCGGGCGTTGGCCTTGTCGTTGATGAAGGCGAACTGGCCGTCATATTCGCCGTTGGTCTCAGAAATGCTGGGATGATGGGTGTCACCCCAGAGGATGGGCTTGCCATCCACGAAGCCGCCCGCCAGCACTTTGTCGCCGTGCCCGCCGTAGCCGTACCCCTGCCACGGTTCCGGGGTGAAGACGCCGATGGCCTTCAGCAGGCGCATAGAAGGCACGCCGATAACGTAGACCTGCCCAGACTGGCCACCGGAGGAGATCATGATGTAGGGATCGTGCTGGCCGGTGGGCATGTACGTTTTGAGGGCGCCGTAAATGTCGTCGGGGGTCAAGCCGCGTGCGGTGGCCAGGGCGGCGGCGTCGGCCGGCAGGCCGCTGACGCCGCTGCTGGCGGCTGGCTGGTTGTTGTTGCGGCAGCTTACCAGTAGAATGCCGGCCAGAACAACCGTTGTCAAAAGCCAGATAGGAAGACTTTTGCGGGACAAAAATATTTCCATCTCTCTCTCCTTTTCCACAATGAAAGTGAATCAATACCCTGGGCAAACCATCACACGGCCATCGCGGATTTACGGCCGTTTACCAGGGATGACAGTATGGGGTTAGCGTACCGAAGAGAGGGGGATGCGTCTTTGCAATAATGCAAATGGGGAGAAAAATGGTCAATCGTTAATGGTCGCAATCACGTCCTGAATTTCCGCCAGGAGTTGTTCTGCGGGCAGGCCGTAGACCCGGGCGGCGTCTACGACCGTGTAGAAGGGGGCAACGGCGCAGCCGGGGCAGGCCATGTGGTGCTGGTGGAAGATAACGGCCGTTTCCGGCCAGTGCCGCAGCAAATCTTCAATCGTCATTTCCGCTAGATTATTCGTCTCTGAATCTGTCATGCTGCTACCTTTTGTTGGTTTGTTGAATGCCTGACCAATAGACCAACCCCTCCATTCAACCAACTTTATAATCCGAAAGCCGCTCCCTTTCCTTGCAAAAATGCAACACGCCCCAAAACGACAAGACCATCCAACTACAAGACCACAAGACTACAAATCCTCCCCCAAGATGACCAATTCATGCGCTTTGAGGATAGTGATTCTTTGATGATCGCTTTGTAGGACACCCTCTTTTTCCCAGCGGCTAACCATACGGCTGACCTGGTAAATGTTTGTGCCGGTCATCTCTGCCAGGCTTTGGCGCGAGAGCGGAATGTCAATAAGAACTCCCTGCGGGACCCGCTTGCCAAACTGGCGCACCAGCCGCAGCAGCGCCCGCGCCACCCGCTGCTCCACCCGGCGCGTCGCCAGGTCGCGGAACCGCTCCTGAAGCTCGGCAAAGCGTTCCCCCACCATCCCCAGGCTGTTCAGCGCCAACTGCGGGTAGCGGCGCATCAGGGCTTTCATCTCCTCCCGCTCCCAACCAACGGCCAGGCAAGGCTCCATCGCTTCGGCCGACAGCGGGTAAGGGATGTTGCTCAGGGCCACCACAATGCCCAGGCCGCCGCCCGGCCCCAGGTAGCCGATCACCACCTGGTTGCCCGCTTCTGTCACCTGGGCCAGCTTTACCTGCCCGGCCAGCAAAATGTAGAGCCAGTCAGACGCTTCACCCTGGTGGAAGAAGTATTCGCCGGGCATGACGCGCCGTTCCTGGCCGGTTGCCAGAATGGTTTGCCGCTCGGCCGGGGAGATTTCTTTGAGCAAGGCGCAGCGCGCCAGACTCTCTTCATCAACCGTGATGCGCATGGGCTGATTTTACCATATTTGGCGTGGTTCAAATGATCGTTGTGCCTTTGACGGCAGACGGCAGACGGCTGACCGCCAGTGTGGAGATAAATCGCGGTTGGCGGTGGGTGGTCGGCGGTCTGCGGTCGAATTTGTCAAGATCATCTGAACCATGCTCCCCTCCTTATTTGCAATTGTGCAACGCCAAAGGGGATGCGTTGGCGTAACATATCAGGGTAAGGTTTACGATACCCTGGGAAGGGATTAATGATTTTCCGACCGCAGACGGCCGACGGCAGACCGCACCATAGTAGAAAGGCATGGCGGTCTGCGGTCTGCGGTCTATGGTCCGCAATCAATGGAGAATATATGCACGACGAAACTGTATTGGACATTCGCCCGATTCCCCCGGCGCAGCGCCATCCGCTTATTTTTGATCGGTTTGCCGCCCTAGAACCGGGGCAGGGATTCATTCTGGTAAACGATCACAACCCGAAGCCGCTTTATTATCAGTTTCAGGCGGAATTGACCGGGCAATTTACCTGGGACTATATGGAAGAGGGGCCGGCCGTCTGGCGCGTGCGCATCGGCCGGAGCCAGGGCTGAGGCGATGCCGCAACGATACCGCTGGCAAATTCCGCTGATGGCGCTGGCGGCGCTGGCTTTGCTGGCCGGGATGTGGGGCGGTGTGCTGCGGCTTGGCTGGCAGTTCCCGCCGATCATTATCCGCCTGCCAGCGCAGCATGGCCCGCTGATGATTTCTGGCTTCCTGGGCACGCTGATCAGCCTGGAACGGGCGGTGGCGCTCAATCAGTATGAAAACGGCCGTCGCCTGCGTTACTATCTCGGCCCACTGCTGTCTGGTATAGGGGCGCTGCTGCTCTTCCTGGCCTTTCCGCCCACAATTCCGCGGCTGTTTGCCACCCTGGGCGCGGCCGGGCTGGTCTGGCTGTTTGTGATCATCAACCGCCGTCAGCGCACGGCCGATCATCTGGTCATGGGCCTGGGTGCGTTGCTCTGGCTGGTGGGCAATGGCCTCTGGCTGGCGGGAACGCCGATCTTCCGCCTGGTTCCCTGGTGGGCCGGATTCCTCATCCTCACCATCGCCGGGGAGCGGCTGGAGTTGGGGCGCGTGCTGCTGCACCGGCCGCGCGTGCGCCAGCTTTTTGTGGGCATTGTTGCCCTCTTCGTGGCCGGGCTGCTGCTTTCCCTGGTCGCTTTTGACGCCGGGTTGCGCCTGGCCGGGCTGGCGCTGATTCTCCTGGGGGCCTGGCTGCTGCGCTATGACATCGCCCGGCGCACCATCCGCCAGAAAGGGTTGACCTGCTTTATCGCTACCTGCCTGTTAACTGGCTATCCCTGGTTGATGATTGGCGGGCTGTTCTGGCTGTGGTATGGCGGGCAGTATATGGCCGGGCCCTATTACAGCATCATGCTGCACACCATATTCCTGGGCTTCGTTTTTTCGATGATTTTCGGCCACGCGCCGATCATCGTCCCGGCGCTGCTGGGAGTGCAGATTCCTTATTCTCCTATTTTCTACCTGCATCTGGCGCTGCTCCACGTTTCCCTGGCGCTGCGGGTGGTCAGCGACTTGCTGTTGTGGCTGCCGGGGCGGCGCTGGGGCGGTTTGCTGAATATGGTGGTGGTGCTGCTGTTTATGGCGGTAACGGCCGTTACTGCCATTCGCGCCCGCCAAAAACGCGCCACAGGAGATTGACCATGCCGCGCCTCACCCGCTGCTACATCAAGACCGCCCTGGTTTATCTGGCGCTGGCCCTGCTGCTGGCCGCGTTGCTGGCCTTGCCCTATAACCTCCCCTTGCCAACCTACATCCGCATCATGACCCCCGCCTACTTCCATCTCTTCCTGGTCGGCTGGGTGACGCAGATGATCTTCGGCGTCATCTACTGGATGTTCCCAATCGTCAACCGCGCCCGACCGCGCGGCAATGAGGCGATAGGGTGGGCCAGCTTCACGTTGCTGAATGTGGGCTTGCTGCTGCGCGTGGTTGGCGAGCCGCTGGTCAGCCTGCACCCGGAAGGGTGGTTTGGCTGGCTGCTGGCGCTTTCTGCCCTGCTGCAATGGCTGGCCGGGCTGCTTTTTGTGTTGTTGGCCTGGCCGCGCGTGAAAGAAAAGTACCGGGGAGGCTGAGATGCCGCGCCTGAGCCGCTATCTGATCCGCGCCGCTTTTTTATATCTGCTGCTGGGGTTTACCTTTGGCGCGCTGCTGTTGGCGCACAAAGGGGTTCCTTATGCCCCCTGGTTGTGGGCCTGGCGGCCGGCGCACATTGAGTTTTTGCTCATGGGCTGGATTTTGCAGTTGACGATGGGGATGGCGTTTTGGATTTTGCCGCGCTTCTGGCAGCAGCCGCGCCGCCCTAATGAAGGATATGCGGCCGTCGCTTTTGTGTTGCTGAACCTGGGCATCTGGCTGGTGGTCGCGGGAACGACCTTCCGCGCCGGGAATTGGGCGCTGCTGAGCGGGCGGATCGTGGAAGTGGGCGCCGTGCTTGCTTTTGCCGGCCACGCCTGGGGGCGGGTTGTTTCCAGAGAGGGCGTATAATGGTGTGTGGGTGTGGCTCGTGTGGTCTTTTTGACTGTGGACCGCTGACGGCAGAGCGCTTACTGCCGACCGCCGATGAGCGGTCTGCCGTCGGCCGTCGGCGGTCAAAAATTTGTCAGGCACGGTTTCTAGAGAAGGTGTATCTTTTGATCATGGAGGTTTGACGATGGATGTGAGACAAAACGGCCGTTCCTGGATGCTCACCAATTTACACCCCATCCCAGAAGAGGAGTGGGACCGGCTGCGCGACTTTTTGGGCCTGAGCAGAGAAGATAAAGAAGCGATGCTGGCGACCGTAGAGCCGCTGTTCCGGCGCGGGCATGAGCTGGTCGTGGGCAACTACGACTACTTGCTGGCGCATCATGAAACGGCCGTTATCCTCGGTTGGGAAAGCGGCGCCGACCCCGAACACCTGGCCGAACGCCGCCGCTTCTTCACCGTCTGGCTGGCGCGGACATTGGGTATGGATTTCAGTCACGACTTTGCCCGCTACCTCTTCCGCGCCGGGCAGATACACGCGGCGCACGGCCCGCGCCAGGTTCACGTACCGAAGCGCTACGTCACTGGCGCGATTAGCCTGGTGCAGGCCACCTTTGCCCGCTTTCTAATGGAAGAGATGCCTGCCCACCCGCAGGTTCCGGCAGCGCTGACTGGCTGGAACAAGGTGCTAACGCTGCACCTGCACCTGATGCTGCAAGGCTACCAATCGGCGCGGCAGTGGGACGAGGGCGAGCAAACCGTGAACATCTCCCTGTTCGGTCGGTTGCGACCGCTGGCCGGTTGGGAAACGCGCCCGATGCACCTGGGGCGCAATGGCGACGTGCAGCAGGTGTTGGCGAAATTCTTCAATTACTACCCACACCTGCGCCGTGAAGTGTTTTGCCAGGAGTGGCAGTCGGGGGAGCGGGTGGATGAGAAGGGCAAGCCGTGGCTGACTGTCTCGCCCGTGTACCGCGTGAAACCTGGCTGGCGTGTGCTGAAAAACGGCCGTGATATTGCCTATCTGGATGGGTTGGCAACGCCCCTCAACGGGGACGAAAGCGTCAGCCTTTTTCCGCCAGGACGTTAGCTTCGGCAAACGTCGGCTGTCCTGAAGGTGTAGCTCAGTTTGCCAAACCTGGTTGGTGCGCGCAGGTCTGGCGGCCTCATCGCTAATAAATCGTCTTCCCCAAAAACCCGGCAACAATCTGGCAGAAAGTTGGCTAGAAAGTTAGCAACGGCCGGCTTTACACTCCCCTGTATAGCGTCAGATAGGCTGGCGCGGCAAATGACTCAACTGGACACTGGCGTTTTTGTCCGTCACAGGGTAGTGCGATTTGGCAGAGCGCATTACAGCACCAGCGATGCGTGCGTTTTCGCCAGACTCCAGTACCCAATTCAGGATGGAGGTAAAGTAACATGATGACGGTGCGAGAAACGATGGAAACGGCCGTTTTCCCCAACGCGCCCAGCAAAGAGTCAGCAAAAGCAGGCGCTTACAAAGCCGCCTTGTAGGTGTGCGACCAATGCCAGGTGTGGTGGGGCAGCCAGAATGGGCCACAGCGGGAAGCGCGCTGTCTGCTGCCTCTGACTGAACCCCACACGCCACTGTTCCGCTGGGAAAATTATCGCGGCTGGCGCGAAAAGGCAGCCACAGCCCACCTTTGCCCTGAATGTCGCCACGAGGTTGCTTATTCCCACTTTTCCTTGCTGGGTCAGGTAAACGGCCGTGACGCGTAACTGCCAGAAGGGGCAACTAATTGCGCAGATGGGGTATTGGTTATCTTGCTGGTGGTATGCCTGGCGCAGCGGCGGCGTCTCACGACTGCTGCTGCGCCAGGCGGGGTATCTGGTTTGGTATCTGGCAAACGGGCAACGGCGCTACGGCCGTCCCGCGGATTGCCCCAGCAAAAAATACTCTTCTGTGCGCGTGACAGACAGGCGGGCCGCCTCCTCGGCGCTGATGTCGCCATAAAAGGCGCGCTCAATTTCGGCGCCGGCTGTACGCTCGATTTCGTCCCAGGTGCTGATGACGGGGACGGCGCGCAGGGTAACGGCCGTATCCAGCCACACGCGACTGCGCGCCGGCAGCTTGCCAGGGTCCAAAAAAGCGTCTGAGTTGGCCACAGAGATGAGCGAAGGCACAGTACGGCCGCTTTGCGCCACCAGCGTTTGCCCGGTTGGGGAGTTAGCAAACTCAATGAATGTCCAGGCCGCCTCTTTGTTCTGGGTGGTGGCAGAAAGGCAGTAACCGTCTGAGTGCAAAATTCCCGCTTCCACCTTGCCCACTGGCAGAGGAGCCACATCCCAGGTAAAGGCGGTGATTTCGCGGTAGGTGGGCACGCCGCGACGACTGTTCAGAAACATGGCGGTTGTGCCGGCAATGAAGCGGCTTTCACTGTCCATGGCCGCCTCTTCCACGCGGTCGGGAACCACGCCATGCACCTGGCGCAAATCCACGAACCATTGCAGCGCCTCCAGGCTGGGCGGACGCGTCAGCGTCAGACGGTTGGGCGCCTCCTCGTTATCTACCAGCGGCCCGCCATTTTGCCAGACGAAAGCAGAAAGGCGGTAAAGTGACGCTTCTGTGCCCAGGCCATATTGGTCTATACGGCCGTCGCCATCCAGGTCACGCGTCAGGGCTTTGGCTGTGTTCACAAACTCGTCCCACGTCCAGCGGTCGGGCGGATAGGGCACACCCGCGGCGTCGAACAAATCCTGATTGTAGTACACCACCAGGCTAGAGATATTTTGTGGTAGGCACATAATTTCGCCGCGCCAGGTAAAGGCCTGGATGCTCATCGGATAGAAATCATCTGGCTGGATAAGGGTGCTTGCCTGCAGGTAGGGGCCAATCGGTTCTAGCAGGTTGTTGGCGGCAAAGGCGGCGTAGCGGCGGTAGTTCATCAGCGTGATGTCGGCGGGTGTACCGGCGGCAAAGTCGGTGGCCAGCCGCTTGCGGTAGTCGCTGGCCGAGGGGATGTGCGTGATTTCCACGCGAATTTCTGGATGTTCCGCGTGAAAGGCATCTACCAGGTTTTGGTACGCCTGCCGTTCAGCAGGATCGCCAAAGATCATAAAGGAAACTGTTTGCTGTGCTGGCTGGCGCTGGCAGGCTGCCAGCAGCAACAGCACGCTCAGGCACATGAACTGCTTAAGATAACGCTTCATGGTTCAATCTCCAGTTTTGAATCGTTCATTTGGGCATGGTTCAAGGAGGCTTTACTGTTTGGACCGCCGACGGCTAACTGCTGATGGCCGACCGCGATTTTGCCAGTGATGGGCGGCCTGCTGTCAGTCGTTTGCGGTCAGAAATTTGTCAGGCGCCGTTTTCAAAGAAGGCGAACCGTGCCTTCGTTTCATTCTCTGCCCATGCGAGCAAAGTAGGGTTGCAGCAGTAAGAATAGCACGACTGGCAAGGTCGTTGCCACTACACCGGCAGCCATCAGCAGCGGCCAATCAGAGCGGTCCATTTGCTGCAAAATTTGCAGGGCAATCGGCAGTGTGTACCGTCGCTCACTGCTCAGGTAAAGCAGCGGGCTGAGAAAATCCCCCCAGTAGAAGATGGTGCTGAGTAGGGCCACGCCAACGGCCGTTGGCCGCGCCAGGGGTAGGGCTACCAGCCCCCATGTTTGCAGCACTCCCGCGCCATCCAGCCGTGCTGCGTCGTACAGGGCAGCGGGAATGCGGCGGAAAGCGCGGTAGAACATGAGGACGTAGAAAGGGCTGGTTCCCATCCAAGCGGGGGCAATTAGCGCCAGCAAAGAATCAGTCCAGCCCAGCGTTTTGTAGACGAAGAAGCGCGTAGACCAGAGGGCGATGCTGGGAACCATGAGCAGCGCCAGCGAGAGAAGGAGCAGGCGGCGCTGGCTGGGGTGGGGCAGCAGCGCCATGGCGTAGCCGGCCCAGGAGCTGATGAGCAGGGTGAGGGGAACAGCCGTTGCTGCCACCAGCAGCGAATTGAGGGCAAAGCGAGTAAGGGGGACAAGCTGCCAGATACGGCCGTAATTGGCCAGCGTGATTTGCTCCGGCAGCAGGCGTAGCGCTTGTGGCAGTGGCACACCGCGGGGGTGCAAAGAGGCGGCCAGCATCCACACAACGGGCAGCAAAAACAGCAACGCCGCTAGCAGGCGCAGCAGCAGCCTGATTCGGTTATCCTTAAAGGAGAAACACTTCATCGGTTATGCCTATTTGCCACTGGCGCGCAATGACGTAAAGCAGCAGCACAATCAGCCCCGTGAGCAGATACATCACCCACAGAGCGGCGCTGGCCGTGCCAAACGAGAACAGGTCAAACCCCTGCTCATAAATGAAGAGGGGTAGGGTGTAGGTGCTGTAGTAAGGGCCACCCCCCGTTGTCAGCAAAACGGTTGCCAGCGATTCCTGAAAGGTAAGGATGGCATCGCGGAAGCTGAGCAGGAGCAGAATAGGAGCCATCAGCGGCAGAGTGATGTAGCGGAAAAGCTGACGGCCGTTGGCCCCATCTACCCTGGCAGCATCTTCCAGGCTGGGTGGGATGTCTTGTAGCGCCGCCAGACAAACCAGAAACCCTTCGCCAATTTGCCACAGCGACATGAGAATGAGGCCAGGCCTGGCCCACAGCGGGTCGGCAAACCAGGCGGGCGCGCTTAGTCCGGCGCTGCGCAAGAGTAAATTGACCGGGCCGAAGAGCGGATTGAGAATCCACAGCCAGGCCAGGGCATAGGCGGCGGGGGGGATGATGCTGGGCAGGTAGATGGCGGCGCGAAACCAGGCCAGAAAATGGCCGTTGCGCAATAACAGGCGTGCCAACAGAAAAGCACCCATTACGCGCAGCGGCACAGGCAGCAGCACCAGCGCCGCCGCATTTTGCACACTCAGGGCAAATAGCTCGTCAGTATAAACGAGAATGAAATTGAGCGTGCCCACCCAACGCGGCGGCGAGAGCGCGTCATAGCGAAAGAAGGCCAGGGAAAAGGAGAGCAGGGCAGGGATGATAACCAGTACTAACACGCCCACCAGGTAGGGCAGCAGCAGCAGGCGCAGGCGGTTGTGGTAGCTAAGGGGGCGCACTTTGTTCATGCAAGGCCGTCTGGTCGGTCAGGGGCGCAGCGGCGCAAGGCGAGCAGGGTAATGTCGTCGAATTGGCCGAGGCCGTTGACGTGTTCATGTACGGCCTTTTCCACCTGGTCAAGCAGCTCATGTACCGAAGCGGTCGGCTGCGCCAGCAACTGCGTCAGGCGCACCTGGCTAAAGAATTGCTGCTGCGGGTTGCGCGCATCGGTGATACCATCCGTGTAGGCAAAGAGTGTTTCCCCTACAGCAATCAGGATCTTATCCACGCGAAACCTGGCGGTGGTGTGCAGGCCAACGGCGGGCGCGGTGGGCTCAAGCGGAATAAACTCTCCGTCCGCACTGATGATGAGCGGGGCGTTGTGCCCGGCATTGACATAATAGAGCAAACCGCTGTGTGGGTCGAGCACGCCAAAGAAAAGGGTGGCAAACATATTGCTGTGCGCGTGCTGCTGGATGATGTAGCTGTTGGTGAGGGTAATGGCATTGTTGAGCATAAGGGGGATGTCGGCCGACGGCCGTACGGCCACGGCCATAAGCTGCTCTTGCAGGACAAACGCCTGCTGCATGAAGGCGCGCAGCAGGCTGCGCATCAGCGCCATAAACAGCGCCGCCACCACCCCTTTATCGCAGACATCAGCAATCATGAAGGCTAAACGGCCGTCTGGCAAGGTAAAAATATCGTAAAAATCGCCAGAGACCAGCCGCGCTGGGCGCAGGCGTGCCGCTAATTCCCACCCGGCCACTTGCGGCAGCGATTTGGGCAAAAAGCCCGCCTGCAAATTGCGCGCAATTTCTAGCTCCCGCTGATACCCCAGCAGCTCTTCATGCCGTTTCACCAGGATGTGATTCTGCAGCACGACCGTCGCCTGCGACGCCAGCGATTCGGCCACAAGCTGGTGGTAGGGCTGAAAGGAGACAATCTTACCTTCCTCATCACGTGCATTCAGTAATTGCAACACGCCAATGGCCTCATTGTTGAGCAGGGGCACCGTAAGGCAAGAGATGGTGCGGTAATGGTGCTGCTTGTCAAAGCTTCTGAGGTTTGAAATGTCGAAGCCCGTTACCTGATAGATGTCGGCAATGTTGACAGACTCTTTGGTCATGGCAGCATAGGCGGCAATGTTGGCCTTGTTGGGCGTTTTGTCGGCAAGGTAGAGAGGGATCGGTGGGAAGGGAACGGCCGTTTGCGCGCTGCCGCCGTAAAATATGCCCAGCGAATTCGTGCGGTCAATCACGTAGCGGAGCTGATCATCTTCGGTGCGCAGGTACAGCGTGGCCGAGTCGGCGACGCAAATTTCCATTGCTTCTATCACAATTTGTTCCAGTAAATGGTTAAAATCCTTTTCTGCGGAGAGGGCGATGCCCAGGGGCAAAATTTTCAGGCGCAGATCGTCGGCCAGCTTCTCCATCTCATTAAATTCGCGCAGGTACCAGGCTGCCTGTTCACGGAAGAGGCGCTTTTCTAGACTGCTGCGTATGCGCGTTCGCAGCAGGGAGGGGGTTGTGGGCAACGTTAGATAATCGGTCGCGCCCAATGCCATTGCGTGGTCAATATCAACTAGGTCGTCCTTCAGACCGTAGATAATGATGGGAATGTGCTGGAGCACCGCATGGCTTTCTGCCTGGCGCAGAAGTTGGAAATTGTTGTCACTGGCTAATGAGATGTGAATGAGCACCAGGTCTAACACGGCCGTATCGCGCACAGCCAACAACATCTGTGGGTCTGTTGCCACCTGTACTTCATATTGGTTCGCGTCTAACTGCGAGATGAGTTCGCTGAGTCGTTTGCTGTCCTGATCAACAAGCAGCAGGTGTGCCGTGTATCTGTTCATGGGAGTCAATTAGCTATCACTTTCACGATGTTCGCCGCAGGACGGTCGTCGCACGCGAAATTTGCTGAGATTACGCGCGTGCATGCGCACATACTCAAACTCATCAACCCCCCACATGGCCAGGTAAATGCCCCAGCCGCCCACTTTTTGCCCCTGCTCAGGCCCACGAATTTTGTCGGGAGGGATAGCCTCAGCCGGATTGTACCCACTGCCGGTATCTTCCAGGTGAATGGTCAGGTATTGATCGTCCAGTTCTGCGTACACAGTCAGCGTGCTGGGCTGGAGCGAATCGCTCAGACCATGCAAGATGATATTTGTGGCAATTTCATCCACCGCCAGGCGCAGGCGATAGCTGGTGCGGTAATCCAGGTCAGCCTCCTTAGAAGCCTGCTGCACAAAAACGGCCAGAGCATCTAAAAATTCCAGCTTGCAAGGAACCGTCAGTGGTTGTAGTTGACACAGCCGTTTTTTCATCTCCGTTCGCCCTGCGTTAACTTAACGTCCAACCAGGATCATGACCGCGCGCGCGCCCACCAGGATTTGCCGTTGGTTTGTCAGCAAGAGCTCCTGACCGGGCGTGTAAATATCCTCTGGCGCGGGCATGCTGGTGTTGGCAAAGACATGCCACCTCGTGCGCGCGGGCAGGCGCGGCAGCTCAAAGGCGTGGCTTTCCCAGTGCATGTTCATCGCCACGTAAATGGAATCGTCGGGCTCTTGCCCGTTACGGCCGTGTTTGCCATCTAGCAAAAATGCCAGCGTGCGGCTGTGATAAGACCAGTCTGCCTCCCATGCCTTTACCCCATGCCAGGAGATGTCCGCGTAACCACTGCCCACATAATCCCGATTGCGAAAGTGGTTTCTGTTGCGCAAAACCGGATGCGCGTGGCGAAAGTGGATGCAGTATCGAAAGAAGCGATGTATTTCGGCGTGGGTTTCCAGCCGGCGCCAGTCAAACCAGTTAAGCTCATTGTCATGGCCATAGGTATTATTGTTGCCCCATTTAGTGTGTGCCACCTCATCCCCCATCAAAATCATAGGAATACCCTGGCTGACCATGAGAATGGCAACCGCGTTTTTAATCATGCGTTTGCGCAGGGCATTGATGGCGGGGTCATCTGTTTCCCCTTCCCACCCACAGTTCCAGCTATAGTTGTCGTTTTGGCCATCGCGATTTTCTTCGCCGTTGGCCAGGTTGTGCTTTTCATTATAGGAAAAGAGGTCGGCCAGGGTGAAGCCATCGTGTGCAGTGACGAAATTGACAGAGGCGGTTGTGCCGCGCCCGGCGTACAGGTCAGGCGAACCTTGAATGCGCAGCGCCATTTCGCCTACCTGCCCGGCATCTCCCTTGAGAAAGCGGCGCAGGCAGTCGCGATATTTGCCGTTCCATTCTCCCCAACGGCCGTAAGCGGGAAAAGAGCCAACCTGATACAGGCCGGCCGCATCCCACGCTTCGGCAATGAGCTTGGTTTTGCCCAACACCGGGTCATGCGCCATCGCTTCCAGCAGGGGCGGGTTGGACAAGGGGTGGCCGTTGCTGTCGCGCCCCAAAATAGAGGCCAGGTCAAAGCGAAAGCCATCAATGTGATACTCCGCCACCCAGTAGCGCAAACAATCCATGACCATGTTGCGCACGACGGGATTATTGCAGTTCATGGTGTTGCCGCAACCGCTGAAGTTTTGGTAACTGCCGTCAGGGCGCAGCATGTAGTACGTTTTGTTGTCAATGCCGCGAAAGGAGATGGTACGGCCGTCTTCCCCTCCCTCACCCGTGTGGTTAAAAGCCACATCCAAAAAAACCTCAATCCCGTGCTTATGCAGCTCCTTCACCAGCGCTTTGAACTCGTCTACCTGCATCCCATATTTGCCCGTAGCGGCATAGCCAGCCTTTGGCGAGAAGAAATTAAACGACTCGTAGCCCCAATACTGCATCAATGGCTCATTCGTGAAAGGGTTGATAAACTGGTTTTCTAGCTCATCAAATTCAAAAATGGGCATCAGCTCCACACAATTCACGCCCAGGGCAAGTAAATAGGGAATTTTCTCGCGCAAAGCGGCGAAGGTGCCAGGATACTTGACCCCTGAGGAAGGATGGCGAGTGAAACCGCGCACATGCATTTCATAAATTACCAAATCTTCGGCTAGCCTCTCCAGCGGGCGGTCGTGTACCCAATCAAAGTCATCGTAGGGCAAAAGTGCGCGGTGCGGGAACGGGTCTTGCTTCAGCGAACGCACCCCCCAAACGGAACGGCCGTTGACTGCACGCGCATACGGGTCCAGCAAAATCACCCGCTCATCAAAATGATGCCCCTCGTGAGGGCGGTAAGGGCCGGCAAAACGATAGCCATACTCGATGTTCTCATAGTCCAGGTCAAACACCGTCATAGCAAACACATGCCCAATGCGAAACTCCTGCGGGAACGGAATTTCTACCAACGGCTGCTCCGCCTCACGCTCGAATAACACCAGCGTACAGGCCGTAGCATAGCGCGAAAAAATAGCAAAATTCACCCCGCCCGGCACAAATGTTGCCCCCAGTGGGTACGGCTTACCCGCGCGCAGCAAAAAAGCGCCATAGCGATGGGTTGGATAAATATCAATGCGCTTCATACGCCTTTAATAGCTCCAGCCCCTCCTCAACTGTTTTACAATCGCGGAAGAAATCCAGAAATCCCGTAATGGCCATCGTGTCACGAATCATCTCCTGCAGGCCAACCAAAACCACCTGCCCCGCTTTGTTCTCCACCTCACGGTGCAGCAGCAGCAGCATCCGTAAGCCCGCGCTAGACATATACGACACTTCACACATGTCCAATAGCAGCTTGCACCCACCCGTAACCAGCGGCAGCAACGCTTCTTCCACCCGTCCCGCAGTGCGGCTATTCACCTCGCCTGCTAGGGAAACGGCCGTTACATCACCAAATACTTCGACTCGAATTTGCATAAGACCACTCACCTACCACCTACCCCACCCTCGTCACAAATTATACCGACTATTTTCCGAAAGAAACCAAACCCCACAAAATTCCAAATTACCCTTGACGCCCGGCAAAAAAAGAATATACTTTCAATCTGTTCTAAGCCAAAAAGCAAAAGAACAGCGAAAACAATTGTTGAAAACACACCTTGTGAAGAAATATCTTGACAAGCAAAAATTGTTTGATACAATAAAAGTCTACTGCTAAATAAAGTGTAAGCGTCTCCGACGAAGCACTGCTACAAAAAAATAAGAGCACAGAACCCAAAGAGCGGTAACTCTGAGCAATGCAAGAGGCCGTTCTTTTTTGTGCCCCATTGCAAAACTTCAGCCCTTTAACAACTGAATAGTGACAGTAAAGCGGAACCCAACGAGTAAAAAGTATTCCGAAAGGAAACAGGAAGAATTCTCTACGGAGAGTTTGATCCTGGCTCAGGATGAACGCTAGCGGCGTGCCTAATGCATGCA
>CALEAD010000061.1 GCA_937943625.1 uncultured Anaerolineae bacterium | reverse complement strand
AACACCCTGCGGCAACGGCTAGGGCGATTTGTTCGTAAGACCTTATCCTTTTCCAAATCTGACACATACCATGAAATTGCGTTACGTTTGTTTTTGCATGAGTATAATTTGGCCGTTATCAGTTGAAACTTAACCACTACCCAGTGGTCAAATACGCGCTACGCCAAACTCGCATACCGCTGCAAAAAGTGAATGCTGGCCTCAATGCCGCGATAGAAGTTGGGCAAATAAAAACGCTCATTGGGCGAATGAATGCGATCCCCCGGCAACCCCAGCCCCATCAGCACCGTCTCCATCCCCAAATGCTGCTGAAACTGCCCCACAACCGGAATGGAGCCGCCCTCGCGCATCAGCACCGGCTCGCGGCCAAATGCTTCGCGGTAAGCCGCCCGCGCTGCCTGCATGGCCGGAATGCGATAATCGGTAATGCTGGCGGGCGCGCCATGTCCCCCAGAAATGGTAACGCGCACGCTGGGGGGCGTAATGGAGTGCACATATTGTGTAAACAGGTGGCGAATTTCCTCTGGGTCCTGGTCTGGCACCAGGCGCATAGAAAGTTTGGCGTGCACGCTGGCCGGCAACACGGTTTTGCCGCCGGGGCCGGTGTAGCCGCCAATGATGCCGTGTACATCGAGCGTGGGACGCGCGCCCAGCCGCTCGACCAGCGTGTATTCTGGCTCTCCCCACGCCTGCGGCGCGCCGCTTTCCGCCAGCCAGGCAGCTTCGTCTAGTGGGAATTGCGCCAGGATAGCGCGCTCTTCCGCGCTCAACGGCCGTACCCGATCATAAAAGCCGGGAATCAAAATGTGCCCCTCTTCGTCTTTGAGTCTGGCAATGATGTGCGCCAGGGCATTGAGCGGGTTGTTGATGCCGCCGCCAAAACTGCCGGAGTGCAGATCGCGCGCTGGCCCAGTCACATCCAGGTAGAGGTAGCAAATGCCGCGCAGGCCATACACAATCGCCGGCTGCTCCGGGCTGAGAATGGCGCTATCTGAAACCAGCGCCACGTTAGCGGCCAACATCGTCTTGTGCTGCGGGATAAACGCAGCCAGGCTGGCGCCGCCACTCTCCTCTTCCCCCTCGACAATGAACTTCACGTTCACGGGCAAACGACCGTTGGCTTGCAACAGCGCCTCCACCCCCTTCACATGAGCAAAAATCTGCCCCTTGTTATCCGATGCGCCACGTGCATACACATACTCATCGCGCACAACCGGCTCAAACGGAGGCGTATACCACAATTCAAATGGTTCTGCTGGCTGCACGTCATAATGCCCATAAATCAGCACTGTTGGCGCACCACTGCCGGCATGCAGCCAGTCCGCATACACCAGCGGGTGTCCCGCCGTCGGGATCAGTTGCACGTTTTCCAGACCGGCCGCGCGCAGCAAATCAGCCAACCATTGCGCCGCAACGGCCGTATCCGCATCGTGTTCGGGCTGGGTACTGACACTGGGAATGCGTAGGAACGCCTGTAATTCAGACAGATAGCGTTCGCGCTGGCTATGGGCATACAAAATCGGATCAGACATAACAAACCCCCTTGAGAATTACCACCGACCGCCGTCTGCAAGTGTAACCCAGGTTGCCAAATCCGGTTACTTACTTCCCTTGAAAATGGCCGCCGACCGCCGACTAATTCATTTATTCGCCACCTTCGTTGCCTGCGTCTTTCATTCATCCAAACCAGGCAACGGCTCAGTCGTTACGATTCTACGAAATAATCGGGCCACTGTCACCAACAACATATTTGCTCAATTTCCTAACAAAAAATGGACAAAAGCTGGCGCTTTGTGTTACCATTAGACATAATCTGGGTCAGGCAAGTTTATTAGCAAAGCCAGACTTTTACCCAACCTGATTCTAATCCATCAAGCAATGAGGAATTTAGAATATGGGCCAATTAGACCGCACTCCCACCTTTAATATGAAAGTTGTCATGCAGGAAACAGGTATCAAACCAGATACGCTGCGTGCCTGGGAACGGCGCTATGGCCTGCCAGACCCGCAGCGCACAGAAGGTGGGCACCGTCTCTACTCAGAATATGACATTGAGCTACTGCGCTGGTTGACAGCGCGCCAGGAAGAGGGCATGAGTATCAGCCGCGCCGTAAAGTTGTGGACGCAACTCCAGGCTGAGGGGCGTGACCCGCTTCTTTCTGCGCCAATAGCGCCCGTAGCAGAATCCCCAGTGCTTGCTAAAGGCCCGCTCTCTGGGGACATGGTGACACAGGCGCGCGAACAGTGGGTACAGGCGTGCATGAACTTTAATGAGGCCGAGGCGCAACAGGTGCTGGCGCAAGCCTATGCGCTATTTCCTGTAGAACTGGTGAGCCAGGAAGTGCTGCAAAAAGGGCTGGCGTGCATTGGTCAGGGCTGGTACGAAGGGAATGTGACGGTACAGCAGGAGCATTTTGCCTCTGAATTGGCGGTACGACAACTGGAGGCGTTATTGGCTTCGATGGTTAGCGCGACACGACACGGCCGTATTCTGGTTGCCTGTCCCCCACACGAGCAGCATACTTTTGGCGCGCTGCTGCTGACGCTGCTGCTGCGGCGGCGCGGCTGGGAGGTGATTTACCTGGGGGCAAACGTGCCCTTGCAGCGAATGCAAGAATCGCTGGCAGTCATCAAACCGCACCTGGTCATCTTTTCTGCGCAAACGCTGCACACAGCCAGCACGCTGCTAGAAGTGGCTGAATTTCTGCGCCAGGAAGGGGTGACGATGGCGTATGGCGGCGCGGTCTTCAACCAGATTCCTGCCGCACGCCAGCGCATTCCCGGCTACTTTTTGGGGGAAAACCTGCAGGATGCGCCGCGCATGGTCGAGCGGCTGTTTACGTCCTCGGAACCAATGCCCGCCACTCCGCCACCTGACCTAGCCTACCAGCAAAGCCTGGCGCAGTTTCAGCTTCAGCGCCCTAACATTGAAACGGCCGTGCAAACAACCATGTTGGCAGAGATGTCTCTGGAGCTGGTGCAAAGCGCCAATCTGGAATTGGGCAACAACATCACCGCCGCACTTACCCTGGGCGATATGTACCTGCTGAATGCCAACATTGCCTGGGTGCAAGGCTTGTTGCTCAACTATGAATTTCGCCTTTCAGATCGGTTACTACAACAGTTTTTACACACCTACCACACGGCCGTGCAGCGCTTTTTGCCTGACACAGCCCAACCACTCCATAATTGGTTTGCCATGCTGCTAGATGGACGGCACAATAGGTAGAAATTGGGCATGGTTCGTGTGAGCTTAGCGATTTGACCCAGGCCGCTGACCATTGACCGCGATTTTGTCAGTGATGGGTGGGCTGCTGTTGGCCGTCTGTGGTCAGGAACCTTTCAAGCGCTGTTTCCAAGGAAGGCGAAGTATGCCGAAATTGCCGATGAAGCGTCTTTCCCTGTTTCTGCTCATTTGCCTGACTGGTTGCCGTTCTCTGTCGGCGCAGTTTCCCACCGCGGAAACGATGACACCACCTGCTTCAGGCACGGCCGTTCTGCCACAGCCTGAGGGGAACGAAACGGCCGTTGCCGGTATCCCCCTGCCCGCCACCTACACGCCGCACCCAAACCCCAGCGCCACCCGGACACCTAGCCCCACGCCCACACCGACCCCTATGCCAACGCCCAGCCACACCCCAACCCCCACCAACACCCCCTTCCCCTACCCGGCACTGAGTGAATACCTGCCTACGCCAGAAACGGCCGTTCCCACCCCCGTGCCCACCTTTGCCGTGCCCAACAATGTCACCCTGATTGCCCTGCTGGGAAATGATGGGGATGGGCTAGACGACGGCCGCACCGACAGCATCATCCTCGTCGCCATCAACAGGCAGGCGAAAACGGCCACCCTGCTCTCCTTGCCGCGTGACCTGTACGTGCCCATTCCCGGCTGGCAAATGGCGCGCCTGAACCAGGCCATGCCGCGTGGCTTTAGCAGCAACTACCCCGGGCTGGGGCGGGGGCTGCTCAACGACACCTTACTATGGAGCTTTGGCGTGCCCGTCCACAACTACGTGCGCATCGGCTTCAGCGGCTTCAAGCAGGCCATAGACATTCTGGGCGGCATCGAAGTGCCCGTTACCTGCGCCTTGCGCGATTGGCGCCTGATCTCGCCGGAACTTGACCCCAACGTGGAAGAAAACTGGCACCAATTCACGCTGGAACCGGGCGTGCACCAGATGGATGGCGACCTGGCGCTGTGGTACGCGCGCTCGCGCCACACCACCAGCGACTTTGAACGCGGCCGCCGCCAGCAGCAGCTTGTGCACGCCATGCTCAACAAAGGGCTGAACCGCGACCTGGTTCCGCAAATCCCGGCCCTGTGGGAAGCATACCGCCAATCGGTGCAAACCGATTTAAGCCTGGCACAGGTGCTGGACCTGGCCGCCATAGCGCCGCAGGTGCGCGAAAATGGCATCCGCCACCTGACACTGCCTTACCATGCCTTCATCAGCTGGCAGGTTCCCAGCAGCGGTGCGGCGGTGCAGTTGCTTAACTGGCCTGCAGCCGAGCCAGTGTTGAACCAGTTGTTATACCCTTCGGAGCTAAACCGCGGCATACGGCCGTTGCGCGTCGAGGTGGTAAGCAACAGCTACGAAAATTACCTGCTGGCAGCGGAAAATCTGGCCTGGTTCGGCATTATCCCCACTTACACACCAAACCCAGAGCCAGACCCACCCAACACCCGCATTGACCTGCACGCACCAAACGACAAAGGCACATTTAGCTGGATTGTCGCGTGGGTGTTCAACCAGACTCCAGCGCAAATCAATCTACTGGGCAGTGATGGTTCCCCTTACCTGTATACGGTGCAGCTTGGTGAGGATTTCGATCCGTGCCGACCGCTGCTGGCCGCCCCGCGTGGGTGACTGGAAGGCGTGAGCATGCTGTTCGAAGTGTGTCATGGTTCAGGGGATCTTTACGAATTTGACCGCTGACCGCCGACCGCGATTTTGTCAGTAACGATTCAGGCCTGACAGGTCTTGAGCAGCTTTCCAGTGCTTACTCTCCAACAGTTATTTCCGCCAACAGCAGCGCATCGTTTGCCGCCTGCGGGCTATCTATGGGCAAACGCGCCAGGGGATCGGCAATGTCATAGAGGCCCAGCAGCAGCGCATAGCGGCCTGGGGAAGCATGGGTGGGAACCAGGATGCCGTGATTGTCGGTAATGGTCTCGCCGGGTTGCCAGATGGTGGTAGGCTTCAGGTTGCCGCCAGGCTCGCTATCGCGCTGCGCCAGCAGTGCGCCATCTGGCCCCACCAGGTGTAGGAACACTTTGTAGCGTTGGCGCAACGGCACGGCCGTTTGCCAGAATAACGTCAGCTGCACAATGTCGCCCGGCTGCACGGCCGTCTGGCGCAGGGTATAGCCTTGTAGGGTAATGTGCGCGCCAAAGGAAACGGCCGTTGGCGTCTCTATCTCGGTTGCTGGGGCGTCTGGCACAGCATAGACCACAAAGCGCACGTCGCGCACCCACTCTTCGGTCGCCTTAAAGGCACGCTCGTCCAGCCAGCGTTCCACCAGTCGCTGCGGGTCACGCTGCGCATCCCCCCAAAAGAGAACATAAAGGCGGTCGTAAGTGGCGGCGATTTGCGTCAGTTCCGCATCCAGCACGGCGGCATTGGGCGTGCCGCGCGGCATGGGGTAGACTCGTGCCGCATCGGGGAAATAGTAGGTAAACACCTCCCACTGGTTGGGCGCGTTCAGAATAATGGCCGCATTGGGGTGATTGTCTGCCACAATGCGCGCTACCATGCCGCGATAATCGGCACGGGCATAGGCAGGATTGGCATACAGATTCAGTAGTGAACGGCCGTTGCCCCACAACAACAGCCCAAGTAACCCCACAAATATACTCATTTGTGCCCAACCCCGCCAATCTTTACCCCCCAACCTCCCCCCGCCAGCCAGCAACAGCGCCACAAACGGCACCGCCACGCCCAAAAACTTGAAGAATTGGGGCTGCGCCGCGCCGCTAAGCATCATAAACGCCAGTGGCGTAAGCAGCATGATCAGTGGAAGACGGGGCGAGAAACGGCCGTTGCTCACTCCCCACCCCAGCAATACAAGTGCCGCCAGCAGCGGCCCAGTCACCTCGGCCAGGGGCAACGTCTCGCCAAACAGCAGCCAGGCTGCCGACATGGGCAAAAAGGCAGACAAAGGTAACGCCGCGCCGCCCCCACCCAGCTTATCCAGAAAAATGGGTAGCCAGGGCAGGTAAAGCAACAGCGCCAGCAAAGCGGCCAGGAAAGGGGGAAGAGGTTGGTGAATGAGAGGATTGGCCAGATGATTGGTTGGTTGCCAGGTTTGCCAGAGGACGTAAAGGGCGTGCCCCAACATAACGGCGGGGAAAAAATAATGGGTATAGAGACCGGCAGCTAGCGCCAAGGCATAGGCAATGGTAAATGGCAAATAATGAATGGTGAATGGATAGCGGCTGGCGCGTAGCAGGCGCAGCAACAAGAGGGTAGACAGCGCCGCCAGCATGGTCAGCAGCGCGTACATACGCGCCTCCTGGCTGTAGTAGATGAGGGGTGGGGAAACGGCCGTGAGTACCCCCACAAGAAGTACACGTAAGCGATAGCTAGCGCCAGTGTCAGCAGAAGCAGCAGGCCTATCCACTCGCTCCCGCTCTAGCTCCCACATCAAAGCGATGGTAAGCGCCACTGTAACCACGCCCACAAACGCGGACAAACTGCGCAAGCCAAACTCCGTCTCGCCAACCAGCTCCCGCCAGCCGCGCAAAATCAGGTAATAGAGCGGCGGGTGAATATCGCTGGCTGTTCCTTCCAGAATCAGGGGGATGCTGCGCTCGCTGAGACGGGCGCTGTTGCCTTCATCATTCCAAAAGGATTGCGCCCCTAGCTGGTAAAAGCGCAGGGCAAAGGCCAGCAGCAGCGCCAGCAGCCAGGGCAGGGTTCGTCGGTGCATGGGCGAATTATAGCGTGAAACGTGAAGTGTGAAGCGTAAGCAAGCGTTGTACACGGTTCACGCCGCGCGGTTCATGAGCAAATAGGAGATTTAGGCTAAAAAGGTGGACGAACAACGGCCGTTTCAGGTAAACTATATGCGCATATTAGATAAACGTCTAATACCTGAAACAACTGACAAAAAGTGACACATATGAGTACCGCACCCAAAACAAACCCACGTCTGGACATTGCCTATTTGCGCGAGAATGTCGCCATTTACCGCCGCCTGCTGGGGTATTTACGGCCATACGGCCGTCAGGTCACCCTGGCCTACCTCAGCATGATTCTCGCCACCCTACTCAATCTGCTTGTGCCGCAAATCATCAAAAACGCCATAGACAACGGACTGGCAACCGGGCGTCCCACCGCCCTTTTTGCCGCTGGCGGCATTATCTTAGGCGTCGCCATCGCCCGCGCCCTGGTTGGGTATGGGCAGCTCTTCTACGGCGAATGGCTGACGCACCGCATTGCCTACGATCTGCGCAACGCCCTCTACGACAGCGTGCAGCGCCTGCCCTTCTCCTTTCATGATCGCAGCCACACCGGCGACATGATGAGCCGTGCCACCAGCGACATCCAGGAATCAGAGCGGTTTGCCGGCGTAGGACTAATGGATTTGCTCTCTGTGGTAATGCTGGTAGTGGGCGTTGTGGCCGCCATGCTGCTAGAGTCGGCGTCGCTGGCGCTGCTGGCATTGGCGCCGGTGCCGGTGCTGCTCTTTGCCACCGTCCGCTTTGGCGCGGTGGTGCGCCCCATGTTCGAACACATCCAGGAGCAGATGGGTGTCCTCTCTTCCACCATGCAAGAAAGCATGACCGGCATCCGCGTGGTGAAGGCGTTTGCGCGGGAACCGCATGAATTACAGCGATTTGACCGCGAAAATGATGAATGGTTTGCCCGCCGCTTTCATTTGATTCAGACCTGGGCCAATAATTGGCCATTCTTCACGTTCCTGGTGGCGTTTAGCATCTTTTTGCTGCTGCTTTTTGGCGGGCCGCGCGCCCTGGCGGGGGAAATTACCGTTGGTTCGCTCTTTGCCATGATCTCTTACGTGCTGATGCTGGCGGGACCGGTGCAGCGCCTGGGCTTTTTGGTAAACCTGGCGGCTACCGCTTCGGCCAGCGCCGGGCGCGTGTTTGAGATTATGGATATGCCGGACGAAATTGAAGCGCAATCTGGCAACAAGGTGCTGGAGAATCCTAAAGGAGAGATTGTTTTTGAGCGGGTGAGCTTTGCCTACCGCGACGATCAGCCGATTTTGCAGGAGATTAGCTTCTATGCGCGGCCAGGGCAGCGCGTGGCGCTGATTGGCCCTACAGGGTCGGGCAAGTCTACCATCACCAGCCTGATTCCGCGCTTTTATGACGTGAAAGACGGCCGTATTCTCTTCGACGGCATAGATATTCGCGAGCTGCGCCTGGACAGCCTGCGCCGCCACATTGGCATTGTGCTGCAAGACCCGTTCCTCTTCAGCCAGAGCATTGCCGAAAATATCGCTTACGGCCGTCCGGATGCCAGCCTGGACGAAATTGTCACCGCGGCCAAAGCCGCGCGCGCGCACGACTTTATCATCAACTTTCCCGACGGCTACGATACGCGCGTTGGCGAGCGCGGCGTCACGCTCTCCGGTGGGCAAAAGCAGCGTATTGCCATTGCCCGCGCCCTGCTTACCAACCCGCGCATTCTCATCCTGGACGACTCGACCAGCAGCGTAGACACGGAAACAGAGTATCTGATCCAGCAGGCGCTAGAGGTGCTGATGCAGGGGCGCACGACGTTTATTATTGCCCAACGGCTGCTGACGCTGAAAAATGCGGATTACATTTTGGTGCTGGAAAACGGCCGTATCATCGAACGCGGCACGCATCACACCTTGCTGGCGCAAAATGGCCTATACAGAGAAATTTACGACCTCCAGCTAAAAGACCAGGAAACATTCACCGGGCAAGAGCGAGAAGCACACCCCCAACTCCTCACGCTCCACTAACCATTCACCCCCAGGCACTATCCTATGATCAGCTCAAACGGACACACACGCACCATTAGCAACAGCAAAGAGCGGCAAAAGCGCGAGGCACGCCTGAAAGAGATGCTGCCCAACAACGAAGATGACCTGCTCGGCAAGGCTTACGACGCGCGCCTGGCGCGCCGTCTGCTACAAAGCATCGGCCCTTACCAGCGGCAGCTCTGGTGGGCGATTTTCCTCATGGTCGTCAGCAGCCTGCTCGGCGTGGCGCAACCCTTCATTGTCGGCTACGCCATAGACAACGGCATCCGCCCAAACGCGCCAGAGGTACTGAGCCTGTGGACGATGCTTTTTGCCGCGGCGGCCGTTGGCGAATGGATTACCAATCGCTGGCGCATCGGCATTATGGCCTACGTGGGCACCAAAGTCGTGGCCGACTTCCGCAGCCAGCTATTTCGCCACCTGCACAGCCTTAGCCTGAACTTTCACAACAACTACAGCGTAGGCCGCCTGATGAGCCGCCTGATTAGTGACGTGGGCGTGCTGCAAGAGTTTATCACCTGGTCTATTACCGGCCTCTTCCGCTCCGTATTTACGCTGTTGGGCATTGCCATTGCCATGCTGCTGCTGAACTGGCAGTTGGCGCTGGTGACGTTTGCCATCCTGCCAATCATGGTCTGGCTGACAAACACCTGGCGCGTGCGTGTGCGCGACGCCTACCGCGCTACGCGGCAACGCCTTTCGCTGATTAATGGCTACCTGAATGAGTCTATTTCTGGCATTCGCGTGACGAAGAGTTTTTCGCGCGAGGGGCTGAACATGCGCCGCTTTGATGACCTGAACCATGCGTACTTTGATGCGAATGTGGACGCCAGCCGCTTAACGGCCGTTTTCTTCCCCGGCGTTGATTTAGTTGGCTCTCTGGCGATGGCGCTGGTGGTCGCCATTGGCGGCTGGCTGGTAACGGGCAACGCCCTGACAACCGGCACGCTGATCGCCTTTGTGCTCTACATTGACCGCCTCTTCCAACCCATCCGCGAGCTGGCGCAGCGGTACAACACCTTTCAGGCAACCATGGCCGCCACTGAACGCATTTTTAATCTGCTGGACACGCCGGCAGACATTCAGGATGCACCCGACGCCGTCGAGCTGCCGCCCATTCGTGGACACGTCTGCTTTGAAGACGTGCATTTCAGCTATAAGGACGGCGAGCCGGTGCTGCACGGCATTACCCTGGAGGCGAAACCGGGTCAGCGCATTGCCCTGGTAGGGGAAACGGGTGCAGGCAAAAGCACCATCATCCGCCTGCTGGCACGCTTTTTTGAAATTAGCGCCGGCTCACTGACGATTGACGGCTACGACGTGCGCCATGTCACCCAGGCCAGCCTACGCTCCCAGTTGGGCATTGTGCTGCAAGACACGTTCCTCTTCACCGGCAGCATTGCCGATAACATTCGCTACGGCCGTCTCGATGCCACCGACGCCGAAGTGCAGCAGGCCGCGGAAATGGTAGGCGCGCACGATTTCATCAGCAAGCTGCCAGAAGGATACCAGACGGAAGTTGGGGAAAATGGCGTGAACCTGAGCGTGGGGCAGCGACAGCTCATTTCGTTTGCCCGTGCGCTGCTGACCAACCCGCGCATTCTGATTTTGGATGAGGCCACCAGCAGCGTAGACACAGCGACGGAAAAGCAGATTCAACACGCACTGGATACGCTGATGCAGGGACGTACCAGCTTTGTCGTTGCCCACCGTCTGAGTACCATTGTGAATGCGGACCAGATTGTAGTGCTGGAAAACGGCCGTATCGTGGAACAAGGCTCGCACCAGCAGCTCTTGGCGCAGCACGGCCGTTACTACCAGCTCTACACCATGCAATGGGCCTGACGAGGGCGGAATGCAGAGCACGGAAGCAACACTTCTTAATCTCCAGCATAGTTCGAGCAATCTTTACAAATTTGACCGCCGACCGCAGACAGTCGACTACGATTCGTCTCCAGTCTGGCGTCTGTGGTCGGCCATCGGCGGTCACGAAATGGATAAAGCGCCATTTCCAGAAAGCGTGAACCATGCCCGGCCCCCAACCCTATAATCCCCGTTCGCCGCGAATATAGGGCACACCCAACGCCGCCGGTGCGCCCAGCCGCTTGCGCGCCGCCGCGCGCGAGCCAATCATCAGTGCCACAATCGTCAGTAAATACGGCACCATCTGCAAGAAAAAGCCGTAGTTAGAGTTGATAAACAGCGGGTTGCGGAAGCCAAACAGCATGGGCGGTCCCTGCAAATCGAGAATACCGCGTCGCAGCGCGCCAAACAGGTAGCCCCCCAGCGCCGCTTGCAGCGGATTCCACTGCGCAAAAATGACCAATCCTATGGCAATCCACCCCTGCCCAGAAGTCGTTTGCGCACTATACCACCCCGGCGACACCGAGAGACTGATCGTCGCCCCGGCCAACCCCGCCAGGCACCCTCCTACAAACACATAAAAATAGCGCAGCCGGTAAACATTAATGCCCATCGTATCGGCCGCCTCCGGCTTTTCGCCAACGGCGCGCAGGTGCATCCCCGGCCGCGTTCTAAAAATATAGAACCAGGCCAGCGGCGCAAAAAAGTAACCCACGTAGACCAGCAGACTGTGCCCTTCAAAAAAGACCGGCCCAATAAACGGAATGTCACCCAATAACGGAATATCAAACTTGGGAACCAGCGGTGGATTTTTGCCCGTCAGGCCTTCACCAAAGACCAATGCCAGCCCCGTGCCCAAAAAAGTGAGCGAAAGACCGCTCACCACCTGGTCCGCCTGCAAATGAATGGTCACAACCCCATGCGCCAGGCTAAGCAGCCCACCGGCGGCAATGGCCGCCAGCAGCCCCAACCACACATTCCCCGTGGCCAGCGACGTGCTAAAACCCGCCATGGCGCCCAACAGCATCATCCCTTCCACACCCAGATTCAGCACACCCGCGCGTTCGGCAAAAATTTCACCAATAGCGGCAAAAAGCAAAATCGTGCCAGTTGCCAATCCTGCATTGAGAATGGTAATAAGACTCATGCCACCTCCGCTGCTGTGCGCGCCAGACGAATGCGATAACGCAAAAAAACGTCGCTGCTGATGACAAGAAACAGCACAATACCTTGCAGCATCTGCGCCAGGCCAGAAGGCTGAATTTCGCGCCCGGCGACGATGAGCGCACCAAACAAAATGGAAACGAGCACAATGGCAAAGGGGTTGAGCTTAGCCAGCCAGGCCACAATGATACCGGTGAAGCCGTAACCGGGGGAGATACGCTCTTGCAGGCGATGCACGACGCCGCTGATTTCGGCCATGCCCGCCAGCCCGGCCAGTGCGCCGGAAGCCATCATCACCAGCACCATGTTGCGCACAATGTTGATGCCGGCATAGCGCGCCGCCTCGCGGTTGTCGCCAATGAGCTTAATTTCGTACCCCCAGCGGCTGCACTCGAAAATCCACCACACGACAACGGCCGCTACCAGGCCAAAAGCCACGCCCAGGTGCAGCGTCATGCCAGAAATGCGCTCCAGACCAATGCGCACCAGAAAATTCGCCAGGGCGCTGCCTTCGGCGATGAAGGCGCCGTACTCACGCGCATAGTCGGTCAGGCGGGGCAGCCAGGCGGAACGGGCAAAGGTGGGCGTCATCTGAAAGCCGGCATCGCTCCACTTGTTGAAGATCCAAAAATTATTCCACAGGATGGCGACGTAGTTAAGCATGAGGGTGGTAATGATTTCGTTGACGTTGAACTTGGCCTTGAGGTAGCCGGGGAAAAAGCCCCAAATAGCACCACCTACCATGCCCATCAGTGCCATCAGCAGAATAACAATCGGCCTAGGAGTTTCGGGGGGCACGATAGGGATGAGGACGACCAGGCTGGCAAAGAACGCGCCCAGGTAGAACTGCCCTTCGGTGCCGATGTTCCACATTTTCATCTTGAAGGCAATGGCGCAGGCCAGCCCCACCATAATCAGCGGCGTAGCTTTGACAATGGTGTCAGAGAAGGCGGCCCAACTGCCAAAGGTGGCGGTGTAGAAGAAGCGCGCCACGCGGATGGGATCGCCGCCGACGAGTTTGAGGACGATGCCGCTGATGAGAAAGGCTAACACCACAGAGGCCAGCGAGGTGGCGGCCGGCATCCACCTGGGAATCTCTTCGATTCGTTTCTCAAACGTTATTCGGAAGGGCATGGCTGGTTTTCCTTCTATGAAAAATGACCGCCGACCGCCAACGACTGACCACTGACCGCTGACCGCCTTAAGGATATTACTGGCCTTCTGCGATCTGCGGTCTACCTTGTAAATGGAACCTGTGTTACGGTGGTGTGCTCATTTATGAGCTCTCTTGTGCAGGCTCGTATTCCGTTATTGGCTCACGCTTTACGGTCGTTGGCATTGTACCAGTCGGCATGGAGCCGGTCATCATTAACCCAATTGTCTGGATGTCGGGGTTGTCGTTGGGCATCACAGCCATAATCCGCCCCTCGTAAATGACGGCAATGCGGTCACTCAGCGCCAACAGCTCCTCTAGCTCCTCAGAGATGAGCAAAACGGCCGTACCCGCCTCTCGCTGCGCCAGCAGCAGTTGTTGAATGGACTCAATAGCGCCTACATCTAGCCCGCGCGTGGGCTGCACCGCCACCATCAGCTCCGGTTGCGCAGAAATTTCGCGCGCCAGGATCACTTTTTGCAGGTTGCCGCCGGAGAGCTTGCGCGCCAGTGTATCCACACTAGGGGCCAGAATCTCATACTTTTGCTTCAGGCTGCGTGCCAGTTCACGCGCCTTGCTGTGATTGATGCGCACCCCTTTGCCAATTGGCTCACGTCGGTAGCACTTCATGATGGTGTTTTCGGTGATGGTGAGATTGGGGGCTGTGCCAACGTGCGTGCGGTCTTCGGGCACGTGGGAGACGCCGCTGCGAATGGCCACAATCGGGGGCTGATTGGCGACGTTGACACCGTTGATGGTGATGGTTCCGCGACACGGCCGTAAACCGGTAATGCACTCGGCCAGTTCACTCTGCCCATTGCCAGAAACGCCAGCAATACCCAAAATCTCGCCGCTGCGCACCTCCAGGGAGATGTTGCGCAGCGCTGGCAACCCTTTGTTGTTTTCGGCGCTGACATTTTCCACCTTTAGCACCACTTCTCCGGGCGTTTGCGGCTTCTTCTCCACGCGAAAGACCACGTCACGCCCCACCATCAACTGCGCCAGGTCTGCTTTGGTCAGGCCACACGCGGGCACGCCTTCGGCCGTCACCTTGCCCTTCCGCAGCACAGTCACGCGGTCGGCAACGGCCGTTACCTCATGCAGCTTGTGGCTGATAAAGACAATAGACTTGCCCTGCGCCACCATCGCGTGCATGGTGGCCATCAATTCATCAATTTCTTGCGGCGCCAGAACGGCCGTTGGCTCATCCATAATCAGGATATTGGCGCCGCGATACAACATCTTCAAAATCTCCACTCGCTGCTGCTCCCCCACCGAAAGCTGCCAGATCTTGGCTGTCGGGTCTACGCGCAGCCCATACTGCGCTTGCAGCTCGCGCACCTTCTCATCATACCGCGCCAGATTCAACACAAAGCGGGGTTCAGAAAGCCCCAACAAGATATTCTCCGTGACCGTTTGCATGGGGACCAGCATAAAATGTTGATGCACCATGCCAATCCCGCGCGCAATCGCATCCTTGGGCGAATGGAAGTTCACCAATTCTCCATAAATACGAATGGTGCCCGCTGCTGGCCGGTACAGCCCCGCCAGGGCATTCATCAGCGTACTCTTACCCGCGCCATTTTCACCCAGCAACGCATGAATCTCGCCCGTTCGCAGCGTGAAGTTCACCTGATCATTAGCCAGCACGCCAGGGAAGCGAATGACAATATCCTTCATTTCAACAGCCAAAGGGGCTTCATTCATCGTGTTTTACCCATGAGACCTGGCAGGCGCTACGCGTCTGGCAGACCTCAGCGCAGCAAAATTTAAGAAGTGAGCATGGTTCACGGTGCTCTGGAAAAAAGATGCTTTACAATTCTTTAACGGCCGACCGCTGACAGCGCCACAAAAGGTCAGGAGCGGTCTGCGGTCGGCCGCCGGCGGTCAAGTTGTAAAGACAATTTGAACCAGGCCCAGAAGCTCACCTGTTATGCAAACGTTGCGCCTCTTGTCCCGCCGTCAATTTACTTCAGTTCTGGCAATTCGGCCGTGATGTTTTGGTTCCACCAGTACATACAGGTTTCGCAAGGGGCGCCAAACTGGGCAAAGCCATCCAGGTCTTCTTGTTTCAGGCTCACGCCATCGGCCAGCACCAGGTTACCGCGATTGTCATAGATGGGACCTTTGAACACATCAAAGCGCGTAAACTTGCCAGCAAGCATCTGCGCCAGAATGTCGCGCACCATTTGCAGATCGGCTTCTAGCAGTTCAGTAACGCCGGGTTGTAAGGTTTCGCCCTCCATGAAGCCATACAGGCCCAGGGCGCCACTGTCGGCATCAAAGTACTCCGAGCCACCCACGTATGTGCCATTGCGTGAACGCTCTACAATGTCGGCATAAATTGGCCCCCAGTTCCAGTACATGGAAGTGAGACAGGCGTCAATGGTACAGTTGCCTACGTAGTCATAGGTGATGCCCCATTTACCAGGAGGGGCCGCTTCGGCAGGTGCGGGGGTGTCTGCGCCTGTCATCACCACTTGCGCACCGGCGCTAAACAGAGAGGCGGCCGCCTCCTTCTCCACCACAGGGTCGTGCCAGGTGAAGATCCAGCGCACGTCTATGGTGCACTCTGGGCAGGTTTTCTGCGCGCCCAGGGCAAAGGCATTACCCAAACGCAGCTCTTCGGGGATGGGGAAGGTGGCGATGTAGCCCAGTTTCGGGTTGCCATCCATTTTGGCGCGCGAACCGGCCAGCATACCCGCCAGGTACTTCATGTTTTCCATCGCGCCAAACAGGTTGCCAAAGTTTGCGCCGTTGGACTTGAAGCCGCTGATGTGGATGATGTCTACATCGGGGAACTCTTCTGCGACCGTTTCGGAAGCGTCCATGAAGCCAAAGGAGGTGGTGAAGATAACGTCGAATCCTTTGCGCGCCAGGGAGCGGATCACTTGCTCAGAGTCGGCGCCTTCCGCCACGTTTTCTACGTAGGCGGTGTGCACGCCGGGCACGTTCTGCTGCACGTAAAGACGGCCGACATCGTGCGCCTGCGTCCAGCCACCATCATCGTGTGGGCCCACATAGACAAAGGCGACATTGTAGCAGCCTTCAATCGGGGCAGGAATCTGGTATTTGCCCACCTGCTCGGACCCTCCCTCAGCGCCGCAATTGACGACAGGAGCGGTGGTGTCTGTGGTGCTGGTTCCACCGCCGCCACCGCAAGCCACCAGTAGGGCAAGAACGAGTAATAAGATTAACCAAAGGCGTTTCTGTTGCATGATTTTCTCTCCTCAAAAAATGGTTTTGGTTCATTCTGGCGAATGAACATGAAAATTGTGGGTCTTGCAGATTTTGGCGCATCTTTTGTGCCTTGGCGGAAGCGTGACGTTGATGCGCATCACGTTTCACGGTTCACGTTACACACGCCAAATCTGCAACTGCTCGCTATCGCCCTATTTTAACATAGCAAATTTGCTGCAGGGAGATTGCACCAGGCCTGGTGCAAATTACCCTGCTAAACTTGACCACAATCGGCCGTCGGTGGTCACCAGTCGGCAAACGGAAAGAGAAACGGCCGTTTCCTGTGCCGCTGTGTGGTAAAATCTGCCAGTTCTTGTTGAAAGAATGCCAGCTCTTCTGTGTCATCGAATGGCTGCGCCGCTGCCTGCTGCAATTCTGCCAGCGCCAGGTCAGTTTGCCCTAGCTGGCGGTAAGCACGGCTACGCAGGTAGTACAGGTTGGCACGCTGCGGCACGTGAGCATCTCCAGGGGGCAGAAGCTGGAGGGCGTGATCAAGTTGGCGCAGCGCTTCTTCTTGCTGGCCCACTTCCAGGCTATAGCTGCCAAGCAATTGGTGGGCATAAGCGGTAGCGGCCGGGTGGGGCAACCCCAGCGCCAGGGCGCGGTGAACGTGTTCCAGGGCAGCAGGGGGTGGTTGGCGACGGCCGTTGCTCAACAGCAGCGCCATCTCTAAATGAGCCGGGCCGTTGTCTGGGTGCTGTGCCAGTAGACGGCGCGCGGCCACTTTGGCGCGGTTTATGGCCCCACCCAGGCGCAGCAGTTGAATGTGGCGCAACTGCGCCTGCGGATCATACCTGTTGGCGGCAGCCAATTGGGCAGCTTCTTGCGCAGCGGCTTCATCGGCAAAGGCAGGCATCTCAAACCAGCCCAGCCGGTCGCCACGCCAGAAGAGAAAGAGGAGAGCAGTGTGGAAAACGGCCGTTAAGCTGCTCCACACCGGCGTGGCGGCAAAGTGATAAATCGTGGCCCAATCTCCCTCAAAGCCAAGCAGCGTAAACACCGGGTAATAAAGCAGCGAGAAAAAGGTCTGAAAGCGAAAGGCGCGCAGGGCAAAGTAACGCAGCGCGGGCGTCTGGCGCTGGCGCAACAGCAGCCAAAGCGACAGGCCAAACAGCAAAGAGGCCAACGTGCCCGCCAAATTGATGAACCAGAGCTGAGTGGCGCTAAAGCGACCAAAGGGAACCACAAATCCCCAAAAAACGCGGTAGCCAAATTGCAGCACCTGCCCGCCAAACGTCCACACCGCCAGGGCATGCCCCAACTCGTGCAGCAGCACGCCAATAGGCACAGCCAGGAAGAAAGAAGCCTGCTCGGCCAGGTATTTCTGGCGAAAGCTAAGGGGGGGCTGGCGCAGAGCGTGGCGTTCGCGCCAGATGATGACCGTTAGCTGCAAACTACACAGCAAATAAAACAGGGCAATCAGATCAAACAATCCAAGAATTGCAGGCATGCGATTTCTTAATTGTGCATAAGCACAGCCATACTCATCTGCCACTCATCTAAGAAAAATGATACAGCAGAGAGACAGCAGCGGCAACCATGATCAACAGCGCGCAGCAAGTCTCAATTTGGCGCATTGATTTGACCGTAGACCGTTGACGGCAAACCGCCGCGACTCTCCGAGGCTGGTCTGTCGTCGGCCGTCGGCTGTCGGCGGTCAACAAAGCCTTATGAACCATTCTCAACTTGAAAATCGCTGCAAGTGCTAAGGGATTATACCCAACTCTTTTGGATTATGTTAACGTAACTATTGTGCAATCAGAGCCGAAATGGCTCAAAAATACGAAAAACAAATGCCTTTGAAAAACGGTAGGGGCAATTGAATCACCCCATTGCCAAAACGCAGGGAGCGGCCTGCGTAACAACTCTGCTCAGTG
>CALEAD010000060.1 GCA_937943625.1 uncultured Anaerolineae bacterium | reverse complement strand
TCACTGAGCAGAGTTGTTACGCAGGCCGCTCCCTGCGTTTTGGCAATGGGGTGATTCAATTGCCCCTACCGTTTTTCAAAGGCATTTGTTTTTCGTATTTTTGAGCCATTTCGGCTCTGATTGCACAATAGTTACGTTAGGCGAGCGTCACGAAGTCATCCGCGCCGCAGTGGTCTGATAAACCCGGCCTCCTGGCCGCTTTCTGCCAAAGGTTGCATATGCACACATTTTATCATGCTGCACATGCCCAACACGATCCTGGCGAGTTAAGCCGCACGGCAAATTCGCCCGCTGGTGATGGGTATCTAGAGCTGCCGCAACGTGCCACGCGCATTGCCGAAGCCATTCGCGCTGCCAGTCTAGGCCCCATTTTGCCCCCGGGTGACTTTGGCATTGAGCCGATTGCCGACGTGCATCAGTATGGCCTGCTCAATTTTTTGCAGCACGGCTTCCGCATCTGGCAAGAAGAGAAGGTACAGACGCCGTTGATTCCCTATACGTTTCGTGTGCAGAGCCGCTCCGGGCGCATTCCTCGCTCTATCTGGGGCATGATCGGCCATTACTGCTTTGATATAGATACCCCCATTTTGGCGCAAACCTGGCAGGCTGCTTACTGGAGTGCGCAAACGGCTATCAGCGCTGCTGCATTGACATATGCGGGTGATCAGCGCCTTTCATATGCCCTGTGTCGCCCGCCAGGGCATCACGCGGCTACTGGCCTGTATGGTGGGTACTGTTACCTGAACAACGCCGCCATTGCCGCCAACTGGCTGGTGCAACAGGGGCAGCGCGTTGCCATCGTGGACATAGATTACCATCATGGCAATGGCACTCAGGAGATTTTTTACGGCCGTTCCGAAGTCCTCTTCTGCTCCCTGCACGCCGACCCTTTCAACGAGTACCCATTCTTCTGGGGGCACGGGGACGAATTTGGCGAAGGCGCTGGCCTTAACTATAACTTTAACTACCCGTTGCCTGCCCACACCCAAGAAGAGCTATATCTCTTTACCTTGGACAAAGCATTGGATCGCGTTCGCCTCTTCGTGCCTGATATGCTGATCATCTCTCTCGGTTTGGACATTATCCAGGGAGACCCGGCGGGCGGTTTTCGCCTTGAACTTGAAAGCCTGCCCAAAATTGGCGCGCGCTTTGCCGCCCTGAAACTGCCCACCGTGGTGGTGCAAGAGGGTGGCTACAATCTGTCCGTCTTGGGCGAGAGCGTTGTCGCTTTCTTTACAGGATTTCTCGGTAAATAGTTGAGTACCAGGTTTGCTAACCTGGATGACATTTACAGCGGTCGGCGGCGCGCCGTCAACGGCGCGCCGTCGGCGTTCATTTTCAGGGAAAACCATGAAAGGAAAACGCATTTCTTCTAATGTGGCCAACAACCCTGGTTACCTCATTGCTTTTGGCTTGCTTTGGCTACTCTTTACCTGTCCCTTTTTCATTGTCATGTTGGTAGCCGGGCCAGACCTGGCTGGTGCGCTGTTGGGTGGTCTGTTTCTGCTGGTTGGTGTGGCCATTTTGGCTGCCGGCATGTTCATTCAGTTCACGCGCATGCGCATTGGCCAGCCGCAAATTACCCTTTCTGACCCCGTTTTGCGCGTGGGGCAAACCTTTACTGCCAGCTACCTGCACACCTTCCCCCGCGACGTGGAGATTGGTGAAATCTATCTCCAGCTTATTTTCCGCGAAACGGCTACCTATCAGCAGGGAACCGACACGCGCACGGTTACATATGATCATCTGATTGACGAGCACGTGGCCCCAGGCGGTACCTTCCGCGCCGGCAGCTTTATCAATCAGTCATACGAGTTCCAGATTCCCCCGGATGGGATGCACAATCTGGATGTGCGGCGCAACCGCCTGCAATGGTATCTGATTCTGAAGATGAGCGTGCCGCGCCTGCCTGATTTTGTGGAGCAGCTTGAGCTGAATGTGTTGCCCGAAATGGCTTGAATGAGGACGCCACATGTCAAACGTGGATATTACGATTACGATACAAACGGAAGATCGGCTAGATGGGTATGTGGTGCTGCCACCGGGTGGTCGCCTGAGCGGCGTGGCGCTGATCCAGGCGCAGCAAGGGGTGAAGTGCCGTAAGGGGACGCTGACGCTGGGCTGGCACACAGAAGGGCGAGGTACGCGCTATGATCAGACGGTGGCCAGGCGCGATCTGTTTCAGGGGGGTGTTGCGGTCGCACGGCCGTTATCCTTCCCCTTTGCGTTTGACTTGCCGCACGAACCCTGGAGCTACAGCGGCCATTACATCAGCGTTGTCTGGCATCTGACGCTGACGCTGGATATGCCCCTGGCGAGAGACATTAGCCAGCGCGTGCAGTTTGTGTTACGGCCGTTGGCGAAGTCAGGGGCCGGCTCTGTGTGGTGAGCAGGGCAGCAAGGGAGGGGTGTGAGACAACTTCTTTCCAAGTTTGGCAACCTGGGTTACAGTATTCCAGGTTTGGCAACCTGGGTTACGCTTACAAGCGGTGGTCGGCGGTCATTTTCACACGAGAATAGATACTGAAGATTAGCGATTGTTAGTAGCCAATTTCCAGCCTCTAACCCCCTATTGCCGCGCCCCAATTCCGCAGCATAAGCCTGCCACACCTCATACAAAAAATACTCCCCTTCGCGCAGGTCGGCGCCAAAGGTTTGCGCCAGCAGATCAATCGCTTCCGCCGCGAGTGTCAGGTGCGGCTGCCCTGGCAGGACAAAGTGGGCCAGCCGCCGGGCAATGATGGCCTGCCAATGTGCCGGCGTGATCAATTCTGGCAGGTTGATGGTAAGGAAATACGGCCGTTTCCCATCCCCCCGCCACGTCAACGGCCGATGCGTGCCGAGCAGCAGGCGCACGCCACTGCGGCGCAGCCGCCAAAGCTCCATCCAGCGCAGCCGCTGCACCTCATCCAGGCAAAAGGCTTGCAGCCCCGCCAGCGGCGTGTAGAAGCGGTTTTGCCCTTCGGGAATGTACTCATACGCCACCCGCGTGCCGCCATCGCGCAGCAGGGCGGCCATTTTGCGCAGCGTGGTGGATTTGCCCGACCCCTTTGGCCCCAGCAATTGCAGCGGCAGGCCACTTTCCAGCGCCGTTTGCACCGCGGCGGGCAAAATGGCGACCGCTTCCCATTCGGCATCGCTCAGCGCGCCAAACGGGTTACGCGAATAGCCCAGGGTATGAAAGGGAAACGGCCGTTGCATAGGGTTGGCTGCCCGCTCGTTTGTAGTGCCAGCTCGTTTGTAGTGCCGACTTTAGTCGGCTGCCCGCTAAAGCGGGCACTGCGAACCAAAAACAGGGTAAAAGAGAGCCATCACGCCTCACGCCTTACTCCACCGTCACGCTTTTGGCCAGGTTGCGCGGCTGGTCTACGTCTGCGCCGCGGCGCACGGCAATGTGGTAGCTGAGAAGCTGCAAAGGAATGACGTTGACAATGGGGGCCAGCAGCGGCGGCGCCGCGGGCACGTGAATGACGTGATCTGCTTCTTGCTGGATGGCCGCATCCCCTTCCTGTGCCAAGGCGATCACAATGCCGCCGCGTGCTTTGGCCTGCTGTACCTGGCTGATCATTTTGTCGTACAGCGCGTCCTTTGTCACCAGCGCCACCACCGGCATGGTCTCGTCAATCAGGGCAATGGGGCCGTGCTTCATTTCGCCGGCCGGGTAGCCTTCGGCGTGAATGTAGCTGATCTCCTTCAGCTTTAGCGCCCCTTCCAGCGCCACCGGGTAGTTGATGCCGCGCCCCAGGAAGAGGAAGTCGGTGGCCTTGAAGAATTGGCTGGCTAACTCCTGGTACTGTGGGTCGTGGTCTAGCACGCGCCCGGCCAGGTTGGGCAGTTGCACCAGGTCATCTACCAACTGGCGCAGACGGGCGGCGCTGAGCGTGCCGCGCAGTTCGCCCAGGGCGCACGCCAGCAGGTACTGGTCGGCAATGGAGGTGGTAAAGGCCTTGGTGGAGGCGACGCCAATTTCTGGCCCGGCCTGCATGGCGATGTAGCCATCGGCAAGGCGCATTGCCTGGCTGCCGTAGGCGTTGACGATGGCCCACAGCACTGCCCCTTTTTCGCGCGCCTGCTCCATGGCGGCCAGGGTGTCGGCCGTTTCGCCGGATTGGGTGATGGCGAGCACGGCCGTATTTTGATCAATGATCGGATCGTAATAGCGAAATTCTGAAGCGTATTCTACTTCCACGGGAATGCGGGCGATGGACTCGATCAGGAATTTGCCTACCAGCCCGCTGTAGTAGCTGGTGCCACAGGCGACGATGAAGATTTTTTGCAGCCGCTGCGCCAGGTTGGCGGTCAGCTTCATTTCGGGTAGATGCACACGGCCGTTTTCAAAGTCAGCCCGCCCGCCCAGGGTGTCAATCAGCGCGCGCGGCTGCTCGAAAATCTCCTTTTGCATAAAGTGCTTGTATTCGCCCTTTTCCGCGCTCACCGGGTCCCAGCCAATGGCGTGGATAGTGGGTGTGAGCGGTTGCCCCTGTAAATCCATTACCTGGTAGCCGGTGGCCGTCAGGCGCGCCATCTGGCGGCTTTCCAGAAAGATCATGTGTCGCGTGTACTCCAAAATGGCGGGGATGTCTGAGGCGATGAACATTTCTCCCTGTCCTACGCCCAGGGTAATGCCGCCGGCGTTGCCCAGGCGGGCGCAATAGAGCGTGTCTGGCTCGTCCTGGCTCATGACCACCACGGCGCTGGCGCCTTTGATCTGGTTGAGGGTGTGGCGCACGGCCGTTTCTAGCGTCAGCCCACTTGCCACGTACCGCTCAATCAGTTGCGCGATCACTTCAGTGTCGGTGTCGGAGGCAAACTGCACTCCTTCCGCTTCCAGCTCTTCGCGCAGCCCGGCAAAGTTTTCCACAATGCCGTTGTGTACGACCACGATACGGCCGTTCATGCTTATGTGGGGGTGCGCGTTGCGCTGGCTGGGCGCGCCGTGCGTGGCCCAGCGCGTGTGCCCCATGCCGATCTGCCCGGCCAGCGGCCATTGCGCCAGCAACTGCTCCAGGTTTGCCAGCTTGCCTACGTCGCGGCGAATGACAATTCGGCCATCCACCTGTCGCACCGCTACTCCCGCCGAATCATAGCCGCGATATTCCAACCGCTTCAGCCCCTGCACCACCACTCTTGAGGCCTCACGCGGACCAACGTACCCAACAATACCGCACATAGATATTCTCCTTTTGCCAGTGGCTCGTAGTTATCAAGGGGGGGGACAATTTGACTGCAGACCGCCGACTGCCGACCACGATTTTGCCAGTGATAGACGGTCGGCCGTCGGCCGTCTGCGGCCAGAAATTTATAAAGCGCCGTTCTCTACTTTCCAGTTCCCACTCTTCTGTCTGTAGATGCTAACCCTGCCATCCTTGCCCTGTCAAATGCGCTCACGTTTCACGCCAAACAGTGCTATTATTTTGCGTCATGAGCATCTTAGCCGCAACCAATGTCAGCCAATCTTTCGGCGAAACGGAGCTGTTCCAGGGTGTGAACGTGACCATTCACGCCAGGGATCGCATTGGCCTGGTGGGGCCAAATGGCGTGGGCAAAACCACGCTGCTGCTCATTCTGGCCGGGCGGCAAGAGCCGCAAACGGGTACGCTGACGCGCGCGCGTGAGCTAAAGCTGGGCTATTTGCGCCAGGAAGCGGTGCTGACTTTTGCCGGGCAGGCGCATACGCTGTTTGCGGAAATGCAGACGGCGTTTGCCGATTTGCAGCAGCTAGAGGCGCGCCTGCGTGACCTGGAGGCGCAAATGGCGGACGGCGAAAGTGGCGAGGCGGTGCTGGATGAATACGGCCGTCTGCAGCAACAGTATGAGCAGGGCGGCGGCTACACCTATCAGGCGGAAATTCAGCGCGTGCTGCAAGGGTTGGGCTTTGGCGCGGAGCAGTGGCAAACGCTGCTCGGCCACCTCAGCGGCGGGCAAAAGACGCGCGCCTTGTTGGGGCGCCTGCTGTTGGAAAAGCCCGACCTGCTGATTCTGGATGAACCGACCAATCACCTGGACATGACGGCCGTTGAATGGCTAGAGCGTACCCTGCGCACCTGGCCTGGCGCCCTGCTCATCGTCAGCCACGACCGTTACTTTCTCGACCGCACCGTAGACCAGATTTGGGAAATGCGCCGCGACGGCATAGACAGCTATCGCGGCAACTACACCGCCTATGTGCAGCAGCGTCAGGCGCGCTGGGAGCGGGAAAGCAGCCTCTTCCTGGCGGAAAAAGAGCGCCTGACGCAAGAGCTAGACTGGGTGCGGCGGCACATCGCTGGTGGCAAAACAGACATGGCCAAAGGCAGGCTCAGGCGCCTGACGCGCGACATTATTTTGATTGAGCAGGTAGGCGTGCTGGGCAAAGAAAACAAAAGCTGGCTGGAAATCGGTGGCCGCGTGCGCACCTTCACTGTCAATGAAGCAGAACAGCGCCTGAATGCCCTGCGCCCCCCGGATAACAGTCCGCCCCGCCTGAACCTGAAATTGCGCAGCCAGGAGCGCAGCGGGCGCGTGGCGCTGCGCGCGCGCAAGCTGCAAATTGGCTACCCCAACGCGCCCCTCTTCACCTGCGACAAAATCAGGCTGGAGCGGGAAGATTGCGCGGCCCTGATTGGGCCGAATGGCAGCGGCAAAACCACGCTGCTGCGCACGCTTTTGGGCGAAATTCCGCCCCTGGCAGGCGATATTTTCTGGGGGGATAACGTGCAGCCAGGTTACTTTGCCCAGGCGCACGAACAGCTAAATCCGGCCAACCGTGTGATAGACGAGCTGCGCCGCCAGACGGAAATGGAAGAGCCAGAAGCGCGGCGACACCTGGCGCACTACCTCTTCCGCGGGCAGGATGTGTTTAAGCGGGTGCGCGATTTGAGCGGCGGGGAGCGGGGGCGACTGGCGCTGGCCATTCTGGCACGGCAGGGGGCCAATGTGCTACTGCTGGATGAGCCAACCAATCATCTGGATATTCCGGCGCAGGAGGCGGTGCAGGCGGTATTGGAGCAGTTTGATGGCACGGTGCTGCTGGTTTCGCATGACCGCTACCTGGTGAGCCGGCTGGCAACGCAAATCTGGGAGTTGCGCGACGGCCGTTTACACGTCTTTGAGGGCACGTATGCCGCATTTCTGGCCGCACGCGATGGGGGTGAAACGGCCGTTGCCGAACTGGCTGCCCAGGCCAAAGTGCTCTTGCCAGAAACGGCCGTTGCTCCCCCGCCGCCCCCTGACCTCAGTTGGGTGCAAGAGATAGCCCCGCCTCCCATCAGCGCCCGCCCGCGGCGCAAAAAACGGGCCAAAGCGCGCACCTGGCAAGAGCGCGTCGGGCAGCTAGACGAAGCACTAAGTGAGGCAGAGGCGTGGCTGGCTGAACTAGAGCTGCAACTGGCAGATGCCCAGGCCACCGGTGACGAAGCACTGCTTGCTCGCCTGCAAGCTGAACAGGCAGAGGCGGCGGCACAGCTTGATGACCTGATGGCAGAGTGGGAGCAGTTGGTGGGGGGTGAAGCGTAGAAGCGTCTGCGTTCATCTGTGGTTCAAACCCTATCCCCAGCAACAAAAATGTGGTTTACCCACATGACCTTAGCCGTATCTGCGCCATGCCTGCCAGAAACGCAGCCTTGCCCCCGTGTGCGGGGTGGCGCACCTGTTGGTAAGGAATGCCCCAGGCCGTGAGCGCGCGCGCCGCCTGTGTCCCCACGGCCACCACCCCTTCAATGGCAAATAATGCCAGCAAATGACGCAAATAGGGTTCGCCGCTTTGGCGCTCCTGGAGGGTGGGTGGGCGATTGCTGGCAGGTTGCCCGTGCCGGTGTGGATGCCAGGGGCAGGCGTTCCACAGCAGGGGCAGCCTCGGCCACTCTGCCAGTGCCTGCCAGACCAGTGTGGCTGAATTTTCGCGCTCGATGCCGGGGAAATCGGCGGGAATCTGGTAGCCGTTGTGCTGGCCAAGCAGGTTCCAACCAGGCACACCCTGGCGCAAAAGCTGGCGGCTGACAAAGGGAATGCCGCTGATGCGGCAGCCGCGATAGCCCGGCGCTTCGCCCAGCAGCAGCAGGCATGGCTGCTGCGCCTGCATTTGTTCCAGGTAGCGGCACAGATTATGGCAACGACCGTTTCCCCCTGCCAGCGCTGGCGCATAGATATTTACACAGCCTGGGGGAGCCTTTGCTGCAGCTAACTGCCTGACGAATGCTTCAACCATCTGCACGTCCTGGCGCAACAAAAAAGCTCAACCCCGGCCAGGGTTGAGCTTTTTTGCCGATCAAAGCAGGCCTAATAGCGCAGCATAGCGCCAATGTGCCCGGCCTGTTCCAGTTCTGGGCTGTCGCTAATGACCTCAATCCGGCCACCCTGTGCCAGCGTGTAAGTGACGGCCGCATCAATCACATCGGCAACGGCCGTTAACTCCTTCTCACTCAACGGGCTGCGCGCTAGGTTTACCACTACCAGCCCCGACTCTTCATGCACATAGCCTGGCGTCTGGTAGCCATCGCTCACCACCAAAAGCTGTACCCGCTTTTCGCACACCGCCTGCAGCGACTCATCCAATCCCAACACTGCGCCCACGCCCCGCGCCGCTGCGGCAAACAAATCGGCCAGCACCTTGGCCTCTCGCTCTTCATTACTTTTGCGCAACATCTCCAGCGAGCGGGCGCGCACTTCATGCTCACCGGCATTCATATCCATCGTGCACGTGTCCACAACGCAGCTCTGCAGCCGCTTCGAGAGCAGGGTGCGGAACTGAGCCACCGTTTCTGGTGTGCCGCACAGGAAGAGCCGACGCGCCTTCTTGTCGTGGAAAAACGCCTCGGCCGCTTCTGCCGCTTCACGCAGATTGCGTTGTGCAACTTCTTCTTCGTGGCGTCCGCCACCCAGTCCGCCTCTCATGCCCACAGCCGAAGAACCTCCCCCCTTTTTCAGCTTATGCACATCTTCGCCAATAAACCCTTCCATTGCTTCCAGTTCGCCCAGGTGATATTCAAAGAAGCGCGCCCCCAGGCGGTCAACCAGGATCACGCCGTAGTGGGCGTAGTAGTCCAGGAAGTGGGCCAGCGGTTTGACGTAGGGCTTTTTCCCCACGCGCAACCGGTTACGAAAAGAAACCGCAGTGGGGTAGGCGCGGAAAAACTCCCCCTTTTCAGCGGCAAAGATAGCCAGGCCTGGTTTACTCCAGTCATAGCTGTGGTCTAAATACTTTTCGATGGTAGCAACTTCTGGGCCATGCTCTTCTGCCACATTCTTCAGCATCCCCCTGGCTTGCAGCTTGATGGCTTCAGTAGATTGCTGCGTGTTGTCTGCATTCAGGTATAGGCTGAGGACGCCACCGCCATTGCTTGCGGTGTAGGTGATGAGTTCTTGCAACAGCTCTTGCGTAAACATGTGACCTCCTTTGTAAATGACTGCCGACGGTTGTAAGTGTAACCCAGGTTGCTAAGCCTGGAACTTGTAGGTTTATTTGTGCAGGGGCTATGGCCGCGCGCCTAGGGTGAGGGGGATGGTGACCTCTCGCCCATTGCGGATAACAGTCAGCTCAATCGTTTGTCCCACCTCCGTTTCAAAGACGAGATAACTAATTAATTCTTTGGAGTCGCGCACAGGTCGCCCATCAACGGCCGTAATATAATCACCCCCTCTGCCTTCGGCGCCGCGCAGCCCAGCGGCTGCGGCAGGTGTGCCTGGCACGACACGCGTAATGTAAATTCCCTGTGGTGGTAGCCCCAGTTCCGCCAGTTCCTCTAGGCTGAGCGGGGGCGCCATGCTAATGCCAATGTAGGGATAGGTGTAGCTGCCGGTCGCAATTAGCGTCGGTACAATGCGCTTGACGGCCGCTACCGGAATCGAAAAACCCACACCCGAATTCGTGCCTGTGCGTGTCAGAATGGCGCTGTTCACGCCGATGACCTCACCGGCCAGATTCAGCAGCGGGCCGCCCGAATTGCCGGGGTTGATAGCCGCATCTGTTTGCAGCACCTGGGGTAACGAATAGCGGCCCAATCCTCCCTCTGGCGTGCGCTGCGATTCCAGCGTGCGCCCCAACCCGCTGATAATGCCAACTGACATGGAGCCTGCTTCGCCGAACGGGTTGCCAATGGCGACCACAAATTGCCCGGGCAAGACTGTGTTGGAGTCACCCAGAGGAATGGGGGCAACGCCGGACGGAAGTTGGTCTACCTTGATGACGGCCAGGTCGCTATCTATGTCTGTGCCTACCAGGGAGGCCTTCATACGCGTGCCGTCGGCAAAGGCAACCTCTAAATCTGGCCCGTCGGCTACCACGTGATTGTTTGTCACAATGTGACCGGCCGTGTCATACACAAAGCCGCTGCCTGTTCCCAAAGTTACACCAAAGTCGCGCACAAAGATGTGTACCACAGAGGGATTGTATTTCTGGTAAATCTCAATCAAGGTTGCTTCCAGGTTGGTATCTCCGGCAAAAGCGACAGCAGTGGTGATGGTTGGCGCGGTGGCGCGTGCCTGCGTAGCCTGTACGGTGGCAACGGCGGCGCGAACTAGTTCATCTTGCGAGAGTTGCGGCCGTTGTAGCAGCCGCTCTGGCGCCTGGCAGGCCAGCGCCGTGAACATGAGGGTGATGATCCAGAAAAAAAGAGGGTGTTTCTTGGGTGTCATAAGCATTGTTTTGCCTAAGATAAGTGGAGACGCTGAGGGAAAGTGCTCAGAGTCCTGGTTAAATAGCGACAGTAAGGGGGTGCAGATTGGTTGGGCAGCACTGGCGTGCAGAATGAAGGTGAGCGCCTGATGACGCCTGGCGGGTGGCGCCTGGCAAAGCGCCACAAACCTGATCAATTGCCTGATAGTTCATGGCCCGTGACAATGCGTGGTTGTTAAGAGAACGGCCGTTTACAGTTTACCCAAAGCACAGGGCAGGTGTGTAGCTAACCAGCCATGCTTTTTAACTGCCTTCATTGTATGTTCCCCAATGGAGCAGTGTCAAGGGATTGCAGTGAACTTTAACGCGGGGGGAGGAAGAGATTGGAGATTGGTTAATCGCTCATTGCCAATCTTGGCATGGTTCATCTTCTCTGGAAACAGTGCTTGACAAATTTCTGGCCGCAGACGGCCGACGACAGACCCCCATCACTGGCAAAATTGCGGTCGGCGGTCGGTAGTTGGCTGTCAAATTGTAAAGATCGCTTGAGCCATGTCCCAATCTTCAATCTCTACGCGCAATCAATAGAGGAACATCGGTTTGCCCAGCACGTGGCGCACTTTGGGGCGGTACTCCTTCGCATCGTACAGCTCGTCTACGTCTACGCGCTTCACACCGCTGGTGACAGTGCTCATGGGAATGTGCGTGTAGGTGCCGTCGCGTAGCGCCACCATGCGCCCGCTGACGCCGGAGAGAATCAGGTCCATGGCCATGTTGGCAAAATTTACCGCCACCATCAGGTCTAGCGCGTCGGGCGCGCCGGAACGCATCAGATAGCCTAGCCGCTGGTTGATGATGTTTTCGCCAGTAAGCCGCTTGAGCGCTTCGCCCGTAATCTCGCCAATGCCGCCCAGCTTGCGATGGCCATAGGCGTCGGCTTCGCCGTACTCGACGACGCGGCCACCCTGCATGTGCGCCCCTTCGCTAATGGTGACCATGGCGTAGTTGCTGGGGTTGCTGCGCTTGTCGCGCATCACCAGGTCGGCCAGTTTTTCCGGGTCAAAGGGCACCTCGGAGATGATGGCGCGATCTACGCCTGCCAGATAGGAGCTGACCAGGCTGGTTTCGCCGCTGTTACGGCCGAACAGTTCGATGACGGCAATGCGCTCATGGGAGCCGGTGCTGGTGCGGAGTTGGTGAATGAACTGCACGCTGCGCGTAACGGCCGTGCTGAAGCCAATGCAGTAATCCGTGCCATACACGTCGTTGTCCATCGTTTTGGGAATGGCGACAACGGGAACGCCCTCGCTGTGTAGCCGCTCCCCGTAGCTAAGCGTGTCGTCGCCGCCAATGGGAATGAGCGTATGGATGCCCAGGTACTCCAGATTGCGCAACACGTGCGGCGTAAAGTCACGTGGGCGCGGGTCTTTCTCCTCTGCTTCTGGGTGTTCCGGGTCGCGCAAAAAGTCGGGCACCTCTTTCGGCCGCACTTTGCCTGGGTTCGTGCGGCTGGTGTGCAAAAAAGTACCACCGGTGCGGTCAATGGTGCGCACCACCTGATTGTCCAGCGGCATCAAGTTTTGCGCGAAGCTATCCGGATCGTCCGGGTTGAAATTCAGCAAGCCGCCCCAACCGCGCCGGATGCCGATTACCTCGTGGCCATCGGCGGTGGCGCGATTGACGACGGCCTTAATAGTGGGGTTTAACCCCGGCACATCCCCACCACCGGTTAAAATGCCTATTTTCATCGTCTGCTCTACTCCTTTTTCTTTGATTTTTTAGTGCTGAGAACGGCCGTTGGCGCCGATTGCGCCAGCAACCGCGCAACGGGTCGTAAATCCATCCACCACTGCTGCTTGGGGCGCGTATGCTCCACATCCATCAGGCGTGGAATATCTTGCAAATCGGTGAATCGCATCTCGCCGCCAATTTGCCCCACACAGGCACTCATTGGTTCAGGCGAGCCAATTTGCTCCTCCAGGAAAAGAATGCAGCGGGCTGCCATGCGCGTGGCCATGTTGCGGTCAAAAGGAGATGGGTCGCCTCCTTGCTGCATGTGTCCCAAAATTGCCTGGCGCACGTCGAAGAGCTTGCTGCCTTCTTCCTCGAAAAGTGCTTTCATGAAGCTGGTGGAGTAAATTTCGTTTGCCATTTCATTGCGAATGATCAACCCCAGCCGCTTGCCCCGTTTGAAACCGTTGATGAGTTGTTGTACATCCTCGACCAGGTCTTTCAGGGTAACGCCTTCTTCGTGAATGTAGGTGCGCTCGGCGCCGGTGGCCAGTGAACTCATTAGCGCCAGGTAGCCACAGTAGCGTCCCATTACCTCCACAATAAAGGTGCGGCGCGAAGCAACGGCCGATTGCTTGATCTTGTCTACGGCCTGCACGATGCTGTTCAGGGCCGTGTCTGCGCCAATGCACAGGTCAGTGCCGGGCACGTTGTTGTTGATGGTAGCCGGCAGCAGCACAATGGGAATATCAAAAGCAGGGAAGCTGGTGCGTTGACGGTGCAGGTCTATGGCGGCAGCATACCCTGTCCAGCCGCCAATAATCATCAACCCTTCGATGTTATGCTTTTCCAGGTTGCGAGCGATGGCGTAGAAGTCGCGCCCGGTGGGGGCGTAGCGATTTGTGCCCAATTCGGCGCCACCGCGCGTGGTAAAGCCGGCCACAGACATCCAGTTCAGTTCGCTGATTTCGTCATTGATCAGGCCGAGAAAACCGTTTTGCACACCCAGCATGATGTGCCCTTTGTCTAGCCCCAGGCGCACGGCCGCGCGCACGGCCGTGTTCATGCCCGGCGCCGGACCACCTGCATGCATGACGGCTATGCGCCGCCGTCGCTGATTGGCCGGTACGTCATGCGGTAGGGCGCGCACCAGCGTGCGCACAATGCGGAACGATTCGGCAAAGCCACGCCCGCGCAAGGACAGCGCCTTTTCATAGTCGTGATCGGCAATTGCTTTTGCCACGCTCCACGTCTTTTCCAGGCAGTAGCTGAGCGGCGTGCGCGTGATTTTGTTACCCTGAATGCCGATGACTAGCGGTTCCTGGCGCGCTTCGGGGGTGAGAATGGCGGCTACGGCGTCTGCGCCACACAGGGAGCTGAGGTTGCGATCAAAGGCAGAAGGGGAGCCGCCGCGCTGCACATGACCGAGGACGGTGATGCGCGTATCTTCACCCAATCGCTCTTGCAGTACCTGGCGCACGTATTCGCTGGTGATGGGCTTGCCATAGCGGTCTTGCGCGCCTTCGGCCAGGATGACGATGCTGTCGCGCCGCCCGACCTGACGCCCCTTGCGCAGCACATCGCACATTTTTGCTTCCCAATCATCCACGTCCGGCGGCGCTTCGGGAATCAGCACCCAATCAGCACCGGTAGCCAGGGCGCTGATGAGTGCCAGGTAACCGCAGTGTCGCCCCATCACTTCGACGACGAAGGTGCGCTGATGGCTAGCGGCGGTGCTGGTGATGGCGTCTACGGCGTTGACGATGCGGTGCAGGGCGGTGTCGGCGCCAATGGTCATGTCTGTGCCGTACATATCGTTGTCTATGGAGCCAACCAGACCGACGATGGCAGGGGTCTGGTATTGACTTGCGGTTTCGGCGCTGATCTGGCCGCTTTGCACGAGTTCTTCGAGCAGACCGGGCCACTCTTTTTGCAGCAAGTGGGCGCCGGTCAGGCTGCCATCACCGCCGATGATGACCAGCCCTTCAATTTCGCTGTAGATGAGGTTGTAGGCAGCTTCCCGACGGCCGTCACGTTCGCGGAAGCGCTGGCAGCGGGCGGAACCGATGATGGTTCCACCTAAATGGAGGATGCCGCCCACGTCGTTCCAGCCAATGGGGCGAATCCGCCTGTTGCCCTCTACCAACCCCTGGTATCCTTCGTAGATGGCGTAGGTTTCAATGCCGCGTTCCAGGGCATTGCGTACAACTGAGCGCACAGCGGCGTTCATGCCGGGCGCATCTCCTCCACTGGTTAATACGGCTAGTCGTTTCATGGGTTTTTTCTGTTAATGGTACCCATTTCGTTGTAGTTAGCAACTATTTTTGCCGTTCACCAATTGTCAATTTGAGCATGGTTCATGAGGTTATGCTGACCGCTGACGGCTGACCGCCGCGACTCTTAACAGGGGGGAAGTTTGGCTGTCGGCGGTCCACACAGCTTTATGAACCATGCTAAAACTGAGAATTGCTGGCTAAATTGGGAATTGTTGCTGCCGTGTTGGTCGGTAGGGAGGCGTGACGTGTGAGATGATGGGTTACGTTTTACGGACATAAGCAGCCCAATCGCCGCCGGGCACAAGCGGCCGGTTGCGTACAAGCTGTGGGTGCCCGACGTAGATCCAGGCCAGCAGCTTACGGCCGTCTGCCAGGGTCACTTCGCGGCAAACGCGCTGGTAGTAGCTGTTTTGCGGCTGATGGGGGATATAGCCTTCCAGATCGTCCAGGCGACGTAGCACACGCGCATAGGCGACCGGCTCAATGGCGATGACCATGCCTTTTACCTCCTCACCGGGCTCTTCCACTAGCATGGGATAATGCCCCATGCTGTAGAGACGGCCGTTTGCCAACACCGCCGTCTGCTGCCAGACAGCCGTGCCCTGCCACAAGCAGGCGTTGGGCTCCCCTGGTAACAACGTGCCGTAAACAAAGAACGGCCGTTGCCCGGCCAATGCGTCTGGGTGCATACTTTGTTATATTTGTTATAATGGAAGAGGTGGTTGGATGGTTGGATGGTTGGATAACCAACAAACCAACACACAAACCCTCTTCGCCCTCGTAGCTCAATGGATAGAGCACCCGCCTCCTAAGCGGGCGATCATGGTTCGAGTCCGTGCGGGGGTACAAAAACAGATGATAGAGACCAGGGGCTGAAAATGGTGGCATCGTTCGTGGCACGCTGAAGAGATGCTTTACAATGTTTCAACCGCCGGCGGCAGACCACCGACCGCGATATGGAAAGGCACGGCAGTCGGCGGTCTGTGGTCAAATTTGTAAAGGTCACCTGAACCATGCCTCAATCTCCAGCCTACACGCTCCATCATCTGCGGCTAGAGGCGGACGCTTTAAGCGAAATTGGCGGAGGCGGAAGCGGTTTACTTTCCTCACCGTTGTCTACGGAAAACGGGGGGCCGTCGGCAGGAGCCAGCGCCACCGGCAACACCTCGTCTAAATGCTTTACCGGAATCAACGTCAGGTCAGCGCGGATGCGTGGTGGCAGCTCGGGAATGTCTTTGGCGTTCTCCTGCGGGATGATGACTGTTTTGATGCCGGCGCGATGTGCCGCAATGCTCTTCTCCTTCAGGCCACCAACTGGCAGCACCTTGCCGCGCAGCGTCACCTCGCCGGTCATGGCAACTTCCTTGCGCGCGCGGCGGCGCGTAAAGGCGCTGATTACGGCCGTTGCCATGCTAATGCCTGCGCTTGGCCCGTCTTTGGGCGTGGAGCCGTCTGGCACGTGGATGTGGATATTCACACGGTCAAATATCTTAGGTTCCAGCCCCAAGGCGCGCGCGTTGGCGCGGGCATAGGTCAGTGCTGCCTGCGCCGATTCTTGCATTACGTCGCCCAGGGAACCGGTAAGGGTGATACGGCCGTTGCCCTCGCTCAGGCTCACCTCAATGGGTAAGGTGTTGCCGCCAAACTGGTTGACCGCCAGCCCCGTCACCACGCCAATCTCATCTTTTTCTTCCACCACGCCATAGCTAAACTTTTCTGGTCCCAGGAAATCCGGCACAGAATCGGCCGTGATCGTAAACGGACCGGCCGTTGCCACCCCATCCGCATCAGTGCCGCTGGCGGCCACCTGCACCGCCAGTTTCCGCACCACAGCGCTAATGCTACGCTCTAGCTGGCGCACACCGGCTTCCTGCGTGTAGTGACGAATTATGCGCCGCAGCGCCTCTTCCTCAAGCGTGACGGCCAGCGCGCCAATACCATGCCCTTCCAACTGCTTACGCAGCAAATACCCCTGGGCAATTGCCACCTTGTCATCTTCAATATAGCCCGGCATGGTAATACTTTCCATGCGGTCTAGCAACGCTGCCGGAATTGTTGCCGTCTGGTTGGAGGTCGTGATAAAGATTACCTGGCTCAGGTCAAACGGCACTTCCAGGTAATGGTCGGTAAAGCTGTGGTTTTGTTCCGGGTCTAGCACTTCCAGCAGCGCCGCGGCTGGGTCGCCGCGCCAATCTGCGCCCACTTTGTCAATTTCATCCAGCACAATCACCGGATTGCGCGTTTTGGCATCGCGCAGGGCGCGGATAATGCGCCCTGGGATTGCGCCAATATAGGTGCGGCGATGGCCGCGAATTTCCGCCTCGTCGCGCACGCCCCCCAGGCTGATGCGCACCACCTTGCGCCCAATGGCGCGCGCCACAGAGGTGGCAATCGAGGTTTTACCTACCCCAGGTGGCCCATTCAGGTTAATGATAGCCCCCTTCATTTTATTGCCGGCCAGCTTGCGCACGGCCACATACTCCACCATGCGCTCCTTCACATCATCCAGGCCGTAGTGGTCTTCATCGAGAATCTGGCGCACGTGGAGAATATCAAATCTGTCTTCCGTTCCCACGTTCCAGGGTAGCTCTACCAGCCACTCTAGGTAGGTGCGAATGACGCTGGCCTCAGGTGATTGAGGCCCCTGGTATTCTAGCCGCGCCAGTTCGCTGAGGGCGCGTTCCTGCGCGATGGCAGGCATTTGCGCTTCGGCGATTTTCTTGCGCAGCCCTTCTACCACATCGTCGCTGTCTTCACCCAGTTCTTTGCGGATGGCGCGCATTTGCTCACGCAGGAGAAAATCGCGCTGCGCTTTGTCGGCGCTGACACGCGCGTCATCCTGAATTTTGGCGCGCACTTCGGCCACGCGCAGCTCGCGCCGCAGATATTCCAGCACCTTTTCCAGGCGGCTGAGGCCGCTCAGGTTTACCAGTAAGCCCAGCTCTAGCTCGAATGGCATGTTGAGCAGGCCGGCGATGTAATCGGCCAGGCTGCCGGCGCTGGTTTTGCTGCGCATGTGCGCCAACATTTGCTGATTGGCCTCGCCCAGGGTGGCAGCATATTGCTCTAAATAAGCCATTGCCTCTACCATGATCGCCTCGTTATGGCTGTCTGGCGGGCTGTCTAGCTCGTCATAACGGCCGATCAGGTAAGGCTCGGTTTGGGTCAGGTAAAGGAACTGCACGCGCCGGTGCAGCTCTACCAGCATTTGTGCGCCAACCTGCGGCGCGCGCAGCACATCGCGCACATTGGCAAAAATGCCAATGGGAGCCAGGTCGATGCTGGTGGGATTATCCAGTTCGGGGTCATATTGCACCAAAATCAGCAAATTGCCGCCCTGTTCCAGCGCTGCCTGCGCCGCCGCCAGCGAACTGGGGCGACCAATGGAAATGGTGGTGGTGACGCCAGGGAATACAGCGCCCCCGCGCAGAGGAATGACGGGAACTTGGTTGATTTTAGTTTGTCTCATAAGAAACTCTATAGGGTATAGGGTGAAGGTTGCCCTTTGCTGTTCTCCCTTCAAAATGACCGCCGACGGCCG
>CALEAD010000059.1 GCA_937943625.1 uncultured Anaerolineae bacterium | reverse complement strand
ATGTTTGTATGTGACTCATGGCGACCTCGTTGTGAAATGTCGCTATGAGCCTGCCACTATTGAGCAGGTTGTAAAGGTTCGACTTTTATTTTTGGCGATTTTTCATGAAATCGCTTCTGATTGTGCAAAACTTACGTTAAGTAGATCGAAATGAGCCGCGCACAGCCGATTGCGATTTGTCGCCAGCGCGGCGATCTGTGGTCGGCTGTCGGCGGTCATTTTCACAGGCATGAGGTAATAGAACGATTATGAATGATTTTGTTAGCGCATCTCTGGCAATGGAAGCAGGGGAGCAGCTGGAAAAAGTGGAGAGTTATATGGAGCAGGGTGGTGTGGGTGAAACGGCCGAACAACGGCCGTTTCCGGAAGTGCGCTACGAGGATTTGCCGGAAAGCTGGCAGGCGGCCATGCTGCGTGCAGGCTGGACGTCGCTGATGCCGGTGCAGGCCAAAGCCATGCCCTATGTCATGGCCGGGCGCGACCTGATGGTACAGTCGCGCACGGGCAGCGGCAAGACTGGGGCGTTTGTGATGCCCATTCTGGAGCGGATCAATCCGCTGCTGAATGCGTGCCAGGCGTTGGTGCTGGTTCCTACAAGGGAGTTGGCGCTACAGGTGAGCCACGATGCGGTTGTTTTAGCCGGGGATCGCGGTGTACGCGTAACGGCCGTTTACGGTGGCGTGGGGTATGGCGCGCAGCTAGAGGCGCTCCGCCAGGGGGCGCACCTGGTGGTGGGCACGCCGGGGCGCGTGCTCGATCATCTACTGCGCCGCTCGCTGACGTTGGATAAGCTGCAAATCCTGGTCTTTGATGAGGCTGACCGCCTACTTTCCATGGGCTTTTACCCAGACATGCGTGAGGTGCAACGTTACCTGCCAGAGCGAAAGGTGGATACGTTCATGTTTTCGGCTACCTTTCCGCCGCGTGTGAAGAGCCTGGCACAGCAATTTATGCACCAGCCTGATTTCTTGGGGCTGAGTAGCGACAATGTGCACGTCGTAGAGACGGAGCACGTCTTTTATACTGTACCCGGCATGGATAAGGATCGCAGTCTGGTGCGCATTCTTGAGATAGAGAACCCAGATTCAGCGATTGTTTTTTGTAACACCAAAGCAAAAGTGCAGTACGTTAGCGTGGTGTTGCGCCGCTTTGGCTATGATGCCGATGAATTAAGCGCTGACCTTTCCCAGCAGGCGCGCGAGGCGGTGCTGGCGCGCCTGCGCGCGGGCACCCTGCGTTTTCTGGTGGCAACCGATGTGGCGGCGCGGGGCATAGATATTCCTGAACTGTCTCACGTTATTCAGTATGAGCCGCCAGAAGATATGGAGCTATACATTCATCGCGCCGGGCGCACAGGGCGCGCCGGGGCCAGCGGCGAGGCTATTTCTTTGGTTGATGTGGTGGAGCGCACCAGGCTGCGCCGCATTGCCCAACATTACCAGATTGATTTGCAGGAACGGCCGTTGCCTACAGACGCCGATGTGGCCACGATTGTCGCCGAACGGGCAACGGTGCTGCTAGAGACCAAACTGCGCACGCGCGACAAATTGCAGGTGGAACGCATGAGGCGCTTTATACCGCTGGCGCAATCGCTCAGCCAGAACGAAGAGGGGCTGGCGCTGCTGGCCATGTTGTTGGATGATGAATATCAGCAGGCCACACACACACCACCCCCCTTGCCTTCCCCTGCGGCATCGCGGGAGCGCAGCGCGACCAAGTCTGGCGGGCGCAAAAGAGGCCGCCGTTCTGGCCGGCGCTAGTCGCTTTGTTGGCAGATGGAGTGGCGTCTGCGGCTACTGGCTGATGGGGATGGTGAGGGCGCACTCTGGCCCAACCTGGTCCACAGTGGCCGGGGCTATCAGATTGAGATTGATGCACCGATGCACGCTACTGACAAACGCGCGGTACTCTATCTGTTCGCGTAGGGCATCCAGGTCGGCCGGAGGGCCAAATAGCTGTAGCCATACCAGGTCGGCAAAGGAGGCGGCAGTGGCAATCTGGTTGCCCTCGCTGGCGGCCTGCCATTCTGCCTGCGTAGCAAAGTGCAGTGTGCCACAGTCGTACCAGGCACAGTTGGGGTCGCGGTCGGGGGTGGGGGTAACGGCCGTTTGTGGGGCGCTCTGGCAGCCAATAAATAGCACCATCATCAGCATGAACAGGGGGAGTAGTTTAGACATACTTTTTATCTTCGCATCATCGGCAGATATTTTTGCTTGAATGTGCCTGCTTGAATGTGCCTGATTGTAGCAAAGGTTTGTGTTTTGGGGATGAGAAGGTGAAGAGAAACGGCCGTTGTCCTCCACCCCCCCATCCTTATGCTATACTAACCCAAAACAAACCTGACTATAGGTGATTGCTGTATGGAGACAATCTACAAATTGCCATTGGTGTTGGAACCACTGTCATCAGAGATGGTAGTAGCATTACTGTCGGAAACGGAGGGATAGAATCGCATGAGTGTGAAAAGGGTAAACCTGCAACGCTTTAGCGTGTTTGAAGAGGCTGATTTTGAGTTTAGTCCAGGAATTAATGTTTTCATTGGCGCAAACTCTACTGGTAAAACCCATATCATGAAATTGTTGTACTCCCTGTTGAAAGTTTGTGAAGTGGCGCAAAAGGATCATCTGAGTTCACGGGAGAAAATTGAGGAGATGATGGCGCAGAAACTGCTCGGCGTTTTTAAGCCAGAGCGCGTGGGGCGATTAGTGCAACGTGGACGGGGACGCAACAGTAGTAGTGTGAAATTAGCTTACAATGATGAAGAGTTACAACTGGTTATTTCATCGTTGAACAAAATTACTTTGGAGTATGATCGTCTACCAGACCCAGTTTCTGCCTTGTATTTGCCTGCACATGAATTCCTTTCTATTTATGAAGGTTTTATCTCGGCCTATACGCAGAGAGAAACATCCTTTGATGAGACTTTTTATGATTTGAGCCTGGCGTTGAATGCTTTGCCTTTGCGTGGTCCACGTTTGTCCGAGCTCGGCGATTTGATTATGCCATTGGAGAAGGCGATTGTTGGTAAGGTAGTTCAGGAAAACGGCCGTTTCTATGTGAGGCTGCCAGAAGGTAAGTTTGAGGCTCACCTGGTTTCTGAAGGTTTTCGTAAAATTGCCGGGTTGATTTATCTGATCAGTAATGGCTCGTTAACGCAAAATGGCATTTTATTCTGGGACGAACCAGAAGCAAATTTAAATCCGCGTTTAGTCGTGTTATTGGTACAGACATTGCGTGTGTTGGCCCAACACGGCGTCCAGATTTTTTTAGCCACCCATGACTATCTCTTGAGCCAGGAACTTTCGCTGTTGGCTGAGTACCCTTCAGAAACACCATTGCGCTTTTTTGCGTTGCACAGGCCGAAAAGGGGCGCCGGAGTTGTTGTCGAGGCTGGCAATTCTCTGGTGGATATAGAAAACAATCCTATCCTGGATGAATTTGCCGCTCATTACGAACGTGAACGAGACTTGTTCCATGCTGGAGTTTAAGAGAGGATGGGCGTAGCATGACAGAGTTCACGGAAAAGTATTTGCAGTTTACCTTTGGCCCACGTTGGGAAGTTGCCAAACTAGACGAACATCCCGCTTACCGTCAGGGAATTGAGAAACTCAGCCATACGAAAGCCGTTGATTTTCTGGCTGTGCTAGACGGACACGCCCTATACTTTATGGAAGTCAAAGACTTTCGCAGTTATCGCATTGAGAACGAAAGGCGTCTTACAACCGGAGAATTAACTCTGGAATGGGGGCATAAAGTCAGGGATTCTGTAGCGTGTATAGTTGGCGCTTATCGTCAGTCTGAGGAGACCTTGTGGAACCGTTGCGTTGCCATTTTGCGAGATAAAGGACAAGAAATAAAGGTTGTTCTCTGGCTGGAGTATGACCCGCCCAGGTATGATCGAAAGCGACAGCAGGTTCAAGCCAGTATAGACCAGAATATCTTGAAGAAGAAGTTCAAGTGGCTGACGAACAAGGTGCTTGTTGTGAACTTGCAAAATAATACGCTACCGGACTTGAGCGTGGAAAATCTTGCCCGGTCATAGCTGCACTAAGAACGGCCGTTTCCCGTCCCCCTCTTCCCCTTGTGCTACACTGGCGCTACCAAACCGCATACCCAGACGCCCCCGCTATCTCTGCGTTAAATTTTTGTCATGAGGTGAACCATGTCCCAAGTTACCCCCTATTCCCCCACCAACAAAATCCGCATCGTCACGGCCGGCAGCCTGTTCGACGGCCACGACGCCGCCATCAATATCATGCGCCGCATTCTGCAAGCCAGCAGCGCCGAGGTTATCCACCTGGGCCACAACCGTAGCGCGCGCGAGATTGTAAATACGGCCGTGCAAGAAGACGCGCAGGCCATTGCCGTTACCAGCTACCAGGGCGGCCACATGGAATTCTTCAAATATATCTATGACCTGCTCCAGGAGCAGGGTTGCGGCCACATTAAAGTCTTCGGCGGCGGCGGCGGCACCATCCTGCCTGACGAAATCGCCGAACTGCACGCCTACGGCATCACCCGCATCTACTCGCCCGATGATGGCCGTGCTCTTGGCCTGCAAGGCATGATCAACGACCTGCTGCAAAAGGCCGACTTTCCCACCGGCAAGCTGCACGTAGACAAATGGCGCGAAGCCATCAGCGAAGCGTATGAGGGACTTCGGATTTCGGATGTCGGATTGCAGAACCCCTCCTCCGAAATCCAATATCCCAAATCCCAAATCAAACAGTGGGTGACTAACCGCGCCCTGGCCCGCCTGATTTCCGCCGTAGAAAATGAGCCGGAACTGGTGCAGCCGATCATGGATGAGGTGCATAGGCGGCTGGCAGGCCTGCCCCACGTGCCTGTTTTGGGCATCACCGGCACGGGCGGGGCGGGTAAGTCGTCGCTGGTGGATGAGCTGGTGCGCCGCTTTTTGCTTGACTTCCCGCAGAAAGAGATCGCCATTGTCAGCGTGGACCCTTCCAAGCGCAAAACGGGTGGGGCGCTGTTGGGCGACCGCATCCGCATGAACAGCGTTTACAACGAGCGCGTCTACATGCGCTCATTGGCGACGCGGCAGAGCAACCTGGCCCTCTCGCGCCACATCCCCGAAGTGCTGGCGATTCTCCAGGCGGCGCAGTTCGACCTGATCATTCTGGAGACTTCGGGGATTGGGCAGTCTGACACTGAAATCATAGATTTTGCCGACGTGACGCTGTACGTGATGACGCCGGAGTATGGCGCGGCCAGCCAGCTAGAGAAGATTGACATGCTGGACTTCGCCGACGTGATTGCTCTGAACAAATTCGATAAGCGCGGCGCGCTGGATGCGCTGCGCGACGTGCGCAAACAGTACCAGCGCAACCATCAACTGTGGGAACGGCCGTTAGAGGAAATGCCGGTCTACGGAACCATCGCCAGCCAGTTTAACGACCCGGGCACGAATCGGCTGTACACGGCCGTAATGAGCGCCATCGCCGCCAAAACTGGGGCTGACCTGGAACCCCATCTACAAGCCAGCGATGAGATGTCGGAGAAGGTCTATATCATCCCGCCGGCTCGGGTGCGTTACCTGAGCGAGATTGCCGAGGCCATTCGCGGCTACGGCCGTTGGGCGGACGAACAGGCCCGGTTGGCAGACAGGTTGTATGGGTTGAGGGAGGCAATAACGGCCGTGCAGTCCGCCAATCGCCCCGACAGCGACAAATTAGCGCAGGAGCTAGAGGCGCTCTACGCCCAACTCAGCCTTGACCTGGACCCGCGCAACCGGCAAATTCTAGAAGGCTGGGCGGACAAAAAAGCGCAATACGCCGGGGAAGAATATGTCTACCAGGTGCGCGGGCGCGACATCCGCGTGCCCACCCGCACCGAATCGCTCGCGCACACCAAAGTGCCGAAAGTGGTTCTGCCCCGCTACACTGGTTGGGGCGATATTTTGCGCTGGAATTTGCAGGAGAACGTGCCAGGGGAGTTCCCGTATACGGCCGGCGTCTTTCCCTTCAAGCGCACCGCCGAAGATCCCACGCGCATGTTCGCCGGCGAAGGCGGCCCGGAGCGCACCAACAAACGCTTCCACTACCTCTCGTTGGGCATGCCCGCCAAACGCCTCTCCACCGCCTTCGATTCGGTGACGCTCTACGGCGAAGACCCGGCCACCCGCCCCGACATCTACGGCAAAATCGGCAACTCTGGCGTCTCCGTCGCCAGCCTGGACGACGCCAAGAAGCTGTACAGCGGCTTTAACCTGTGTGACCCGGCCACTTCGGTGAGCATGACCATCAACGGCCCGGCGCCAACGATGCTCGCTTTTTTTCTCAATGCGGCAATTGACCAGCAGTGTGAACTGACCATTCGCGAACATGGTTTGGAACATCTGGTGGAAGCGAAGAAGCGGGAATTGTACGACGAACGCGGCCTACCCAGGCCATGCTACAACGGTGCTCTGCCCGAAGGTAACGACGGCCTGGGCCTGCTGCTGCTTGGCTTAACCGGTGACCAGGTGCTGCCGCCCGATGTTTACGCGGAAATCAAAGCGCGGACGCTCGCCAATGTGCGCGGCACCGTGCAGGCCGACATCCTCAAAGAAGACCAGGCGCAAAACACCTGCATCTTTTCCACCGAGTTTGCCCTGCGGCTAATGGGCGACATCCAGCAATACTTCATTGATCACCGCGTGCGCAACTTCTACAGCGTCTCCATTTCCGGTTATCACATTGCCGAAGCGGGAGCCAATCCTATTACCCAACTCGCCTTTACCCTGGCGAATGGCTTTACCTTCCTGGAGTATTACCTGGCGCGGGGGATGGATGTCAATGAGTTTGCGCCTAACTTTTCTTTCTTTTTCTCCAATGGCATGGACCCGGAATACGCCGTTATCGGCCGTGTGGCGCGGCGCATCTGGGCGAAGGCGCTGAAGCTGAAATATGGGGCCGACGAGCGGGCGCAGAAGCTAAAGTACCACATTCAGACGAGCGGTCGTTCCTTGCACGCGCAGGAAATTGCCTTCAACGACATTCGCACCACCTTGCAGGCGCTCTACGCCATCTACGACAACTGCAACTCACTGCACACCAACGCTTACGATGAGGCGATCACCACACCGACGGAGGAATCGGTGCGGCGGGCGATGGCGATCCAGTTGATCATCAATAAGGAGCTAGGGCTGGCGAAGAATGAGAATCCGCTGCAAGGGGCGTTTATCATCGAGGAGTTGACCGATCTGGTGGAGGAGGCGGTGCTGGCGGAGTTCGACCGGCTGACGGAGCGGGGCGGCGTGTTGGGGGCGATGGAGACGATGTACCAGCGCGGCAAAATTCAGGAGGAGTCGCTTTATTACGAGCAGTTGAAGCATTCTGGCGAGTTGCCTATCATTGGCGTGAACACCTTCCTCTCGGATGAGGGGTCGCCGACGATTATTCCGCAGGAGGTAATTCGCTCGACCACGGCCGAAAAAGAGTTCCAGATTGCCCAGGTGCAGGCGCTGCACGGCCGTTTTCCTGACCAGGCCGCCGCACAATTACGCGCTTTGCAGTTGGCGGCCGTGCGCAACGAAAATATGTTCACGGCGCTGATGGAGGCGGTGAAGGTGTGCTCGCTGGGGCAGATTACGCAGGCGCTGTATGCGGTAGGAGGGCAATACCGGCGGAATATGTGAGGGTTGAACAATAACCAACCTTTCTTTTTCCGTTGACGCCACACATTGGCGCCGCTGAATTTTCTAAAAATTCTCGCTCAACCCCTTGCCTATACTTATTACGTAGGAATGTGTTGGCGCTGCGGCTAACTTTGCTATCATTACGGCCGTCAAGCCATCATCTGCATACGACAACCATTTAGTAAAACAAGCACCTATGCCTGTTAAAGGAAACATCTTAATTGTTGACGACAATGAATACGTACGTGAACCCCTTGGCCTGATGCTGGGCTTTATGGGGCACACCATTTCCTATGCCGGAGATGGTTTTTGTGCCCTGGAAATGGTGCGCGACAACGCCTACGACCTCATCCTGCTCGACCTGATGATGCCGGGCATGGATGGCAGCGAAGTGCTGCAACGCCTGAAAGCAGACCCAGCTTCCCGGCACATCCCCGTCGTCATGATCTCCGCCCTGGACGATCTGGACCTGGTGGCCCGCTGCATCAAGCTCGGTGCCGAAGATTACCTCTTTAAACCCTACAACGAAGTGCTGCTAGAGGCGCGCGTAGAATCTTGCCTGATGCAAAAGGCGTGGCACGATCAGGAACAGCATTACCTTGATCAGATTCAACAAGAGCGGCAAAAGTCAGAGCACCTGCTACGCAACATTCTTCCGGTAGCGGTGACAGAGCGGCTGAAGCAGGGGGAAAAAGTGATAGCCGATAGCTTTGCCGAGGCCACGGTGATGTTTGCCGACATCGTAGACTTTACCCAGATGGCTTCTGGTCTGCCGCCAGACCAGCTAGTGACGTTGCTCGATAACCTCTTTTCTGTGTTTGATGATCTGGTGCAGGCGCACGGACTGGAAAAAATCAAAACAATAGGGGATGCCTACCTGGTCACCGGCGGGGTACCAAAGTGGCGCCCTGACCACGTCGAAGCAGTAGCAGAGCTGGCGCTAGCAATGCAAACGACCGTTGCCCAATTTGCCTGGCCCAACGGCATGCCCATACAGATACGCACTGGCATTAATACCGGCCCACTTACGGCCGGCGTCATTGGCAAAAACAAATTTGCCTACGACATTTGGGGAGATACCGTCAACACGGCCGCGCGCATGCAGGAACACAGCGCTCCTGGCATGATTCTTACTAGCCAGATGGCCTATGAAAAGCTGAAAGATCGCTATCTGCTGCAAGAACAGAATGTTCTTTCTGTAAAAGGAAAGGGAGTGATGAAGACTTACATCCTCCAAGGCCGGTTGCTCACCTAGTATCTCTTTTCCCTAAGCGCTAGTCTCCTGAAAATGACCGCCGATGGCCGACGTCGAGTGTAACCCAGGTTGCCAAACCTGGTACCTGCTCCCATGAAAATGACCGCCGATGGCTGCCGGCCAGCCCATTTGTTTATTCTTCCCCATTTGTTGTCGCTGCTTTTCATTCGTGGTGGGGTGCCCCACTCATGAAGTCTCCCATAAAATTTGCCAACGGCTTGACATCTTCGCGTTCCTCATGTATATTATTGCCTATTGGAACCGGTTCCAAATTGGGCAATACTGCTAAAACCGGGTACGGCTATTGTTTACGAAAGCGCCGCGAACATTTGCATAACGCGCGTTCCTGGCTTCCCTGTTCGGCATACCAACCCCTTTTGTGGTATCTGGCTGTAACCGGGTGAAGGAGGAAGAAGAGAGCTTGTGGCCATAGCAACCATCCGCGATGTAGCACAAAAAGCAGGTGTTGGTGTGGGAACGGTTTCACGGGTGCTGAACGGCCATACGGCCGTTAGCGCGGAAACACGCCAGCGCGTGCTGGCTGCCATTGCCGAACTCAACTACTCCCCAAATCTGGCCGCCCGCCGTCTTTCACGTGGCAAAACTATGGTTATCGGCGCGCTGGTTCCCTATTTTACCAATCCTTCTGTCGTGCGTCGTTTGCAAGGCGTGGTTTCTGTTGTGAAAGGTAGCCAGTATGACTTGATTCTCTTCGATGTGGAAAGCGTCGAGCGTCGAGATAGTTATGTGCGCAACGTGCTGCGCCGCCAGATAGTAGACGGATTGCTGATGATCTCCCTGACGCCAACAGATGAAGACGTGGCTGAGCTGCAGCGGGCGCATATGCCCACAGTGCTGGTAGACGCGCGCCACCCACAGCTGAGCCGGGTCGTGGTGGATAATGTGGCGGGAGGGTACATGGCCACGCGCTACCTGATCGACCTGGGTCACCGGCGCATTGCTTACATCAGTGATTTTTTGGACGATCCCTTTAACTCACCCGTACGTGACCGCTTTACCGGCTATTGCCAGGCTTTGGCGGAAGCGGGTATTCCCTTCCGCCCAGAGTATCACTTGCAAGGGATACACGGCCGTTCGGCCGCGCGCCAGATGATGCGACAACTGCTGCAACTGCCCGATCCGCCCACTGCCATTTTTGCCTATAGCGATACACAGGCGATTGGTGTGCTCGAAGAGACGCAGGCACAGGGCGTGGCTGTCCCGCAACATCTTGCGCTCATCGGGTTTGATAACATCGAAGCGTCTGAGTATTTGCACATCACCACTATCAGCCAATCATTGTATGCTTCTGGCATTTCTGGTTGCGAACTGCTGCTGCAAACAATGACAGAGCCGCCATCTGAACCACAGGAATTGCTGCTGCCGCTGGAGCTGATTCAGCGACAAACGACTGACCCACTTCTTCCTACATCTGCATAAAGAGAGGCGGGCCGGAAACGGCCGTTGGTCATACGCAAGGAGGTGATTGCCACCTACTAACCCCTGATTCCCTTTTCACACCTTTTTGCCCCGTTTAGCGTAACTATTGTGCAATCAGAGCCGAAATGGCTCAAAAATACGAAAAACAAATGCCTTTGAAAAACGGTAGGGGCAATTGAATCACCCCATTGCCAAAACGCAGGGAGCGGCCTGCGTAACAACTCTGCTCAGTGAA
>CALEAD010000058.1 GCA_937943625.1 uncultured Anaerolineae bacterium | reverse complement strand
GCGCGAAAGCTGCAACGGTCAACCTGAATCGTGCAATATAGGGGATCTTGTAAAATCAATTTTGGCTGTAACCGTTCAGACGCGACAGGTTTACACCAGAGAACCTACCTGTCAAATATGCTGCAAAAACCTGTCAAGTCTTGAGAGGCTAGGCACCTACGTTGAAACTTCAGATAAAACAGCGATAATTATTCCCTAGAATAATGTTGGCTATGGCGACAATTTCAGGAGAGTTGGAATGGCAACAGTCACTCTTTTACCCCATATGCAAAAATTGCTTGATGAGGCCGTGCCGGCTGAAAATGATTTGGATGCGAAGCTGCGCCGCCTGATTGAAGCAGAGTACTTGCGTGAGTTAGCCCGTCATCGGCGCACCGACCTGGCTTTGCAGCGCAAATATGGTTCGTCTTTTGCCCAATTTGTGGCGCAACAAATCACCCGGCAAATGAACTACAGTTGGGAAGTGGAACAGGATGCGATGGCTTGGGAAACGGCCGTTGGCGGTATCGTAACAATGGAACGCAAACTACAAGAGCTACAGGCATTAGATGACGAATCGTCTGATTGAGTTAAAGGCGGAAGCTATTGAAGCGGTAGATAAAGTCTGGTTTGTACAGGCCATTGCGGAAATCGAACGCACTGACATTACGCTTTCTTTGCGCCTGTCCATCCGGCACGATCTTTTTGTTCAGGTTTTTTGCGGTGCAAAGTCCGACACCTTGTACATGGCGTTGATTGAAGGAAGGCGACGTATGTTCGGCATTGATTGTGATAATGGTGCATGGCATATTCACCCTTATGAAGCAGTTGAAAAACATGAACCGTTGCGTGAAGGGTTGGAGCCAAAGCCTTTGCTGAAATTTTTGGCTCAGGTTGAACACCTGCTATTGGAAAAAGAGATATTATAAATCCAATCTGCAGCGCCATGCCTGTTACGAACTGTTGCAGTAACAGGAACTACCAACGGGCTTCGACAAGCTCACCCCTCGAAAGGTTTAGCAGTTATAAAAAAGCGGAGCAGCCGCTCAGGAAACAGGGCGCTGGACGCTGCCCTATCGCCAGGAGCTTGCCCACTCTTATTTCCACCTGGCGCGCAGTTATTATGAGCGAGACAAAGAGAGGCAGCGACGGCTGTACGAAAAAGTCAGGCAGCTTGACCCCCGTTTTGTGCCGCAGGAATCGGCCGTTTACAACGCAGCTTATCAACTCCTGGGATTTCCGTTGGCCGAACGGCTGGCAGGCGCTCGCAGGCAGGTAAAGAAGTAGACAAGAAGGCGAAACAATATGAAGCGCTCACTCGTTGATTGGTTTACCCAGTTTGCTGGTTGGTGGAAGCGCCACCAAAAGCTTACACATTTTCCTTATCAACCCGTTAAGGTTAATCTAGGTTGCGGCTTAACTGTCGCGCCGCAGTGGATTAATGTGGATGGTAGCTTAAATGCGTTGATCGCCACCTGGCCCCATTGGCTGCATCATTACGCCTATCGGTTCTCCGGCGCAAACCAGTTTTACTCCCTAGATGATTACATAGCCATCGTGCAAAACAATCTTTTCATCCACCACGATTTCCGGTACGGTATCCCGCTGCCCGATAGTTCGGCGGATTATCTTTACTCCTCCCATTTTCTGGAGCATCTGGACAAACGGGCAGGGCGGAATTTGCTGCAAGAATGTTTGCGTGTCCTTAAGCCGGGGGGATTTATGCGCATTGCCGTGCCTGACCTGGAACATGCCTGGCGCATGTACCAGGCCGGGGATAAGGAACGGATGCTGCACGATTATTTCTTTATAGATGGCGCCACAGGATTCTCGCAGCATCGCTATCTATATGATTATGAAATGTTGGCAGGAATTTTGGCAGAGATTGGTTTTCACCACATTGTGCGTGTTGAGTTTCAAAGCGGCACTGTGCCCGATCTGGAATTGCTTGACAATCGCGCTGAGTATACCCTTTTTGTCGAGGCGCAAAAGCCGGCCTGATGGTTATGACCACAACTTTCCCAGAAAGGCTGTATGCCAGCCGCGACCTTCCCGCTGGTGACCGGCCGTTTATCACCATCGCCATCCCTCACTATAAGCATCGCCGCTATTTGGAGCTCGTCCTGGAAAGCGTCTTTGCCCAGGATTATGATGGGCTGGAGATTGTAGTCTCTAACGACCAGTCGCCGGATGATTCGGATGCGGTGATTCCTGAGGTGCTGCGGCGCACCGGACGGCCGTTTCGCTACTACTCCCAGTCGCAAAACCTGGGGTACGATGGCAACGTGCGCTTTTGCCTGGCGGTGGCACAGGGGCGGTACGTGATGCTGTTGGGCAATGATGATGCCCTGGGTGGGCCGCAAACTATCAGCCAGATTGCCGCGGCGCTAACTGATCTGCACTTTCCTGCGGTGGCTTTTACCAATTACAGCGATTGGGCCAGCGGGGAGGTGACGCAGCGCGCCCTGAACACGCAAAACCTGGGGAGTGGGCCGGCAACGGCAGTGCGCTTTTTCCGCTCCTTTAGCTTTGTGGCTGGTCTCATTTTTGACCAGGCTGCCACACGCCAGCACGAAACGGACCGCTGGGATCAATCCATCTACTACCAGATTTATCTGGCCAGCCGCATCATCGCCAGCGGCGGCGTATTAGCAGCCCTGGACATCAACGCCGTGCGCAAAGACGTGCGCATAGACGGCCAGCACGTCTTTAACTATGCCGTCAAGTGGGCCAACGCTCCCTGGTCTTTCCAGCCGCGCCACACCGGCATGGAGTCGGTTATCCGCGTTACTGTAGACGCCATCGCCCCCCTGCTGCCCCACAACCAACGTTCTCAGGTTATCCGGCAAATCGTGCAGCAGATTTTGACTATCACCTACCCGTATTGGTTAATGGAATATCGCCGCGTAGCCAACTGGAGTTTTGCTGTGGGTGTGGCGCGCGAAATGTGGCCGGGCAAGCTGCTGGCCGAATATTCAAAGTTGACGACCAGCGACCGGCGCAAACTATGGCTGTGGTATCTGGCGGCAACTGCAGGAGGTCTGCTGCTGCCGCGCCGTCTGTTTGCACGACTGCAAAAACAGCTTGCGGCACGCATAAGGCGTGTGGCTCAAGAGAAGCGGTAGTTTGATGACCCAACCGCGCAGTCCGTTCAAGAAAAAATGTCAACGCTTTTGATTGCTGGTTCAGACAGTCCCGAATCCCTGGAAAGCTCCTATGCCCGCGCTTTCCAGCAGGCAGGCTGGCAGGTGCTGTTCTGGCACCCTTTTGCCAGTTACAGTTCCGCTGCCCGTGGCGGGCGCCTGGGTCGCCTGTTGGGGCTGTTTGTGCACGTGGAACCGTGGTGGCGCAAAGCCAATTTGCAGCTATTGCATTACGCGGCGCGGCAAAAGCCAGACTTGCTGCTGGTGATTGGCACCCAGGGGGTGCGCGCAGGTACACTGGCGCAGCTGCGCGTGCGCCTGCCCAGGCTGGTCATCTACTGCCTCTATCCCGACAGCCCGCACAACCTGGACAGCGAACGAATCCACTGCCTGCCCTTTTTTGATCGCGTGACCACCTCGTCACCCGCCTGGGTGGATGCCTTTCTGCGCCTGGGCGCGCGGCGCGTGGCCTATCTCCCCTTTGCCGCCGATACGGAACTGCACCGGCCCGCAGCGCCCCAGCAAAATGCGCGCCTGGCACATGATCTCACTTTTATCGGCACCTGGCGGGCTGAGCGCGAAGCGCTGCTTACGCAGTTGGCCGATTACGATCTGGCCATCTGGGGCAGCAGCTACTGGCGAACCCGCACCCGGCCCGGATCGTCGCTACGACAAAAGTGGGGCGGGCGAGCCTTGCTTGGCGCGGAGTTTGCCCAGGCGTGTGCCGAAAGTAAGATTATGCTCAACATCATGGATGCGGTTAGCTGGCCCGGCCCCAACATGCGCACCTTTGAGCTGCCCGCCTGCGGCGCTTTTGTCCTGGCGGAGCGCAGCGAACCGGTGCTGGAACTCTTCCGCGAAGGAGAAACCATCGAATGTTTTGCGGACGTCGCCGAAGCGCGGGAGAAAATTGATTATTACCTGAGCCATAACGATGCGCGGCAGCGCATTGCCCGCGCCGCGCATGCGTTTGTCACGCACTCTGGCCACACCTACCACGACCGGGTGCGCACCCTTTGTGATTGGTGGGCGCAGGACAAAGAGGGAGCATCGTGAAACCCCTACCCGCTCTGGGCACGGCCCTTCACCCATTCCTTTATGCCTATTTTCGTTACGTTCCTCTGCAAAAGGGAAAGCAACGCTTGCTGCGACTTGTCGGCCGGTACCTGCTGCCGCAACAGGCTGTGCGCCATACCCGGCTAAAACTTGCAGATTTGCAAATGCGGTGTGATTTGCACTACTTTATCCAGAGACAGCTTTACTTTCTGGGTGAATATGAACCGGAGCAGGTGGCGCTATGGCAACAATTGGCGCAACAGGCAAAAATTATCTTTGACGTGGGCGCTAACGTTGGCCTTTACGCCCTGGCGGCGGCAGCGGCGAACCACCAGGCGACGATCCATGCTTTTGAACCAACGCCAGAACTGGTCGAGCGCCTGCAAGAAAATATCAGCCTGAACGACTTTGCCAACATCATGGTGAACGCAGCAGCCGTGGGGCAGCAGGCGGGCGAGATTGTGCTTCATTACTCCGGCGGTCACGAAGGGGATAACGAAGGTATGAATTACGTCAGCGCGCAGACCACGCGCAGCAGCGACCGCGTTGTGTCGGTGGTTAGTCTGGATGCCTACTGCCAGCAGCAGGGTATTGAGGCGATTGACCTGCTGAAGATGGACATTGAGGGCCACGAATATCACGCCCTCTGCGGCGCTGAGCGACTTTTGAGTCATGGCGCCATCCGCTGCATTTTGCTAGAGCTAAATAGCTGGGCCGTAGAGCGCAGCGGGCGGACCCTGGCCGATGTGGTAGACCTGCTCAGCGGCCACGATTACCGCTTTTATGAGCTTTGCCAGAACCGCCTGGTGGAAATTAAAGACAGACGGCTTCTGGTAGACAGAGACGTGGTAGTGATTCCGACTGCCGCGTCTACATCCCTTACGCCTTTTTGGGGATAGTGCGTTTAGCCATGATCCAGGCAATTTTTTATGGCAACCCCGATGGGTATCCCCCCATCATCAACAGCACGCGGCTGCTGGCGCAGGCGGGCTATACCGTAGGCATTCTCTGCCGCGACGATGGGCAGGATTGGCGCATCCAATACCCGGCTACAGCCACCGTCCGCCGCCTGCCGGAAACGAGCCGAAGAACCTGGGCCGCTTATCTGGCTTTTGTCAGGCAGGTTTTGCGCCAAGCGCACGCGGAAGCGGCCGTGTTTGTCGGCCACGATATGCATGGGCTGCTGCCGGCGCGGTTGCTGGCCAGCCGCTATCGCCGCCCGCTCATTTACCACTGCCACGACTTTGCCCTGGAGCATGACCGCCTGGCTTGGGGCGGACGGCTGGTGGCCGCCTTTGAACGGCGCTGGGCGCGCACGGCCGATCTGGTGATCGTGCCGGATGCGGAGCGGGGTGAGGTCATCAGAAAAACGCTGCAGCTGCCGCAAGCGCCACTGGTTGTGGCCAATGCGCCGCTGCAGGCGCCGCCCCCCAGCCAGCGGCTGCCGCAGAGCCTGCAGGCATTGGGCTACCATTGGCAGCGCATTGTGCTGCGCCAGGGCAATGTTGGCCCGGGGCACGCCCTGGAAGCGACCATCCGCTCCATCCCTTCCTGGGGAAGTAAAACCTGGGGGCTGGCGGTCTTGGGCGGCGGTGATCCAGGCTTTAAGCGCGCCTTACAGCAGTTAGCCGCCGATCTGGGCGTCCAATCCCAGGTCGCTTTTTTACCGGCCGTACCTTATGATGAGGTTTCCGAATTCACTGTGGGGGCGGACATTGGGCACGGTTTGTATAATCCGATTAACCTGAGCCATCAGACAGCAACCACTTCCTCCAATAAAACGTTGGAGTACATGGCGGCCGGGATACCGCTGTTGGCGTCCGACCGCCCCGGTCTGCGCGACCTGGTCAGCCGCTATGCGTGCGGCGTGGTGGCTGACGAAAGCAATCCGCACAGCATTGCCCAGGCCGTCAACCGGCTGCTGGCCAATCCGGAGCAGGCGCGGCAAATGGGCGCCAACGGCCGGCGCGCCTTTAGCGAGGTGTTTTGCTATGAAAAGCAGTTTGCGCCGGTGCTGGCCTGGCTGCAGGCGCGAGGCATCTAATTAATGAGTAAAGCGATCGTCACCCAGCCCGCAGCGCGCCGCGTTGCGGCCACCGGGGAAATGAAAGGATTTCTGCTGCTGCTCTATCTGCTGCTGGTGGGCGGATACGCGCTGCTCTTCTCCTATTGGCGCGTGCAGCCGGTACCGGACAGGGTGCATCTGCTGGCCGTGCTGCTCTTTGCCCTCTGCATCATTCCCTTGCTGCGCTGGTATGCCCGCGGCGCAGCGGGCGTGCCCATTTTTGCGCTGATTGTCTTTTCCTACGCCGTGCAGTTCTCCATGCCGGTGTACACCCAGCCCAATACGATTATCATCTTCAGCCGCCCCCTGGTCTTGAGTTGGGACAACGTGGCCAGCGTGCTGCTGCTTACCATGCTGGGCGTGCTTGCTTTAATGGCCAGCTACGCCCTGGCGCCGCGGCTGCCCTTTGTCGCCAACGCGCCGCGGCTGGACCTGCCCCTGGGTGATCCGCACAAAAAGCAGCTCTTTCTCACCGGCGCCCTGCTGGTGGGGGGCGTAATCAGCTTCATGCAGGTCATTGGCTGGCTGCGCGGCGGCGCCGCCGGGGCGATCTTAGGGCTGCTCGCCCGCCAGATGCAGGTAGCGCTTGTGCTGTTGGCCTATGACCATTTCCAGCACAAGCGCGTCGTGCCGTTCCAGGCGCCGCTGCTGTACGGCGCGCTGGCCGTCAGCTTTCTCACCGGCCTGCTCAGCGGCATGTTGGAAAATGCCCTTTTGCCCCTGGTGCTGGTGACGCTGGTCTACTGGCATGCGCGGCGGCGGCTGCCCTGGGGCTGGCTGGCAATAGGCGTGGCGCTGTATCTGATCTTAAACCCAGCGAAGTTTACCTATCGCAGCATTGTCTGGTACGGCTCGCAGCCGACGACGGTGGCGGAGCGTGTGGATTTGTGGGGCGACCTGGCGGCGGAGAGCGCCGCCGGGCTGCTCGGTCAGTCCGGCAGCCGCCAATCTGGGTCAGCTATCTCTGACTCCCTGGCGCGCTTTGACCTGGTGCATAAATTTGCCTACGTCTATCATCTGACGCCTACCTACATCCCCTACTACCAGGGCCAGACCTACGAATATTTCCTCTACGCCTGGATCCCGCGCTTCTTGTGGCCGGGCAAGCCTACCGCCAACGCCAACGACCTTATAGATATTGATTACCGCCTCAAATATCGCGGCAGCCAATCAACCATCGGCATCGGCCAGCTGCCGGAGGCGTATATCAACTTTGGCGTGGCGGGGATCGTTTTTGTCATGGCGCTGCAGGGGTTCATCTTTGCCCTGCTGGACAGCAGCCTGAACAAAGCGCGCAGCGAGGGGGGGCGCGCCATCTATCTTACGGTGATGGCCTATTTCCTGAACGGCATTGGCTCGTCCGCGGCGGTGCTCTTTGGCGCGCTGTTCCAGCAGATATTGGCCAACGCGCTGATCGTGCGCCTGTTTGCCACGGGCTGGCGCGCGCCGGACGAAGCGTAAGTGCATGACCATTGCCACCCTGTACCTGATGCCCGATTTGCTGGGGCCGCCCAGCGGCATTGCACGCTACGGCCGTCTCATAACGGCTGCCCTGGCGGGTTTTGCCGCGCCGCTGCACCTGGTAGCCCTGGCCGATGAGCCGGAGGCGGACGCGGCGGCGCTGCCCCTGACCGGCTACTATCCCTGCGCCGGGCAAAAGCTGCGCTTCGTGCGGCAGGCGGTCAGCCTGGCTTTGCGGGAACGCCCGGCGCTGCTGCTAAATGGCCATCCCCACTTTGCCGCGCTAAGCTGGCTGCTGGCGCGGCTGGTAGGAGCCAGGCTGGTCAGCTTCATTTACGGCATAGACGCCTGGGAACCGCTTGCGCCGCTGCGGCGCGCCGGCTTGCAGCGCTCTGACCAGATTATTGCCATCAGCCATTACACGGCGCAGCGGGCGCAGCAGGCCAACGGGCTGCCGGTGGCCAGACTGCGCGTGCTGCACAACTGTCTGGACCCGGAATTTGCCCCGGCGCCGCTGCCGTCCCCACAGGCGGGGCTGCGGCTGCTGACCGTGGCGCGCCTCAGCCTGCGCGAGCAGTATAAGGGGCACGACGTCGTGATCCGCGCTCTGCCCGCGCTGCGCCAGCAGTTCCCCGGCCTGGTGTATGACGTGGTGGGGGATGGCGACGGCCGTGCGCCCTTAGAGGCACTGGCGCGAGAGCTGCGGGTGCAAGAGATGGTGCAGTTTCATGGCTTTGTCTCGGCGGCGGAACTGCGCCAGCGCTACCGCGAAGCGGCCGTGTTTGTCATGCCCAGCCGCGCCGAAGGGTTTGGCTTCGTCTTTTTGGAGGCGATGCACTATGGCCTGCCGGTGGTGGGCGGCAACCGCGATGCCACCGTAGAGGTGGTGGCCGACGGGGAAACGGGCTTTCTGGTTGATCCGCAGGACATAACGGCCGTTGCTGCCAAACTTGCTACTCTATTGGCTAATCCCGCTCTCCGCCGCCAGATGGGGCAGGCATCGCGGTTACGTGTCGAGCGGGTGTTTGGCTTTAGCGTATTTCAAAAGACTTTGTGGCATCATCTGGCAGAGTTGAATATCAGATGACAGGCCCTATTTTTCGGCGGGATATATCAACTCTTTACCCCTGGCAATCTCAAGCGAAATTCAAGTAAGTCCTGCTCGATCAAAATAGTGGGGAGAGAAAGATGGATTTGTGGTTGACAAACAATTTGGTTTGCCCCCGTGACTATAAAGCCTTATCTTATCATGACGATGTGCTTACCTGTTCCGATGGGCATACTTATCCAGTTATTGCAGGAATTCCCATACTCTTGCTTAGCGAAGCCCCTCCTACGCATCCGATATTTCAGGAATCGCTGAAGAAGGCAGCCCTGGCGCAAAGAGAAACTGGTAGCATGATTTCTGACAGTGAAATTGATCCTTTTGTTCAGGAAATCATTGTTGGTACATGTGGTAATCTTTATCGTCCTTTATTAAACAGGCTTAAAAGATATCCTATTCCAGAGATTAAAATTCCTTCCGGTGCAGGTCAGCTTTTTTTAGAGGTGGGATGCAATTGGGGTAGGTGGTGTATCAGTGCGGCGCGTAAGGGGTATAGACCTGTTGGAATCGATCCATCATTTGATGGAATTCTGGCAGCGCAACGTGTTGCCAGACAATTGGGCGTGGAAGCCCACTACGTTGTGGCAGACAGCCGATATCTTCCCTCTTTACCCGATACATTTGACGTTGTTTTTTCTTACAGCGTTCTTCAGCATTTACATAAAGATAATGTGAGAGCCTCGCTGGATGAGATAGCTCGGGTAATGAAACCCTCAGGCTTCTCCCTGGTTCAAATACCTAACACATATGGTCTGCACAATATGATAGTGCAGTTACGCAATTTCTCTCGAGAAGTTGGCCTTTTTGACGTGCGTTATTGGCGACCAGCAGAACTGCAGCAAACATTTTCTCAGCACATTGGCCCAACAGAGTTGACGGTGGACGGCTATTTTCCCCTCAACCCACAACCGAGCGATAAAGATATGCTCCCTTGGTTTCACCGTTCGGTGGTAGCCATCTCTGAACATTTGCGGAAACTGAGCACAAAAGTACCCTCTTTGCTTTATATTGCTGATAGTCTTTATGTGCAATCGGTTAAGCGCGTTTCGCCGGGAGCATAATGCTCTTGTCACGGGTCTGTAAATCATGCGCCTGCTTGAAGTTACCGTTGCCTACTACCCCGAACTGCAATTTGGCGGCCCGCCGCAAAAGATTCACGCCCTTAGCCAGGGGCTGGCGGCCATGGGGTATCGGGTTTCCGTCGCCACCTTTCACTCGGCAAGGCCAGATGCGCAGGAACGGGTGATGCTGGACGACGTTGCCGTGCAGTACCTGCGCTGGCGTGGAAAGGGATCGTGGGTGCTGCCCCTGGATTTACGGCCGTTGGCGGAGCTGATCGAAAACGCAGACTTGGTACATTGTTATGGCCTGTACAACCTGCTGGGGCCGGCAGCCATGCGCCTGGCGCGTCGCTTTAACCGCCCCGTTTTCCTGGAACCGCTGGGCATGTACGTGCCGCGCGCGCGCCGCGCGTGGGCCAAAAGGCTCTACCATCACTTCTTTACCGGGTGGATGAGCCGCCAGGCGGTGAAAATTATTGCCACCTCGCCGGGGGAGCTGAGCGACCTGGCAAGCCTGGGGATGGCGGATAAGTTGGTGCTGCGGCGCAACGGTATTGATCTTTCTCCCTTTGCCCATCTGCCTGACGGAGATGCCTGGCGTCAGGCGCACGGCGTAGCTGCGGCGGAGCGCCTGATTGTGTACCTGGGGCGCATCAGCCCCATTAAAAACCTGGGCGCGCTAATCCAGGCATTTGCCACCGCCAACCTGGCTGATAGTCGCCTGCTGCTGGTGGGGCCGGCGCTGGAACCTGCCTATCTGGCCGAACTGCGGGCGCAGGTTGCGGCGGCTGGCTTGCAGGATCGCGTCTTGTTCATCGGGCCGCTGTATGGCGCGGAGAAGCTGGCGGCGCTGGTGGCCGCTGATTTATTTGTTCTGCCTTCTCTGGCCGAGAGTTTTGGCAACGCCGCGGCGGAAGCGGTCGCGGCCGGCGTGCCCGTTTTGCTCACAGAGGGCTGCGGCATAGCCCCCTTGATTCACGGCCGTGCGGGGCTGGCGGTAGCACCAACGGCCGTTGCCCTGGCCGAGGGTATGAACATCTTGCTCAAAGATCGCGACCAGCGGCACGCCTTAACCCGGCAGCGAGCCGAAGTGGTGCGCCAGCTTAGTTGGGATGAACCGCTGCGCCTGAGCGATGAGCTGTACCGCAGCGCGGTACATGCCAGGCCACTTTTGGGAATATGAGAAGGAGAAGTTCAACTTTTCTGAAAAGTTGAACTCCTGATTACTGTTGTGACGGCATAATCAGCGCCGTTTGTTTTATTCACTTCATGCAAAGAGGAGCAAACAGAAAATATGTACATTTTAGGCATCAACGCATATCATGGCGGCGCGTCCGCCTGCCTGATTCAAGACGGCCGTCTCATTGCTGCCGTAGAGGAAGAGCGCTTCACGCGCCAGAAGTATTGGGCCGGTTTTCCCGTGCGGGCGATCCGCTACTGCCTGGATGCGGCGGGCATCACCGCCTACGATCTGGACCACGTGGGCGTTTCGCGTAACCCCAGCGCCAACCTGGTGAAAAAGGTGCTGTTCACCCTCAAAAACCGTCCCAGCCTCAACCTCATCCGGGATCGCATCGCCAACGCGGGCAAGGTGGGTGATTTGCAAAGCGAATTGGTCAATGCCCTGGGGCTGGACGCCAAAGCCTTAAAAGCAGCGTTTCACAACGTAGAGCATCATCGCGCGCACATGGCCAGCGCCTTTTTCGTCTCGCCCTTTACTGAGGCGGCTATCTTCTCTGTTGACGGCATGGGCGACTTCGTCAGCACCATGACCGGTACAGGCCGAGACACCAAAATGGAGGTGCTGGATACGGTCAACTTTCCCCATTCCCTGGGCAACTTCTACACCGTCATCAGCCAATGGCTGGGCTTTCCCAAGTATGGCGATGAGGGCAAAGTGATGGGGCTGGCCCCTTATGGCGAACCGCGCTACATGGACAAAATGGCGCAGGTGATCCGCTGGCAAAGCAGCGGCGACTTTGAGCTGAACCTGGATTATTTTGCCACCTTTGCCGATGGCGACTTGATGACCTGGAAAGACGGCACGCCGGCCATGCCTCGCCTCTACAGCAACAAGCTGATTGACCTGTTGGGAGAACCCCGCGAACCGTATGGCCCGTTAACCCCGTACCATCAAGACGTGGCCGCTTCCATGCAGCAAACGCTGGAAGAAATCGAGATGGCCCTGATCCTGCGGCTGCAAGCAAAAACGGGGATGAAGAATCTGTGTATGGCCGGCGGCGTGGCGCTGAACAGCGCTTTTAACGGCAAAATTTTGCCCAACACGCCCTTTAATGAAATTTATATCCAGCCGGCGGCCGGTGATGCGGGCACGTCCCTGGGCGTTTGCTACTACATTTACCACCAAATCTTGGGCAAGCCGCGCACCTTTGAAATGACCGACGCCTACACCGGCCCTGCCTTTACGCAGGATGACATCAATGCGGCCCTGGCTCGCGCAGGCCTGCAAGGCGAGGTGTTGGATGACGATGCTCTGTGCGACCGGGCCGCGGAGGCTGTCGCCCAGAGCAACGTCGTGGGCTGGTTCCAGGGGCGCATGGAGTGGGGGCCGCGCGCGTTAGGCAACCGCAGCATTATTGCCGACCCTCGTTTTGCCGAAACGAAGGATATTTTGAATGCGCGCATCAAGAAGCGGGAAAAATTCCGCCCCTTCGCCCCGGCGGTGCTGCAAGAGGCCACCGGAGATTATTTTGACCAGACGTACCCGGAACCCTTTATGCTCAAAGTGTACAACGTCTTGCCGGACAAGCAGGAGGTCATCCCGGCAGTGACCCACGTGGACGGCACAGGGCGGCTGCAAACGGTTGAGGAGCACATCAACCCGCTCTATTACCGCCTGATCCAGCGTTTTGGCGAGAAAACGGGCGTGCCGGTAGTGCTGAATACCTCCTTCAACGAAAATGAGCCAATTGTCTGCACCCCCGACGAGGCCATTGATTGCTTTGTGCGCACGCGCATGGACGTGCTGGCCATTGGCAATACGCTGATTACGAAGGGGTAACGGCCGTGCGCCGTATTCGATGGTTCGTCATCCGTGAGTGGTAATCTGTGAACTGCGCTTCTCCAGTGGCATAGGGCGACAAACGATTGGATAGGAAAACCCGGCTGATTATCATTAACCAGACGACAAATCCGGCTTTTGATGCCTGGGTAGACGGGCTGGCAGAAAAAGGGGGGGAACTGGCCTTGTGGTGCGGCAGCCCACCCGCCCCTTTAGGGCCACGTGTGACAATACGCCGGGCGACGCCCTACGACAAGCGCTCCACGTTGTCCCGGCTGCGCACCTGGGGCGCCTTTACCCTGATGGCCGCCTGGTGGCTGCTGCGGGGGTACGACGGGGGGCGGCGGGCGCCCATCTTTGTGGTGACAAACCCGCCCTTTGCGCCGCTGCTGGCCTGGCTGTTGGCCAAATGGCAAAGACGGCCGTATGCTCTGCTGGAGTGGGACATCTATCCCGACATTCTGGCGCCCATGGGGCTGGCCGGTCCGCGTCACCCGCTCTATCGCGCCTGGGCGGCTCTGCACCGCCGCGCCCTGCGCCGCGCGGGGCTGATCATCACCCTGGGGGCGCACATGGCGACCACGCTGCGCCGCCTGGCGGCGGACGCAAGTCTGCCGGTGACGGTAATCCCAAACTGGGTGGATACGGATTGGATACGGCCGCTGCCGCGCGCGCAAAACCCCTTTGCCCAGGCGCAGGGGCTGGGTGACCAGCTCGTGGTGATGTATTCGGGCAACCTGGGGGCCACGCACGCCATCGAAACGATTCTGGCGGTGGCCGAGGCGCTGCGCGAGCGGCCGGACATTCAGTTCCTCATTATTGGCGCGGGGAGCAAACGGCCGTTGGTGGAAACGGCCGTGGCGTCTGGTCGGCTGCCGTACCTGCGGCTGCTGCCTTACCAGCCGGCGGCGCAGCTGCCCTACTCACTGGCGGCTGCTGATGTGGGCATTGTCACCCTGGCGCAGGGGTACGAAGCGCTCTCTATGCCCAGTAAAACCTATAACCTGCTGGCGGCGGGCAATGCGCTGCTGGGCATCAGCCACGCGCCTAATGACCTGGCGCAAACGATCCGCGACCATAACTGCGGCGCCAACTTTGCCCCGGACGACGCGCCGGGCATTGCCCGCTGGCTGGCTGACCTGGCGGAAAATCGCGCCGCGCTGACGCGGTATCAGGCGGCGGCGCGGCAGGCGGCCGCGCAGGCTTACAGCAAGACGCAGTGCGAGCCGTTGATGAGTACGGCCGTGGCCGGCTGGCTGGCGCAGGCGGCGGGTCGTGGCGGGTGAAAAGAGCGGGGGGGCCACGGCCGTTCACCCGTCATGGTGTATAATGAAAGTGGTTACGAAACAGGGTTATGAATAATCTGGAGACAACAATAAGATGCACCAAAATCAACCCCCAACTCCCCTCAAAAGGCCCACTGAAGGCGGATTAGCCGTCAATTTTCCAGAAGCGCTACTCGTGGCCGCCAAAGAAGATGCGGCTCAGTTTCGCCGTCGTGTGTTGGTGCAAACATTAGGTTCTCTCTATGCGCAAGGGAAAATATCAGCAGGGCTGGGGATGCAACTGCTCGATTGCGACCGCTGGGAATTTTACCGGCTTTTGACTGAGCATGGTTTTGCCGTAATAGACTACGCTGAAGACGAACAGGAATATGAAGCCGAGACTAGCCGGATCATAGCGGAACGTCGTCAAACCCCATGAAAGCAATTGTTAATGCCACGCCTCTGATTGCCCTGGGTCTGTTAGATCGCTTACCTTTGTTGCCGCAACTGTTCTCTGAAATCATTGTACCTCAAGCTGTTTACCAGGAAGTTGTCGTTGGGGGCACAGGCAAACCAGGCAGCCAGGCTCTGCTGTCCGCGCAGTGGCTGCAAATCATAACCCCAGACGTCGCGCCGGCGATTGATCCATTATTGCTGGGGTTGGATACAGGCGAAATGGCGGTTTTGCTGTTGGCGCAACAGTTCAAGCCAGATTGGGTGATTATTGATGAACGACTTGGCCGCAGTGTTGCATTTGCCTTAGGCATGCCAGTCAAAGGGACGTTGGGCATTTTATTGGCAGCTGTTTACGCCGGTTTATTGTCCAAGGATGCCGCGCTAGATGATCTAAAGCAGTTGGTTCGCCAAGGAATTCATATCAGTCCCCGCTGGCAGGAGTGGTTTAGGCACGAGGTAGAAGCTGTTTAGGATGCACGGCCGTTCCCCCCACGCCAAACGCCTCTTCGACCTCCTCACCTCCCTGCTGGCCTTGCTGCTTCTCTCTCCCCTGCTTGGCCTGCTGGCGCTACTGGTGCGCGTTAAGTTGGGCACACCCGTCCTTTTCCGCCAGCAGCGGCCAGGGCTGCACGGCCGTCCCTTCACCCTCATCAAGTTCCGCACCATGACCGACGCGCGCGACGCGCAGGGCAACCTGCTGCCCGACGCCGAGCGCCTGACCCCGTTCGGCAAATTCCTGCGCGCCAGC
>CALEAD010000057.1 GCA_937943625.1 uncultured Anaerolineae bacterium | reverse complement strand
GTTTGTATGTGACTCATGGCGACCTCGTTGTGAAATGTCGCTATGAGCCTGCCACTATTGAGCAGGTTGTAAAGGTTCGACTTTTATTTTTGGCGATTTTTCATGAAATCGCTTCTGATTGTGCAAAACTTACGTTAATTGGAATCTGTTGTGTATTCGAGGTCAGGTTCTTTGACTGAGCGAGTGCGCTGATACTTGATGTAGTTGTTGAGTTCTAAAGACAAGGTGTTGAGTTCCGCAAATAGGTGATTGCATTTGTCGTTGGTGATGAGCTGTCGTTTGTTTGCCCGTTTGAGCCAAAAACGTGTTTCTCGTAGAGAGCCACGTGCAAAATGTAAGAATCGAATAGCGTCTCCAGGGCTGTAACGGCTGGCGCTTTCGGCGATATTTGCGCCAATGGAATCAGCGGCGCGAGTTAATTGATTGCCGACTGTATCCCTGGAAAAAGGCTCCCAACCAATGACCAAATCCCAAATCTGATCACCGATATTTTCCGCTCGTTGATAGAATCTCGATTCTTCAATGTCTTGATAAGCCATATCAGTTGCTCATAGGTAGTGGGAGGAGTTGGTTGGTCGGTCAGGTTGGTTAACAAACTTATCCAACCAACCATCCAACTATCCAACCAACAAGCTATCCAACCAACAAACCAGCCAACCTTTCCTTCAACTTCACCTTTTCCACCTTGCCATAGGGCGAGTAAGGCAGTTCGTCTACGAAGATAACTTCTTTAGGGACTTTGTAGCGGGCGAGGCGGGTTTGGCAAAATGCGCGTAATTCTTCTGGCGTGGCGACGCAGCCGGGCTTGAGGACGGTGATCATTACGCCGACTTCGCCCCACTGGGGGTCTGGTTTGCCGATGAGGGCGGCTTCGGCAACGGCCGTATGTTCGCGAAACACCGCTTCCACTTCAGCCGCATACACATTTTCGCCGCCGGAGATGATCATGTCTTTGAAACGGCCGACGATGGTGTAGAAGCCCTCTTCGTCCATGCGCGCCATGTCGCCGGTGTGGAACCAGCCATTGATGAGGGAAACGGCCGTTGCCCCCTCATTGCGCCAATACCCACTGCACACATGCGGCCCCTTGATGCACAACTCCCCCGTTTCGCCAACCGGCACGGGATTCCCCTGTTTATCCACCAGCTTCATTTCGCTGTGAAAAATCGGCTTGCCCACGCTGCCCGTCTTCCGCACACTCTCCTCATCCGTCATGCTAAAGCAGTTCGGGCCGACCTCCGTCAGACCATAGCCCTGGCGGAACACCACGCCCTTCTCTTCGCGCCACCGGTGGATGAGCGGCGGCGGGCAAGGCGCGCCGCCGCTGATGAAAAAGCGCACGTGGCAAAAATCGGCGCTGGCGTAAACGGGCGACTTCTGCCACATCTGGAAGAGCGTCGGCACACCCAAAATGACGGTGCATTTCTCCGCCAGAATCACCCGCAGCGATTCGTCCGCATCGAACCCTTTCGCCAGCACAATTCGGCCGCCCACGTAAAAAATCGGCGTGAGGAAGGCGAACAGCCCGCCAGCGTGGAACATCGGCGTAAAGATTGGCGACACGTCATGTTCGGTCAGCCCCCAACTGATGACGGTATTGATGCAGTTCCACAGCACTTGCCGCTGCGGGATGACCGCTCCTTTTGGCTTCCCGGTGGTCCCAGAGGTGTAAAGGATGCAGTGGGGGAGTTCGGAATGTGGAGTGCGAAGTGCGGAGTGCGGAATGGGGGTGATGGCGGGCGCTTTGTGCAGCGCAGTTTCATAGTCGGTCAGGGGGATGACGTGGGGGATGGTGACAGCCGGGGCGATTTCCGCCCACAGGTTAGCAAATTCTGGCGCGACGAAGAGGACGGAAGGGGTGCAGTCGTTGAGGATGTAGGCCAATTCCGGGGCAGCCAGCCGCCAGTTTAGCGGCGTGAAAATTGCGCCGATTTTGGCCAGGCCGTAGAACAGGTCTACGTAAACCACGCTGTTGTGCGCCAGGATGGAAACGCGGTCGCCTTCACCCACACCCAACCCCATCAGCCAGTTGGCGCAGCGATTGGCGCGCGCGTTCAGCTCCGCGTAGCTAAAGTGCCGGCCCGTCTCCAGCTCCAGCAGCGCCTCCCGCTCTGGCGTCAACCGCGCCCGACCTGTTAACAGATCTACTGCATCCACAGATAAATTTCTCCCTTGAAAATGTAGCCCAGGTTGCCAAACCTGGTTGGCAGGCGCGTAACCTGCGTCCTGTTTTCATTCGTGGTGGTGTGCCCCACGTCTGAAGTCTCCCTAATCGAACTTGCAGTTCGATACACGGGTTTCAAACCGCGCTACGTTTTACCATTCCTCAGGTTCCGACGACAATGCCGCCGTCTACGCGCAGGGTTTCGCCGCTGATGAAGCTGGCTTCGTCGGAGGCCAGGAAGAGGTAGGCGTTGGCGATGTCGCGGGGTTCGCCCATGCGCCGCAGGGGGGTGCGGGCGATCATGCCGTCGAGGACTTTTTGCGGCATTTGCTGCACCATCTCGGTGAGGGTGAAGCCGGGGGCGACGGCGTTGACGCGGATGCCATACCGGCCGAGTTCGCGCGCCCACACTTTGGTCATGCCGATCACGGCCGATTTCGTCGCCACGTAGTTGGTCTGGCCAAAGTTGCCATCTAGGCCGACGATGGAGGAGGCGTTGAGGATGACGCCGCCCCCTTGTTTGATCATCACCGGGGCGACGGCCTGGGTGCAGTTGAAGACGCCTTTGAGGTTGACGCTGATGACCAGATCAAAATCGGCCTCGGACATCATGCCGACCAGTTCGCCGTCCTTGAACTTGACCAACAACCCGTCGCGCAGGACGCCAGCGTTATTGACCAGGATGTCTATACGGCCGTTTTCCGCCACCACCGCATCCACCCAATTCTGTACCTCTTGCCGGTCGGCCACATTGATCTTGTAGAATGTGGCGCCAATTTCAACGGCCGTTGCCTGCCCCGCCGCCTCATTCACATCGCAAATGATGACGGTGGCCCCTTCTTCGATGAAGCGAACGGCCGTTGCCTTGCCAATCCCGGCCGCTCCGCCGGTTACGAGTGCTACTTTGTTTTGTAATCTCATAATTCTTTTCCTTCTTTATGTCTAGCGTTTTCGGACTGACCCAATTTCTGCCAGCTTACTTATTTCTCGTTCAAGTCGTCATTCTGAGCGAAGCGAAGAATCCCTACGGCGCTGGTCATTCCGGGGGAACGAGATGCTTCGCTGCGCTCAGCATCACAGGGTGAGCTATTCGCCCCACTGCACAATTCCCGCCGCCCAGACATAGCCAATGCCGGCCGCCACAATCGCCATCAGATCGCCATCTTTGAGGCGGCCTTGCTTGAGGCCCGCGCGGATGCCGAACATCGCGTCTTGCTCGCCGGTGTGGCCGATGTCGTGCAGGTAGACGGACTGCTCCTCTGTCAGCCCCAGACGGTCTAGCATCTCCTTGTGGCCAGACGGTTTGATCAGGACCATGTTCAGGAAGTCCAGGTCGGCTTTGGTGTAAGGTGTGCCATCGGGTTTTGCGCCGCTTTTACGCAGCGCCTCGTCCACGCATTTCACCCAGTTGTCCATGCTTACAGCGTTCAGCCGCTCCTTCATCAATTCTGGCTCCACCAAATCAAAGTAAAAGTCGCTTGCCGTCACTCCTTGCGGCGCGGCCATTGCCTGTGGGTTGGGGAATTGCGCCGTGCCGCTGGCGGGCACGATGACGTGCTTGCTCATGTAACCATCGGCGATGAGGTGGCTACCCAGGACGTGATTGTGTGGGTGGTTTTTGCGCAGCAGCATTGCCCCGCCGCCGCTGCCAATGTTCCACAGAAAGGTGGTGCGCGGGTTCTTGAAGTTGATGAAGTCGCTGACGCGATAGCCCCCGGCGATGAGGACGGTGTTGATCTCCGGGTTGGCCAGCATCATGTCTTTTGCCATTTTCATCGCGCCGACGGTGGTAGCGCAGCGGGCGTGAATGTCTATCGCCCAGGCGTTGGTCGCCCCGATTTCGTAGGCCAGGTGGATGCCGCTGGTCCAGAGCAGGTATTCGCGCCACTCCTCAGTGGTGCAGAGGACGACATCAATCTCTTTGGGGTCTACGCCACTGCCATTCAAGCAGTCGAGGGCGGCTTTGATGCCCATTTCGTTGGGCTGGTCGTCTGGCCCGCCAACGTGCTTTTGGGTGATGCCCAATTTGTCGCGGATGACCCATTCTGGGTAGCCGCTCAGTGCCGCGATGTCGGCGGCGGTGAGAATGCCGGGCGGTGAGTAGGTGCCGATGCTGACGATGCCGATGGAGGGGTAGGGGTTCATAAGGAGAAAATGGTCAATGGTCAATTGGCGGTTGTCTAGTTCGATGAATTGGGTGATGAAGTGCAGGGCGTCTTCGATGCGGGTAAAGTGGGTTTCCTGGTTGGACTGGATGTGGCGGATGAGGCCGCGCCAGGGGGCAGGGTCTGGGGCTGGCTCTTGGGTGAAGCGGATGATGAATGAGGTAACGGCCGTTTCTGACATAAATCCTGCCTATCCACATGAATCTGACAGGCTGAGGATACAAAAGGCCGGTTACAAAGGGGTTACAAAAGCGCTTTGTACAAATCAACCGTCGCCGCTGACGGCTCCACGCCCAACTCTGCCTCCAGCCGCCCGGCGCAGCGGTGATAGGTGCGGATAGCCTGCGTTCGCCGGCCAGACGCGGCATACGCCTGCATCAACACGCGGTACGCCTGCTCCCAACAATCGTCCCGCGCCAAAATCTGCTGCGCCACCTGGATCGCCTCATCCCACTGCTTTTGTTCTAACAGCAGCAACGCCAGCCGTTCGGCCGTTTGCAAGAAGGTAATTAGCAGCCGCTCCCGCGCTTCGCTGCACCACGCTTCGTAGGGATACTCTTGCAGGTACTCTCCCTGGTAGAGAGCGAGCGCTTGCCGGTAAACGGCCGTTGCCCCCTCTCCCGGATACAACCTATCCCCCTGCGTCGCCAATCGCGTGAATTCCGCCGCGTCCAGCCAGACGTCTGCCTCTGGCCGCCAGCCGTAGCGCGTATCGTCGCGGGCGATGTAGGCCGAAGGCGCGTTACGCTCTCGTGCTGGCTCCAGCACGCTCAGCAGCGAACTGTAAGCGATCTTAAAATCGCGCTGCGCCTGCTCTGGGTCTAGTTCTGGCCAGAGCAGCTCCACAATCTGGTCTCGCTCTAACATTGTCTGGCGCTGCGTCAACAGCAACAGCAAGAGCTGCCGCGCCTTCTTGCGCTTCCAATCAGATGGGGTGATTTCCGTCTCGCCGCGCCACGCCTGGAAAGGTCCCAACAGACGCAGCCGCAGGCGGTAGCCGGGATGGATTTGCAGCTTAGCCAGCCCCATCTCCGCCAGCAGCTTACTGGCGTAGGCGTGTTGCTCCGTCTGGTCGCGGCCAACCAGCAGCAAGGGGATGAGCAGCGGCGGATGGGGCGGCCCCAGCAGGGTCTTGCGCTGGAAGAGGTAGTCATAGCCGTGCGTTTGCGCCAGGCGCAGCAGGTCGGCCACGTCGCGTTGCAGACGGGCAGCGTCGCCGCTTTGCTGCCAGACCACGCTCTGCCAGAGGCGGGTTACCGTCTGGCCGTAGCTGTCGCCCGATTCGCGGAAACCGGCATCGGCCTGGGCCAGCCAGGGAAGGGCTTCGCCATATTGCCCGGTCAGGACGTAGGCGGCACCCAGGGTAACGCGAATGCAGGCGGAGACCCATTCATCTCCGGCGGCGTGGGCCAATTCAAGACCGGCAACGGCCGTTTCCCTTGCCCGCGCCACTTCCCCAGCAAAGCCATACGCCTGGCAAAGCCCCCAACATGCTTCTACCTTCAGGCGGGGCACGTCAATCTGCTCACTTAGAGCGATGGCCGCCTGGAAGCAGCGCACTGCCTCCGCGTAGCCCTGGCTGTCTTTCCGCAGCAGCCAGGCGTGCCCTTGCCGCATCTGCCCAACGGCGGTGATGAATTGAGACTGGAGTTGTTCACCGCGCTGCGTGCCGTCAACGGCCGTTTGGTAAGCCATCTCCTGCTCCCCCTGAAAAGCCAAAATCAGCGAAAGGATGAGTAATGTTTCGCGGTGGGCGCGGGGGCGCTGCACCGGCGCAAGCTGCTCGGCGCGCACACGCTCCTCCAGCAGCCGGCGCGCCTCATCCAGGCGACCGGTGCGCAGCAGCAGCCGCACCGGAATTTCCGCCAGGTCTGGCCCGGCCTGGCGCAGTTCCTGCGCCTGCGCCTGATATGCCTGCGCCTGCTCCAGCCGCCCCATGTTGAGCATGTTTTCCGCCAGCAAGTCTAGCAGGCGGGCGCGGCTTTCGCGGTCCTCCTGACCTTCGCTCAGGCGCAGCGCCTCTTGCAACAGGGCGTCGGCCTGAGTGGCGTTCACCGTGTCCAGGTAGACGCGCGCCTGGCCGCGCAACGCCTGGCCGATGGCGGGCAAATTGTTTTGCGCCCGGCTGTGGATTTCTGCCTGTTTGTACCAGGCCAGGGCCTCATCAAAACGGCTGCGCAGGCGGGCCACGTCGCCCAGGTAGATGAGTAGGCGAGGCTGTGCTTCCAGGTCGGCGGGCGGCAGGCGAGTGAGCCAGCTTGCCAGGGTGTCTAAGCGGCCGGCCTGCACCATCTCGCTACCGACGGAGGCGAGCAGCGCGGCGGCAGTGGCGTGGTCGCCTGCTTCCAGCAGGTGGTAGATGGCCTCCTCCGGCTGATTGCCCTGCTGGTAGAGAGCGGCGGCCTGCTGATGCCAGTGCTGTAGCTGCTCTGGTGGTAGCTGGTGACGCAGCAGGTCGCGGAAGAGGTGATGGTAGCGCAGGTGGCCGTCGCCCAGGTCGGCCAGGAAGAGGGCGTTTTCGCGCAGGTAGCGCAGCAGGCTGGCGCTGTCGTGTCGTCCACGCAGGTGATCGCATTGTATGACGGTGAATTGACGCAGCACGGCCGTTTCCTGCAAAAATTGGCGCACATCATCCGGCTGCTGCGCCAGCACTTCCTGGGCGAGATAAGCGAACAGGTCGCCACCGGAAAGCTGGCCTAACGCCTCGTCCAGGCTGACGCCGCTTTGCAGCCGTTGCCAGACCAGGTGCAGGGCGATGGGCCAGCCTTCGCTGCGGGCTGCCAGCAAATCTACCTGCTGCGGGTCGAGGGGATGGGCGAACTGCTCGCGGAAGAGGGCGGCGATCTCTGCCGGCGTGAAGGCAAGTGCATCCTGGCCTATCTCAAGCGTTTCGCCGCGCACGCGCCAGGTGAGCAGAGAGGGAAGCTGCATGGGGTAGCGGCTGGCAAGGATGGTGTGCAGGTTGTGTGGGGCGTGGCCAATGAACCGGTCGAGCAGGCGCAGGCTTGCGCTGCTGCGGTTGAGGTGGTGGGCGTCGTCCAGCACCAGTAAGAGGGGGCTGTGCAGGCGGCTGAGTTCGTTGCTGAGGGTGTCGGCGACGGTGGTGTAGGTAACGGCCGTTTGTTCCCGTTGTTCCAGCAAAGCCAGAGGCGCGGCAGAGAGGTCGGGAGCCATCTCGCTGGCTGTGGCTTGCAGGGCGTGGATCAGGTGCAGCAGAAAGACCTGTGGGTCGGCGTCTTCCGCTTCCAGGTGATACCAGGCGAGGGGTAGATCACCCCCGGCCAGAGCGGCCAGGGCGGTGCTTTTGCCGTAGCCGGCGCCGGCTTGTACCAGCGTCAGGCGGGTGGATTGGGACTCTTGCAGAACGGCCGTCAGGCGCGGGCGGGCCAGGGTGCGCCGGGGGGGCCGGGGTGGGGTCAGTTTGGTGTAAATAAGCGAGCCGGTGGCGAGTGTAGGCATGTGAACCCATGTGCCGAGACAAAAAATAACCCAGGTTGTTTGCCTGGGTTACTTTGCCTGGTTTGTCCAGGCACCTTGTGTCAAAATGCTGCCCGGCCGTTTTAGTTACTCACAGTGAGATTGCTGAAGGGGTAGCTGCTTTGCAGGTACCGGGCATTCACCCAGCCCTCTACCCCGTTGGCCAGACGGATTTTCACCCAGGTGGCATTTGCGTTGCGGAAACCAGCCAGTTCCACGACGTTCCCGCGCGCAATCACGATGACAACATTATAGCTCACACCAGGGCCAGAGCGCACGTTGAGATAGTTGGCGTTAACGACTGTAGCTGTCTGCGTGGTTGTGCCGCCAGGAGCAGTTGGCTCGTCTATCACCGCCAGACTGGCAATTGGGTAGGTGGTTCTCAGGTAGTTGACGTGCATCCATCCCTGACGGCCGTCGGCCAGCTGCACCTGCACCCAGTTAGCAGCCGCATTGCGGTAGCCGGTGAGGGTGACTTGTGTGCCGTAGGGAACGGCCGTGATTCTCTCATACCCGATTCCTGGCCCCGTGCGCAAATTCAGCGCGCCCGCAACCACCAATGCCGTCGGCGACCCCACTGCGGGTGGTGCGGGGGTAGGAGTTGGCGCCGGCACACTGCTAACCTGCACCCAGTTCAGCCGCACTTCTGCATGTCCCTGATTCTCGTAGTATTCCAGTTTGATGGGTATGTTGCCACCAGGCACGTTCACCTCGGCGCTAGACGTTTCTGTGGCACGGTCGTACCAGGCGTCAATGATGAGCTGATTGTTTACCCACAGCCGTGCGCCGTCATCTGAGGTGACGCTGAAGCGGTAGCGCCCCGCGTTGAGGGGAAGGTTGCGTGTCCAGCGCACGGAGAACTGGTCAGAGTTGACCGTGCCGGGGGCTGGCGAACCTACGCCCCAGTTAAAGTCTATGTTCAAGTCGTCGCGCACCAGCACCGGGCTGCCGCTGAGGCTCCGGTTGTTGAAATATTCGCCGCGCCAGTTGGTAACAGGGCCTGGGATGGCATCTACGCGCACCCAAGAGAGCCTGGCCACCGCTTTGCCGCCCGCTTCGTAATACTCAACCCGCACCTGGTGCTCGCCGGGGGTCAGGTAGATGTCGCGGCTAATGCTGCGCACCTGGCTATCCCACCAGGCATCAATGAGTAGGTTGTTGTCTACCCAAACACGCATGCCGTCGTCCATGGTCGCCGTGAAGCGGTAGGTGCCTCCCTCGAAGTAAATCCAGCGCGTCCAGCGGGCAGAGAAGTTGTCGTCGTTGACCAGCTCATGCGGGGCGCCATCGCCCCAATCATAATCAATAGCGGCTTCGGTGCGCTGCAAGACAGGATCGCCTTCCAGCCGGGTGTTGTTCCAGTAGGTAGCGTTCCAGGCGGCTTCGGCCCCCTGTACAGCCGTTTGGTTACCTATGGCCCAGAGCCCCGTGACGATCAGCAGGGCAAGGCCAACGCGCCAAAGCCGGTGTGTAGATGATAAAAGTTGTCGGTTCATGAGATTTCTCCTTGTAAATGACTGCAGACTGCCGATGGCAGACCGCGGAATTACAAATAGCGCGAGAAGAAAAAATCGCGCAACCGCGTGAACGTGAGCTTCTCGACATTTTCTATATCTATATGTCGTTCTGTATCCTGAAATAGTTACAGCCTTTTAGCTAACTCATAAAAAGAGCATACTTCATTCACGTTACAATCATGCAACAGTGATTAACAATTGTGTAACAATTCAACCGGTCTCTCCCCTGAGCGCACCCAGAATGCATTCCTCTGTAAGAGTGCAGACCGCACCGCTCAATTTGCCCGGCATTAATGAATGAAGCCCATAGGCTGTTACAAAAATGCGCGTAGTCATGTTGCCAAAGGGGCTGGGATTTCATGCGGTAGGAGCAAACACACGGGTTCGCCCCTACCGCTGGGCACATACACAGATGCGCTTCGGCGTGGTTTTCTCACTTGTGGCGGGATTCGATTTCCCAGACAGTTACAGAATAATACATGGCGTGTTAAGCCACTGTTAAGTTTAAGATTTTTCTCGTTGACCTTGATAGTGTGTGTACCTGGGGCGTGGCTGAGTACATGCGGAGGTGGGGTGAGAGGGGGTGGAGAAGGGACTTGCTGCCAAAGCGGTTACGACAAACTTGTCCGGAAAATAGACTGCCGACGGCAGATTGCCGACCGGTGTCAGTGTAGCCCAGCTTGCTAAACCTGGTATGCGCAGGTTTGGTAACCTGTCTTACCTGTTTGTTTGTGGGGGTGTGCCCCGCTTCTGAACGCTCTCTGGATACGAAGCAAGTGCCGTTTCAACTGCTTCTTTGATGGTGCCGTGAGCTACGAGTTGGCGCACCTGCTCGATTAACGGCGCAAGCGCCACGTCATGCTCCAGGAAGGGGACTTTTTCGCGAATGAGGGCATAGGCAACGGCCGTTCCCATTCCTAATTTCGTCTCAGCGCCCAGCACCTGGCGACGGAAATCTACTCCCTGCGCCGCCAGTAGCAGCTCAATGGCGACAATGGTCTCCACGTGATCAATGATTTGTGCCACCTGGCGCACGGCCGTTGCCCCCATGCTTACGTGGTCTTCCACATTGGCGCTGCTGGGAATGGAATCGGCGCTGGCGGGGTGGGCCAACACCTTGTTTTCTGAGGCCAGGGCGGCCGCCGTGTATTGCGCCATCATAAAGCCACTTTCCAGCCCACCGTGCTGCGTCAGGAACATGGGCAAGATGCCGCCGTTGCTATCGGCGTCTACCAGGCGAGCGCAGCGCCGCTCGCTCATATTGCCCAATTCGGTCAGCGCCAGGGCCATGTAGTCGGCGGCAATGGCCACCGGTTCGCCGTGAAAATTGCCGGCGGAGATGACCTCGGCTGCGTCTGTCTCGGCATCGCAGAAGATAATGGGGTTGTCGTTGACAGCGTTAAGCTCGATGTCCATGACCCATTTCGCATAGGCAATGGCGTCGCGCACAGCGCCATGCACCTGGGGCACGCAGCGCAGTGTATACGGGTCTTGCACGTTGAAGGGGTCGTCGCCGCGCAAAAACTGGCTGCCATGTAGGTTGCGACGCAGGTAGGCGGCGCAATCCATCTGGCGTGGGTGGGGGCGGACTGCGTGTATGCGCGCGTCGTAGGCGCGGTCGGTGCCGCACAGCGCTTCCAGGCTGAGCGCCGCAGCGGTGTCGGCGGTCAGCACCAGGTTGATGGCGCGCCGCACCAGCAGCGCGCCGTAGCCGACCATGAGTGCTGTGCCGTTGAGCAGCGCTAGCCCCTCTTTGGCTTCCAGTTCTAGCGGTTGTAAGCCAGCGCGGTGGAGAGCGGTACGGCCGTCTAGCAGTTCACCCTGGTATGCGGCTTCCCCTTCGCCAATGAGCACCAGCGCCAGATGCGCCAGGGGGGCCAGGTCGCCGCTAGCGCCCAGTGACCCCTGTGCTGGAATGCGCGGGTGCACGCCCGCGTTGAGCATATCTAGTAGCAGTTGAATTACCTCCACGCGCACGCCAGAGTGCCCCAGGGCCAGGGTGTTGGCGCGCACCAGCATCATCGCGCGCACCACTTCCACGGGCAGCAGGGGGCCAACACCAACGGCGTGGCTACGCACCAGGTTGACTTGCAATTGTTTGACTTCGGCTGGGGAGATGATTTTGTCTTTGAAACGACCGAATCCCGTGGTGATGCCATACACCACGCGCCCCTTGGCCACAAATTGGGCTACGGCTGCCCGCGCGCGCTGGATGGCGGGTAGGGCTGCGGGGTCTAGCTGCACCAGACGGCCGTTGGCGACGGCCACCACATCGTCTACGTTTAGCTCACGTCCAGAAATCGTTAACGGCATCATGGGGAAGATTGTACCGCGTGCTGATTGCAGTGAAAACAAAGACCCGCAGGGTTATGGGAAACGCTGCGGGTCTTTGCGTTTTGTGAAGTTTTGCAGATTTTTGCGCTTAGCGGGCGTGTGATTGTTGCAACCAAGTAGCGCGCCGCAGCAGGACAGCACCAGTGATAACGAAAAGCGCCAGCAACAACCACACGGCCGTTGCGCTGCCGGCACTGCTGCTAAACATGATCAAAGAAACGGCCGTTGGCTGGCTATCACTTACCACAAAAGGCGTGCCGTCCAGTTGCGCCAGGCTAGGCGTGCTGCTGCTGTTTAGGGTAAAGCTGGCCGTGCTACCGCTGATGTTCACGCTTGCATTCGTCACCTCTTGCCACACCCCCGTGATCGGGTTGCCCCACCACACCTTGCTGCCACAGCTGCTGCTGCACTGAATTTGCACTGCCAGCGAGGTGACACCGGCGGCGTCAGGCAGGTGGATGTCTACAAAAGGAGAAGTCTCGCTACCACCAGGCTGGCTGCTTTGTGGGTTGCCGTCAAAGATAGCTAGCGTCATCAGCGGATTGGCGCTGCCGCTCTTGGTCACACTCAGCGCGCCCACACTGGCGCTGCTGCTCACGCGCCCTACGTACAGGTCAGTCACATTGGCGCGGTAACCGACGTAAACGGCCGTTAACGCCTCCAGCTCGGGGCCACTCGCCGGCATATAAGCGCTGCGCACAATGCCAATTGTCACAGTATTGGGTGCCTGGTACTGAATGGTGGCCACGCCATTGCTGTCGCTGTTTTGTGATGCGGCAGAAAGGGTGCCAGCGCCACTGAGGAGGGTGAAAGAGATGGGGCGATTGGGCGCCGGGATATCGTCGTGCGTCATCAGTATGGTTGTGACCGGGCCGCTGTTGTTGATGGGCAGGTTATAGTTTTGGCTGGCGCTCAGCTGCGGCGCGCCAATGCGCGACTGCTCGTGAATGGCGAAGGCGCTCATGCTGTTCAGGCTGTGGTTGACAATTTGCCCACCACTGACCGTAATGGTGTCGCCGGTGCAGGCGGAGCCATCGGCCGTGCGCTGGCCAGTAATGATGTCGCAGTAGACGCCATCGGGCATGGAGGTGGTGTACGTGGTGGTGGTGTTGGCACCGGTGCGGTTGATAGCGACGAATCCCTTGTTGCCCAGGCCAAAGGCGATGTGGTTGCTGGGCGCGCTGCCAATGTTTTGCCAGTTGCTCACGCTTTGACCGGCCGTTACCTGGCGGAACTGTACCATATTTGCCAGGGCATCGTGGCGATGTTCGCAGACCCATTTCCCCAGGTTGGCGCTGTTGAGCGTGTCGTTGGGGTAGTTGGTGGCGCAGTTAGCGGGGAAGTCGCCTGCTGATTGTCCCACGCCGTATACCGGGCGGGTGTTTGGGCCGAACCCTGGCCCCCAATTTCCGTTGCCGTCGTCGCTGGGTGGGCCAAGGCTGTCGCCGCTGTTGCTGTTGGCGTCGGTAGTCCAGTAGTAGCTGGATGTGATCATGGGGTAGCCATATGGGTAGGCCAGGGTGAAGATGTTGGCGAGCAGATGGATACGGCCGTCGCGGTGGTCTACCACGCAGGCTCCGCCCGGCCCATGCCCGCGCTGGTTGTCGTGGTTGTCGGTGAAGACAACGGCGAACTGGCCGGGCATCATGTTGCTATAGCCGGGCACGTTTTGCAGATCGCTGATGAAGCCACCGCAGTTGAACTTGGTGCCGATGGCGGTGATGCTGTATTCGAACTCTTGCACGGCCCCGTGTGGCGTGTATTCCCAGTCGCGCACCCGTTCGCTGGTGTCTATGTCAATGACTTCGTGGTAGATAAACGGCCGTCCGCCGCCCGGCAGTGTCAACCCGCCCAAAATTGCCCCTAACTGGTGCGCCGCTATATGCTTGGAAGCGTCAATGCGGAACCCCTTCACCCCCATATTTAGCAGTGCTTGCAGGTAGGCGGTGAGCTGCCCCTGGACGTAGGCGGAGCCGGTGTTCAGGTCAGGCAGGCCGGAGAGCTTGCAGCTTTGCACCTGATTGCGGTCGGCATAGCTGACGATGTTGCAATCGTTGTGGAAGGCGCTGGGGCCATATTGCGTGCCGTAGAAGCGGGTGGCCGGGTTGGGGAAGCCATTGTTGTATTGTGTGCCAGCCGTGCCGGCCGCCGGGCTGCCCACCATAATGTAGGCCATATGGTTGATTACAGCATCTACGTACACATCTACGCCGACGACGTTGCAGTCGTTAACCATCGTCTGAAAGGCGGCCAGGTTGCCGCTGCGGCTGATGAGTTTGGTTGCGTCGTGGCTGACGGGTTGGTAACGCGCCCACCAGGGGTATTCGGCGCCGGCGTTGCCACCCTGGTTGGCGGTGGGCACGATGTGTTCGTTGGGCGGGGAGACCTGAACAGCCGTGTACCCCTTTTGCGCCAGGAAAGTGCATTCTTTCGCCACGTCGGCCCAGGGCCACTCAAACAGATGGACGAAGACGCCGCCAACGGGCGCAGGGTAGAGGGTGGTAGCCGGAATAACGGTGATCAGCCCGTCCCCCTGGTCACTGTTGGCCGGATTTTGCGTATCGTAGCTGTCTGCTTTCCAGAGGATGCCGCTTTCGTTCGTTTTCTTGCAGTAGGCGGTGAAGCCGTAGCTGCCTGGCTGAAGCGCGTTGAGCGTGGCCTGGGGAATCGTTGCGCGGTATTCGTCGTTGTTACCGATGTCGGTGTTGTAGGTCATCTGGATGTTGCTCCAGGCCTGACCATATTGGCCCCAGTGCAGGTAGCATTCGATGCCCGCGCCCTGGCCTGCCCCGGGAGTGACGCCAGCTTCGTACACCTGCACGTAGACGTCAAAACCGGTGGGGGCAAAGTTGCCTTCGTTAATGGCGTGCGCCACGCCGCCGCGCGGCCACATCAGTCCTACCCAGTCCAGGGTACTAGGGGAGGTGATGAGGTCGGGGGAGACGAAAACGGCCGTTGTCCGCGCCGGTATCGTAAAGGTCGAAGTGGCCGGGTTGAACGTCGCCCCGCCGGTAATGACCGCGTCATCATCTACGCCGTCCGTGTGTACCGGATGCAGCGTGAAGTTCGTCGCGCCGCTAATGGCGATAGATTGGGCAAACTTGTTGGCATTGAAGAAAACGAGAATGGTTTCCCAATTGGGGTCCAGGTCTACCGAGCCATTGTCGGCAAGGCCCATGGCAATCAGCGCATCCTGCGCGTTGTTGCCGTTGTAAAACGTTACCCGATTATTCACCTCCGCCATCGTCGTCAGGCGGAAGAGCGGCGAGCTGTAGCGGATGCGCAAAATCTCGCGGAAGTGGGCGGCGGCAAACTCGATGTCACTTTGCGCCGGGTCAAGCGCACTATTTGCCAGCAGCGGGGACATGATAGACCAACGGCCGTTGTTATCCCACGCCGGCGGCAGCCCCACGCCAAAATTATTGCCGCTGTAATCCCAAAAAACGCGGTTGAACCAGTCGCCCGAATCATAGCTGTTGCGGTCCAGCGATTTCGAGCGCAGGATATCGCTGCCCATGTGGAAGAACGGCACACCCTGGGCCAGACCAACGATGCTAAGACCCATGTTTTGCACGCGCACGCGCTCAGTCATGCTGGTGGTGGGAATGCCGCTGCCGATCCAGCCGGGGTTGCCGCTGCCATTGCCGTTTGGCAGCTTAAAGACATTCTGGTCGAAGAGCGTCTCATTGTCGTGCTTGGAGACGTAGGGCATGGACTCTTGCGGGTCTTGGGCGAAGGGGCCGCCCGCGCCGTTCCAATCGGCGCCGCTGGCACGCAACCCGGAGCGCAATATGTTCATGCTGGTATGCAGGTCGCTCTGGAAGCGGTTATTGTAAGCGTAGCCGTTCCAATCATAGCTGAGGCCGTTGATGAAGCCCTGTTTGCGAATTTGTACTGTGTCCTGGCTGTAGCCGCCGTGCGCCGCATCGCGGATGATGTCGTTGAAGAGGCCGATGCCTGCGCCGCCCATGTTGTATTTGTCGGCAAAGCACCAGCCGCCAGCGCAGTTGGTAAAGCCTTTGTGCTGCGCCGAGCCGAAGGTCCAGCCTTCACCATAGAGGTAGATGTCGGGGTCTATAGCGACGATGGCGCTCTGCACGTTGAGCATGTTGCGCCGGGTGTGGAAGTTCATCAGATCAAAGCGGAAACCATCTACTTTATAGTCGGTGGCGAAGCGGACGAGGGTGTCTATCATCAGCTTCTCGAACATGGCGTATTCGCTGGCGGTGTCGTCACAGCAGGAGTCGGTGTAGAGCGCGCCGGTGGTAGTGTAGCGATGGTAGTAGCCGGGCACGACTTTGTCCAGCACGGATTTATCCCATTGGCCGGAAGCAGCCGTGTGGTTGTAAACCACGTCCATCACCACGCGCAGCCCGTTTTGGTTGAGCGCCTGCACCATCTGACGGAATTCCAGGATGCGCTGTGCGCCGTCAGGGTTGGTGCTGTAGCTGCCTTCGGGTGCGCCGTAGTGGAAGGGGTCGTAACCCCAGTTGAAGCCATCAATGGTGCGGGAAATGCCGATGGTGGCCTGTGGCTGGGTGGAGTCACGCGCATGGCCGGTGGGATTGGGCCAGACGCTGCGAGGGACGCTGGCTTCCGGCACGGAGGCGATGTCGAAGGCGGGCAGGAGGTGGACATGAGTTAGCCCGGCCTGTTGTAGGGCAAGAAGATGAGCCATGCCGTTGGACAGGGTGTTGATGGTTCCATCGTAGGTAAAGGCCACATACGTTCCCCGGTGGGCTTGCGCCACGCTGCTGTCATTGATGCTGAAGTCGCGCACGTGCATCTCGTAGATGGTGATGTCCTCGAAGTTGTTGAGCGGCGGTTTGGTGAAGCTGTCCCAGCCTGTTGGTTTCAGGTCGCTGTCGGCCAGATTGACGAATTGGGAGCGCAGGCTGTCGGTGGAGAGGCTGACTGAATAGGGGTCGGTGACCAGGTTGTTGGTGACGACGCCCAGGCTGGGCACGTAGACCTGTACATCGAAGAGGTAGAACTGACGGTCCCAACTGCTGTCGCCGCTGACGCTCCAGATGCCGCTGTTTGAATCGAGCGTCATGGTGTGGGTGGTATAGCTGCCGGTGGTGGAATCGGCGTAGCGGCGTAGGGTGACGGATTGGGCGGTGGGCGCCCAGACGCGCACGGTGGGCACGTTGCCGCTGTAGGTGACGCCGAGGTCCGCGTTTTCGGCCGCGCCGTTGTCCACGTAGAGGTAATCGAGGACGCTTTGGAGCTGCACGCCGCTGATCTGGAGGAGGGTTCCGCCGCTGTTGTAGCTGGCAACGGCCGTTTGCCCCGTTAACAACGCCTTTGCCTGATCGTTTGTCAGGCTGTTGGTCAGGCGGATCAGGCCGGTGGCGTTGGGATTCTTGGGGTAACCGGAGACCGTGCCGCTTTGGTTCAGCGTGACAAAGCAGGGAACAGTCAGCGGGAAAGCGCAGGCGGTTGCCCCGGCAACGGCTGGCACGACACCGCCATCCGGGTCATAGAGCAGTTTGTAGCTGCTGCCCTCTGTGCCATTCCAGGCGAAGGTGGTGGTGTCCAGCCACATGGCGCGCGCGTCGCTGAGCGTGGCCGGGTCGGAGACGGTGTAGCTGTAGTTGCTGCCGCCGTTGGTGTCGTAGGTGATGGTCATCAGGTCGGCGTCGCTGCCGGCAATGGAAACCACGTCACCAGAGCTAAAGACGTAGTAGCTGACCAGGGTGCCATTTGCCTGCGCCGGAATGGTGGCGCTGTAGCTGGTGCCGCTGCCGCTCATCTTCACCACGGTGGAGCTGCCCCAATTGTTGTTAAGAGCGTAACGTAGCCAGAGCGCCTGTTCGGCCGGTGGCGTGGCGCTGGTGGTGGCAGTAACGGTGACGTTCTGGCTGCTGCTGGGGAAGGTGGGTGATTGGGAAACGGCCGTGATGTTGACCGGCGCGGCTGATAATTGAAAGATCACACCCCGATCATTGGCATTCCACTTAAAGACGTAGTAACGATTTTGGATGTGGTTAAAGCTCATGTTTGGCCCGGTGCTGGTGTTCATGCCGCTAAAAATTTGGGCAAAGTTCACCCCGGAGCCATTGCTGAACCATTGATTGGTGTCCTTAAAGAATTTGAACTCACTGACGGGATCATTTGCGGCCGTGATCTGGCCGGTGGTATGGATTAATGTTCCCCCCAGGCTGCTGCTCATCGCCCAGGTTCCCCAACTATTTAACTCACCGCGCACCGCTTCGCCAGTGGCAAAAACAGGGCGCGCCAGCCACAGCGCCACAACCAACAGCAGCGCCAAAGCTCCTCCTGACAAATAGGGCCGCACAGACACCAATTTCATTGTTTGCACCTCACGGATGGAATTGTGTGTGTGTTCATGCAACTCTCGGGCCGTCGGCTGGTTTGCTGCTTGTTGGTTTGTTTTCAACCAACAAGCCAGCGATCAAACCAGCAAACCTTTCCAGAAAGCCTTAGGAGTTACGTAATTAATAATAACAAGACCTGGCGAGTCTTCAAAACCCGCCAAGTCCCCCGCAGAAATTATAAACAAATTCAGCTTTTTGTTGAAATGGCTGAGGAGATCTTTTAGATTTGAATACCAGGTGCTGACCGCTGACCGCTGACTACTGACCGCGATTTTGCTGGTGATGGTTGGCTTATCGTCGGTCGTCTGCGGCTCCGAGCGAAGTCGAATGGGGAGGAATCCATCTCCTTTACAAGTGGCAGAGATTCCTTGTCGAGGACTCCTCGGAATGACATAGGAAAGTTTAGATTATTTTGTTAACAGTGTACTTACTACTCCGTAAAATAAATTGGTGAACATTTTGACAAAATCAGCCAGGTGGTTGAAAATGGCAGAATGAAAAAACAACATGTACAACTCACACAAACCGACCGAGACTTTCTGGAAACCCTGATCAGCAAGGGCG
>CALEAD010000056.1 GCA_937943625.1 uncultured Anaerolineae bacterium | reverse complement strand
TGTTTGTATGTGACTCATGGCGACCTCGTTGTGAAATGTCGCTATGAGCCTGCCACTATTGAGCAGGTTGTAAAGGTTCGACTTTTATTTTTGGCGATTTTTCATGAAATCGCTTCTGATTGTGCAAAACTTACGTTAATTAAACACCGATTTACCACTTTTGTAAAATAGATGTTGGCAAGATTATTTGTCTGCTGGTTTTGGCAACCAGGTGGGCAAAAAGGCGTTGGCCGCGAGTTGGGTTTGCGCGCCGGTAGCCAGTTCGAGCAGCCAGATGGCGGGCTGGGCGTTGGCTTCTTGCATGTTGAAGCGCTGGAAAAGTAGGTAACGGCCGTCCAGCGACCAGTGGGGTGGGCCAACGGTTAGCGCGGGGTCATCCGTCAGCGGGCGCGCTTCTGTGCCGTCGGCGGCCGTCAGCCAAAGCTGGCGGCTGGCGTTGGTGCGTACCTGGCGGCGGCCAAAGGCAATCCATCTGCCGTCTGGGGACCAGGCGGGGGCGCTGTCTTCTATGACTACCGGGGCGCTAAGCTGCTGGCTGCGCTGTTGCGGGATGTGATAAATAAAGAGATGGACGGCCAGATTGACGTGGCGGTGCTCTTCGTCGCTATGTTCATCGCCGCCTACAGGCCAATCCACGCTGTTGAAGGCGCTGTAGACCACGCTCTGGCTGTCGGCGTGCCAGGCGACGGGCATGCCGGGTTCGCTGGCCAGCAGGCGCGCACGGCCGTCTATAAAGTTGTACAGCCAGATTCCCTCATCCAGCGGGGAGTGATAGGCAATCCACTGCATGTCGGGGGAAAGGCGGGGATTGGTGGCGGGACGGCCGTCTGCCAGCACGGGCACACTTTCCTGGGTGCTGACATCCAACCACCAAAGTTGTGGCCGCGTGGGAATGCCGGCTGCATCCAGGGCGCGGCGTTCGTAAATCAGGCGCCGGCTGTCTGGCGACCAGGCAGGGTTGTGGCAAAAGGCATCTGTGCAGTGCAGCAGGGCGCGGTGGGAACGGCCGTTTCGGTTCGTGAGCCAGATGGTTTCCTGGCCGCCAGCCTGTGCACTGGTCAGGTAAACAATGGTACGGCCGTCTGGCGCAGGCGCATACTCCGTCACAGGATGGGGAGAACGGGTAAGCTGCGTAACGGCCGTGCCGTCCAGGGTTGTGCGGAAAAGCTGCGTGACGCCTTGTGCATCATCGGCCAGGTAAAGAACGAAGGGCGGCTCATTGCACAGCATGAGGGCGCGCCACAGCAGCAGGCCAGCGCCCAGCAGCGCGACGCTCAGCAGAGGCAGCAAAACCCGGCGCACATTTGTAGACCACACAAAGTAGATTTTAGCAATTGGGGGGAAGGTGTTCTAGGGGAACGGCCGTTTTCTCACAAAAGCGATCAGCCTCCAGCAGACGTTCAACTTCCTGGCAAAAGCTGAACGTCTGTTGGGACAACGTTTCCATGCGAGCGATTAGCCAGGCACTATTTTTGCAGCTCCGGTGGCGCTTCCACCTCCGTATCCATTTCCAGATACTTACCATCCACCATGTACACTACCCATTCACAGATATTCGTCACACGGTCGGCCGAGCGCTCAATGTTGTGCAGCGCCCACTCCAGCAAATTCGCTTCCTCAATGGCGGTTGGGTGCGCAATGACAAAGCGAATGATGTCCTGGTAAATCTCTTTGTACATGGCGTCTACCACGTCATCCTCGTTGGGAATCTCGCGTGCCAGCTTGCTGTCATGATCGGCAAATGCGGTGAGCGCCCGGCGCATCATGCTGCTGGCATGTTGCGCCATTTCCGGCAGCCGACGCAGCAGCCCTCTGTCGAGCTGCGTTTCGGGGCCCATCATCAACGTAATGCGGCCAATCCCTTTGATGTAATCGTGAATACGTTCCAGTTCGCCTACGATCTCCAGCACGGCGGCAATCACGCGCATGTCTCTACCGGTGGGCTGCTGGGTAGCAATCAGGGTCAGGGCATCCAGACCAATGCGAATACGTTGCTCATTCACGGCTTTATCTGCATCAATCAGTCGTCTGGCAATTAGTTCGTTACGCTGGATCAGGGCATCCACCGCTTTGGTCAGATTTTCTTCTACCTCGCTGCCTAGGCTCAAAATATCGTCTTGCAAGCGGCGCAATTCGCGCTCAAACGTTGTGCGTGGCATTCTACTTCTCCTTCGTAAATGACCGCAGCCCGCCGACGGCAGACCACCGATAGCTCAGCTGCGTTCTATTTTCATGTATCGTGGCGGGCGCAGCCGGCGAAGTCTCCTTTGAAAATGACCGCTGACAGCCGTCTGTACGTGTGGCCCAGGTTGCCAGACCTGGTGAGTATGGGCAGGCACGGTGCTTTACAATTTTCTGACCGCCAACGGCTGGCCGCAGACCGCTAGACTGGAGACAATCGCAGTCGGCTGTCCACAGTCAAGTTTGTCAAGCTCAGCTAAACCATGCCTATTCGCCTTAGTCGTTGCCTGCGCGCTTTGTTATTAACCAAAGCGGCCGGTAATGTACTGTTCCGTCAGCTCGTTTTGCGGATTGGTAAAGATGTCGTTGGTACGGCCGTATTCCACCAGATAGCCGGCGCGATCCTCATCCATGTTAAAAAACGCCGTGTAGTCAGAAGCGCGCGCTGCCTGCTGCATATTGTGCGTCACGATAATGATCGTGTACTTTTCCTTCAGCGTCTGGATCAATTCCTCGATGCGCAACGTGGCAATTGGGTCGAGCGCCGAGGCGGGTTCATCCATCAGGATAATCTCTGGCTTGACAGCGATGGTGCGCGCAATGCACAAACGCTGCTGCTGCCCACCAGAAAGAGAAAGTCCGCTTTGCTTCAGCTTGTCTTTCACCTCATCCCACAGGGCCGCCTGGCGCAACGACTGTTCCACCAGCTCGTCCATGTTCCCCTTGAAGCCGTTTATTTTCGCGCCCCAGGCCACGTTTTCGTAAATGCTTTTCGGGAATGGGTTCGGCTTCTGAAAGACCATGCCGATGCGACGCCGCACTTCAACCGGGTCCACATCCTTTTCATAGATATTCTTGCCCTGAAAGAGCACCTCCCCTTCTAGGCGAGAGGTGGGAACCAGGTCATTCATGCGGTTAAAGGCACGCAGCACCGTGCTTTTGCCACAGCCAGAGGGTCCGATCAGCGCCGTGATCTGGCGCGCTTTTAGCTGCAAATTGATGTTGCGCACGGCGCGAAAGTTACCGTAGTAGATGTTGCCATTGCGCATTTCAATGGCATAGTCACCATTGCTGAAAAATGGGGTACTCATGGCTGACTCCTTTGATGTCAATTGGCTGGTTTGTTTGCCAGTTGGTTTGGCAGGTAATAACCCCACAACCAACGAACCAACCGTTACGTCAACTGCTTGCTATATTTGTTGCGCAGCAACACGGCCGTTGCGTTCAGCGTCAGCAGCAGTGCTAGCAGCACCAAAATGGCGGCGGCGGCAATGTTGCGAAACTCCGCCTGCGGTCGTGAGGTCCACTGGTAAATCTGAATGGGCAAGACGGTAAATTTAGAGAAGGGGCCAGACGGGTCTATTGTGATAAAGGTCGAGGCCCCTACCACTACCAGGGGCGCCGTTTCGCCAATGGCGCGCGAAAGCGCCAGGATGGTTCCTGTGAGAATGCCGGGCAGCGCATTCGGCAGCACGTGATACCACACCGTCTGCCACTTCGTGGCACCAATACCATAGCTGGCCTGGCGCAGCGAGCTGGGTACGGCACGAATGGCTTCCTGGGCGTTAATGATGATGATGGGCAAAATGAGCAGCCCCAGGGTAAGACCAGCGGAGAGAATCGTACGGCCGTTGGCCGTTGTGTTCGCCTCTACCTGGCCAAAAACCGCGCCACTTGTAAACGCCTCCAGTGCGCGCACAAAAATCGCCAGCCCCAACATGCCGTAGATAATAGAGGGCACCCCCGCCAGATTATTAATGTTCGTCTGGAACAACCGGTTCAACCAGTTATCCTGTGCATATTCCTCCAGGTAGATGGCCGCCGAGACGCCAACGGGGAAAGAGAAAGCAATGGTAATCAGCACCACCCACAGCGTGCCTAAAATGGCCGTGCGCACACCCGCAAACTCTGGCGTGCTTGACTGCGGGCTGACAATGAAGTCTGGCGTCAGCCAGGCGCGGAATTGTAGGTGCGCGTTGGGAAATTGCCGCTGCATCTCCAACTCGATATCCGCACGCCTCAATAGAGAATCGGTCAGCGTCCAGGTCAACTTAACGTCCGGGTTAACGACACGCTCCAGCACTAACTCATAGACGTTATAGCTACTACGCTCACCCAGCGTACAGCCGGTGGGCGGTTCCGGGCCGGCGCACACTTCGTCCCATACCTCCTGGCTCTCAAATACCAGGCGATCGGCGTAGAAACGTTGCTCACGTTCCAAACGCCGCCCCAACCCCAGGGAGATGCTATCGGCGAGAATTTCGACCAATGTATCTTTAGGCAGGTTAGACAACTCCTCATCAAAAATGACCTCGGTAAAGAAATCGAGGGTGCCGCTGTCTGCACCAGGGATGTAGCGCTTGATTGGCTCATTCGGCCAGTCTGGGTCTACCTCGGCCCAGGTTTCGGCCGTGGTGAAAATCTCGCGCAACTGGTCGTCGGTCACGTTATTCAGGAAGGAGTTGGCGCGACTGACAACAACGGCCAGGGCATCTGTACCTACGCGCATTTCCACCGGCAAACGGCCGATAGAGCGACACGCTTCAAACTCGGCCGGTTTAATGGCACGACTGGCGTTGGCAATATCAGCCGTACCATCTATGCACAGGGCGCGCAGACCGGCTGATGTGCCCACAACCTGGATATTAATTTGCCCGGCAAATCCGGCAGCCTCAAATTTATCTACCATACGCTGGGTAATGGGGTAAACCGTAGAGCTACCGACGATGTTAATCTGCCCACCGGCCCCGGCCGGGTTAATGACCGGCCATTGTCCAAGGCCGACTTCAATCCCATCTGCCTGAATCCAGGATTGCCTGGCAGCGGCAATGCTGGACTCGCTGGCAGGAAAGTAACCAACAGATTCAATCTCTTGGCTCACATACGTGAGGTAATAGTTGGTAAAGAGGCTAACAGCTGGGTTTTGGCGCACGATGTTTTGCGCGGTGTAGATAAAGAGGGGGCGCGCCAGGAGGTAACGGCCGTTTTCGGCCGTTTCTGCATTCGGTTCAATGCCATTCACACGCAGCGTTCTTAGGGAATCTTGATTCTCACGGTAATAAGCATAACCAAAAAAGCCGATCGCGTATGGATCATCTGCCAATGCCGCTGCCAATTCATCATCATTCTCGCTGGCAAACGTATTGCGGGAGTTAAGGAGCTCATCGTTAAAAAAAGCGCGCACCAACGCTTCTGGCTCGACGTCATTTTGCACCGCTACCAGGCCAAAAGATTCATCTACGACGTTATAAACCAGGGCAACCAGGGCAATAATTGCCACAATCGTCGCACCGAGAAAAATGGAACGCCACACCGTGCCCACAAGGTGGCGATTAGCAATTTGACCTTTCAGCGCATCACCTTCTGGATAGGCGGGGGAATTTAACTCTTGCGCAGCCATTTATTCGTATACCTCCCGGAAGCGCCGCACAATGCGCTGGCTAAAGATATTCAACAACAAGGTCATGATAAACAGCGCCAGGCCAATGGCAAAGATGCTGTTATAGTCAATCGAGTCGTAGCTCAGGTCACCGCCGCTAATGCGTACGATATGACCAGTCATTGTTTCCGCAGCCAAGAACGGATTTAAGATATAACCAAACCAGGGGTCCTGGCCAATATTAAAGTTCCTCGGACCAGCCCCGGCAGCAATCGCCACTACCATTGTCTCACCAATCGCGCGGGAGATGGCCACCACAAAAGCCGCAGCAATACCAGAGAGCGCCGCAGGCAGCACCACTTTGAGCGCCGTTTCCAGCCTTGTCGCCCCCAACCCATACGCCGCCTGGCGCAGTGAATTGGGCACAGCGTGCAGCGCGTCCTCGCTCATCGAACTCACCAGCGGCACAACCAAAATACCAATCACGATACCCGCTGAAGCAACATTAAAAATTTGCACTTGGTCGCCAAAAATGGCGCGCAGCAGCGGTGTCATAAACGTCAGGGCAAAATAACCATAGACCACCGTTGGTACGCCCGCCAACACTTCCAAGACCGGTTTCAAAATCGAGCGAGCGCGGGCTGACGCATACTCGCTCAAGTAAATGGCGGAAGCCAAACCCAGCGGCAGCGCCACCAACATGCCGATCAAACTGGTCATCAGCGTGGCCAGCAGCAGCGGCCAGATGCCAAAGTTGGCTAACTGCGGTTCCCAACGCGTCTTGGTAATGGTTTCCAAGATGTTCACGCGATTTGCGCGAAACAGATCCAGTCCGGCACGATGTGTTTCTATCGTGCTACCCTGGAAGCCCCGTTCTACCGTAATCAGGTTCCCTTCTATAGCCAGCACATCCATTAACTCGTTGCCAATGCGCACGGTCTGGCCAGGAAAAATCGGCTTACCGCTAGTTGTCACCTCAAAGGTGGTTACCGCTGGCGAAATGTCTGTGACCAGGCGTCTATTGGTGTTGTCCCACAACGGCCGTGTAAAAAAATTAAGCGACTCGGCACTGAGAATGTATACGATACCAATGGTCGTAAAAATAGAGAGCGCCCCACATACAAAGAGAAAAGCCTGAATCGCTATTTCCCCTAGCCGCAGCCGTTTACGCAAACTGCCATTGGCGCTGAGAGACATTTCGCTCATCCTGCTTGATTCAGCCAACACGTTGCTTTCCATAAGTTGCTCCTTATGAAGGTGCTAGACAAACCGATCTACCTAACCCGGACGATTCGCTTATTGCGAAAATCCTGCTCCACAAATCCTTTTCAGGCAAACAAAGACCTTAGCCCAAAAGCTTGTGACCAACACAAGGGGGAAGAGAGGGAACCACCTCTCTCCCCCTGGAAGCCCTAGACGTTCAACTTCTATTGCCGAAGTTGAACGTCTAAAAACTACGCTATCAATTTGTCTCGCTTAACGATTTGCGTTTAGCCAATTCACCTTTGCCAGATTTAAGGCAGCCTCGCTGGCGGGGAAGTAACCCACTTTTGTCACTTCCTCGTTCACATAGGTCAGGTAGAAGTTGATAAACGCAGCCACCTGTGGCTTTTGCTTCATGATTTCCGCCGTGCTGTAGATGAACAACGGCCGGGCCAACGGGTAGGTGCCGTCTTCCACGTGCTCCTCAGTTGGCTCCACACCCTCGATATTCAAAATTTTCAGCTTGCCGCGATTCTCCGAATAATATGCGTAACCAAAAAAGCCAATCGCATACGGGCTACCCTGCACACCCTGTACCAGCACGTTGTCATCCTCGGACAATTGCGTGTTA
>CALEAD010000055.1 GCA_937943625.1 uncultured Anaerolineae bacterium | reverse complement strand
GGGGGCAACGGCCGTTGCCCCCGACAACCTCTACCTCAGCCTGATGCTCTTTAAGCTGCTGGCACTACTGCTGCATCTGAGCGCCACCCTGCTCATCTGGCAACTCGCCGTACTTCATTCACCGGCGCAGCGCACCCCGCTCACTCTACTCTGGGCATGGAATCCTGCCCTGCTGCTCACCTTCGTCGCCCACGCCCATAACGACGCGCTCATGCTCATCTGGCTGCTGGCTGGCTACTGGTTGCTGCAACGGCAGCGCCCCACTGCCGGTTTTCTACTGGCAATGCTGGCACCATTGAGTAAACCGATTGCCCTATTGGGGCTACCCTTTTTCTGGCTGGCGGGCTGGCGACAGGTCAGCCAATTGGGCAATTGGCACGCCATCATCCGCTACGCCGCCATCACTCTGGTTGGCTCTCTGCTGCTGGTGCTGCTGGCCTTTGCCCCGTTTGGCTCCCCGCTAGAGCTGGCGCAGCGGCTGCTGCGCGAAGCCTCTGACTATGGCGGCTTTTCCCCAACGGTGCTGATCATTCTGGTTGGGCGCGCGCTAAACGCAGACCCTGGCACAAACAACGTGCTGATAGTAGCACGGACGCTGTTTTCGCTGGCGGCTGGGTGGCAGGTGTGGCAAATGTGGCGCGGCAGATACGGCCGTTCACCCTTGCGCCCCGTTGCCAACCTCTTCCTCGCCTATTTGGTGACCGCCTTCAGCTTCCGCATCTGGTACGCCGCCTGGCCCTTCCCCTGGCTGCTGCTCGATGCCAAGCCGCAGCGCCGGCAGTTTGGCGTGCTTTTCTTGCTCTGCACCCAACTCTCTGTGCTCATTTATGGTCACCTGCGCGTCCACGTCCTGTATGGCAACCACACCCTGGCGCACCTCATTGGCGTCCCCTTCACCCTCTTGCTGCCGCTGCTGCTCACTTGCGCAACGCCACACTCATGCTACTATTCCCCCCATGAAACGTCCCGCCAATCTGCGTGAAAACAAGTGGCAAGTTGCGCCAGCCGTGCCCGCGCAAACACGCCAGCGCCTTGCCCACATTCCACCCGTCCTGCTCCAGGTGCTGTACAACCGCGGCCTGACTGACCCGGCGCAAATTCAGGCTTTTCTCGAAGGGCGCTACCTGCAAAGCACAGACCCCTTTTTACTGGCGGATATGGAAAAAGCAGTAGCGCGCATCGAACAGGCTGTTGCCCAAAACGAAACAATCATCGTTTATGGCGACTTCGACGCCGACGGCGTTACTGCCACCGTGCTGCTTACAGAGGCGCTGCGCGGGCTGGGGCTGGATCGCGCGCAGGCGCAACCTTACATTCCCGACCGCGTAGACGAGGGATATGGCCTGAATATGGAAGCACTACGCAAGCTGCGCGAAAAAGGCGCCAGCCTGGTCATCAGCGTAGATTGTGGCATTCGCTCGGTAGCCGAGGTGGAACATGCAAACGCCATCGGCCTGGATATGATCATCACCGACCACCACAGCCTGGGGCCCACGCTGCCGCCGGCAACGGCCGTGATCAATCCCCGCCGCCCCGATTCCGCCTATCCTGAAAAACGGCTGGCCGGTGTGGGCATTGCCTACAAGCTGGCGCAGGCATTGCGCCGCGCCATGCCCCAGCGCGCCACGTTCAGCGAAGAAGCCCTGCTTGACCTGGTAGCCATTGGCACAGTCGCCGACCTGGCGCCTCTGTTGGGCGAAAACCGCAAACTGGTACAAGATGGGTTGCTGGTACTCAACCAGGCGCGTCGTCCTGGCATTGCCGCGCTGGCCGAGGTCGCACGCGTGCAGCCGGGGCAAGTCACCGCCGAATCCATTGGTTTTGGCCTGGGGCCGCGCATCAACGCAGCCGGGCGGTTGGCGCACGCCTACACCGCCGCGCGGCTGCTGTCGGCCCCAAACGCGCTCCTGGCCACGCAGCTGGCCGCCGAACTCAACGCCCTGAACCGCAAACGGCAACAGCTCACGGCCGAACTATCGGCCAAAGCGGAAGCCATGATCCAACCAGACGCCCCCATCCTCATTGCCGCTGACCCCAGCTTCGCTTCTGGCGTGGTGGGGCTGGTGGCCAGCCGCCTGGCAGAAGCCAATTATCGCCCGACCATTGTCATCGAGCAGGGTGAGGAGGAAAGTCGCGGCTCCTGCCGCTCTATTCCCGAATTTCACATGACCGAAGCGCTGGACGAGGTAGCCGATTTGCTGCTGCGGCATGGCGGGCACGCGCAAGCGGCTGGCTTTACTGTGCGCAGCGCCGATTTGCCCTACTTTGTAGCGCGCATCACTGAGATTGCACAGGATCGGCTGGCGCAGGTGAACTTAACGCCGACGTTAACGATCGATGCCGAGATCAGCATCAATGAAGTGGATTGGGCGCTCCTGGAAATGTTGAGCGGCCTGGAGCCAACGGGCTATGCCAATGCCACACCCATCTTCCTCAGCCGCGGAGTAGAGATTATTTCCCACAGGCGTGTGGGCCATGATGGGGAACATCTGCAATTGCGGCTAAGCGCCAGCAACGGCCGTGCAGCCAGCAGCTACCGCATCCTGCCCGCCATTGCCTTTCGCCAGGGGGCATGGGCAGAATGCCTGCCCCAGTACATTGACCTGGTGTATACGCTAAGCGTGAACGAATGGCGCGGCGAGCGCAGCCTGCAATTGATGGTACAAGATATTCGGCCAGCGCAGGCGTAAAGGCTCAGAAGCCAGTTGGTATCTTTGCTGTTTAGAGGCATTGGTTCCATCAAATTGCACAGGTCTTTACAAACTCTCCACTTTCTGACCGCAGATGGCCGACGGCAGACCGCCCATCACTGGCACAATCGTGGTCAGCAGTCAGCAGTCAGCAGTCAGCCGCAAAGGAGCAAACAATGAAGATACTCGTAACCGGTGCAGCCGGGTTTATTGGTAGCCACCTGGCCAAAAAGCTAGCCCAGCGCGGCGATGAAGTTGTGGGCCTGGATAACTTCAATGAGATTGTCTACCCGGCGGCGCATAAGCGACAGCGTGCGGCGCGCTTGGCCGCCTACACCAACATCCGCCTGATTGAAGCAGACATCCGTGAACGGGAGCGAATGCTGGCGCTCTTCCGCGTGGAGCGGTTTGACGCAGTGGCGCACCTGGCAGCGCTGGCTGGGGTGCGCAACGCCGTGAAGTATCCGGCGCTCTACGTGGAGGTAGACCTGAATGGCACGCAAAATCTGATGGATGCGGCGCGCGAAAGCGGGGTGGGCAATTTTGTCTTTGCCTCAACCTCCTCCGTATATGGCAACACGCAGGTGATTCCTTTTGTGGAAAGTGACCCGTGCGATCGGCCGTTGCAGCCCTATGCCGCCGCCAAGCGCGCCGCAGAGATCCTGGGGCACAGCTATCATCACCTGTTTGGCCTGAATTTTACTGTGCTGCGCTTTTTTACCGTGTATGGGCCATACGGCCGTCCTGACATGATGGCTTATCTGTTGGCAGAAAGCATCACCAAAGGGCGCGAAATTCCCCTGTACGATGGCGGGCAAATGTACCGCGACTGGACCTACGTAGACGACATTACCGACGGCGTAGTGCTGGCACTGGATAAACCGCTAGGCTACGAGATCATCAACCTGGGGCGCGGCGAGCCAACGCTGCTGGCCGACTTTGTGGGCATGATAGAAGCGCTTGCTGGCGGCAAAGCCAATCTGACACCCAGGCCAAAAATGGCGGCAGACTTCACACGCAATCAGGCAGACATCAGCAAGGCGCGCGCGCTTTTGGGGTATAATCCACAAACCCGGGTGCAAGATGGCGTGCGCCGCTTTTGGGAATGGTACGTGACAGAAGGAATACCGACCGAAACCCTATGAACTTGCCCCCCTACCTGTTTGTCAGTACGCCACCGCGCTGGCAACAATGCCTGGTCGCTTTGCAGCAAGAGCCACGCCTGGCCATTGACCTGGAGGCAAATAGCATGTTTGCCTATCGCGAGCGCGTTTGCCTGATCCAGATTTCCATTCCAGGGCAAGATTACATCATTGACCCGGAAGTAGGGCTGAATTTGCAGGAATTGGGCGCTATTTTAGCCAATCCGGCGGTGGAAAAGGTGTTTCACGCGGCAGAATATGACCTGATTTTGCTAAAGGGACAGTATGGCTGGTCGGCGGCAAACATCTTTGACACGATGTGGGCGGCACGCATTTTGGGGTATGAACGATACGGGCTGGCCAATATCCTGGCAGAGCTGTATGGCGTGCACCTGAACAAGCAGCAGCAAAAATCAAACTGGTGCAAACGGCCGCTCTCGCCAGCCCAACTACAATATGCCCAGTACGATACCCATTTTTTGCTGCGCCTGCGGGATGACCTGGCGGCTCAGCTAGAGGCGTGTGGCCGCATGGCCGAAGCGTTGGAGACCTTTGCCCAGCAAACGGCCGTGCTGCCCAATCATCAGCCGTTCGACCCGGAATCCTTCCACAACATCAGCGGCGTCAACGATCTGAATGCACGGCAAAAGGGGATTCTGCGCAAGCTAAATATCTTCCGCGACCAGGAAGCGCAGCGACGTGACCAACCTCTCTTTAAGGTATTTGGCGACCGTACCTTGCTAGAAATCGCGCGGCGCGAACCCACCACGCTGGAAGAGCTGGGCGAAGTGTATGGCATGTCTCCCAGGCAGTTGCAGCGATATGGCGAAACGCTGCTGCGCCTGGTCGAGCAAGGCAAAACAGCCCCCCGCCCTGCACCGCCCCGCCGCACGCGACGAATACCAGAAGCCGTCTACGAGCGATATGAACGGCTTCACCTCTGGCGCAAGGAGCGCGCCAAAGAGCGCGGCGTGGAGTCTGACGTCATTGTCAGCCGCGACGCGCTCTGGGCATTGGCCAGGGCAAACCCGCAAACAGCCGAAGCGCTAACGGCCGTTAGCGAACTAGGTGACTGGCGGCGGCAGGCATACGGCGAGGAGATTCTGCACGTGCTGCGCCAGTGCCAGACAGATGCGAACAAGAGCAAAAATTAGAAAGCGGACAGAGCCTTTCCGCATTCCCCATTCATCAATGACAAAGGTAGGCGATCATGGAGATACAATTTCACGGCGCGGTGCGCACCGTTACCGGCTCACAACATTTGCTCACCATCAACGGCCGTCAAATTCTGCTCGACTGTGGCCTTTTTCAGGGCAAGCGCCAGGAAAGCTACCAGCGCAATCAGCAGTTGCCCTACGACGCGCGCGCCGTAGATGTCCTCATCCTCTCGCACGCCCACATTGATCACAGCGGGAACATCCCCAATCTGGTGAAAAGTGGCTTTCGCGGCGACATTATTTGCACCTATGCCACGCGCGATCTGTGCGCGCTGATGCTGCGCGACAGCGCCAAAATCCAGGCGTATGACATTGAGTACCTAAACAAAAAGCGGGAACGGGCAGGGGAACCCTTGCTGCACCCCATTTATACACTAGCCGATGCGGTGGAGAGCCTGAAAAATTTTATCGGCATTGGCTATGAACGGCCGTATCGCCTGCTGCCTGGCGTCACGCTCACCTTCTACGATGCCGGGCACATGCTTGGTTCGGCTATTGTGATGCTAGAGATTGAGGAAGAAACGGGCAAGCGGCCGTTGCGTCTCGTTTTCAGCGGCGACCTGGGGCGTCCCGACCGACCCATTCTACGCGATCCCACCTTCATAGACGCCGCCGACATTCTCATCATCGAAAGCACCTACGGCAACCGCCTGCACGACACGATCGAAGAAGCCAGCAAAAAGCTCGAACAGACCATCAACGACACCTTTCGGCGCGGCGGCAAAATCATTGTCCCCTCCTTTGCTGTTGGCCGCACCCAGGAATTAGTCTATCATCTGCACCAGCTCATCGAAAAGCGTGACATCCCCCGGCTACCCATTTTCGTAGACAGCCCCCTGGCGATAGACGCCACCAGCATCTATCGCCTGCACCCGGAAGCATACGACGCCGAAATGGCCGCCATCATGCTTGATGCCAGTCAACGCAATCCATTCGGCTTTGACATGATCCGCTACACGCGCAGCACGGCCGAATCCAAAGAGCTAAACTTTCTGCATGAATCGGCCGTAATCATCAGCGCCAGCGGCATGGCCGAGGCCGGACGCATCTTGCATCATCTCAAAAACAACATCGAAGACCCGCGCAATACCATTCTCATCGTTGGCTGGCAGGCCCCCCACACCCTGGGGCGTCGCCTAGTTGAGCGTGAGCGCAAGGTAAAAATTTTTGGCGATGCGTACGAGCTAAAGGCGAAAGTCGTCACCCTCAACGGCTTCAGCGCCCACGCCGACCGCCACGAACTGCTACAGTGGGCAGCTCATTTGCAAAAACGGCCGCAACGCACGTTCGTTGTCCACGGTGAGCCAGAAGCCTCTATATCGCTGGCCGAAGGGCTGCAAAGCGAATTAGGCTTTTCCCAGGTACATGTACTAGAACTGGGGGAAAAGTTTGAAATATAGGGTTGGATGGTTGGGCTGGTTGGATGGTTAGTCAACCAACCCAACCAACCCATCTAACCAACCTGCTAAATCACCCCCAACTCACGCCCCACTTTGCCAAAGACCTCCAGCCCTAGCTGAATATCCTCTTCACTATGCGCGGCCGAATTCATGACGCGAATGCGCGCCTTCCCCTGGGGCACGGTCGGGTAACCAATCGCCATCGCAAATACCCCTTCCTCAAAGAGGCGCCGGCTAAATTTCTGCGCCAACGGCGCTTCGCCCAACATCACGGGCACAATGGGCGTCTGGCTAAAGCCGGTGTTAAAGCCCATCTCCTGCATTCCCTTGCGGAAGATGCCGGCATTGTGCCACAGCCGATCTACCAGCTCGGTGGAGTCTGCGAGGATATTGACGGCTTCGATACAGGCGGCCGTATCTGGCACCGTCATGGCACTGGAAAAGAGAAACGGCCGTGCGCGCTGCCGCAACCAGTCAATAATTGTCTGCTTGCCGGCCACCAGGCCACCTACCACGCCAAACGCCTTGCTCAGCGTACCCACTTCAATATCTACCCGGCCGTGCAGGCCAAAGTGGTCCACAATGCCGCGTCCCCCCTCACCCAGCACCCCCTCGCCATGCGCGTCATCCACCATCAGCATAATGCCATGCGCTTCGGCCACCTGGCAAATCTCATCCAGCGGCGCAATGTCCCCATCCATGCTAAAAACGCCATCGGTCACAATCAGGCGGCGCTTATACTCCGTCGTCTCGGCAATGGCCCGCTGCAAGTCGGCCACGTCATTATGGCGATAGCGTACCGTTTGCGCGCGACTGAGACGGCAGGCGTCAATGATGCTGGCATGGTTCAGCTCATCAGAAAAGATGACATCTCCCTTGCCCACGAGCGCTGGAATTGTCGCCAGGTTTGCCATAAAGCCACTTTGCAGCGAAATGCACGCTTCCGCCCGCTTGAACGCTGCCAGCCGTTTTTCTAGCTCCACGTGCAAAGACATGGTGCCGGCAATGGTGCGCACCGCGCCAGGACCAACGCCGTAGGTATCTATGGCGCGCTTGGCGGCTTCGCGCAAGCGGGGATGGTTCGCCAGGCCCAGGTAGTTGTTGGCGCAGAAATTGAGTCGTGGACGGCCGTCTATCGTCACCCACGCACCCATCGGCGAATCAATCGTGCGAATCGTGTTAAACAGCCCGGCTTCCTTCAGCGCGGCTATTTCATCGGCAATCCAGTCTGTTTTTGTATCCACAAGTTCTAACATCGCTTTCTCCTTGTTTCAGTTATTGCGCAACGGCCAGGGTGATGGTTGGTTGGTTAGTTGGCTAGTTGGTTGGTTTAGTAGCTAGAAACGCCGGCTGCCAATGCGGCGCGATTTTCCAAATTGCGCTATGGCGCCAGAGACCAGCGCAACATTTGCCAGAGTCCGGCAACCAATACGCAAACTATCAACACACTCTATTCCCCCTCCGCCGCCGTCAGCGCCAGCAGCAAAAGCTGCGCCAGGCCGTCTGGCAGGTACATCGGCTCAAGATATTCGTCCAGGCGGTGTGCGTTTTGCGAGCGCGCCAGGCCAATGCAGACACTGGAAATACCCAGGCTGAGCGGGATATTGGCGTCTGTGCTGCCCACATAGAACTCTACCTGCTTTTGCCCTACTTGATGCAGCGCCTCGACCGCCCACGTGACCAGCGGCGTCTCGCGCGGTATTTGTCCGGCAGGGCGGTTGCCCACCAAAATGGGTGTGAGTGTGGCCTCTGTAAGGCGATTTTGTATTTCTGCTATCAATTCCTGCACCTGCGCTTCCAACTTGTGCAGCGCAGCCACCGACTCGGAGCGCATATCCAGCCACAGGCTGGCCGATTGGGCAATCGAATTGATAGACTGGCCTCCCTGAACGACGCCAACGTTGTAAGTGGTACGCGGTGACTGGGGCACGTGCAAATCGTCAATGGCGGCAATGAGACGCCCCAAAACGTGGACGGCACTGGTGTTGCCAAAGTTGCTCCAGGAGTGACCACCGGGCGCCTGAATATCTATGCGGTAGCGGCGCACGCCAATGCCCTGGTGACAGACGGAGCCGAAAAGACCCCCTTCGATGACCAGGTAACGCGCCGCAGCGCCAAATCGTGCCACAACGGCGCGCATGCCGCGCAGATCGCCCATGCCTTCTTCACGAACGTTGGCGGCAAACCAGAGGTCGGCAACAGGCTGGATGGCGTAAGCGCGCAAGGTGCGCGCCAGAGCAATCAACCCGCCCACGCCGGTGGCATTATCGCCAATGCCAGGGCCATAGAGACGGCCGTTTTCCCAGCGAATGGCCAGATCAGTCTCTTGCGGGAAGACCGTGTCCAGATGAGCAGAAAGAACGACGGGAGGACGGTGTGGCTGCGCGCCAGGGAAACGGCCGTAGACATTGTGTAACGCATCTTCCTGCACATCAGCCAGGCCCAGGGCGGCAAACTGCTGCGCCACAAAGCATGCCCGCGCCGCCTCGGCAAAGGTAGGCGCGGGAATTTGTTGCACAGCTACGATCAGATCGAGAATAGTTTCACGATCCTGGGCAAAGCTGCGGCAGGCAGCCTGCACCGCCGGGCGCGCAGCAATATCAGTTAGCAAGCTCATCTTACCCCTTGATTGGCCGCACCAGCAACAGCCCGATGATGGTGATAATCAGGCCCAGGTGCAAGAACAGATTGCTGGCAACCACCCAGCCTGCATTTGGGCCGGGCACAATTTGCAAAATAAAGTTGGCAATGATGCTAAGCAGCCCTAACAGCGGCAGAGCGCCGGGGTAAGAGGCTAAAAAATCCCCCATGCGATCTATCAACCGGTTCATGCGTGTGTTCAAATTCATTACCCCCTTTCTCTGTGTTCTCTGTGCCTGCCTTGTGCGCTCTGGGTGTGCGTCACACCTCATGTCTGGCGCCATTGAGCATCACATAAGGCGCGAAGTAAGGTAACAGGCGTTCTGGCAAACGGCCGTAAATCTCCACCCCTTCTGCCAGATGCGTTTCGCCATCCACCTGGCCACGCTCATACAGCAGGGCCAGCAAATCTCCTCGCTTATAGGGCAGCAACACATGCAACGGCTGTAAATAGTGCACCATGGCCGCCTCCACCGCCACCATCAAATCTGCCAATCCTGCCCCCGTGCGTGCCGAAACGGACACCACCGGATCGACAAAGATCACCCCCTGGCGTGGATCGGCCCCTTCTGGCAGCAGGTCTATTTTGTTCAAAGCGACCACCATTGGCAAGTGGTCTACTTCCAGCTCGGCCAGCGTGTCTTCAACTGCTTCCACTTGCGCCGCCATGTGGGGGTGTGTGGCATCTACCACGTGCAGCAGCACATCTGCATTCTGAATTTCTTCCAGCGTGGCGCGGAAGGCGGCCACAATTTGTGTGGGCAGTTTTTGGATGAAGCCAACTGTGTCGGTGAACAGTACCTCGCGGCCACCCGGCATATGCACCTTGCGCGTGGTGGGGTCGAGCGTGGCAAAGAGCATATCTGCTTCCAGCACGTCTGCGCCGCTGAGTGCATTGAGCAGGGTGGATTTGCCGGCATTGGTGTAACCGACAATTGCCACGACGCGCAGCTCAGTTTGCTGGCGCTTAGCGCGGTGGCGGCTGCGGCGGGCGCGCACTACTTCCAGTTCTGCTTTAAGATGGGCGATGCGGCGGCCAATTTCGCGCCGGTCGGCTTCTAGCTGCGTTTCGCCAGGGCCGCGCAGACCGACACCGCCCGTTGCACCACCGGCGCGCCCGCCCGCCTGCCGCGCCAGATGCGTCCACATGCGCGTCAGACGAGGCAGGCGATACTCTAGTTGCGCCAGCTCTACCTGCAGCTTGCCTTCGTGGGTTTGTGCGTGCAGGGCAAAGATGTCCAGGATGAGAGCAGTGCGGTCTAGCAGCTTGACCTCTTCGCCAAAAATTTCTTCCAGCTCGCGCTGATGGCGTGGGCTTAGCTCCTCGTCAAAGATGACCACGTTGGCCTGGAGTTCGCGCAGCAGGGCTTGTACTTCTTCCACTTTGCCAGGGCCGATGTAGGTAGCCGGATTGGGGCGCTCCAGGCGTTGGTAGGTCTGGCCCACGACGACCAGACCGGCCGTTTCGGCCAGGCGCGCCAGCTCTTGCAGGCTCTCGCTCACGGGCAGCAACGGCCGTTCTTCTTTTAGCTCTACTCCCACCAACAGCGCGCGTTCGCGCGGTGGGGCAACCGGGTATGTGTCTGATCTGGTAATAGCAACCTCCAAAGTAAGGATGAAGGGTAGAGGGTACAGAATGGGGGTTTTTGGTTGACCACCATTGCTCTCCACCCTTCACTAAGCTCTCGTCTCTGTCCCCTATCCAATTTCACCTAACCCAACCACCTGCATGGTGCGGGGATGTTCCACCACGTACTCATAGGCAATGGTTTGTTCGGTGTTGGCGGGCAGGCGCAGCCGCCATTCTAGCAAATTCAGGTCGCTTTTTTCGCTGGGGGCCGGTTGCACGTTTTCTAGCCGCACCTTGATTTGCTCGTGTAGGGAGACGGGAATATGGTCGTGCACAGCCGTTTGGGCGGGCACGGGCAGCAAATTCTTTAGCGTCAGCTTATAACCGTAGCGCAGTTGGCGGTTATCTTTTAGCAGCCGTTTGTCCACCTCATGGCGCGTCAGCTCGCGCTTGACGGTGATGCGCTCCTCGACGCCCAGCAGCAGCTTAAACTCGCCGCCGCTGGGGACGTAGGGCAGCGTTGTCTGGCCAATGTACTCATCGGCGACAAAGAGGTTGGCCGCACCAGCAAGCAAGGGGGCGGGGGTATCGTTCTGGCAGGTGGCGCGGCGGAAGACGGCGTCGGTGTGCTTAGGCACAGCCAGGTAATCGAGCGCGGGCTTTAGCTGTACCTGGCTGAGGGTGGTTTTGTGCGGGGAGCCATAGCCAGGAATAGTGGTCAGGCCACCGACTTTGAAGGAAACGGCCGTTTCCCCTTCACCGGTCTGGATTTCGGCAACGGCCGTTTCAGCTGCAGTCATCATCGCAGCAGGTGCGGCTTCGCGCACCTGCATCTCATCCATAATTTGCATGGCCGGAGCTGCGGGCATGGGTGCACCCATTTTCATGGCGCGCACCACCGGCTGCATTTGTGCTTCCTGGATATACCAGGGCTTCAGCTCCGGCAGCCGCTGATTGAGCGCCGGACGCGCCGTAGAAAGCGTGAGCGCCACATTTTGCCAATCTTGCCCCGTGTTTTGCTGCACTTGCGCCAGCGTAGTCAGCTGCAGCAGCGGCACGTCGCCCTCGATTTGTAGACGCACATCGTACAGCGGCCGCCAACTGGCCTGCTGCACCACGTAGCTCAGGGCAAGCTCAAACTCACCATCGTTGAGCGCCTCTGCCTCGACAACGGCCTGAAAGCGCTGGCGCGGGCGCGCCGCTTGCAGCGCCTTTAGCTCCTGACGCAACTTTTCCAGCTGTTTTTGCAGGGCGCGCTGCTGTGCCTCTAGCTGGCGCGTGGCGGCGTGCAGGCGGCTCTCTTCCTGCTGCAAAAAGGCGAGCAGCTCACCCTGCTGCGCAATTTCCAGCCGACCGCGCGCCAGCCCTTTGGCAAACTCGGCCGTGGCGGCGCGCAACCCATCCAGATATTTGCCGTGCGCCTGCCAGACCGCTTTTTCATCGTTCAGGGTGCGCGCCTGCTCTTCTAGCTGCTCAATTTCTTCCTCCAACTGGCGCGCGCTGGCGGAAGGCGTGTCCATGTAGTAATGGTGACTCACGTCGGCGCTGAGCAGGCGCACCCTGGCTGCACCGTTACCGCCCACACGCAAAGATTCTGGCTCCAGCGCCAGCGGCAGCTCGTCTACCACCAGGCGCAAGGGGCCGGCCATGACCTGGCACGCACCCCGCACGGTAACGCGCGCGCGGTCTGGGTAAACGGTGACCTGAGAAACGGCCGTTGTGACTTGAATGGTGTTCATGCAACTCTCCCGGTGGGAGCGGGGAACAGAAGGCAAAAGGCAAACCGGTGCAACTGCGCAGTCAGATGCCTACGTTCTGTCACCCCAAATAAAGCCCACGGGCTGTTTAATCAGCAGAGGAATTTCCAGGTGGAAAATGCTGCCAGGGCAGGTTGTTTCATTGCAGCCAGGGCTTTCCACCCAGATACGCCCCCCGTGCGCCTCAATAATCCCTCTGGCAATGGGTAGCCCCAGCCCAGGGCCACCCCCCTTAAACTTTGTTTTGCTAGAAGAATGCAGGCTGACATCTGAAATGCTAGAAAACTTTTGGAAAATGCGCTCAAAATTGGTCGGGTCAATGCCAATTCCCGTATCCGCAATCTGCACATCCATGTACCCCATGATTTCCGATGTTGCCTCTTCCTGGCGCGTCGGTGTGCCTGTGATCGTCACGCGCCCCCCGTCTGGGGTGTACTTCAGCGCATTCAGCAGCACTTTGTTAAACGCCTTTAGCAGCAATTCCGGATCGCCATAAATACGCTCGTCCAGTGGCAAGGGCCAGATAACCAGCTCGACACGCCGTTGCGCAAAGAAGCGATTCAGCTTATCTGCAGCCAGGAGAATGACTTTTTCCAGGTGGAATTTTTGATATTTTAGCTCCATCTGGCGCAGGTCAATCAGGGAAATGTCGATGATGTCCGCAATGACTTCTCTCATGCGCCGCGTGCCGTTTTCCAGGCCATCAATGTAGAGGCGCTGCGGAGAATCGGGTAGCGTTTCGGCGCGTAAGATGTTGGCGTATCCCTCCATGATTGTTAGCGGCGTCTTCAGCTCGTGTGCAGCCACGGCAATGAAGTTGGTTTTTGCCGTTTCTATCTGTTGCATCTGGTTGCGGATGGCGTTCATGTGCTCTAGCATGATGGCGCGGTTTACGTCACTGGCCAGTTGCGTCGCTTCAATCAATGCGTAAGTAAAAATAGGGTCAAGCTGCATCCAGGCATCTAGTGTTTCTGTCGGAGAGAAGGCGTACTTTAGCGCGGCCGTGACCTCTTCTTTTAAGACTTGCAGCACGGTGACCCAATCGTTAGCAAATGGGGCATCGTGGCCGATGTTGGTTAGCGCCCACTCTTGAACGGCGGAAAGCTGGGTTTCGCGCATTTTGCCGACGTTTTGTACCACAAGCTGCAAGAAGTCAGCCACATCTTCCTGGTCTGGCAGCATGTTGGGGGCGCGATGAAGCACCATGCGGCAGAGGCTTATCGCTTGTGCCTGTAGCCATTGTGTCAGTTTTTGCTGCTTTGCCGAATGCATGAATGCTCCTGTAAAAATGACCGCCGACGGCCGTTTGTAAGTGTAGCGCAGGTCGCCAAACCTGGTTGGCAGGTGCAGGTTTGGTAACCCGCACCTGCATTTTCATTCGTGGGCTTGGCTCAATTGGATGGCCTGTTCTGCTTTTTCGCGATTGAATGAAAGCGAGTTAGCACGGGCAAAGCGACGCAAGGCGGTAAGGGCGCGCTCGCTGTACCAGCGGTAACGATCAGCTTTGCCTAATTGCGCCGTAGGTGGGGGCAGCAAGCCAAAATTGGCCTTCATGGGCTGAAACGCTTTAGCTTCGGCGTGGGTGACGTAGTGGTGCAGGGCGCCAATCATGGTCTGCGTGGGGAAGATGAGCGGCAGTTGCCCGTTGATCAGGCGCGCAGCGTTGATACCGGCCAACAGACCGGAAGCGGCGTTGCCCATGTATCCTTCTAGGCCTACGATTTGCCCGGCAAAGAAAAGGTCGGCACGGCGGCGATATTGCAGGGTGGGTTGCAGCAGTTGGGGGGCGTTGACGTAGGTGTTGCGGTGCATCATGCCGTAGCGCAGAAATTCGGCCTGCTCCAGCCCTGGGATGAGGCGCAGCACGCGGCGCTGTTCGCCCCACTTGAGGTTGGTCTGGAAGCCAACGATGTTGTAGAGCGTGCCCATAAGGTTGTCTTGCCGGAGCTGCACAACGGCATACGGCCGTTTGCCGGTGCGCGGGTCTATCAGACCAACGGGACGCATTGGGCCAAACGCCAGGGCATCCTCACCGCGCGCCGCCAGCACCTCGATGGGCATACACCCCTCAAAAAAGTGCGGGTCTTCCTGCTCAAACTGGCGCAGAGTAATGGTTTCTGCTTGCAACAGCGCCTGGTGGAAGCGCTGGTACTCCTCTCTAGTCATGGGGCAGTTCAGGTAATCCCCTTCCTCTTGTTCGCCCTGGTCGTAGCGGGATTGGCGAAAGGCAACGTTCAGGTTGATCGTTTCCGCGTGGACGATGGGTGAGAGGGCGTCATAAAAGTAGAGATATTCCTGGCCAGTAAGACGGCCGATTTCGGCCGTAAGCGCAGCGGAGGTGAGCGGACCACTGGCAATGATGCAGGGGCCATCGGGGATGCGCGTGGCCTCTTCCCGAATCAGCTCAATGTTGGGGTGGCTGGCAATGCATTCTGTCACCAGAGCGGCAAAGCGTTCGCGGTCTACAGCCAGTGAGGAGCCTGCGGGTACGGCCGTTGCTTCCGCGCAGGCCAGAATCAAAGAGCCTAGCCCGCGCATTTCTGCTTTCAGCAAGCCGGGTGCTTTGTGCGGCAAGAAAGAACCCATCGAGTTGCTGCACACCAATTCTGCCAGTTGGTCAGAGACGTGCGCGGGCGTTTGCTGCTGCGGGCGCATTTCATACAGGCGCACGCGCACGCCCAGTTTTGCTGCCTGCCACGCTGCTTCTGTTCCCGCCAAACCGCCGCCAATCACGGTGAGTTCTGCCATCATGCCACTTATTTTACCACAATGGCGCGAACTATACCTTTGCTTTGACATCCCATTTTGCCCCTCTTATAATCGTTGCACTGCCATGCCAAAACATACGTCAGCCTTTTGCGCCCCTCTGTGCAAGTTGCTTTTGCTCCCGCTGTTGGTTGCCTGCCGCCTGGCACAAGTAGACCCGCCCCCATTGCCCACGTCGGTGGTGGTGGTGTCGAACACGGTTGTGACGGTGCAAACGGTTGAGGTAACGCGGATAGTGGTCGAGACGATCATCGAGCAGCCGCAGGAAACGCCAACCCCGTCAACGGCAGAAAAAGAGCTGGTGGTCTGTCTGGCCGCTGAACCCACTTCCTTGTTCATGTATGTGCCTACGCCGTCACCGGCACAGCTGCAGGCACACGCGGCAGCGCAGGCGGTGCGGCACGCCCTCTTTACTAATTATCTGACCATGCGTTCCTTTTCTTATCAGGCGGATGGGCTGCTGAAAGTGCCCAGCCTGGCAGATGGCGATGCCCTGCTGCAAACAGTAGAGGTCAGCGCCGGGCAAACGGTACTGAGTGCAGCAAATGAAGTGGTTATCCTGGATGAGGGGGTGGAAGTGGTGACGGCAGAAGGGGAAACGGCCGTGTTTCGCGGGACGCCCTTGTTGATGAACCAACTCGTGGTAGATTTCACCCTGGAGCCAACCATGTGGGCAGATGGCAAGCCAGTACAGGCCAGCGATTCACTCTTCGCCTTCCGCGTGGGTGCAGACCCGGTTATGCCTACCGATAAATTCCTCTACGCACGCACGGCCAGCTATGAGGCGTTGGGTGAGCGACAGGTGCGCTGGACGGGTATTCCCGGATTTTATGATAGCACCTACTTTCTCAATTTCTGGCGGCCGCTACCGGAGCATCTGCTTGGAAACTATGCGCCGGCGGAACTGCTCACGGCCGTTGCCGCCATGCGCCTGCCCGTTGGCGATGGGCCGTTTCGCCTGGTGGAGTGGATTCCAGGAGAGCAGATGCGCCTGGAGCGCAACGAATTTTATCACCGTGCTGGACTGCCTCATCTAGACAGGGTAATCTTTCGCTTCATTCCCGACGCCAATCAGCGCCTATCGCTGCTTTTGCGCGGCGAGTGCCACGTGCTCACGCAGGATGGCCTGGAATTGGGTCAGGCGCCATTCTTGCTGGAGGCAGAGGCGAACGGGTTGCTGGTGGCCCACTTTCAGACCGGTACGGTGTATGAGCTGATAGCCCTGGGTATCAATCCATACCCCAGTGCAGACGCCCTCAACCGCCCCGACTGGTTTGAGGATATGCGCGTGCGCCAGGCGATTGCCATGTGCATAGACCGCCAGCGCATGATAGATGAATTTTTGTACGGCCGTTCCACCATCATGCACAGCTACATCCCTGCCATGCACCCTCTTTATCCGGCCGGCGAATTGCCAGAGTGGCCCTATGACGTAGCCGCCGCCAACGCCTTACTCGATCAAGTCGGTTTTGTAGACCTGGATGGCAACGGCATTCGCGAATACTATGCCGCCAAAGTACCCAATAACAGCAACTTCAGCCCCGGCGCCTGGGACGGCAGGCCTTTTCGTATCACGCTGATGACCAACAGCGATGAGGTGCGTCAGCCGTTAGTACAAATTCTGCGCGATAACATGCGGCAGTGTGGCATCAGCGTGGAGTTGGCTTACCTGTCAACCAGCGAATGGTTGGCAGATGGCCCCGGTGGCTCTTTGTTTGGCCGCCGCTTTGACCTGGGTTACTTTCCCTGGAAAACGAACGTGGAGCAAACGGGTTTTGCGCCGTTGTGCCAGCTATACCAACGCACGCAAACCCCTGGCCCGGTAGAACAGGGCTTCGGTGGCTGGAGCGCACCCAACGTTTCTGGGTGGTCTAATGCAGCGTTTGATGCCCTGTGCATCCAGGCGCGTCGCAGTCTGCCGGGCACTGCCGTTTACGAGGAAGCCCACCGTGCCGCCCAGCTTATTTTTGCCCAGGAACTACCCGTCATCCCCCTCTTCCTGCGTCTGAGGGTCGCTGCCACCCACCCGCGCGTGCGTAACTTTAGCCTGGATACCACCCAACCCTCCGAGCTGTTCAACCTGTACGAGATTGACCTGCTCCCGTGATGCCACCAGGACAAATGGGTCTAAACAGAATGCTCCATTTTTGCTAACATAGGTATTTACAGCAGATTGGGTACAGGAGATAGGGGATAGAAGTTCGCAGGTATCCGCATGTGGATAAATTGATATTTTGTCACCTGGTCACCCCGTCTCCTGACCACCTCATCAGGGATAACTATGGCAGACGTAAAGCAGATTTTGGTTGTAGATGACCATTTTGAGATGTTAGAGCTTTTACGCTCCATGCTCAGGCTGGCAGGCCACGATTATCAGGTGTATGCCGTGCCGTCTGCTGAGGAGGGGATGCTGGAACTGCTGCGCACCAGGCTAGACCTGCTTATCACAGATGTGCGCCTGCCGGGTATGAGTGGGTTCGATTTTGTGCGCCGTATTCGCCGCCGCCAGCCCGATTTACCCGTGATTATGATTACGGCCTATTCCTCGGCGCAGGGTCAAAAGGAGGCCGAAGAACTGGGCATTTATCGCTATTTTGCCAAGCCGCTGGATACTGATGCAGTGCTAACGGCCGTACATACAGCCCTCTACGGTGATCCACCTCCCACCCCCGTGGAACCCGATCCCCCCCCACCCCAGGTGCAAATTCCAGATATCGTGCAACGTCGCCTGCAAACGCTGCAGCTGGACACTGGCGCTACCGGTTTGGTGCTTTCGACGACTAGTGGGCAAATTTTGCTGGAGCTGGGGGATAATTCGCGCCTGGATTTGCCACGCATTGTTAACAAGGTGGCAGAAAATGTCAAAAACAGCCTGGCACTTGCTGACCTGTTGGGTGAAGAGACTCCCTTTACCATTCAGTACCACACCGGGAATGCCACCGAGCTTTACAATGCAAACGTGGGGCGCGATTACTTTGTAACGCTAATCTTTGGCCTGGAATCGCGCCGCGGACGCATTGGCACGATTTGGGTTTTTGCCCAGCGCGCGCTGCGCGATCTGGTGGCGCTGCTGCCGCCTCAGTCTGGCCTGAAAACGGCCGTCGTGCCGCCATTGGTCTCGCTTGCTTCACCCCCGCCTGCCCGGCCATCTCATCCGGCAACGGCCGTTCCCACCACTTTGCCGCCTAAGCCACCTATCCTCACCCCGGAACCACCCGCACCAGTTCAACAGCCGCCACCAGCTGTGCTTTTCCCCGCTGCGCCAGAGGATGCTGTGCCGCCTGCCCCCATGTCGCCTGAGCCATTCCTGGCCCCCTCTGTTACGCCTACAGAAGCAGATGTGGCGGAGCTGCTTTCGGCGCTGAATCTGGATGAAAGCGCCATGCGGGTTGACCTGGATGATTTTTGGGCACAAGCCGTGACCCAGCCGTCCAACACGCCCACATCCGTCGCAGCGCCGCATGGAGAAAGCACGCTTTCCTGGCAAGAAGCGGCAGCGTTGCTCAATGAATTACCAGCAGCCTTACGCGAAACGGCCGTTTCCCCAGCACAGCCGACTATGGATGAGGCCCCGGTCATTGCCGAGGCAGCGCCATCGGGTAGTGTGGATGACCTGCTGACTGTCCTCAACCTGTCTAAAACAGCAACGGCCGTTGACCTGGATGCCTTCTGGGAAGAAGCGGTAAAAGAAACAGAGACCAAAAATCCTGGGCGCAGCCTCTCGTTTGAAGAAGCAAGGCAGCGCGGTCTTATCCACCTGGATGGGGAAGAGAGTTGATGCGGCGATGATACTGCGTCGCCAAAAAGCGCAAAATTTCCCCTGCCACATCTACGCCGGTAACGCGCTCAATTCCCTCTAGGCCGGGCGATGAGTTGACCTCTAGCAGCAGTGGCCCGCGCACCGACTGGAGCAAGTCTACCCCGGCTACACTCAGCTCATGCGCCCGCGCTGCCGCCAGCGCCAACTGCGCTACCTGGGGTGTAGGGGTGATAGCAACGGCCGTTCCCCCCCGGTGTAAATTGGCGCGAAATTCCCCTTGCGGCGCGCAACGTTCCATGGCGGCGACACATGCCCGCCCCACCACAATCAGGCGCAAATCTCGCCCCAATGCCTCGGCCACAAATTCTTGCACCAGTACGAGGCGCCCTAACTGCTGCAACCGCACCAGGCCCTGCGCGGCGGCCGTGAAAGTGCGTGCTAAAATCACCTCTTCTCCTTGCGTGCCCTGTGCCGATTTCAGCACCACCGGCAGCCCCCCAACGGCCTGAATGGCGGCAAACAGCCCTTCTGCCTGGGCGATCACGACCGTTTTCGGTACAGGCAATCCGGCCTGCGTCATCCGCTGTAAACTGTGTAATTTATCGCGCGAGGCGGCAATGGCAACGGCCGTTGCTGTCGTTACCACCCCTTGCATCTCAAACTGGCGCACCACGGCCAGACCCTGCGGCGTAATCGAGGAGCCAATGCGCGGGATCACCCCATTCAGCGGCGGCAGCGGCCGCAAGCGGGGCAGCGCCGAGCGCGTAAGCGCCCGTATTGGCATATCAACAGAAGTCCCCATTTCAATCACCACACCCAGCGTATCAATCACCCAGGCGTGGTGACCTTGCTGCTGCGCAGCTTCCACCAGCCGCCTTGTGCTATATAAGTCCTTGTTACGCGAAAGAATGCCAATCTTCATGGAACGCTTTTGGAAATTGGATTAACGTAAGTTTTGCACAATCAGAAGCGATTTCATGAAAAATCGCCAAAAATAAAAGTCGAACCTTTACAACCTGCTCAATAGTGGCAGGCTCATAGCGACATTTCACAACGAGGTCGCCATGAGTCACATACAAACA
>CALEAD010000054.1 GCA_937943625.1 uncultured Anaerolineae bacterium | reverse complement strand
AGACTTGACAGGTTTTTGCAGCATATTTGACAGGTAGGTTCTCTGGTGTAAACCTGTCGCGTCTGAACGGTTACAGCCAAAATTGATTTTACAAGATCCCCTATATTGCACGATTCAGGTTGACCGTTGCAGCTTTCGCGCTCGTCTGAGAGCGCCAGCCAGCCACTCGGCCAACGGAAATCCCAGGAGTTGATAAGCTGCGTTGTAAACGGCCGATTCCTGCGGCACAAAATGGGGGTCAAGCTGCCTGACTTTTGCGTACAGGCATTGGTGTTTCTCTTTGTCCCGCGCATAATAGTTGCGCGCCAGGTGAAAATAAGAGTGGGCGAGCGCCTGGCGATAAGTAAGCGTCCACCGCCCCGTCTCCTGCAGCCGCCGCTCCGCTTTTCGCAAGATTTTTTCGTGATTCTCCAGCCACCTCAGGCGGTTGCCGGTAGAGGTCGTCACGTGCCCATAGCGCCGGTAAATGGTATAGCAGCCAGGCTGGTAACGGATGTCAGCCCCAGTCAAAGCTACAGACTGAAAAAAGTCCCTATCCTGGCCAGCCTCGATTGACTCATCCCACCCGCCAACAGCTGTGACCACTTTGCGGCGGAAAAGGATAGAGTGGTTGGCCGTCCACCAGCCGCGTAGCAGGGCAGCCAGCACGTCATCTTGCGCGCCAGAAACCTGCACCGGGCCTAATGCTGATGCGCCAACGGGGGTTTCATTCTGGTGCCGCCAATCGCCATACACGACATCCGCGCCAGTCTCTTCCAGGAAGCGTACCTGATGGACAATTTTCTCTGGCAGCAGGTAATCATCGGCGTCGAGGAACTGAATATACGCCCCCTTAGACAGGGCAAAGCCGCGATTGCGCGCCCAGTTCCCGCCGCGGTTCGGGCCACCCTCCGGGCCACTTTCCAACCGGATTTTGTCGCCGAAGTCGCGCAAAATTGCCAAGCTGTCATCGGTCGAGCCATCATCTATCACGATGATCTCAATGGGCTGGTAAGTTTGCGCCAGGCAAGATTCCACCGCTTCGCCAACCCAGCGGGCGGCGTTGTAGCAGGGGATGATCACGCTCACAAGCTCCATGTGTCACTGCGCCTCTTGCGGTCCGTTTGTTGGCGTTGCGCGCGCATCCAGGTCTTGATTGGCCGCAGCCAGGTACGTAGACGAAGATGGCTTTGCTCAAACGCCCAATACACCTGGGCGACCACAGACCTGACGGCTGTTGCTCTTTGCGTCCCCAGCACATGTATCAACCTTTCCGTCAAACGCAATAGCCACAGGACACGGCCGTGACGTATCAGTTGCAGCAGGTAGATTTTGGCACGGAAACGCCTGTGACCTTTCAGCAAATAGTCGCTTACCGGGGCGGCCGTGTCCAGGGTGACGATCTCCGCACCGCTCGCCAGCAGTCGTTGCATCATCTCCGCCAACTTTTCTATACCTACATAATCATTACGGCCCGAGACGCGAAATTCATATTCGTGCAGGGTGATGACGAGACGACCACGCCCCACTTCCTGAATCAGGTCTTCCAAAGAATAGAAATCCAGATAGTCCGCCAGATCGCATGGGGACATCAAGGAAGGGACAAATGTCAGCAACCCTACCCGGCGCGGCATCTCCGCATCCCCAGCACATAGCACAGTAAAACCCTGCTCAATGAGACAGGTCGTGGTTACTTCATCATAACTGTTCCAGGGGGGCACAAATACCTCAATGGGTGCACTGGGGAAACATTGCTGCAGCAAACGCAAACCGGCAATGATTTTCTCTTCTTGCACCGCTTTTGGCTCCCCCTTAAATTCGTTGCCGCTCAGAGCCGGGGTGCTCTGATGCGTGTAGCCGTGCAGCGCCAACTGCCATCCTTGCTGCAGTCCACGGCTCAACAGCTCGATACGCGGGTCATCTTCCTCAATTGCGAAAAACTTCTGATTAAAGGGGTCTCGCATAGCAGCTGTCATGCGTGGCGTTACCGCAACCAGCAGCGGCACACGGAGCGCAAGAAACAAGTTGAATACCGCCTCGTCCACTTCATAAGCAAACTGTTCAGCGGCGCTGTAGTCGTCATAACGGAAAATCAACTGCATGGGAAAGATATACACATTTTCAGAGAGATGATCACTTAACCGCCTCTACGATCAGGTCAATATAAGCCATTTCCGGCCCAGCCTGGTGCTGGTCAACCCCCACCAGGCGAGGATCGCGGCTGAGGCCAAAGGTTGCGCGTTCAATCTGACTAAAACCGGCAGCACACAACTGCCGATACAATTCCTCTTCCGTATAAAGGTAGCGGTGTCCCCACATGTAATGAATGTCATTGACCAGGTCACAAAAAGATATATCTTCTCCTGGACGGTAAAGTCGTTGATGCCGATTAAGCAGCGCAGCTTTAACCTCTTCCATACCGTCCGCAATCAACGCGCGGCTGAGAGCAGTCAGGTTGGGGGTAGAAAGACGCAAAACACCACCCGGCTGTAGACAGCGGTAACTCTCGCGCAAAAAAACAATACCCCCATCTTTTGGTAAATTAGCAATCACGTGTTCCGCCAGTATCAAGCTCAACTCACCGTCAGCAAATGGCCAGGGCTGGGTTGCATCCAAAAAAGCGCAGTTAGCGTGTGGGGCATAATCGGTATTCAGCCAGCCTGGCAGCGTCTTTCCTCCTGCGCCAACTTGTAGATAACAGGGCATCCCTTCACGGTGGCAACCCACCACAAAGTCACGCACCCGCCTGGTACCCTGTCTACGATAGAGCATCCATTGCCACTGCCTGAGTGCGCGATTTAGCCACCAATAGAGTTTATTTAGACGCAATTTTTTGGCGTAACTTGTCACCGTAGCTGGATTCATTTCCCCTCAACAGAACGCGACTGCGCAATAATAAACGCGCGTGAGCTAGATTGCGCCGTAGAATGCTCAATAAATTCAGTCTGATAACCAAGCTGCACCAGGAGAAATTCTTGCACGGCAAACATGGCCTTGATGTTGTGGACTTCCATCAGGAGAACCGGATGGTGAGCAGCCAGGTATTCTCGCGCACCTTCCAAAACCAACAGTTCAGCTCCTTCCACATCAATTTTAATGAGAGAAGGGGGTGGATAACCCTGCTGTATGAGCGTATCAATGCGATAAACATCGATGGGTATTGACCGGAAACCCCTATACGTTTTGGGAGAAATTCTTTCAGAGGGCGGCCCGCTTGCATCAAGAAACCCCAAAGGTGCTTCGAGAAACTCTTCGCTACAGCGAAACATCTGCTTCCCATCACTGTTAGAAATGGCTGCATTGACTATCTGAATAGTTTCAGCCAACTCGGGATTCCTTTCTAAATTGGAAGAGAAATACCTGACAGCAGTGGGATTTGGTTCAAAGGATACCACACGCCCAGAAGGCCCAACCTGCGAAGCAAAAGCCATGCTGTAATACCCAATAAATGCACCTATGTCCCAGACAACTGCTCCATGTTTGGGCAAACCAAGCTGCGCCAAAAGCCTGTAAATATAGTCATCATAGGTGCCATCAGCAAAATCTCGTGACCAGCCGTGGTTCTTGTCCAAATAAAGTTGCCTTCCTTGCAATGGGCCTGAGTTGACGACAACCCAATCAGGCTTTACCTTCCTGGACTCGGATGAGAGTATTAAGGCAAGTTTCCAGAAAACACTGGCCACCAGTTTACGAAGTGAGGTCATGGTTCTCCTGATAGATTAAAGGCCGCGCTGTGGCTGGGTTTCCTGCCAGCAGACTGTCTTCTGGGCAGGAACTGGTCACAACTGCGCGAGTTCCCACAACACTGCGGGCGCCGATGTGAACGCCCTTTAATATTGCTACCATTTTTCCTACCCAAACATGATCTCCCAATGATATTGGTGCAGTACGCTGTCGCTCCTGTCGTAGCGCCCTGTTTGGATATCCGCTATCCACTTCTTTCTGCCGTGCGCGCCAATCAGTAGGGTGAGTATTGGTATCAAAGATATCAACCAGGTAAGACACATACACATATTGTCCTATGTGAATGCGTTCCTCACAACGCACTTCGCTGCCCTGGTTAATGAAGGTGTTAGAATCTATAGTTAAATGCCCGCCATCCACCATTACAGATGCACGCAAATTTACATTATTTTTTAGCTCAATACGGCCGCACATGACCTTCATAGCTGCATGATATGGGGCTTCCGACGCAATCAGGCAGTCGTCTCCTATTTGCACAAGGCTGGCCTCCACAACCATTAAATCCCCCTTCAGCAGCTTAAAGTTATCACCAATCGAAACCTCACACCCATCACCTATCGAAATGTTGCCATCAATCAGTGCAGAATCTCCCACCACTAAACTTGCATTACGGCCAATAGAGAAGTAACGACCTCGAATCTGACAATTCTTGCCAAGCACAAGTTTTGCTGTTTCGTCCACGGCAACATATGTCAACGGGCTGATGCGAACCCCCTTTAATGCCAGCGCCATGTTGCGATGAAAACCCGTAATGCGTCGCAGGATCCCGCCCGTTAGCATCAATCAACCTCTTGACTCAATGAGACGTTCATCTTGAACCCAACAAGATTGTACCAAAAAGGGGCTGTGGCTTTTTAGAGGGACAGAGCCATTGCCATAGAAATCGGCCGAAATAACATCAAGCGTCGCGGCCCGTTCCACCCAGTCATACAGCACGGAACCAAGATGAGCAGCAACGTTGATGGAATAAGAACCATCCGCTAGCGGTATTTGATTGATGCGACACCACACCCGCCCACTGCCCGGCTGAATCGAGAACGGTTCTGTGCTATTAGATGCCATGCAAACAAACAAGGGCGCGCCGGCTAATGTTCTAAAACCCACAGCAAAATCAAGCTGGCTAAAGTTTTGGTCGGCGACATAATCCAGGGCAATATTTAGCGGTTCGCCAGCAATTGCTGTTCCGATGCTTTTCTGATTGGCATCATAAAAAGTGATGTTCACAAGCCGGATACCACCCTCGCCCTTGCGGTCAGTCCTATCCGTTAAAGGATTATCAGATGTTGCCGCAGAAAGTTCCTGGTAATCACGAATGATGCGGTCAGCTTCACCAAGTGAACGTATGTTGCCCTTGTCGAGCAACATCACCTGGGAACAAAGGTGCTTGATGGAGTTCATGTCATGACTGACAAAGAGAACAGTGATGCCGCTGCGAGCCACATCGTCCATTTTCTGTAAACTCTTGCGGCGAAATGCAGCATCTCCAACGGCTAATACCTCGTCTACCAATAAAATGTCCGGCTCCAAATGGGCGGCCACGGCAAAGGCCAGACGCACGTACATGCCGCTGGAGTAGCGCTTTACGGGCGTGTCCAGGAATTTCTCCACCTCGGCAAAGGCGACGATCTCGTCAAACTTGCGCGCAATTTCGGCCCTGGTCATGCCCAGG
>CALEAD010000053.1 GCA_937943625.1 uncultured Anaerolineae bacterium | reverse complement strand
CACTGAGCAGAGTTGTTACGCAGGCCGCTCCCTGCGTTTTGGCAATGGGGTGATTCAATTGCCCCTACCGTTTTTCAAAGGCATTTGTTTTTCGTATTTTTGAGCCATTTCGGCTCTGATTGCACAATAGTTACGTTAATCCCTGATTGCCAATCTCTCGAACTGGAGGGTTCTTAAGATGATCAACCTGTCATACCTTCTGCCGCAAATGATTGTTGCTACTGTGGCTTTCTCCCTACTAGACGCCCTGGGAACTGGAGCGCTAAACAGCCTGGCGGTAGGTGCCATTGTCGGCGCAGTCGTCTGGTCGGTTTCCCAGGCGCCAGACAGCATGGGGCGGGTGCTGCTTTTTGGCATCCTGGCGGGCGTGATAATGCTTATTGTGCAGCTCGTGATCACCCTTGGTGTGATTGGTGATGTAACGATGGCATCCATCATTGATGCGTTTAATCAAAGGCAAGGGGTGATGGCGGCGCGCATCGTCGAGGCTGGGCAATGGGTTGGCGCAGCCGCGCTCATTGGCGCACTGCTTGGCGTTGTTTTCACTGTGCCGGGTGAGGCGATTAAGGGGGCGATTATTGGCCTTTTTGTGGGTGCGCTGGTGGGAGCCATTCTCAATGTGGTGTTGATACAGCTTGGGTTTGCCCTGAACCAGCTTCTCTTTCAACTGGTGGTCGGGCTGCTAACCTGGGGCTTTCTCATTTCGCTGGGGGGGAAGTAGCTGCTCCTGCACGCACACGGCGCGCGGCGGCCAGCACCGCACGCAGACGCTTCCAGGCTTCTTTGGTCTGGTTGGCGCGCGCTTTGCTGATCTCGTGCTGGGTGTAGCGGGCAACAATAAATGCCGCCGTGATCGCGCGCGTTTCTGCCTGCTGCTCTGGCCAGGCTTGCGCCAGCGTTTGCAGATATTCGAGCGGGGTTTCGTGCGGCTGGCGCGGGCTTCCGCTTTCGGCGGCGCGGCGCACCAGGGCCAGATAGCAGGCGCGCACTTGGTCGCGGGGGGAAAGGGGGCCGAGGCGTAGGCGGGGACGCCTGGGGGCGCTAACCGGCATGAGAAGGGGCAAACGGCCGTTTCCCTTGCGTATTGCCCGTCTTAATGCCCGTCCCCGTGCCCGTGTGCTCTGCCAGAATTGCTCTGCCCATTCACGCACTCTTTGCCATAAGGCGCGCACGGTACGGCTGTTGAGCCGCACCCCCCGCTCGCGCAAAAAGAACAAAAAGGCCGACACCGCCAGGAAGATCAGCACCGTCCAGTAGAAGGAGCTGAGCAAAAGTTGTGCTGTCTGGTTGGGTTCGGGGGGAGAGACGGGAGAGAAGTGGGGAACGGCCGTTGGCAGAGGCGCAGGGATGGGGGTGACATCTTCCCAGGCAGGCAGCGGCTCGGCCGGGCGCAGCCAGGAAAGCAGCATGGTCAACAGCAGTAAGACGACATACCAAAGCAAATTGCCCAGGTATAAAATAATCCCCAGCATTATTTGCAGCAGGCGGCTGATGGGCAGTGTAGAGCCAATTGGCACAAAAGCGGCCGCCAGCGCCGTAGCCAGTAGCAAAAACAGGCTGCTGCGCTGCCAGCGCTGTTCCACCAGCATCTCTTTGTCCACATGATTGATCAGCCAGCGCGCGTTCATTACCTGTAAGCGCGCCTGGCTGAGCAGCCATAGCCCTGCCAGAAAGTAGAGCAGCAGCGCCATCACTAGCGACGGCCGTAACCCCAGGCGTGCCAGCGCCAGCGGGTTGGTGGCGGTGTTGAGTTGCGTCAATTCAATGGTAGTAACGGCCGTTGCCACAATCATCACAACCCCACCCCACACCCAACGACGGAAGAATGCCGCCATCAAATCGGCGCGGCGCGTGCGGATAGGGCGGTCTTCAATGCGTCGCTTCTGCTCATGTGGGGGCAGACTATAAAAGGCAGCCTCTTCCGCGCTAATGGCTAGCTGCTGAAAAATGCGCGCATGGGCAATGGCCAATTGCCAGGCGACAAAAACCAGCAGCGCCCCCAGCAAAAAATAGCCATCACTAAAGAAGGTTAGCGGCTCGTGCAGATAAAGGCGAAACGTCTCCAGCGTGGGCAGCCCGCGCCCACCGGCGACAAAAGCAAACAGGCGCGTGATAACCAGCAACACGCCAAGCTCCGCCAGGCGGTAATTGGTGCGCGCCAGCAGCCTTCGGTCCGGGTGCGCCAGCCAAAAGGTCGTGTAGACGGACTCCAGCGCCACCAGGAAGATCAGCCCCAACAACAACATCCAGGGCAACCAGGGAATGGTTATATCAATCAGCGTCAGCGGGGCAGCGCACAGCGCCGTCACGAGCAGGGCGATGAAAAGTGGCTGCGTGAGGTGGCGCGTCTGCGTAGGGGTAGCGTAGGTGTTTGTAGTGGTCATTCGTGGGCGTGAGGCCTGAAGGTCCCTGGGCCGGTCAGGTCAGTCTGGTTATCTATGTCCTAACTGCTGTAAATGCTCTGGACGGGTGACACGGTAAGCGGCAAAGCCAAGCTGGCGCGCGCGCTGGCGCACCTGGGAAAATTGCGCGTCTGGCTGTACAGTGAGCAGCACCGGATTTAGCCCGGCGCGCACCAGGTGATGTAGCCCCTGGCAAATGGCTTCTGTGCCGAGGGGGGTAATGACCAGCACCGTTACCCCCCAGCTAAGTCCCAGGTTGGCGCGCCCCAGCCAATCGGAAAGGGGCAGGGTGTCGCTGGTTTCCAGGCGCGCCAGTCGTTCGAGAATTTTCATTAGATGCGCACGGCCGTTGCGTGGCGGAATGGGTGGCAGTAGCGATCCGATTTCTGCGTGGGGCAAGGCCTGCAGCGCAGGGGTGTGTCCGGCTTCTGGGTTTTCTGCAGCCGTCAGGGAAGGGAGCTGCGCTTCACGGCCGTTTGTGAGCAGCCCAACCGGTTGACGCTGGTTGATCAGGTGCGCCGCCAGTGAGGCAGCCATTTCGATGGCCCATTCGGTGTAGGTTGGCCAGTCACGCGCGTCATAGTCTGGGCGGTGAAAGTTGAGCAGAACGGCCGTTTCCAGCGAAATAGCCGGCTCCAGCGTTTTCACCATCAATCCCTGTCCGTGCGCACTCAATAAATGCGCGCTTACCTTCCAGTTAATCTGCCGCAGCGAATCTCCAGAGCGAAATTCGCGCACCCCCATTGGCCGCGCTGGATCGGCAAAGAGGCGCTGTCTGCTGGCTACTATGCCAAAAGGCAGGCGTGCAGGCAGCCCAGGCTGCGCCAGCGGCGTGATACGCGGGTAAACAGTCAGGTAGCTCCCCGGCACAAAGCCAAGCATTTCCTGGCCCAGACCAAACAAATCACCACTCATCAGACGCAGCGGCCCCAGGCGGTAGTAGCCGCGCCGCATCCCCCGTACCTGATAGCGCATTTCGGCGTTACCGCGCCCGCGCAAAGAAACCACTTGGCTCAATTTTGCGCTTGTCTGCAAGTTGGGGTCTACCGTTTCTGTCAACTGCACCCAAGGCATGGGTAGTCGGTTCGTGTGGCTCAGGCGTATGGTCACATCCACCCACTCCCCCAAAAAGGCGTGCGAATGGTAGATGCGCTCGCTGCGCAGACGCTGAAAGGCGCGCGGCGTGTACCAACGTGTCCAGGCATAGATGCCCGCCAGCACATATGCCACGTAGAAGATGAAGTCCAGGCGCAGCAAAAAGGCGGCAAACAGCAGTAAAAGGACAAGCGCGAGAACCTGGTTCATGGGTGTGGGCGGGGGGTGGGTGGATTAGTTGGTTGGTTGCGGGTTGCTCTTGCTCCTAATCCTCAATATCCAGTGCTGTCTGGTTGATGATTTCACTGAGAATCTCTTGGGCGCGGCGACCGCGAAGAGCACTTTCGGGGTGGACCAGGCAGCGATGGGCCAGAATGGCGGGGGCCAGCACTTTCACGTCGTCGGGTAGGGCGTAATCGCGGCCATGCAGGGCGGCATATGCCTGTGCGCCGCGATAGAGGGCGTGGCTGCCGCGCGGGCTGGCTCCTAGCATTAGCTCTTTGTGCTGCCGCGTGGCAAACACCAGCCGCACAATGTATTGGCGCAAGGTGTCATCTACGTGAATGCGCCATACCTGCTGCGCCAGTTCTGGCAGCTTGTGGCCATCTACAACCTGGGTCAGGTTTTCGATGGGGTGAACGCCGCCCAGGTTGCGCAGCATCTGGTTTTCGCTGGCTTCGTCCAGGTAGCCCAGGGTGAGCTTGAGGAAGAAGCGGTCTAGCTGCGCTTCGGGCAGGGGGAATGTGCCCTCGTATTCGATGGGGTTTTGTGTGGCGATGACGAGAAACGGCCGTTGTAGTGGCCGCGTGACCCCATCTACCGTGACCTGCCGCTCGCCCATGGCCTCTAGCAGGGCTGACTGCGTGCGCGGCGTGGCGCGGTTGATTTCGTCTGCCAGCAGGATGTTGCTAAAAGCAGGGCCGGGAATGAAGGTGAACGCCTGCTCGCGCTGGTCAAAGATCGAAACGCCAGTGACATCGTTGGGTAGCAGGTCAGGGGTGCATTGCAGCCGCTTGAAAGGCACGCCCAGGCTAACGGCAAAGGCGCGCGCCAGCATCGTTTTGCCGGTGCCGGGCACGTCTTCCATCAGCACGTGCCCTTCGCACAGCAAAGCGACGGTGATCAGCTCCAACGACGGCCGTTTGCCGATAATTACCTTTTCCACATTGGCGATTAGCTGTTGGGCGAATTGTTGAATGGCTTCCATAAATTTGCTATCCGGGCATGGTTTGTCTTCTGTGGAAACGGTGCCGCACAAATTTCTGACTGCAGATGACTGACGGCAGACCGCCCGTGCTGGCAAAAGCACGGGCTGCGGTCGGTGGTCGGCAGTCAAAGGTTATTATCTCCCCAATTCAGAATTTACCCAATCGAGCGAAAGCTGCGCCGGGTAGAAGTTGGGGTTTACCTCCAGCGCCTTCAGGTAGGCTTCGCGCGCGCGCGAAAGTTGCCCCTGCGCTGCCAGGGCGTGGCCGCGATACCAGTGAATTTCTTCGACCCAGGGGCCGCCCGGTGTGGCCAGCAAGGCATCCGTGAGGGTGATGATGTCGTTGATACGGCCGTTGCGCAGGTAAGCCATAAACGGCCGATGCTCATAATAGAGCGTGCGCGGGGGCAGGCCAATGCTGCGTGCCTTGTCAAACATCAGCGTTGCTTCCTGATAGAGCGCGGCGTCGCCGCTGCGCTCCGCCAGGCGTGTCAGGCTGACGCCCAGGTTAAACCAGCCAAAGACGTTGTCTGGCCTTTGCGCAATCTCCTGGCGCGCCAGTTCGGCCGTGTATTGCCACATGCTGTGCCAATCTTGCAAATAGCCTGGAATGATAGCGAAAACCAACTCTTCTTGCAGCGGTTCGTAGACAACGTAGAAGGTGTAGTTAAACTGCTGCCACCAGTGGAGAAATCTTTCGTAGCTGTCTATGCGTGGACGGCCGTCAAACGGACCCAGGTTCGTGTCGCGGCTGTAAATCTCTTGTTTCGCGTCGTCATACCCATACACCGTCAGGTAATGGCCGTACCAGCCTTCGTCGTTCTCCGGTTCATACCCCTTTTCGATGACCACCGGCAGGCCGTTGGCAATAAACTGTTTGATCATCTCCAGGTTACCGCCGCTGTGCACGGTCGAGCGCAACAGGGTGAACTGGTTGACATAATCACTAATCTGCCAGGGGCTGACGTTGCGGTCTTCGCGGTTAGGCTTCAGATAAGCGGCCGCTTGCTCTTGCGTGGTGCTATCGCCATGATAGTTAAGGACAATGGTGAGGTTGGCGGGGCCACAGTTGTTGAAGCCTTGCTTCACGGCGATCAGGCCTTCCAGCACCACAGAAGAGGGTGGCGGGGGCAGAGTGGGGCGCGGCGTGGGCG
>CALEAD010000052.1 GCA_937943625.1 uncultured Anaerolineae bacterium | reverse complement strand
TCACTGAGCAGAGTTGTTACGCAGGCCGCTCCCTGCGTTTTGGCAATGGGGTGATTCAATTGCCCCTACCGTTTTTCAAAGGCATTTGTTTTTCGTATTTTTGAGCCATTTCGGCTCTGATTGCACAATAGTTACGTTAAGGAATTGGCAAATTGGCAAACGGCCGTTGCGCCGCCCAACAGCAGCGCACAGCCCCCCACAACCAACCAATTTGGCCTCCCCGTTAAAGCGATGTTTACCACCCGTTAATCAGTTGTTTGTCCCCACCGCCTATGATAAAGCGCACGCAAGCGACGAGCGATTAGCGGCAAAGCGCACCGGCTGACCGGCTGAGGTGCTAAAAGGAGGAAAAATGGACATTCAGACAATGCGGCGCGATTTGCGCGACAAAGGGTTTGTGGTGATACGAGGTCTTCTCACGCAAGAAGAGGTGGGCTATTTTACCGGCAAGTTAGAGGCTCTCTCTGGCATCTCGCGCCAGGTGATGGCCGCGAGCAATAAAGGGGGCAAATTGGGCCAGCGCGGGCTGGAAAACTCCTGGTCTACGCCGGATGGTGTGACGAAGAACCCCGATTTCTGGCCATTGATCACGCACGAGCGGCTGGTAACGGCCGTGCGCGGCCTGCTGGGGGAAGGGACCCGCTTTTTGCAGCACACCGATCTACACGTGGGTTTTTCCGCCATTTCCTGGCACCGCGACAACGTCAACCGCGACTTTGGCAAAGGGCCAGACTGGGACGAGCGCGACGCCCCCTATCGCCTGCTGCGCGTCGGCATTTACCTGCAAAGCTATGCCGAAAGCGGCTTCCGTCTTGGCTTCATTCCCGGTACACACCGCCCCCTGCCACAGATTACCCTGGGGCGTCGCTTGCAAGAAGCACGCCTGAAATGGGTCGGCGCCATGAGCTACCTGTTTGTGCGTTTGCAGGAGTGGGCGTCACAGGCAGAATGGGTGGCCACAGAGCCGGGGGACTGCCTGATTTTTGACCCGCGCATTTTGCATTCTGGTAGCTACATCACCGGCCCCAAATTTTCCATGTTCCTCGCTTATGGCATAGAAAACAGGCACTTCTACAACCACGTTAACTATTACCGGCGTATGCGTCAGGAGTTAGGCTATGACGATTTGTCGCCGGCGCTGGCGGAGAAGCTACAAACGGCCGATTTATTGCCAGGCCCAGTTCCCGTTTATGATCACGTGGAGGGGGCGTGGTCGCCGCCGCCGCTGGTGAAGAGGCTGGTCAAGCGTGGGTTGAATCGCGCCTGAGCGTGCTCTGAGGGAGACGCAGGGTCTCACAGATTCTATGGCAAACGTCATCTTGACATCCCGGCCCCGCCTGCCCTATCCTGAGCTACAAGCGCTCCATCACCCCACACCAGCCACCCCCCCGGTGACCACCCAGCCACCGCTTACTGTGAACAAAAATTGGTGCCCGGCAACAATCACACCTCCCCCTGGCGCTGGAATGCGATTTGCAGCGTGGCTCATGCTCTTTGCAAACGGGGCTTCACAAATTTCTTGACTGCAGACGACCGATCGCCAGATGCAGTGTCCGATAAATAGCTGTCACCTACTTATTACACCGTTAACAGTGCACTGAACATCAAAATCAAAAATGAAAAGACTGGCGAGTGGAACGGCCGTTGCTCTTCCGCTACAATACCCACAAATTCCCACAAGGAGAGCGTATTGTGACTGCTTTATACGGCTTTACCGGCAAAATTTTGCACGTTAACCTGACCACCCACACCATCGAAATCGAAGAACCCACAGAGGCCTTTTACCGCCAATACCCCGGCGGCAGCCTGCTGGGGCTGTACTACCTCTGGAAATATACCCCCAAAGGTGCCGACCCACTTGGTCCCGAAAACACCCTCACCCTGGCGTGCAGCGCCCCCACCGGCCTGCCCATCAGCGGCCAGAGCCGCGCCACCGCCACCTGCAAATCCCCCAGCAGCGGCGGCGTGGCAGACAGCCAGGCCGGTGGCTTCTGGCCGGCAGAGCTGAAGTTCGCCGGTTTCGATGCCATTGTGCTGCGCGGCGCTTCCAAGACGCCGGTCTACCTTTGGGTGCACGATGGGCAGGCGGAACTGCGCGACGCCAGCCACCTCTGGGGCAAAACCACGCTCACAGTGGACGAGGCGCTAAAAGAGGAATTGGGCACTGCCAAAGTAGAGATTGCCCAGATTGGCCCCGCCGGAGAAAAGCTGGCCAATTTTGCTGCCATCATGAATATGAGCAACCGCGCCTGGGGACGCACAGGCGTAGGCGCGGTGATGGGCAGCAAGAAACTGAAGGCCATCGCCGTGCGCGGCACGCAAAATGTGATTCCGGCAGACAAAACGGCCGTTACCGCTCTGGCCAAAAAAGGTGCAGCCGCCTTCCCCAAAGTGCTGGACAACTTCGGCCGGTACGGTACGGCCAACACCGTCATGGCCAACAACAACAGCGGCGGTCTGCCCACCTACAACTGGAGCGCCGGCTTTATGGAGATGGCCCAGGTAGAAAAGATCAGCGGCGAGCGGCTGTATGATGAGCTGCTGCGCGGCGCTGCCGAAGGCAAGCAAGACCGGCAAGGGCGCGACACCTGCTACGCCTGCATCGTGCGCTGCAAGCGCGTCGTCGAATCAGAATGGCGCAACAGCGCCATCATTCCTGAATATGGCGGCCCGGAATATGAAACCATCGCCACCTTTGGCTCTTACTGCGGTGTGGACGACCTGCACGCCATCGCTTACGCTAATCAGCTTTGCAACGAATACGGTGTAGACACCATCTCCTGTGGCGCCACCCTTTCCTGGGCTATGGAATGCTTCGAGAACGGCGTCTTCACCCTGGAGGATACCGGTGGCATTGACCTGCGCTTTGGCAATGCGGAAGCAATGGTGCAGATGCTGGAACTGACGCTCAAGCGGGAAGGGTTTGGCAACTACCTGGCTGAAGGGTCGGCCAAGGCAGCCAATTTGTTGGAGCGCGGCCATGAGTATCTACTAACGGTGAAGGGGCAGGAACTGCCCGCGCACATGCCGCACGTTAAGCGCAGCCTGGGTCTCATTTACGCCGTCAATCCTTTTGGCGCCGACCATGAATCTTCGGAACATGATCCGATGTATCATCCCAAGGTGTTTGCCGGGCGCGCAGGCGTGGGGCTAAAGCAGCTGGACCTGGAAAAGCCGCAGGACCCCAAGGTGCTCAACGCCGAAAAAGTAGAATTTGCCCTGAAAACCCAGTACAACATCAGCGCCAAAGATACGCTGGGGCTGTGTAATTTTGTCTTTGGTGCCACCTGGCAGTTGTACAATGAGCCGCAAGACATCGCCGATCTGCTGGCGGCAGCCACCGGCTGGGACGTGGACGTGGCGGAGGTGCAGCGCATTGGCCAGCGGCGCCTGAATTTGATGCGCGCCTTTAACGCGCGCGAAGGGCTGACCCGCGCCGATGATACGTTGCCGCAAAAATTATTCAAGCAGGCGCTGAAAAGCGGCCGTTCTGATGGGCTGATCCTTGACCAGGCAGAGCTGGCGGCTGGGCTGGATATGTATTACGAGCAGGCTGGCTGGGACAGCGCCACGGGCACGCCCACGCGAGAAACGCTGGAGGCGCTGGGGTTGGGCTGGGTGGCTGATGAATTGAGTTAAAAAGCAGGGATACATAAGGAAACCATATGCAAATCCGCACACGGCCGTTGCTAAACGCTACCATTTTAGGCGCAGGGATTCTGCTGGTCTATTACCTGGCAAGCGGCATTTTCAGCTACTTCTTCGTCGGGCGCGTGTTAAACTCCCCCTTCTTTGACCCCGCCTTTCTCACCAGCCCCACGCTCCCTTTTGATCCGGCCACAGACGACATCTTTCTGTTCATGTACGGTATGCCCGCGCAAACGTTCTTCATTGTCTCATCCTGCATGGGTCTGCTAAGCTGCCTGGTATTTTTGGGTGCGGGCATTGGCGCTGGCGCTTACTACCATATCCAGCATCACCACGAAGAGGCATTGAGCGATGCACACGTCAAAGGGGGCGCGGCAGCAGGCGCGCTTTCTCACGTGGTTAGCACGCTGCTGGGCAGCCTGATCAGTTTACTGATCGTTTCCCCGCTTTTTGAACGCATGTCGCAAATTTTTCGCACATTGGCCGCCAGTGACCCCTCCTTCCCAGGCATTCCTGGCTCTATCCTGCTGGTTTGGGGCGGCAGCTTTGTGGTGGGCATTGTCTGCTCGACGCTGTTTTGGGGGCTGCTAGGGGCCGTGCTGGGGGCAATTGGCAGTGTGATCGGTAAGGGGTTTACGCGCAGTGAAGCACCAGCGGCTGGTCTGGTGTAAAATGGGTTCGTAGGGGGATGGTGTAGGATGAACAACGAACCATTAACAGACAACGCAGCCGAGAAAGTTCCGCCAACGGCCGTTTCTGGCAAGCGCACACGCGGTGCAAACGGCCGTTTTCGCACCAACAAACCACAATCCACCCCAGTCCCATTCATCCTGCCCACCCAAGACCTGGACGACCCCAGCCTCTACATCAACCGCGAACTAAGCCAGATCGAGTTCAACCGCCGTGTCCTATACGAATGCCAAGCCAACCATCCCCTGCTAGAGCGCGTCAAATTCCTTGCCATTTACAGCAGCAACATGGATGAATTCTTCATGGTGCGCGTCTCAGGTCTGCGGCAGCAAGTACTGCTCGGCATCACCAAACGCCCCGCCGATGGCCTGACCCCGCGCGAACAGCTCGTCGCCATCCACCGCGTCGTCACCCAACTCTTTGCCACTGCCACCCTCTGGTGGAAAACACAGCTCCACCCGCAATTGGCCGAAGCAGGCATCCACATTCTCGCCTATGACGACTTGAAAAAGCGACAAAAACAGCGACTGCGCGACTACTTTGAGCGCGAAATCTTTCCCGTGCTCACACCCCTGGGGCACGACCCCAGCCACCCTTTTCCCCACATTTCCAACCTCAGCCTCAACCTGGTTGTGCTGGTGCGGCAGCCGGATAATGGCGAAACGCGCTTGGCCCGCATCAAAGTACCCGCCAGCCTGCCACGCCTGGTCCCACTCAAACCCATAGACCCAGACGACTTGCTGCCCCCTTCTGTGCAAAAATTTGTCTGGGTGGAGCAAGTCATTGCTGCCAATCTAGACCGCCTCTTCCCTGGCATGGAAATTCTGGCCGCACACCCCTTCCGCGTAACGCGCAACACGGATATGGAGATTCAGGAAGAGGAAGCGGATGACCTGCTCTTGACGATGGAAGAAAACCTGCGGCAGCGCCACTTTGGCTCGGTTGTGCGCCTGGAGCTAGACGAGAACACGCCGGAGGAGATGCGCCAGTTTCTAATCAACAATCTGAAAGTGGGGGCGATGGATGTTTACACCACCGATGCGCCGCTGGCGCTGAGCAGCCTGTGGGAACTGCACAAGCTGGAACGGCCGGAATTGAAAGACCCCAGCTATAAACCGGCTGTGCCTGCCATCTTGCGCTCGGTAGGGAACATTTTTGAGGCGCTGCGCCGCCAACCCATTTTGCTGCACCATCCGTATGATAGCTTTGCCCCGGTGATCGAGTTTTTGGAAACGGCCGCTGAAGACCCAAACGTTCTCGCTATTAAGCAAACGCTCTACCGCGTGGGGCCAAACCCGGCCGCCGTCAATGCGCTGATGAAAGCACGCGAAAACGGCAAGCAAGTGGCGGCGCTGGTGGAGCTAAAAGCGCGCTTTGATGAGGAAAGCAACATCGAATGGGCGCGCGCCCTGGAAAACGCCGGTGTCCATGTCGTTTATGGCCTGATTGGCCTGAAAACCCACTGCAAGGTGACGCTGGTCGTGCGCCGCGAGCGCGAAGGCATCCGCCGCTACGTGCATCTAGCGACGGGCAATTACAACAGTATTACGGCACGCATCTACACCGACCTGGGGCTGTTGGCCTATGACGAGGAATTTGGCGCAGACGCCAGCGAACTGTTTAACTACCTGACCGGCTTTTCGCGGCAAGAAAATTATCGCAAGTTTTTAGTTGCGCCGGTCAATTTGCGCCAGCGTTTTACGGAATTAATCGAACAGGAGATTGCGCATGGGACAAACGGCCGTCTCATCTTCAAGTGCAACTCCCTCATAGACGCCCCCATGATCCGCACCCTGTACCGCGCCTCGCAGGCCGGTGTGCAAATTGACCTGATTGTGCGCGGCATTTGCGGCTTGCGTCCCGGCATCCCCGGCATTAGCGAAACCATCCGCGTCAGCAGCATTGTCGGCCGTTTTCTGGAGCACAGCCGCATCTACTACTTCCATAACCAGGGCAACCCCGCCATATACGTCGGCAGCGCCGACCTGATGCCGCGCAACATTGACCGCCGTGTCGAGGTCCTGTTCCCCATCGAGCAGCCAGAAATGCGCCAGCACATTGTGCAAAACATCCTTGAAGTGTATTTGCGCGACACGCAAAAAGCATATGCGTTGCAGGCAGATGGCACGTACATCCCCAAAAGCCAGCTCAGCACAACAGACGAACCGCTCTTCAACAGCCAGGAATGGTTCTTACAGCAGCATAGCGGGGAGTAAAATTGGCGGCGACGTCTCTCCGGTTTTCAGCTTCTCATTTCCCGTTCACAGCGAAGTGCCCAGCACCACCGCCAAAAACCAGATGATAAAATCATACTTCAGCAGTTGGCTCAGCTTTTCTAGCTGCTGGCCGCTGTTGACACGCCCAACGCGAATGGCAATGTACAGCACCACCGGATAGACGCCAATTGCCACCACCAGCGCGTAAATGGGGCTGTAGACGCGCAGCAGGTAGGGAACCATCATCATCACCAGCGTCAGGCTGAGCAAAATGTAAAAGACAATGCGCGCGTTGCGCTTGCCCCAGGCAGTGGCAATCGTGGTGACGCGCTGGCGCAAATCGCCTTCGTAATCGGCCATTGTTTTGAGGACCTCGCGACCCATGATGCCGGTAACGATGATGATGGCCAGCCAGAAGGTGGGGGCAACATTGCCGGCGGCCACACCACCAAAGACGGCGCTCATGGCAGAGATGAAGGCGACAATGGCATTACCTACCAACACTGTGCTTTTCATTTTCCAAGAGTAGACATAAAGTAGCACGTTGGAGGCGAGGGCAATGAGAAAGGCGTGCCCGTTGATGAAGGCGGCCAGTACCAGGGAAAGCAGCGCCAACACAAAGGAGAAGGTGCGCGCCGTTTGCAGACTGACAATGCCGGCGGGCAACGGCCGTTGCGGTTGATTGATGCGGTCTATTTCTACGTCCAGGTAATCATTCCAGGCATTGGCTGCCGCGGAGATAAACAGTGTCGAGAGTGCCGCCAGCGTCACTTTACCCCATTCCCCTGTAGCGGCCACGTACCCCCCCAGGAATACAGCCAATACCCCGCTCAACGTCGAGAGCGGGCGGCTTAATTTGTATAATCCTTTGATTTGCTGCATCACTTCTACCTCCGCGATAAGGTTCCCTAATCTGTAAAACGGAAAAACCAAAGCAACTTTCACGTTTGACGCTTCATGCTTCACATTACGTCTCACGCTTCACGCTCTTACTAACACCGGCCGGGCAAAAAAGATACAATATGCGCCATGATCACCAGCCCTACCAATGCCAGAGTCAAGTATGTGTGTCGCCTGCAAAGCGAGCGCCGCTTTCGCCAGCGCGAGGGGGTGTTTGTGGCAGAAGGGACGCGCTGGTTACAAGATGCGCTGCACACGGCCGTTTCCCCCATCGCCCTCTTTTTTACCCCGGAATGGGCCGAAGTTGCCAGCCATGCGCAGCTGCTGCAACAAGTTGGCGGCACGCCGCAGCCGGTCAGCGCGGCCGTAATGGCGGCTATGAGCGATACGGAAACGCCGCCCGGCGTGCTGGCGTTGCTGCCACAAATTGCTCTGCCCTTGCCGCCGGCGCCCACGCTCTTGCTCATTTTAGACGGCGTGAGTACGCCGGGAAACGTAGGCGCGATGCTGCGCACGGCCGCTGCCGCCAGTGTAGATGGGGTTCTGTTGGCGCCGGGCTGCGTAGATGCGTATAACCCAAAGGTGGTGCGAGGCAGCATGGGGGCGCATTTGCGGCTACCGGTTCAGGCGCTGGATTGGGCGGAGATTGGGCAACTTGTGGCGCACACGGCCGTTTGGGGGGCTGTGACAATGGGGGGGGTGCCGTACACGGCCGTTGCCTGGAACCAACCCTCGGCGCTGATTATCGGCAGTGAGGCACATGGCCTCAGCCCCCAGGCAATGCAGCTTTGCGCGGGAACCTGCACCATTCCCATGGCGGCGCAAACGGAGTCACTGAATGCAGCCGTAGCCGCAGCCATCATTCTCTTTGAAGCTAAGAGACAAAGGGAGCGTCAGAGGGATTAGTGGCGGGTGGATAGTGGCGAAAACGCCAACCACTATCCACTTTCCCTTCACACCACCATTTGGAAGTCGGCGGCAAATTCTTCTGTGGCAGCGTTGTAGACAAAGGGGCGCTGACAAAGGGGACAGATCGCTTCCACGTAATCGTCCCCCAGGTCAATCGAGAGGCCATATGATTTTTCAACCAGCGTGGGCATCTGGTCTATCCAGGGAAGTTGCAACCACTCGTCGTTGCTGTTGGCAACGGCCGTTGCCAAAACCTCCGCCCCTGCCATGCTCTGATAGCTCAGCAAAAAGTAGATGCAGCGCCCGCAGGCGGAGAAGCGCTTCAGCACCGATTCCACCTGCCAGGGTTGGTTACGCGGCCGTTTGCGCGCCCCTTGCCGCTTTGGCCGCCGCGGCTTTTCGATGCGCGGCGCACGCGACGCTTCTGCTAACGCTAACTCCAGTTGTTCAGCCAATTCTGCTTGATTTTCTGTCATCATCCAGGTTTAATCCCTGCTATGGTAGCCGGTCAGCTTGTAGCCGGTCAGCGAGTCAAGATAGATGAGATTCTAACGACGCATGATAAACTCTGTCAAGCAACCTGTAAACCAACGCGCAAGCTGCTCCCTTCTCCCGCTGTCCCTTCGATAAACCTATGGAAATTCGCGCCATCACCTTATTCTGTGAACCCGACTTTGCCCCGGAGCAGGCAGCCCTATTTCTTGCCACCGCGCGCCATGCCTTCCCCTATCCCGTGCAGTCGCTACGGCTAGCTTTGCCCCCCTTTCCTGACTGGCTTGCAGCGCCCCAGGCCGTTGCCCAGGCTCAGACTCTCGCCCAGGCATGGACGGCCGTAGGTGTGCAATATCTCAGCCTGGGACCAGTGCAGCTGCGCCACGAGGCGTCCTGGCTGGAGCTGATTCCAACGCTCCTGACCGCTTCAGACAGGCTGTTCGCCGCGGTGGAGGTGGCCGACACCGCGGGCACCCTGGACACAGGGCGCTGTTGGCAAACGGCAAAGCTTATGCGGCAGGTTAGCACGATTTTGGCCAACGGCTTTGGCAATTTGTACCTGGCGGCGCTGGCGCACTGTGCCCCCGGCTCCCCTTTCTTCCCCGTTGCCTACCATCGCGGTGGCGCACCCACGTTTGCCCTGGCCATTGAGTCGGCAGACCTGGCCTTACAGGCGATGCAGGCGGCGCATTCCCTGGAGGAGGCACGGCAGAACCTGATCACGGCCGTTATCCAGGCTGCCAATACCATTGAGGAAACGGCCGTTGCCCTCTCCGCCCAATTCGCCATCCCCTTTCACGGGCTGGACTTTTCCCTGGCTCCCTACCCCACCGACGGCAAAAGCGTGGGCAGGGCGATCGAGGCGCTGGGCCTGCCCCACATCGGCGCGGCGGGCAGCCTCTTTGCTGCTGGCTTCATCACCGAGGCGCTAGAGCGCGCCCAGTTCCGGCGCTGCGGCTTTTCGGGGCTGATGTTGCCCGTGCTGGAAGACGCCGTGCTGGCGCAACGCGCCGCCGCCGGGTTGCTGACACTGCAAGACCTGCTCAGCTACAGCGCCGTGTGCGGCGTCGGCTTAGACACCATTCCCCTGCCCGGGGAGATCAGCGAGGATGTGTTAACGGCCGTGTTGCTAGATGTTGCCATGCTTGCCAGCCGCCTGCGCAAACCCCTCACCGCGCGCCTGATGCCCCTACCTGGCCTGGTTATCGGCGATGCCGTGCGTTTTGATTTCCCCTACTTTGCCGACAGCCGCGTGATGGCTCCCGCTGGCGGCACGCTGAATGGCCTACTGCGCCAGCCAACGCGCCTGCCCATTAATATCCGTTCGTGATGCCCGCTTTAGCAGAAGGAGAGGGATTCCTCCCCATCCGACTTCGCTCAGGGCCGCAGCCCCCGTTCGGAATGACAGGTGAAGTGTTAAGGTAGGAAGAGGGTAACTACTAAGCCTGAGGGGGGCGAGGCACTGGCCAGACGGTTCTAGCCATTTGCAACTCCTGTGGCCACTGCCTTGCACCTGAGTAGTTACGGAAGAGTTATTTAACGATGTACGAAGAGGCATTTATGGCTCATAAAACAGTTGGTATTCTCATTTTTCCTGATGTAGAGGTACTGGATTTTTGTGGCCCGTATGAGGTCTTTGCCACGACGCGGCTGGATGAGGCGCGGCAGGTGGCTGCCTTCCGCGTGCTGCTGGTGGCAGAACAGGAGGGCACGATTGCAGCGCGAGGGGGGATGCGCGTGCTGCCAGACGTGACCCTTGCCAACTGCCCACCGCTGGACATTCTGGTTGTACCGGGTGGTTGGGGCGTGCGCGCGGTGCTGCACAATCAGTCGCTGCTGGATTGGCTGGCAGCGCAAGGGGCGCAGGTGGAGACGTTGACCTCGGTCTGTACCGGCTCGATGCTGCTGGGGAAAGTTGGGCTGCTGAACGGCCGTTCTGCCACCACGCACTACACCACCCTGGACTGGATGGCGGAAAGCTACCCCCAGGTTAAGGTTGTGCGCGATCAGCACGTGGTAGAAGACGGCCGTATCGTCACCTCGGCGGGCATTTCGGCCGGCATAGACATGGCACTGCGCGTCGTCGCGCGCACGGTGGGCACAGACGTGGCCCGCGCCACCGCCCGCCACATGGAATACCCCTATCCTACTGATAACGGCCGTCGCGTATGAACAATTCCTCATCCCCCACCCACACGCTCAAATCCCTGCTGGCTGCCTGGCAAACGGCCGTTGCCCAGACCAATCACCCCCAGCCCCCTGCCTACACCGGCCCAGACATCCCCCTGACGCAACTCAGTGACGACAGCCGCGCCGTGCAGCCAGGCGCCTGCTTTGTGGCGCGCCTGCGCCGTCGCGGCGATGGTTCCATCTGGAGCGATGCTCACCCCTACATCCCCCAGGCCATTGCCAACGGTGCGCGTGTGGTCATCGCCCAGCGCCCCGCCGCCGAATTGGGGTTGAGCGTGCCTGCCGACGTGCTGTACCTGACCGTGCCAGATACGGGCGCGGCACTGGCCTGGCTGGCCGCTGCCTGGTATGGCTTCCCCACCCAGGAATTAGTTGTAATTGGCGTCACCGGCACCGACGGCAAGAGCAGCACAACGCAAATTATCTTCAGCGTGCTGCAAGCAGCCGGGCTGCGCGCCGGCATGGTCAGCACCATCAAGGCGGTAATAGGCGCACAGGAGGAGGCGCTGGCGCTGCACGTGACCACGCCCGAAGCACCGGTTGTGCAACAGCACCTGCGGCGCATGGTAGACGCCGGTCTGACGCACGCGGTGCTAGAGACGACTTCGCATGCGCTCGCGCTGGGACGGGTAACGGCCGTTGCCTACGACATCGCCGTTGTTACCAACATCACCCACGAACATCTGGACTTTCACGGCAGTTGGGAAAATTATTTCGCTGCCAAACGGCGACTATTTGAAATGTTGAGCGAGAGCCAGACCTGGGGAGTGGCAGCGACGCCGCACAAGCAGGCTGTGACGAAAACGGCCGTACTCAACCGCGATGACGCCTCTTTTGCCCGCCTGCGCCAGGTAACCGTACCCCGCCAGATCACTTATGGTTTGCACGAAGACGCCGATATTCGCGCCAGCGACATCCGCTACAGCCCGGCAGGCACACAATTCACCCTGCATCCTTCATCCCTCACCCTTGCTTCCCCCCTTGTCGGCGAATTCAACGTCTACAACATGCTGGCGGCAACGGCCGTTGCCCAGGCACTCAACCTGCCCCCAGAAGCAATCAGAGCCGGTCTATCCAGCGTCCCGCCCATCAGCGGGCGCATGGAGCGCATAGACATGGGGCAACCCTTCCAGGTGATTGTGGACTTTGCCCACACCCCCTTCTCGTTGGAAAAAGCAATTAGCGTGGCACGCAAGATGACCACCGGCCGCCTGATTACCGTTTTTGGCAGCGCCGGGCAGCGCGACGTAGAAAAGCGGCACATCATGGCCGAAATTTCTGCGCGCGGCGCGGATCTGACCATCCTCACTGCCGAAGACCCGCGCACCGAATCGCTAGAGGACATTCTGGCGCTGATGGCGGAAGGGGCGCGGCGCGGCGGCGGCGTGGAGGGGCAAACCTTCTGGCGCATCCCTGACCGGGGCCGCGCCATCTACTTTGCCCTGACACAGGCCCAGCCAGGAGACCTGGTGCTGATTTGCGGTAAAGGGCACGAGCAATCCATCTGTTTTGGTATAATCGAATACCCTTGGGATGACCGCCACGCCACCCGCACCGCGCTGGATGCCTGGCTAAACGGCCGTGAGATGCCCGATCTGGGACTACCAACGTATAGTGGTTATTGCCAGTGGCAGGGATTCCTCGTCGAAGACTCCTCGGAATGACATGGAAAAAGTTCAGATTATTTTGTTAACGGTGTGCTAACCTTTTGGAGAAAAAATGCTAAATGAATTCATCAGCCGCGTGCGGCGTAATCATGGTCTGGAACACGCCACCATTCATATGCTCACGGCGCGCCACCAAAACTTCAGCGCCCAGGGTAATTCTGACCATCAGGGCTTTAGTCTCAACATTTATGGGGACATCAGCGAAGCGGACGTGCGCACGGCCGTACAAGAGGCCTACATGCGCATGAAAGCGGGCGAACATCACCTGGCCATTCATCCCAACTGCGGCACGGTGCTGCTCACCACCGCTACGATGGCCGTGCTGGCGGCGCAAAGCGTCTTTAGCGCCGAGCAAAAGCGGCAGCAGCGCCCCGCCAACGACTGGCTGGTCGTTTCGCGCGCGTTGCCTTCCGCCATTTTTGCCGTCGTCATTGCCCTGATTATGGCCAGGCCACTGGGCATTCAGCTTCAGGCGCAGTACACGGTAGAAGGCGACCTGGGCGATCTGGAGATAGTGAGCGTGCGTCGCGTGCACAACAACCCCATTACCTGGTTCTTTCAACTGCTGTTGACGGGTGGGCGGCGAGACGTAAAGGCGGCCGCCTACCGCATTGAGACGCGGGAATAGGCAGGGGCAAGGGGCCGGAGGCGATGTTTTACATTTTTCATGGCGATGACGCGCATACACAAAAAGAGGCGCTGGCCGGGCTGCTGGCAAAGCTGGGCGACCCCGGTCTGGTAGAGCTGAACACAACCCGCCTAGAGGGAGCGATTACCTATGCGCAGCTTGTGCAGGCGTGCAGCGCCATGCCGTTTCTGACCCGGGTGCGCGTGGTGCTGGTGAGCAATTTCTTTAGCAGCAAGCCAGAAAAAGGGCTTTTGCAGCAGGTGGTTGCTTACCTGCCCCAGGTTCCCGAAAGTGCACGGCTGATTTTTTGGGAGGGGGAAAAGCTGTCAGCCGACCACGTGGCACTGCAAGTGGCGCAAACGGCCGCTAACGGGCACGTGCGTCTCTTTGCGCGGCCAGAGGGCGTGGGCATCGAGCGCTGGCTCAGGCAACGGGCGGCAGAAAAGAACGGCCGTATCTCCCCCCAGGCAGCGCATCTGCTGGCCATGAACATTGGCAACGACCTGCAAATCCTGGATAACGAGCTAGAAAAGCTGCTGCTGTATGCTGGTGAGCGCGAGATTACCAGCGACGACGTGCAAAAGCTATGCGTCTACGTGGCCGAAGCCAAAATTTTTGACCTGGTAGATGCCATTGGCGGCCGCAACGGCAAGAAAGCGGCGCTGCTACTGCAACAAAAGCTCAACGAGGGCACAGACCCATTTGGCTTGTTTGCCATGTTTGTGCGTCAGTTCCGCCTGCTGCTCCAGGTAAAGGCGCTGAGCCATGAAGGGGAAAAACCAGCAGCCATTGCCAAAACGTTGCGCCTACACCACTTCGTCGCCGACAAAATTCAGCAGCAGGCGCGCGGCTTTACCCTGGCGCAACTCGAGCAGATTTACCGTCACCTGCTTGACATAGACGTAGGTGTCAAAACGGGGCGCAACGACCTGGAAACAGCGCTGGTTTTGCTGGTGGGGCAATTAGCGATTGGTGATTAGCCATTGGCGACAGGCCATTGCATCAATTTTTTATCGCTACACAGCAATTTTCAATTTGGGCATGGTTCATAAAGCTGTGTGGAGGGCAGACCGCCATACCTCTCCAGTGTCGTGGTTGGCGGTCTGCCAGCGGCGGTCGAATTTGTCAAGATGCTTTCAACCATACTCCATCCACCATTCACAATTAATCGCTCGTTTCCCAAAAGATCCGCATCACATCTGGCGCAACCAGCCGTACGCGGTTGCCCTCCCAGGCAAATTCCGCGCCGGGGGATAGCGCAGCCACCTGTTGCTGCCACCGGCAAAGCAGGTTGGGCATCATTTGCGTCGGGCGCAGCGTTGCCAGCCAGCCGCCCACCGCGCACCACTGCGCCACGTGCACAAAGTCGGGGCGCGCCGCGCGGAAGTAGGCAGCAAAGTCGGGCACGCCGGTGCGCGCATCCATGTAAAGCAGAATCGCCGCCGAAGTACGGCCGTCTAAACTCAACACCGTCACTCGCTCATCTACGTAGTAACGCAACTGTACCTCCGTTACGGCAAAGCGAATGTGGGAGAGGTCAGTTGCTTGCAGGTCGGCCAGCAGTTGGTCGGTAACGGCCGTGCGCTGCGCCGGAGCCTGCACCAGGTCAAACAGATTAACGGCGTAGTATTGCAAATTGGCGGGGCCATACAACACCTCCAGGGCGCGTTGGGGCGTGAACTGCCCAGGGCCAAGCCGGCGGTAGTAATCATAACCGCTGGCAGCGATGAGGAAGAGAATGGCGAGCGCCGTCAGCAATTGCACGGCCGTTTGTCGCCCCAGCCGCCCCATCATTTCTTGCCATCCGTCTATGCCTGCCAGGAAAAAGAACGGGTAGATGGGCAAAAAGTAGCGGCCAAACGCCTCTGCACCCACGCCAAAGGTAAAAAAGAGCAGGGCAGCCAGGGTGAGGAAAACGGCCGTTGCTCGTGCCATCCGCTTATCCACAACCCGCTCCTGCACCAACCCATGAACCACCTCGCTGGTCAGCCAAACCACCCCCACCCCCAGCGGCAAGAAGCCCGCCGCCAGCGAAAGCAATGCCTTGGGGTGCACATAGAGCCAATCCCCCCACAGCAGCAGCGCCCCTTGCCGTCCTGTCAGCAGCCGCGCCAAGGAAGAATCGGTTACCAGGCGGCCGGTGTAGGAAAGCTGGTACGCATACCAGGGCAGTAGCAGCAACAGCGCCACTGCGCCCACGCCAATCGCGACCCTCAAGGGCTGCCTGTGCACCAGGGCATAAAGCGCCAGCAGCGCCAGGGCAAACAGCCCCACGTCGGGGCGGGTGAGTAGTGCCCAACCAGACAGCAGCCCCATCTGCACCACGCGGCGGCGCGTGGGGGGCCCAGCCAGCGCCAGATGGTAGAGCCAGAGCAGTTGCAGCGCCCCCAGTCCGTTTTCCAGGCCGCTGAGGGCATTGGCAACAACAGTCGTATGCGCCAGCCATAAGGCCAGCACGCCAACGGATGCAGGCTCACTCAGGCGCCAATGGTCACGGGCAGCGCGGTAAAGAAATACGGCCGTTGCCCCCCACACCAGAACACCCATCAACTTCAGCAGCAGCGGCGCGCCAGCCCCTGCCAGCAGATAAAACAGTGTCAGCAGCAGCGTCCAAAAAGGGCTGGTGGAGGCCACGACGATTTCACCACCGGGGTTGTAGCGAAACGGCCGTCCCTGGGCAAACTGTTCGGCAATTGCCAGGTGCACCTGGGCATCCCCAGCCAGAGTGAAGAGAAACGGGAAAGCGACAACGGCCGTTGCCGCTGCCAGCCCCGCCCACAGCCAGCTTCTCTGTTTGCGCGTCATGCGCCAAGTGTAACATGCGCGCGGTAAAAAGGTGAAACTGGGGGAGCGAAAAACCCTGTGCTCACCGGGTTTGGCAGCCTGGGCTACATTTGCAACCGTCTGCGGTCGGCCGTCTGCCATCCGCCGTCTGCGGTCATTTACGAAGGAGCAGAAGGCAGAGGTAGCATTCCCCCTTCTGCTTCACGTTTCTGCCAATGCGGCGTATACTTGGCGTATGAAAGCGTATCGTCAAATCATGCTGGTGGAAAACGGCCGTGTTCTCATCCCGCGCGCCAGATGGTGCGACAGCTTTGCCAGCAAGCTACGCGGCTTCACCTTCCATCGCCACCTGGCCACAGATGAAGGGCTGGTGCTGGTAGAAAAAGGAGAAAGCCGCCTGAACACCGCCATTCACATGCTGTTTGTGTCCTTTGCCCTGGGGGTCATTTGGGTCAACGGGCGTGGCAAAGTGGTAGACACCGTGCTGGCTTTGCCCTGGCGGCTTTCCTACGCACCCAAAGCACCGGCGCAATACGTCATCGAAGGCCACCCGGACATCCTGGCCATGGTGGAGATTGGCATGACCGTGCAGTTTAGGCCGGTAAAATAGTCAGTGGCCAATAGTCAATGGTCAATGGCTAATGGGGTAATAATCCCCTGTCAATTCACAATTCTCAATTCACAATTCATTCTCCATTCCCCACCATCCCCTTCCTATGCGTGTCCTTTTCCTCACCCTCATCTTACTACTGCTGCCTGCGCCGCTGCTGGCGCAAACAGAGCCAGCCCCTACCCCGGCTGTGCCCGTTCCCCTGGTGCATCGCGTGCAGGAGGGCGAAAACGCCACCTACATCGCCCAACTTTATGGCATCAGCGTGGATGATTTGCTGGCCGTTAACGGCCTGAATGAGGCGTCCATCCTCTTCATCGGCCAGGAGCTGATTATCCCCGGTGGCGAAGGCGAAGCCATCAGCACCGTTTACGCGGCGCAGGCGGGCGACACCCTGGCCGGGATAGCCGCCCTCTTCAACACCACGCTAGAGAGTGTGTTACAAAGCAATAACACCATTTACCCCGACCTGCCGCTAAAGCCGGGGCAACGTCTGACGGTTGTCAGCCGCACCGGTTCGGCGCGACCACAGCCGATTAGTGGCGTGCCCCATCTGGTGGCGCCGGGGGAATCCCTGCTGGAGGTGGCGGCGCGCTATCGCCTTTCGCCGCCGGCGCTGGCGCAGGCCAATGGGCTGGCATATCCCACCGTACTGTTTGCCGGGCAGCGGCTGCGCATCCCGCAAGAAGGCACGGTTTACCGTGCCCTACCGGGGGAGTGGGTGGATGTACAGATACGGCCGTTGCCCATCATCCAGGGGCAAACCATCTCCATTTACGTGGAAAATCTGCTCACCGGCATTCCCACAGGCAGCCTGGGCGGATGGCCGCTCATTTTTGCTCCCTCTGGTAACGGCTACGCCGCCCTGATTGGCCTGGACGCCTTCACGCCACCTGGCAGCTACCCCCTCCTTCTCAGCGGTTCTGGCAGTCGTCCCTGGTCGCCCTTTACGCAGGAGTTAGAGGTGCTTTCGGGCAACTACGGCGCGCAATACATCACCCTGCCCCCAGAGCAAAGCGCGCTGCTGGCGCCAGAGGTGCGCCAGCGCGAGGATGAATTTCTGGCAACCATTTACACCCAATTCCGCGAAACGCAAGATTGGACAGGGTTGTTTCAAGTTCCGCTGACGACAACGTTTGTCACTGCACCGTATGGAGATGGGCGCTCTTACAACGGTGGGCCAATTGAGATTTTTCATACGGGGGTGGATTTCGGCGCTAACAGCGGTACGGCCGTTTACGCTGCGGCGCCTGGGGTGGTGGTGTATAGTGGTTTGCTGACCCTGCGTGGCAATGCCGTGATCATTGACCACGGCCGCGGCGTGATGACCGCCTACTTTCACTTGTTAGAAAATTTGGTGATGGTGGGAGAACGAGTAACGCAGGGCCAGCTTATTGCCCTGGTTGGCTCTACGGGGCTGTCTAGCGGCCCGCACCTGCACTGGGACCTGCGCATCATGGACGTGCCGGTCAATGGCTTGCAATGGACGACGACGCCATTTCCCTAACTGGACAATGGCGTTTTTACTTGCCGCCAGTGTCCAGTAATCCGGCAGGCTCCACTTGCCCCGCTCCGGGCCCATCAGGCGGCGCGCCAGCCCCCCCACTGTTTGGGCAAACGGCTATACCAGCCTGCGCCGGCCGATAAGGGTGAGTATGGTTAGCAGCGCCAGGAGTATTCCCAGGCCAACCGATAGCCAGGGAATTTGGGGAAATTGAGTTGAGACGGCCGTTTCTGGTGCGGGGGTGGGCGCAACGGCCGTTGTCATTTCTGCCGTTTCCTCCCCTGTCTCAGCGGCGCGTGCTGCCTGCGTTTCCTGTGCCGGACGCGGAATATCCGGCGTGCTTGCCGGCGACGGCGCGGCAGCAGGCGCAGGATAAGCTGCCAGGCCACTTTCCGGCACAGATTGCCGTTCTGCAGCAGCGGGCGCTGCCAGTAAGCTGGCTCCTTCAGCAGTCGGTGTGGCCATTTCTGCGGCCATTTCGGCAAAGGGAGCAGCGGCCGGCACCTCCTCGGCCGCGTCTTCGCCCGACTCGGTGACTATCATCGTCTCCACGGCCGTTTCCTGAGCAATCTCAGTCTCAACCTGCGTCACCATCGCTGCCGCTGGTTCTGCGGCAGCGAGCGTGGGGGCTGCATCCATGGCCACCGATTCTGCCTGCAAGGCTGCCGGTTCTGCGGCGGTAAAAAACGTGGCGCGCGGTGGCGCGAGGGTTTGTAGGGCAATGGCCAGCACAAAGAAGAAGGCCGTCAGCCCCGTGGCCAGACGCAGAACGGGATAAGCCTGCACCAATGGTTGGCGTTGCGGACGGCCGTACAGGGCCGGGTCGAGGGTAAAATTGCGTGGCGCGCGGCGGCGCGGCAGTTGGCGTAATCCCTCTCGAACCTGCTGCAACTGCGACAGTTCGCGGCGCAGATCTTCATTGCGCGCCAGCTCCGCCTCCAGCGCCGCCCGCTGACGCGGCGACAGGGCATTGTCCAGGTACGCATTGAGCGCCTCTTGCTGCTTTTCTGCGGCTGACTTCCGCCAATTACGCCAAAAATTCCACATGATAGTTGCCGTGTTAGTGAAGAGTGGTGAGTGGTCAGTTAACCGATCATCTCCAATCTCCAGTCTCCAATCTCCAGTTTCTAGCCCCCGTCCCCGCTCAACGTTCAACTCCAAGACGATATTGCTGCGGCAATAGTTCCTGTACCTTTTGCAGGCATTCACGCAATTTACTGCGCGCGCGGCTGATGCGCGACTTTACCGTGCCCAGGGAGATGGAAAGAATGCGCGCAATATCGTTGTAATCATAGCCCTCTACGTCGCACAACACGGCCGTGATCCGCTGCTCAGGTGGCAAAGATTGCAGGCAACGCTCAATGACCTGTGCCAGTTCCGCGCGCTGTTGGTACTGCTCCGGAGACTCTTCGGCGCTGCGCAAAAAAGGGGCCGACTCATTCTCTTCTGTCAGCTCTTCGATAGAGGCTTGCGGGCGACGCTTGTGCCGACGCAGCACGTCATAGCAGCGGTTGGTCACAATCCGCAGCAGCCACGCTTTGAAGCTGCCGCCGCGAAACTGGTCAAGTGCCTGATAAGCGGCAATGAAGGCATCTTGCGTCACGTCTTCGGCCGTTTGCGGGTTGCCCACAATGCGCCGCGCCACGTTATAGGCCAGCTCCTGATGCTCGATGACCAGACGGTTGTACGCTTGCACATCCCCTTTTCTGGCCCGCTCGATGATTGCCGACTCGTCCATAACGGTTGCGCGGTGTGTCCTGAAATGAAAAATTGGGGCGTGGTTCAAGCGACCTTTGCAACCTGACCACCGACCGCTGATAGCCGACCGCCTACACTGCTTAACTTATACACTCAAACCAACTTTGACAGAAAAAAGCCCTTGCTTTATACTTTGCCTACCTTAAAAAGTGCCGAAGTGGCGGAACAGGCAGACGCGCACGACTCAAAATCGTGTTCCCTTGGGAGTGTGGGTTCGATTCCCACCTTCGGCATTTCCCCGGCGTTGTCCGGTTGGATTATAAGCCCCGCTCATGGGTAGGGCAAACGACATGAAAAAGGAGGCTACCAATGGGTGGCCTTTTTTGTTGGTACCCTGTTTGCTGAAGGCTGACCGGCTAAAATGTTCAATATGCCAACTTTTTTACGCGCTGCTGGAATCATTCTGCTTGGTCTGGCTATGGGCCTGGGGCTGGGGCTGTACCTGGGCTGGGTGGCGTGGCCGACGGAGTTTACTGATGCCGCGCCGCAAATTTTGCAGGAGCAGTACCGGAAGGATTATGCGCTGATGATTGCCACGACCTATGCGCTGGATGGGGATTTGCGCAGCGCCGAGCGACGGGTGAATAGCCTGGCGGGAGAGGGCAACGGCCGTTCCTATTTCTTTGCCGTCACCCTGGACACCATCTTGCGCAATGAGGATGAGGAGGCGATGCGCCAGATGGTACGGCTGGCGGTTGACCTGGGGCTGGATTCGCCTGCCTTTACCCGATACCTGGCGGGAGGGGGAAATGGGCCGTAGACGCCGCGCACGGGAAACGGACGTAGCAGCAGACATAGATGCTGCACCGGCCCGCTTTAGCCCTACCAGTTTGCTACTGATCGGCCTGGCCATTGGCCTGGGCCTGGGGTTGTACTATGCCTGGATAGTGGACCCGGTGGTTTTTGTAGATGCCAGCCCCTCGCGTCTGCGACAAGATTACAAAGAAGAGTATCTGTTTTTGGTAAGCCAGAGCTATGCGCAGAACGGCCGTTGGCCCCAGGCCCAGGCGCGGCTGCAAGCGCTAGACGATCCCAATCTGGCGCAAACGCTGGATGTGCTGCTAGAAAAGTACCTGCGCGAGCAGCGGCCACCGGAAGTGATCAAAAACCTGGCCAATCTGGCGCAGCAGGCAGGGGCAACGGGTGCGGTCGTTGCCCTTTTTGCCCCTACCCCGGCTGGCGGGCCAGTACCAACCGCCACACCTACGCTGCCCCCGGCTGCTGCCCCTACCGCCACCCCTACCCTCACGCCCACCAACACGCCCCCCCCTACGCTCACGCCCACGCCTACACTCACCCCATCTCCCACCCCTCAGCCCGACTACCGCCTGCTCAGTCAGGAGGCGCTGTGCGGTGCGCCCTTTGCGCGCATCGAGGTGATCGTTTACGACGCGCTGCTCGATGAACTGCCAGGTGTCGAGGTACTGGTCAGCTGGGACGGGGGCGAAGACAGTTTCTTTACCGGCTTTCAGCCGGTGCGGGGCGCGGGGTATGGTGACTTTACCATGACGGCCGGACTCTCTTACGCCGTGCAAATTGCTGCAGGCAGCCCTGTTGTCAGCGGCCTGCGCGCAGAAACGTGCGCCGATGGCACGTCTGGAGGATGGCGGCTGGCGTTTCAGAACATTCGCCTGGTACTAGATGAGGAAGGGGATTAAGGTCGG
>CALEAD010000051.1 GCA_937943625.1 uncultured Anaerolineae bacterium | reverse complement strand
TGCATAGTCGTGGTTTAGAGGTGGAAAAGCCGCGTCTTGTTCAGCAAGGCGTTGGAAAGGCTTGAGCGGTATGCGGTGAAAGTCGCACGTACCGTTCTGAGGGGAGGGAGTGGCAGCAATGCCACTTCCTTACCCGACCAGTTGACGCTGGCGCGATGCCTCGGACGGCTACCTATTTGGTGAATGGCAGAGGCGTTGGTCAGCCGCGCCAGCGCACCTGAACGTGGCGTTAGCTGGCTTAATCTCCCATATCGGAATACCATTATGGCAAATCGGTGAAGTTGGGTTAGATTATGAGCATTGAGGAGTCTCATTACATCTTGATTGTTGATGACGAAGAGGCAATTACCGCGGCGCTAAAAGTCTTGTTTGAAAGTGCAAGCTATGAAACGGCCGTTGCCCATTCCGCTCAGGAGGTTTGGCAATATCTTTCAGTAAAAAAGCCGAATCTACTCGTATTAGACGTGATGATGCCAGAGGTAGATGGGTATGAAGTTTGCCAGCAAATCAGGCAACAGGCAGAGTACATTCCTATCCTGATGTTGACCGCTAAAGATGAGTCATGGGAGAAGGTAATGGGCCTGGAACTGGGTGCAGATGCCTACATGACCAAACCATTTGAGCCGGGCGAATTGTTGGCGCAAGCAAAAGCATTGCTCAGGTTAGCTACACAAAAGAGTAACCCTGCTACAGAGGAACGGTCGTTAACCTGTGGCGCGCTCGCTCTCTGGCCACAACAATATCGCGTCTGCGTTGATGACCGGGAGATTAACCTTTCGCCGCAAGAATTCAAGCTGCTGCACTTTTTTATGAAGCATCCTGATCAAGTCCTGGGGCGCGAGACCCTGTTACATCAGGTATGGGGATATGGTTATGCCGGAGATACGCGCACGGTAGACGTTCATATTCAGCGATTGCGTGAAAAAATAGCCCCCATCCAGGCGATTCAAACGGTGCGGGGGTTTGGCTATCGTCTCGTCAAGCCCCAATGATTGCCATTGACGCCAGGTGGGTTATTTTGGGTCTCCTCTTCCTGCTGTTGCTGGGGAGTTTGCTGTCCGTCTATATTGACCGCCAGCGTTTCCGTGAACCGCTCTGGCAGCGGGCAGGCATTCAGCCAGGACAACTTTCCCACTACTTCGACGCCGCGCCTATTGGGCTGCTGCTGTTGGACGGGCAACTACGGCCGTTATACGCCAACATCTATAGCCAAAACCTGTTTTCCCTGACTGCGCAACACCCCCTGCCCGTACAAGAAGCATGGGTCGCCACGCTGGCCGAAGACGTGCGGGCCGCCCAGGCCACAAACGCCCGCACGCACTATCGCCTGCTGACCTTGCCCAATGACCAGGCCGTCACCTGGTGGATTTGTGTGCTGCCGGAGCTGACTTTGCTGCTGTTGACGGATGTGACCGGCCAATACCAGTTGCAAAAAAAGGCGCAAACCTTTCTCAGCAATCTCTCTCACGAATTGCGCACCCCCCTCACGGCCATTTTGGCCCACCTGGACGCGGCGCAAAATGCACAGCTGGATGAGGCGGTTAAACAACACTCGCTGCAGATAGCGCAACAGGAGATGCGCCGTTTGTCTCGTTTAGTGCAAAACATGCTCCAGCTGAGCCGCTTAGAAATGCGGGAGGAAAGCGAAAAACAACCGTTAAACCTTCTGCTCCTGGTCGAATCAGTCATCAGCCAGGTTTACCCCACGGCCGAAGCGCGCAACCTCGCCATCACCCTAAACGCCGCCACGCCATTACCCCAGGTTTTAGGCGACGGCGACCAATTACAGCAACTTTTGCTCAACCTGTTGGACAACAGCATCAAGTATTGCCGCCCCGGCGACCAGATTGAACTGCGCTTGCAACCGGAAGGGAAAGGTGTGCGGGTGACGCTGGTTGACACGGGGCCCGGCATCCCGCCTGAACACCTGCCCCGCATCAGTGAACGTTTTTATCGCGTCAACCGGCAGGTTCCCGGCAGCGGTCTGGGGCTGGCAATTGCCGCTGAGATTTTGCGCCACCACCAATCCACGTTAGAAATTAGCAGTCAGAGCGAAGGGGAGGAGACGTACACGGCCGTTTCCTTCCTCCTGCCTCTTGCCCCAACCTGAACCCCATGCGCCGTCGCCCGCTCCTTCTCCTGTTGCTTGTTCTCGCTCTCATGGCGCTCCTCTGGCTGCTGCCATCGCCCGGCCAGGTATTGCTCGTGCCGCCTGACTGGCAAGAAACCAGCGCCTGGCCGCGCGTGCAAACAGAAGCCGCTACCTGGCAACCCGGCGCAACAGCCGAGGTGTGGATTTACGACACCACCCCCTGGCCTTACATCAAACTGTTTGTCAACGGCGTGGAGGCCACGCCGCAGGGCTATCATTACCAGGCCGCAACCGGCCTTTACCAATGGCGTTGGACTTTCACCGTACCCGACGCGCCGGACTATCAGCTTGTTTTTTACCATAGCTGCCAGACGGGTTGCCAGGCGTGGACGGTTGTTACTACCGGCCTGCCCCGCCCCCTGGCCTCATCACCTGTTCCCGGCGAGCGCATCCCCACCAAACTGGGCGTCGCCTTCGCCAACCCTGACCGCGACTGGCACAACCGGCGCGGCTGGAATGTGGAACTCACCTATGCCCAACTGGCGGATGAAGCGTACTGGGGCATTGACGATCTGGCTCAGCGGGTGCAAACGGCCATCAACAATGGCCTGTACGTGCTGGTGCGCGTAGATTACGCCCCCGGCCAGAGCATCCCCCCGCCACACGACCAGATCGCCCTGGATAGTTACCTGGCTTACCTGCGCCGCCTGGCCAGCGACGCCCGCCTGCAAGGGGTTTACGGCTATGTCATCGGCAGCGGCTACAACACCGCTGCCAACAACAGCCTGTCTCCTGATAAGATGGTGACGCCCGCATGGTACGGCCGTCTCTTCAACGGCTATGGCCTCCCACCCGACCGCCGCGACAACGCTCTGCAAACCATCCATGGCGTGAATACGGCCGCGCGCGTTCTTGTCGGCCCCGTCTCCCCCTGGCGCAGTGACCAGGATGGCGACATCGCCTACCAGATTGATGCTCCCTGGCTCAACTATTTCCATACCCTCGTCTCTCTGCTAGACCAGGCCGCGCAGGCTAAATCTGCCAGCGGCACTCCCTTTGCCGCGCCGGACGGGTTTGCGGTGCAGGCATTCGGCCGTCCCAACTTGCCGCAAATAGCCGCCTACGCTCCGGCTGATGAACCCTTCCTGGACCTGCACCAGGCGGAATGGGGCGAGGCGCAAATGGGCTTTCGCGTCTACCGGGATTGGTTAGCCATCATCAACAGCCACCCGACCACAGCTAACCAACCCGTCTACATCACCGCC
>CALEAD010000050.1 GCA_937943625.1 uncultured Anaerolineae bacterium | reverse complement strand
AAATGCATTTCATTCAAGGTAGCACCAGCCAGGCAGGATGCCGGTACACACCGCCGGGGCTGACCGGCACTGGCCAGCCTCCCGGCAGCCATAGCCAGACGGCGTCATCGGCGGTGAAGGCCAGGCTGCGGCCGTCAGGCGACCAGACGGCATCGTAGACCCGGCTGTCTGGGAATTGGGTGATGGGCGTGATGTCCCCGCTGTCTACCTCAACCTGGTACAAATTGCTGCGTAAGGCCAGGGGGTCCATATTTGCGCGGATGTCCTGCGGGTTTTCGCGCTGAACGTAAACGATGCTGCGCCCGTCGGGCGACCAGACCGGCGCGTAGCCGTGCCCGGCGTCTACTTGGGCCAGCAGGGTTAAAGGTGCGCCGGTGGCGGCGTCGGCCAGCCATAGTTCCCCTACTACGAAGGGGATGTTGGTATCCGGCATCAGGACGTAGGCTAACTGACTGCCGTCAGACGACCAGGCCGGGTGGGCAGCTATCTGGTCGGGGAACTGCTGCCAGGATGTTAAGACGCCATTCGCCAGGCTGAGGAGGCCTATCTCGCTGCCAAAGCCTAACCCCACGCTGGTGGCATACAACACTTTCTGCCCGTCAGGGGCAAACACAGCGCTGTAGGTGCGCGGCGGCAGGTCGAGCAAATGCCGCCTGTCGCCGTCGAGGGAAATCAGCCAGACCTGGTCGGTTTCTACGTCACGGAAGAGCAGCCACTGCCCATCTGGCGCCCAGTGCAGAAAGTAACCCTGGGGCAGGACGCGGACGGTAGGGGTGGCGGCTTCCTGTTCTAGCTGGAGAAGCCGGGCAAAAAGGGTGTCTTCGCAGTTGTATTGTAGGAGAATGGCACGGCCGTTGGGGGCAGTATGGGCGGCATCGGTCTGGCAGCGGGGCGGGTCTGGCTGGCTGAATAGCAAGGTGGGGTTAGCGGTCAGCGGTTGGTGGTCAGCGGTTAATGGGTAACGCAGGGTAGCGACTTCTCCCCCCCCCGATATTTTGCGGGAAATTGACCAGGAGCAGGTGAGTAGGCGCTTCCGGCGGCGCTGCGGGGCCGGGAAGGGGAATGGGCTGACCGGTTGTGCGTTGGGCAAACAGGGTGGAAAGGCCCACAACCAGAAGCAATAGGGGCAGGCGTTGAAACAATAACCGGGCATGGTTCATGCTGCTATTCCTCCTGAACAGGCATTGGCGACGGTGTGGCAGCGGGGTGGGATGCGCGGTAGGATGTTGGGCGGCTGGTTTGGGCGCGGTTGGCTGGCTAATGCCGTCATCATAGCATACTGGTATTTTCCCTGTCAATCATATTGCACCGGGACTGGCGGCTATTTCAGCGCAAAGACATACACCCCGTCCGCATGATACGGATGCCGCCCAGGTCTGGCTTCGTCCGCCAGGCGAAAACCTGCCGGTTCACAGTCACCCACCGGCGTAAGCGTAAAGGGGGATTTGCTGCTAAAATCGGCGGTGCTGATTTTGAGCGTATTGATGCGCAGTCCCACCTGCGCGGCCTGTGCGTAGCTGGCGGCAAAAGCAGTATGCTCGTCGCCCAGCAGGCGGCGCATTTTATGAAGAAATTCAGGTGGCGGATTGTTCGACATAATGCAAACCGTGAAGCGGCGGACAATGGATGAGGGGCAACGGATTAGAGAAAATAGGCCACAACAAATGAACCAAACCCTTCTGCTACCCCATGGCGTCATCCAACTGCCCGCCTTTTTGCCTGATGGCACCCAGGGCGTGGTGCGCGGTGTGGATGCGCAAGATTTGCGCGCCTGTGGTGTGCAGGCCGTGCAGATGAATGTGTATCACCTGATGCAAAAGCCGGGTTCATCCACCATTCAGGCGTTGGGTGGCCTCCACCACATGACAGGCTGGCAGAGGCCAATTTTTACCGACTCCGGCGGCTTTCAAGTGTACTCGCTGCTGCGCCAGAACGCGAAAAATGGCTCGATTGGCGACAAGGGGGCTACTTTTCGCATTGAGGGGCACAAATTTAACCTGACGCCGGAGAAGAGTGTGCAGCTGCAAATGGCGTATGGCGCCGACGTGGTAATTTGCCTGGATGACTGCACGCATGTAGATGCGCCGTTAAGCGAGCAGGTGCAGTCGGTGCAGCGCACGGTGGCCTGGGCACGGCGCTGTAAGGCGGAGTTTGAAAGGCTGGTGGCGCAAAAAGGGTTAACGGCCGTCCAAAAGCCAAAACTGGTGGCAGTGGTGCAAGGCGGTGGGTTGCCGGAGCTGCGCCGCCAATGCGCCGGGCAGCTCCTGGAGATTGGCTTTGATGGCTATGGCTACGGCGGCTGGCCATTGGATAGCGAGGGAAAGCTGCTGACAGAGATGCTGGCACTGGTGCGTGAGCTGATTCCGCCGCAGTTTACGCTACACGCGCTGGGGGTGGGGCATCCGGCCAATGTGGCCGCGTGTGTGGCGATGGGGTATGAGCTATTTGACAGCACCATGCCCACAAAAGATGCACGACACGGCCGTTTGTATGCCTTCACCAGCGATCCTGCGCACCTGCGCCAAACCGGTGAGTTCTTCCGTTATATATACGTCCAAGACGAAAAGCACATCAAGCGCAACGCCCCCATTTCTGAATTTTGTGATTGCCCTACCTGCCAACATTACACCCTGGGCTACCTGCATCACCTATACAAAATTGGCGATACGCTTTACCAGCGGCTGGCGACCCTGCACAATTTGCGCTTTATGATGCAGCTAATGGCGGGACTAAAAGACGCCCCAGCCATCCAGAAGGCGCCAAAACGTTCCCTGTCATCTCCTTCGTAAATCACTGCAGGCCGCCGACCGCGGATGACTGCGTGTAGCCCGGGTTGCCAAACCTGGCAGGTGCAGGGTCGGTAACCTGCGTTCCATTTTCATTTACCGTCGTGTGCCCCATCTACATTGTACCGGGCTGGCACATAATCCTGCCAGCCGGCCTTAGCTATCAGCGAATCAGGAGTAAGCACCTCCCAGGGAGCCTTTTGCTACGGCTTATAAGGCGTTTCTGTTGGCACAGGGGTGGGGGGGGCGGTCAGTACAGGGACTTCACTCCAATCCATTCCTGGCGGCGCGGCAGCAGTGACTATCCAACATTCCACCCTAAATCTGGGCGCATAGACAAACAGCCACAAACCATCTCGGCTGATGCCGCGCACCTCTGCGCTATCGCCTATCGCCAGGTTCGTGATTTCAGGATAAACCGGGCCCGGCCCGGCAAGGCAAACGGAACCCCGCACCAGCACAATTGTAAGCGGCGTAGGCGTATCAGTTAGGGCCGGCGTGGGCGTCGGCGTGGCCGTTTCCGTAGGCGTGGGCGTAGTCGTTTCCGTGGGCGTGGGCGTAGCCGTTTCCGTGGGCGTCGGCGTAGCCGTTTCCCCTGGCAGCGGAGCGACTGTGGATTGTGCCAAAATGGTGATGATGACACCCGCGAACCCACTCCATTCGCCACTTGCGCTTTGCGCGCGCACAGTGACCTGATACGTCCCGCCGGCGCGCGGCAGCCAGAGCTGACGCGCCAGGCTAAGCGTTTCACCTGGTTTCGGATTGGCGTCCGCACGAACAACGGCCCCGTTCACGCTCAATTCCACCTGCGCAATGCCGCTCGAGCTGGCGGCGTGCGAGACAATTTCCACCGCCCCCAGCGGCAGCATAGACCCGTTGAGCGGGGAATCTATCCATACTTGTGGCGATTGGCTGACCGTCTCCTGCGGCGCAGCAAGTGGAATAGCAGCAAAGGCGGCGTTTACCCCATAAGCGGTAAGCAGCAGAGCAAAAATGAGTAAGAGTGCTTTTCTCATGGCTATTTCTCCAGCGGAATTTGTTCCACCCAGGTATCGCTCACTGCACTGGTGGAGGGTGCCAGGTCTTGGGCCCTATTAGGGGAGGTCGTGCAGGCGGCAGTCGCCGTCACGTGCACTTCCGCGCCGAGGTAGTAATATTCCCAGTCGTCAGACGCGATAATGTTGGCAGATTGTCCATTCCCCTGCCAGTATTCCTGCACTAGAGCCAGCCGACCTGGCAGCCAAAATTGAGTGGCGCCTGGCGGCGGGAATGTACCCTGGTTGGGCTGCAACGACACATAGAACCTTTTGCTCTCGCCCGGCGCCATGGAAAAGAGCGTGATAGGCAGGCGTTCTGGCTTGAACAGATCGTAGGCGTTGAGCATTGTTCCCTGCCAGTATTCCATTTTCCCGCTCTGTAAGCGCATGCCGAGAAAAATGCTTTGCCCCACCCAGGCGTTGTTCACCGCACCAGTAGAAATCGTCAGGTCGCAGGTCGTCTTGAACAGCAGGCTGTTTGGCAGGGCAGAATCGGGCACGTCGGCGCGGCGCGTCACGCTCACTTCAACCTGCGCCGGGATCAGCATTCCACGCGGGTCAGGGGTAGTTTTGACAATCCCCGGCAGGCAGAGCGGCTCAAAGCCCTGGTTGTGTGCCTCCTGCGCGCCAATACAGCCCGGCTGCTGACTGCGCAGCAGCTCTTCGCCCGCCGCCCAAACTTCGTCCACGCGCTCACGGATGAAATCCTGACAGATTTCGATGCAGGGCAATCCGGTTTGTTCTTCCAGTTGTTGCACAGCTAGCTCAGTCAGTTTGCCTCGGGCGGTTGCTTTTAACTGCTCGTAGTTAGGAATGCTAGGCGGCAAGCCAACGTAGGTCATGGCTGCCTGGACAATCACTTCTGCTGCCGCGTTGCAGACCGAGTCAATTTCTTCTTTGTAAGCGTCAATAAACTCCGAGGCGTAACAGTAGGGAATGGCTTTGACTACCAGCTTAACTGCCAGTTGCTTGAGAATCTCATAAACTTTGGAGAGGGTGTTGAGCGCATCTATCAGAAACTGTGCAGCTTGCTCGATAAAAGGTGGCTCCTGATACACATATGGCTTGGGGCAAAGCACCGTGCCGGGCGGAATGTTTTGCAGCATTGTTACCTGCCCGTCTACATAATACGGCCCACTCAGCCAACCATCCACAATATCGCTTTTTTGCTCGTAAAACGGGTTTTGCTCAATGACCACGCAATGAGCAAACCGTCCATCGGGAAAATCAATCGGCTCGAACTGGGCGATTTCCACATCGAACATCACCGGCGGAGCGGGCGCGGCGGGCTGAGGTGTGGGGGTGATGATGGTCACGTCTTGCTTCTGCGGGTCTACGGTTATTGTCACCGCGTTGGCTGGAGCGCACTTCACCACGCCATCGAAGACCGGCAGGACGCGGACGTAATAGGTTTGCGGGAACCACGCGCTGGACAACGAGACATTGCCTACTCCTGGCTGGAAGATGGGAATGCTGTAAACGTCCTCGCCTGGGGCGGGGAACGTTGCGCTAAAAATGGTTTGCGCCGAGTTGGCAATCACTTCGCCTGAATGGAAGAGACCTGCCGGGTCGGGTGCGCAAACCGCGTCGAAGGGATAGCGCGAGACCTGCCATAGCCCGCCTTGTGCGTTGGAGGGCGGCGACCAGCGCAATTCGTACTTCCCGCCGTTGTTGCTCAGGGCCGCCTGCCCAAACTCACCAAAGCCTTGCGCGCAGTTTGGAGCGGGTAAATCGCAAATTTCCAGTGTGCCTGGCAGGATGACAAACGGTTCGCGTCCAGCTTCAGCGGCGAAAATTTTCTCAAATCGCCCGATGTAAACTAGCGCGCCGCCGCTCCAGCCCCAGGCGTCTACTTCGGTGCGCAGCGTCCCCTGTGCGGGCGGAGCGACTACGCCCTTCAGGGCTTCGTCCAGGTTAAAAAATCCCTGGGCCGGGGTGATAAATTGCTCTGGCAGGCGCGGCACACGGCTCCAGGGGCCACCATCCAGGGAGAGGTAGTAATACACCTTATCGAAGGTTGGCGGCAGGGTGGCGTCGAAGATGGGCGCGGCGGGCGGCGCAAAAACGGCCGCTGCGGTGTTGCTTTCTTCAGCCGGGTTCGACCCACCCGACGTGAACTGCGCCAGTACCTCCGGCGGCAGGTACGGCTCGACTGGCAGGCGCAGGGAGAGGCCGGCGGGCAGCGGCTCATCTAGCTCGGTGGCTACGCCGGGATTGTAGTCGGCCACCTGCTGCGGAGTCAGCCCAAATTGACTGGCCAGGGTGGTTAAGGTTTCGCCGCCTGTTGTCGGCTGCAGCATGTCGAACCCGACGGGCTCAGGGCTAACGTGGACCTCGATAAACTCGGATGCCAGCGTCTGCCCGTCTGAAGTTATGATGCGCACCTGAAGCGTGTTGCGCCCCGGTGCGTTGGCCAGCCAGTGCATGATTGGCTGCACGGTGTCCCCTTCTTGGGTGCTGGCAACTGTGCCGTTTACCCACAATTCCTGGCGGACGATTGTTGCCTGCCCGCTGATGGCGGAAATGAAAACCGGCAGGGTCGCGAAAAATGGGTAGGTCTCGCCGCTCAATGGGCGTAGAATACTCACGCCGCGAATCTCGAAGGGGGGCGGGGGGATGTGCTGTGCAGAGATGGGAGAGGGAGAGGGTAAGGGTAGGGGCATGGCGGTGGCTGTCTCGCTCTCGGTCTTGGTCTCGGTCTCTAGCGCAGGGCGTGACCGTCTACAGGCGGTGAGCAAGACGCAGAAGAGGGTGATAAGTAAAACAATTCGCTTCACGAAGTGACTCCTTTGGATAGGTGCAGAAATTTGCAGAGAAATACACCGACACCGGCGAGGTGGTGCGATGTCACCAGATTGTGGCTGGTGGGCCCGTTAGGAATTAGGGTTTCGTGCCGAAGCCATTTGTTTGTTTCTTGCAGTTGGCTATTCTTGTCTACGGGTGCTATTTTAGTGGAGAATTTGTACCTGCCTAGTCAGATGGGTAACTCAATTTGTGCGTGACGGGGTTGATCACCTGGGCTGCCTGTATAGCGGTTGGGGGGCAGTGGTTGGCTCCCCTTTTTAAGCAGGTGCCAGGGGCCAACAGTAGGCGAACGCGTGAAAATGGGATAAAACAACCCTGCCTGTAAGCTGTTATGATTATGGACGAATTGGCGAAGTTGACAACGGCCGTTCTTGCCTCTTACAAGTACCGGTACATCAGCCCGGAGCTGGTACGGCGTATTGGTGCGCGTGAGCTGGCGGTGCGGCATGATTTCAAGGAGGCGGTGAAGGCGACGAAAAACAAGCTGCACCAGGTAGGGGGGGCGTATTTTATGACCAGGCTAGATTATGACCGGGCGCTGGCAGATTTGCGCGCAGCAGCGGGGGATGAGGTGGCCTGGCGCGCTGCCTGTCGCCAGGTGATGGCGCTGCACGCTTCGACGCGTGAACGGCTGTCCATCCTGGAGGAGTTTTATGCCATCACCCTGGCTGATTTGCCGCCAGTACACACGGTGCTGGACGTGGCCTGTGGCCTGAATGCGCTGGCGTGGCTGTGGATGCCGTTTGGCGCGCAGACGCGCTATCTGGCTTGTGACATGTATGCAGATATGATGGCGTTTGTGGCGGATTTTATGCGACTGGCAGGCATTGCCGGGGAAACAGCCGTTTGCGACCTTATTGGCGACCCACCCACACAACCCGTAGATTTGGCGCTGCTGCTGAAGCTGTTGCCCGTGCTGGAGCAGGTGGAGGAAACGGCCGTACCGCGCCTGCTCGACGCCCTACAGGCCAGGTATTTGCTCATCAGCTTCCCGACGGCCAGCCTGGGTGGGCGGCGCAAAGGGATGACGGCCAGCTACGAGGCGCAGTTCTGGCGCTGGGCTGCCGGGCGAAAGTGGCAGGTACAGCGCTTTGCCTTTGCCACCGAGCTAGCGTTTTTGGTGAGCTGTGCGGCAGCATGAATGGCAAGGCGGTTGCGTATTGCAGCGCGTCATGTATCATCTCGCGTACACGGTAACAGGGAGATATTGTTCGTGGAAGAAGAAATTGATTTACGGCCGTATTTCAAAGCGGCAATTACGGGTTGGAAGTGGATCATTAGCGCAGGCCTGTTAGCCGCCATCGTCGCCTTTGCCATCAGCTCCTTGCTGCCGCCCACCTACCAGGCTACTGCTCTGGTGGTCATCACCGAAACGCGCCAACGCATTCAGTTCGATCCGCGTATTCAAACCCAGGAAGAGCGGCAGCCGCTTAAAGCCTTTCCCCAACTGGCTGTCAGCGACGACCTGTTGCAACAGATCTTTACCCAATTGTCCTTGCCAGAAGCAGACCTGGCGTCTGTAAATGCTCTGCGGTCGCTCTTAGAAGCACGTGCCGGCACCGACCCCAGCCTGATCCAGCTGACGGCCAGCCACCGCAATGCGGAAACTGCGGCGCAAATTGCCAACGTGTGGGCCGAAACCCTTGTCCAATGGGGCAATGACATCTACCGCAGCAGCAACGATGCCCAGTTACGCTTTTTTGAACAGCAATTGGGCGAAGCGCAGACCGTGCTGGGTGAGGCAGAGCTGGCGCTGGTGCAATTTCAGGCAGAAAATCGCAGCGATATTTTGACCAATCGTTTGCTGGCTTTAAGCACGGCACAGCGGCAATATCTGACCAGCCAGCGGCAGTTGCGGGGGTTGTTGGATGATGTCGCGGCTTTGTCTGCCCAACTGGCAGCGCAGAGCGGTACGGCCGTTACCTGGGGCGACCAGTTGACCGTGCTGCATTTACAGCTACAGGCTTACGGTGTGCCGCAAGAGGGGGGGGCGACGTCTGGCCTCCAGTTTCAGATTGGCGCAGACCAGCCCCTGACCAGCAGCGACCGTGGTGAATTGTTGGCTTATCTGCAGGAGCTACAGCTGACGCTGGCAACCCGTCTACAAGAGCTGGACGGCCGTTTGCTAGAGCTGGAACCGGAGATTCTAACCCTGCAGCAAGAAAATCAGGCGCTTCTTGCCGAACTACACCGATTGCAGCGCAACGTGGCGGTGGCCGAAGAAACCTACATTGCCCTGGCGCGCAAGGTGGACGAAGAACGCATTTCTTCGCAAAAAGACGTGAACAGCCTGCGCCTGGCCAGTTATGCAGCCGCGCCGGAAAGCCCGGTTGCACCGCGCCGCCTCATCATCACGCTGGTGGCCGGCTTTTTAGGCGCCATGTTCATGCTCGCCGGCATCACGGGGCGTCAATGGTGGCTGACGGCTGATCGCTGATCGCTGACGGCTGACGACCGACTGTTCTAATAGGTGGGTGCATTGGGCTGCTGTGAGTGGGCTGTGGTCAAATTGATGCCCCAGATTGCGCATCCCTGTTTTAGATGAGCGTATTCATGAGCTTAAAGTGGGGTGTTTTGCTGGCGATTGCGGTATTTTTGCTCATGCGATTGGTGAGTTTACGGGGTGCTATGTACCAAAACGCCGGTTATGCAGCGCTAAATAGCTCTCGTGCCCAAGCGCAGTTGCTTCCATCTGCGGCTGACGCAGACTATTCTTTGGCGGTGTCGCTGTTTGCGAAAGCGCTTGCGGTGCAAAAAACGCCACGCTCGGCACGAGGGTTGGGATTTGCCTTACTATATCAGGGCCAGGAGGGTGCTGCTTTGCAAGTGTGGCAGGCAATGCCTGCGGCGATGCAGGAGGAGTTGATGGCCTATGGGGATTTGGCCATGCAGGCGGCGGCGTATGAAACGGCCGTTGCCTGGTACGAAAGAGCGCTGGCCCTGCAGCAACACCCACCCGTGTGCCCCCTGGCTCAGCGCCTCGGCAGAGCATATGAGTTAGCGGGACAGCCGCTGCTGGCCAGACAACAATTTTTGCGCTGTGTACAGTCGGCAGAATCGTATGCCGACGCCCACGTTGACCTCTGTTTCTCATATGTCAATCATGGCGAATTAGATGCGGCAGTGGCTTTGTTTACGGGGTTAGATGAAGCGTCGCGGCAAAATTCCTCCTTGCTGACTTGCGTGGGCGTGGGCTACATGAAAGCCAATGCGTATGGCGAAGCGGTAACGCATTTTAGGGAAGCGGTGGCGGTGGACCCAGAACGAGCTTCATTATACCAATGGTTAAGTCTGGCATATACCAGAGTGGGCATGTTGGCAGAGGCAATTGCCAGCGCAGAGCAGGCGACAACGCTGGATGGGAGCCGGGTTGATTATTGGCAACATCTGGCAAATTTATATCAGGAAATAGGTCAGGATGAGGCAGCAACGGCCGTCAGGCAGAGAATCAGTACCCTACAGCCATGAACACAGTAGCCCGATCATTAGGCAAGGAGGTATTTAGGAGCCAGATAGCCAAAGGGACGGCCGTTCTTTTAACCTTCCTCGTTACCATTCTCATGACCCGCTGGATGGGACCAGACGGGTATGGTGCCTACGCCCTCATATTGGGATGGGCAAGTTTAGCCACCCTTCTCATTTCCACGGGCCTCCCCGAAGCGTTAAACAAGTTCACCCCCATTTTTCTCAATGAGGGGGTAGACATTGTCAGCTTTCTGAGCCGACTTTTCTTGTTGCGGATGGGAGCCGCAGCGATTTTCGCCCTCACCGTGCGCCTGTTCACCGTGCCGGTATTCAACCTGCTGCAACAGCCCGACCTTATCCCCTTTGCCGATTTTGCCCTCGTTTTGTTTCTGCTGTATCAGCTGTCGCTCTTTTTAGAAGCGTTTTTTACGGCACAACTGCGCATTAATGTGCTATTCCTCGCCAACACATTGCGCCAGGTGCTTCTGCTGGGCGGTCTTGTGGCGCTCTTTCTCCGCGGTGGCATCTCTTTGCCGCAAGCGTTGCTATTGACGATTGCTGGCTATGGGTTGGCGATTGCTATTTTTTTTGTGGCAATTGCCCAGACAAAGCGCGCGGGTAGTGCATGGCGCTTTGACCGTCTGCCGCTCGTGCTCAAGTTCAGCCTTTCGGCCTGGGCGGTTACGGGGATCACCTTCTTGCTTTCCGAGCAGACCGATGTGTTGCTTTTAGGTTTTTTGACCACCGATATACGCCAGATTGGTTTTTACAAAGCAGGCACCTCGCTGGTGTGGAAGCTCATCGGCGTGATCACGGTTAGCTCACAGGTTGTCTTAGCTTCGCTCGCGCATAAATATGAAAGCGCGGGGGAAGCGGGGCTGACCAGAGGGTGGCAAAGTTTTATCAAATTTTCGACCCTGACCATTGTGCCCGTTTTTCTCTTTTTGGGTTGGCACGCCCCGGCCATCATCCACATTTTGTATGGCGCTGAGTATACCGTGAGCGCCGTGGCGTTGCGCTATTTTGTGTTGTTGACGATTGTTCCTTTTGGTTTAATGGCTGGCGGTTTGCATCTGATGACCTTGTATGTGCTAGGGCAGGAAAGGAAAGGGTTGAGCGTACGCCTTGTCTCTGGGGTGTTGAACTTGTTGTTGGGCATTGTGCTGATTCGCGCCTTTGCCGCCGTGGGCGCAGTGGTGGCCACGGGTTTGGCGGCAGTGGTGGGCACGGTTTTGGAGTTTTATATGTTGCAACGTCAGTGCAAACGGCCGTATCCCTGGCAGTTTGTGGGCAAAATTGTAGGCGCGGCGCTTCTCAGCGCCCTCACCTTCATCTTGTTGCCGGGCGACACGCTGCTCAATTTAATCGTGGTGGGCATGGCTTATGGCGCATGCATGGCCTTGCTCCTGTGGTGGTGGAAACCATTAACTTACGAAGATTATTTGACAATCCGCCAGTTGAACTACAGGCTTTCTACACCAATGGCTTGGTTTACGAAGTGACCGGGTTGCCATCAGGCAGTTCAAGCCGGCAAGATTGGACCAATTGCCGCAGATCGGTCAAATCTGAATCATAGAGTGGCAAGCGATATGGTCAGGCGATTTTTATACAACCTTTTTGGCTGGCGGGCATACATGCTCGTAGAAGCGTGGCAGCAGAGGCGCGAATTTAGCCGGTATGCCTACCGCGATGCAGAGTCGGCGCACCTGTCTCATTTTGCGCGCGCGGGAGATATTTGTCTGGATGTGGGGGCGAACCTGGGCACGTATGCCTTTTACCTGGCCAAGATAGTGGGTGAAACGGGTCAGGTATTTGCCTTTGAACCGCTCCCGGCCACTTACCAGGGGTTGGTAGCCAATATGGCTAAAGCGCGGCTCACCAACGTGCGGCCCTATAACGTGGGCATGAGCGACCATGAGGGCACGGCCGTACTATTTGTGCCGCAGCGGCAGGGGTTACCCAGTCACGGCCGCGCGCATTTACACCCGCCTGAAGCGCAAGAAGCAGGCGAATGCATCCAGATTCAGTTGACAACGATTGATGCTTTTTGCATTCGGCACAACCTGGCGCGGGTAGATTTTATCAAGATGGACATCGAGGGGGCGGAGTTGTTGGCTTTGCGCGGCGCGGTTGAGGTGATTGGCGCGTATCAGCCCAAGTTGCTGCTGGAAATTGAAGAGGCACACACGCAAAAATATGGCTACAAGCCACAAGATATTTTTGCGATGCTGGCCGCTTATGGGTATCGTGACGTTTATTGTGAGTGTGATGGGACGTTGGTGCGGCTAGATGTAGCGGTGTTAACTGTAGCAGAACGGCCGTTTCCCACTTTGGTAGAAGCGGCGTTAGGCTGTCTCGCCAACAATTTTTTTGTGACATTGTAGCAGTGGTATGGGGACGTTTAAGCAATTATCTGTAAAAAATGGCGGGCTGATGCTGTTGATAGGAGCGGCAACGGCCGTTGCCGTGCTAACATTGCAAACCATTGTGCTAACAGAGCGGGCTGCGTTGCTGGCTGTCCTGTTAGGCAGCATCTTCTTTTTAGGCTTCTCCATTCGTTATCCGGTCACGCTGGTTTTTGCCATCATCCTGTACGAGTCGCTTTTAAGCTGGCGGCAGGCGGAGCAGATACAGATATTGGGCTATAATCGGTTGCTTTTTTATGCGGTTTTTGTGGGTGTGTTTGCCGTGGCCGTGGTGTACCGCTTTTTCCTTGTACAGCGTAAGCTGAAAATTTATTGGATAGATGTGGCACTTGTTTTGTTGATTACTGCTTATGGAATAGCAGCCGTTTTCGCGGTAGATAGTGCCGCCGCCCGCCCCGGCTTCACCTACTTTTTCGCCACCGCCCTCACCTTCTACACGGTGCGTCTGGTCATCTTGAGCAAAAAAGATGTCAGCAAAGTCATCTGGTTTTTGCTCGGCTTTATGTTTTTTGAGGCCGCCTTGGGATTCTGGCAAAGAATCACCAACACCGGTTTGCTCTATGTCAGTTCCGTTTCTGGCGGGCCTGTTTTTCCGCGCGCAACGGGCACATTGGGCAACGGCCTGGGGTGGTATCTCACCATTGGCTATATTCTTGCGTTTAATTTGTGGCTTTATAACCGCAAAACGAAACAATCGTGGCTCTATTTCTCTATTTTGGGCATGGTGGTGATTGGGCTGGTGGTTGCCAATACGCGCGGGGCGTGGCTAGATTGCGCCATAGCAACGCTCATTTCGCTGATTCCTTTTCTTAAGGTGCAGAAAACCAAGCTGCTGCTCATTTTTGGCGCGGCGGTGGGGGGAACGGCCGTACTCCTCAGCAGTAGCGCCGCCTGGGGCCGCCTCATCTCCATCTGGGAACAACTCACCAACCCGGGCCAATCTACGATTGGCTTCCGCTTCTACATCTGGCAAGCAGCTTTGGCGATGTTTCGCCAAAACCCACTGTTCGGCGTTGGTCCAGACAATTTCCGCCCGCAATTAGCAAACTACATTGCCCCAGAGTCGCAAAGTTTTATGAGAATCAGCGCCGAAAGGAGCTTCAATACCCATCATGCCGGGTTGCAGGTGCTGGCGGAAACGGGTCTGGTCGGGGCTTTTGCCTTTGCGCTCTTTCTTTTTGCCATTGTGTCGCTGACGTGGCGCCTCTATAAGCGGCTGAAATACCACGATAGGCCGTTGGCAATGGCGTTACTGGTTTTTGCGATAATTTCTACCATGTCTATTTTGTATGGGGGGTACTCTTACGGCGGGTATACGCAAGTGGGCGCGCTCTATTTTTTGCTGGCCGGCCTGACTGTGGCGTTAACGGCCGTTACGCCCAAACCTTCCCTTCCGCCAAAGTGATCCAAACAGCCATGAGACTCTGCGTCCTTTCCAGCACATTTCCCCCCCAAGCCTCTGGCAAAATGTGCGGCATCGGCGACTACACCTACCACCTGGTACAACACCTCTCCCGGCAAAATGTGGCCATAGATGTGCTAACCAGCGCCACCTACGTGGGGCCGCAACAGATACCCCCCGGCGTGCGCGTATGGCCGCTGATAGACAAATGGCAAATGACCACCCTAAACATAGTGCGAGATTTGTGGCAGCACAACGCTTACGACTGGATTTCCTGGCAGTACCAGCCCGCCCTCTATGGGCATAAACGGTCACCTTACAACAGCATATTAGCCTGGCTGGCACAACGGTACGGCCGTCTCATCACAACCTTCCACACCCTAACCTACCCCTCCCCACTATCCCCAACCCGGCTCAACGCCTTCGCTATATCCGCCCTCAGCCACCAAATCATCGTTACCAATGAAAAGCACCGTCAAGAACTGCTATGGCTGTACCCTAAGGCGCAAAACAAACACCATCTCATCCCTGTGGGCAGTAACATTCTTCCCGACCATGAAAAATGGCAAAACCGCGACGCCATCTATCGGCAAGTGCGGCAAAAGCTCGGTATTACCTCCCATCAGCTACTCATCAGCCATTTTGGCCTGATTTACCCTGACAAAAACCTGGAGGCTTTGGTGCAGGCTGTGGGCAAACTACACAACTCCGGTCATCCTGCACACTTATTGTTGATTGGTCAGGTACGGCCGCATAGCCATCCATATCTGGCAACAATCAAAAGCCTGGTGGCACAAGAAGGGCTAGAAAGCCACCTTATCTGGGTGCATGATTGCCCGGTGGATGAAGTGAGCGACTATCTTTTCGCCTCCGACATTTATGCCGTGCCCTACAAAGATGGCCTGACAACCAGAAGAACCTCCGCCTTAGCGGGGATGGCGCACGGCTTGCCCACCCTTTCCACCAAAGGGCCGGCCACGCCAGCCATTTTTGTCAGCGGGGAAAATGTGGAGCTAACGCCCTTGGGAGACACGAACGCACTTTTCCAGGCCCTGCTAGATTTGGCAACCTCTTCTGAAAAGCGCCGCCGTTTGGGCAATGCAGCTAGAGTTTTGAGTATGCAATTTTCTTGGGAATCTATTGCCCGTCAGTTTGCCGATGTGTTGCTTGCGCAGAAGGAGAGTTGATGGATACGAATCAGGAAACTGCGCCCCCGGAACTCCCATGTGACCTGCTTTTTCTCACCAATGAGTTTTTGCCCATTGGTGGGGGCGTGGCGACCTATAGCTTTGAATTGGCCAACGCGCTCAATCAGCTTGGCCATAAAACCGTCGTGGTGGCCGCCAGAAGAAACGCGCAAAACGTAGCCTTTGATCAGGGGCTAAACTTTCGCGTGGTGCGGGCCGAGGAGTATCAAGTTGGCCTGTTTCGCCATTGGCACCGGTTCATCACCACTTTGAGCGTGGCTGCCGAGTGCAAGCCAAGGCTGTTGCTTGCTTCCGATTGGCGCCCGGGTCTGGTGATATGGCTGATATCCAGGCTGTTGCGTATTCCCTATGCCGTGAGCGCGTATGGCACAGAGATATTTATTGCCAGGGCCAACAGGGTTAGCCAATGGCTGGCCGGCTATGTATTCAGGCAGGCCAGCGTTGTGCTGAGCATTAGCCATTACACAAAGGAGCTTCTCTGTCAATTTGGCGTTGACGAGGGTAAAATAAAGGTCGTCCCGTTGGGGGCTGACCCGGATAAGTGGCGGGCGACTGCTGCGGAAATTGCTGAGGTGAAAAGCCGCTATGGGCTTCAGGGGAAGCAGGTGATTTTGACCTTGGCGCGCTTAACGGCGCGCAAAGGGCATGATGTGGTTTTGCAAGCCTTACCATCTGTCTTCGCCGCGCACCCCAACGCTATCTATGTGATTGCCGGAAAAGGGGAGAATGAGGCTAAGCTGCGCCAATTGGTACAACAGCTTGACCTGACGCAAAAGGTCGTTTTTACCGGATTTGTGCCCGATGCAGAGAAAGCGGCCTTATACGCAGCGTGCGATGTGTATGTTTTGCTCAGTCGCCAGGAAGGGATTCAGGTTGAGGGGTTTGGCATTGCGCTGCTGGAGGCTTCGGCGTGTGCGCGCCCAGTGGTGGCCGGCCGGCATGGCGGCGTGGTGGATGCCGTAGAGGATGGTGTCACCGGTTTGCTGGTGGAGCCGGATGATGTGGTTGGCGTGGCCGAGGCGCTCAAGGCGCTTTTGCGAGATGAGGTATATGCCAGGCGGTTGGGAGAAAACGGCCGTAAACACGTGGAAACCCAGGCTAACTGGCGCAATGTGGCCACGCAAACGTGGATGGCGCTACAGCAAAGCAACTCTTCCACACGATCATGAAGGTCTTATTACTCAACACGCAAATGGCCGCTGGTGGCGCACAAAAAGCGATGCTCACGCTGGCGCGCGGTCTCAAAGAGGCGGGTCATGCGGTCACTGTGGTGACGATGTATGACATCGCCAACTATGTGCCGCTGTTTGAGGCGCAGTATGGTTTAGAGATTATTAACTTGCGGATGAAGGGGGGAAACGGCCGTTATCACCCCATTGCCACTATCCTTGCCACCCTGCGCGGCCTTTACCGCCTCTACCGCCTCATGTGCCAGACCCGCCCCGATGTCGTACAAACTTTCACCCACTACAGCAACATCATTGGCCCCCCCATTGCTTGGCTGGCACGGGTTCCCCTGCGCGTATCTTCCCAGCGCAGTTTGCTACACGGCCGTCCCCAATGGCTGTTGACCTCTGACCGCCTTGTTGCCAACTCCTTTTTCGTACACAAAATGAGTACCGTTTCCGAGGAGACGCGCCAATTCTGCATTGGGCAAGGTATTCAAGCCGCCAAATTGCACACCATATACAGCGGCATAGATGCCGGCAGATACGATTGCACCCTTACCCCTGAGCAAAAGCAACAACTACGGCAAAACTTGGGCATTGGGCAGACAAACCCCATCATTCTTACCGTTGCCCACCTTTTTCCCCAAAAAGGGCACCGCTACTTGTTAGAAGCCGTCCCCACCATCCGTGAAGCAATTCCTGACGCCCATTTTCTACTTGTTGGCGAAGGTGACTTACAAGCGACCCTGACGCAACAAATTAACGCTGCCGGGCTAGAGAGCTACGTCCATTTGCTGGGAGTGCGCCAGGACATTCCTCAGTTGTTAGCCATTAGCCAACTTTTTATTTTGCCATCCCTGTACGAAGGATTGCCCAATGTCTTGTTAGAAGCGCTGGCCGCTGGTGTGCCCGTCGTTGCTAATGATTTAGGCAGCTGTCGGGAAATCATCACCAATGGGCAAAATGGCATCCTGGTTCCGGCGGGCAACGCAGCGGCGCTGGCGCAAGCAGCGATCACTGTGCTCCAAGACCCTGGTCTGGCTGATTCTTTGCGCCAGGCGGGTAGACAGCGTGTAATCGAAGATTTTTCTGTGGACAAAAGTGTGGCCGCCTATATTTCCCTTTATGAACAGCTCCTGCCCACGAAAACAAGCCATCATGCAATTGAGTCAAGACCATAAAACAGAAAATGAATTCCTTCCTACGCCCTATTTATGACAACGGCCGTTCCGATTCACTGGCGGCCCACATGAGACGCAAACGGTTCGCCCTGTTCCGGCAACTGTTAAGCAGCGTCCCGCGCCCCCTGACCATTTTAGATGTTGGCGGACAACAACGTTTTTGGGAAGTGATGGGCTTTGCCCAAGAGCCAGACATAGTGGTGACATTGCTCAACGTTGATGCGCCGGACGTTTCTTACCCCAACTTTGTCAGCGTAACCGGAGACGCGACCCAGATGACGCAGTTTGCCGATGGGCAGTTTGAGGTCGTCTTTTCCAACTCGGTGATTGAGCATGTGGGCGCATGGGCACAACAGCAAAGGATGGCCCAAGAGGTACAACGGGTCGGGCGGCGTTACTTCGTGCAAACGCCCAACTATTTTTTCCCCATTGAGCCACATTTCTTGTTCGTGGGCTTTCAATGGCTTCCTTTAGAGATGCGGGCCTGGTTACACAGCCACTTTAACTTAGGCTGGCGCCAGCGTGTGCCTGATAGAAACCGCGCCCGTGCTGCAGTAGGCCAAATTCGCTTGCTCAAACGGCAAGAGCTGCGCGCTTTGTTTCCGCAAGCCCATTTGTATGAAGAAAAGGTGTTCGGTTTAACCAAATCCTTTGTGGTATATGGTGGCTGGGTAGCTCATGAACAGGTTGCCAGCGATTAAGCTATTGGGGATCCCCCTGACTTTATGCGATCGGGCCGAATTGTTAACGGCCATTCACAACCACATTCAAACCGGACAAAAAACGGTGATCCTGTCTGGTAACGTGCATGCCTTCAATCTGGCCTATGAAAACCCATGGCTACGCGACTTCTTCAACCGCGCCGACATCGTGCGCCTGGATGGCGCCGGCGTGCGCCTGGGGGCCAGGCTTTTGGGGATAGACACGCCCCCGCGCATGACCTGGGCCGACTTTGCCTGGGATCTGGCTGAACTGTGCGAGCAGAATGAGTTCGCCCTCTTTTTCCTGGGGGCAAAGCCGGGTATTGCCGCCAAGGCGGCGCAGCAAATGCAGGCAAAACATCCCCGACTCCGTTTTGCCGGTATCCAACATGGTTATTTTAATAAGGAAAAGGGGAGTGCGGAAAATACGGCCGTGATCGACCATATCAATCAATCCCAACCCCACATCCTAATTGTAGGCTTTGGCATGCCCTTGCAAGAAAAATGGCTCAGCCAGAACATAGATGATCTCAATGTGCCCGTCATTATGACCGGCGGCGCCGTCTTCGACTACGTCTCCGGCGAACTGCGACGCGCCCCCCAATGGATGACCGACAACGGCCTGGAATGGCTTGGCCGCCTGCTCATTGAGCCGCGCCGTTTGTGGAAACGTTACCTCCTTGGCAACCCCCTCTTTCTCTGGCGCGTCTTCAAGCAGCGATTGGGACTCATGCCACACGCCTGATTAACGCCCCATGGGCTTTTTTCTACATTTAGAATTACTGCCCCACCCCTGCCCTCCCCCACCGGGGGAAGGGGGTTGGGAGATGGGGTCACTCATTTGTCAGCTCATTTACCTGACACAAACAAACAGAAAAGAGTGGCCGGGCAATGTACCGCCTTTGGCTGATTCATGGGCTTTTTCTGCGAGAGTTGCTGTAGCGATTTGATTTCGGTTGCCTGTGCGTCTGTGCGGGCTATAATTGCCCAAGTTAAACCTTATCATATCGAATATACTGTTTTTGGTGCCTGTTGCTCTCTTGGACTTTCGTTATATTTCCATTGTCGTTAACACTGTCTAGATAGAATCGTCAAGAGTGTGGAAAACGGAGAGGCGTGCGCAGAAAAATTTCTGTGCTGTGCCTCTGTGATTGTTGTTTGCTGAAAAGGTGAGCCGGTAAGGAGGAGCGGAAGTGCTTCGCCGTTTTCGCGCTAATTACGCCATATTCTCTATCATGACGGATGTGGGGGCTGTTTTGACGGCTCTCTTTTTTGCGTCCCGCCTGCGTGTCTGGCCGCAGTTCTGGCAGCTCGACTTTGTGCGCCCTCTCGATCAGACACACCTTTCCCCCTGGCTTTATCTGGTCATACTCACGATATGGGTTTCTGCCTTTTTGCTGCTAGGCGTTTATGACCCCCGCCATATTTACAAAATCGTAGACGAACTGCAAAGTGTCACCCTAGCCACCGCCCTGGCTGCGCTGGTTTTTGCCGGGTTTTTGTACATCACCGACCGTGACTTTTCGCGCTGGTTTTTCTTCTTGTTTGTGATGATCAACCTGTTGCTTTCGCTGGCCTGGCGGTCGTTCGTGCGGCTGTGCCGCAAATGGTGGCGCGTGCCGGCTGTCGAACGCCATGTGCTGATTGTGGGCACGGGAGAAGTGGGGCGGCGCGTCGGACGCATGATTCAGGAAAACAACCGGATGGGCCTGCGTCTGGTTGGTTATCTGGATGATGATGGGTCCACAAATTTGCCCATTTTAGGTCGCCTGGTCGAAGCGCGGCAGGTGATCCAGCAGAGCAATATCAGTGACGTGGTGATTGCTCTGCCCCAGCGCGCCTATGTCCAGGTGAACAGGCTGGTATTGTCGCTGCACGATTTGCCTGTGCAAGTGCGTGTCGTGCCGGATCACTTTAGTTTGGCACTTTACCGCGCCACGGTAGAGGATTTTGGCGGGTTGCCCATGATCAACCTGCGCGATCCAGCGCTGAACGATGTACAGCGCCTGGTAAAGCGGATATTTGACCTGAGCCTGGCGTTGCCCCTTTTACTGTTCATGCTGCCGGTCATGGTGTTTATTGCTGTGCTGATCAAGCTGGACACACCCGGGCCTGTTCTCTTTCGCCAAAAGCGGGTGGGGGAAAACGGCCGTCTTTTCCATATGTATAAATTTCGCACGATGGTTGTCGGTGCAGAAAAGCTGCAAGCCCAGGTGAATTACATAAACGGCAATGGTGACCTCATTCACAAACAAGCAGAGGATCCGCGCGTCACGCGCATCGGTTGCTTTTTACGGTGCACCAGCCTGGACGAACTGCCCCAACTCCTAAACGTGTTGTGTGGTGATATGAGTCTGGTTGGCCCACGGCCAGAGTTACCCTGGCTAGTAGATCGCTATGAACCGTGGCAGTATAAGCGCCTGGCTGTCCCCCAGGGGATGACTGGCTGGTGGCAGGTCAACGGCCGTTCCAATAAACCGATGCATCTGCACACCGAAGATGACCTCTACTACATTCAAAACTACTCCTTATGGATGGACCTCTACATTCTCATTAAAACTCCCTTCGTCGTTTTGCGAGGCAAAGGTGCCTATTGAGCGTCTGCAACCGCTGCTAACAGGGCGCCGCGCCATTTTCGAAACCCTCCTTCTCCTGGTTTGCGCCCCGTTTTTACTCTTCCCCACGGCCGCCAGCGTGGGGACTTTTTTCGCCTTGTTGCTCCTGCTAGCCAGTTGGCTCTGGCCTGTGGGGCGCCGCCAGTGGCTGCCCCGCACCCCCCTAAACACCCTCTGGCTCATCTGGTGGGTATGGGTGGGAATTGCCATTTTGGTAACGGCCGATCCTGATTTAACCTTTCCCAAAGCGACTGGCCTGCTGCTTGGCTTTGCCGCATGGCGTTACCTGAGCCTGTTCATTTGCGACGCGACCCGGCTCAAAGCTGCCCTGGCTGCCTTTCTGCTTACCGGCCTGGCTTTCACCTTTGTGGCCTTTTTCAGCGTTAACTGGTTTGACAAAATCCCCCTCCTTTCTGGTCTAATGCGCTGGCTGCCGGGCCAGCTCATCACTTTGCCTGAATCCCAGCCGCTGGGCACCCATGCCAACCAGATGGCCGGCACCCTGCTCAGCTTCATGCTGCTGCCGGTTTCCCTGCTTATCGGGCAGTTCCCGCCGCGAAATTGGGCCTCCTGGTGGGGGTTGTGCTTGCTAACATGCTCCCTGGTACTCCTGCTGGTGCTGACCCAGTCTCGCAGCGGCTGGATGGGCGCTTTGGCAGGGGTGCTTGTGTTGCTGGCGCTGTGGTACCTGGCCTTGCCCCCTGGCAAAAAACGCTGCGTTGTAGGTTGGAGCCTGCTCCTGATTTTACTTTCCCTGGGCCTGGCGCTGCTTCTCGTTGCTCTGCAGCGCTGGCAGAATCTCTGGCAGGACCTGACCCAGCCCACTTTGGTTGGCTCTTTGGTGACCATCAACTTTCGCTTGGAGGTGTGGCGTTGGGGCCTGACGACCGTTGGTGATTTCCCCCTTACCGGTACAGGCTTAGGTGCTTTTCGCCGCGTCGCGTTTCGCCTTTACCCGATTGCCATTGCTGCCAATTACGACATTGCCCATGCGCATAACATCTTTTTGCAGACAGCACTAGATGTGGGGGTGCCAGGCTTGATCGTTTACCTCGGCTTTTTGCTGTTGGCGGGGGGAATGACGTGGCAGATGATGCGCCAGAATGCTGCTTTGCGGCCTGCCGCCATTGGGCTCTATAGCGGTGTGGTGGCGCTACACTTGTATGGCCTGACCGATGCTATTGCGCTTGGTGCCAAACCCGGCCTGCTATTCTGGTTGACCCTGGGGCTGCTCACCAGCCTGCACCAGGAAAGCAGGAAAACAGCCGTTTCCGAGCCATGATGCGGGCGTGGACATTGGGTGGACTGCTGCGCTGCGGCCTGTCGTTGGCGTTCACTTACGAAGGAGTTCCCCATGAGCAGGGTACACCACGATAGACGAAAAGGGAACGCAGGTTAGTCGTCGGCGGCCAGCCGACGGCGTCCGGCGGTCAACGGTCCGCCGTCAGTGGTCATTTTCCCAGGAGACCTTATGCCTGAGCGCACCCGCAGGAATGAAAATGCCACGCAAATCAGCCCTCAGCGGTCGGCCGTCGGCGATCATTTTCAAGGGATATGCTTAGCGACTACCCCGCCAACGTTTCCAGGCGACAATCATGGCGGCTACCAACATCAGCCCCAGCAAAACGGCCGCCCAGAAATTGTGCGCAAACCCGGTGAGAAAACCAGTGTTGATTCCCAGCACTAGCGCCGGCAGCAGCGCCAGCAAGCCCAGCACGCGGCTGCTCAGCCGCCCCAGCAGCGGCAGAAACGTGAGAAGCTGGCGCATCGGCGCCACCAGGAGCAGCAGGCTGCCCCAAATGCTCAAGACGCCACCACCGCGAAACAGCCAGCGCCAGAGCTGATCTGCTTGTTGCAGTTGTGCCAATGCCTGCTCGCGCTCCCCTTCCAGCAGATGATACAGGCCGGCTTCACCGGCAAAGTAGGGATGAACACGGCCGTTGCCCAATTTCCCCAGCACCGTAGCCAGCACATTTTCGTACACCACGCCATAGCTGATGCGCACGTCTCCCAGGTGCGGCGCCTCGGGCGTGCCCGTGCCCAGGTAAATAAACTCAGGCATTACCAGGTAATTACCGGCAATGACATTTTCGGCATTTAGCGGCAGCGTATACCGGTCGGGCCAGACCAGGCGCGCCGGTTCCAGCGCGTATCGCCCCACGTAAACCTCATCCGCCATCAGCGTCAGCGGCGCAATAAACAGCAGCGGATTTTCATGCCCCGCCGGCACCGCAAATTCACTGGCATATTGGGGCGTGCTGGTCCAGGCCAGCCGATAGCGGCTTTCCGGCTCATTGAAAAAGAGAATCGTACTGGGTTCCTGCTCTACCCAGGCATACATTTCCACACGCCGCTCCAGGAACACATAATCTCCTGCGCGCAAAAAGGGGTCGTCGCCCAGCGTGCCGGGGCTGGTCAGCCAGCCGGTGACGCTGACGAAGTTCCCCTCCAGGCTATTGGCGGGCTGGCTGCCATCAATTGCCAGGCTGTGGCTGGCGGTAGTGGCCAGTGTATTGCGCGTTTCATTTGTTCGCAACAGCAAAAGGCCAGCCAGCAATAACACGCTCGCCCAAAACAGTGCCGCGCCGCCGCTGGGAGCCGGGAGAGTAGGAGTAGGAATGCGCGGTTTTTTCATCATGACTCCGGTGTAACTGTAGGACCAGGGTTAATCAAAATGAGCCTGGATGTTTCTGCCTGTAAGATGCCGGCGCCGCTGCGCGCGTTGACCAAAATTTCCGCTGCACCGACAACGTCAAAGGGCAGCAGCAGCTCTGTCTCCCATGCCCCCTGGCTGTCTGGCATGGTGGTGCGCTCGGCTATCACGCGCCCATTCTCCAACAGAATGGTGATCTGCACGGTGTTGGCATTGAACACCATGCCGGAGACGTAGATGCTCTGACCGGAAAGATGAATACTGCCAGGAGCAGGATTCAGGATGGTTACCTGGGCAGCGATATCGGCGCTGGGGGCGAGAATATTGATTGGCACCTGCACCTCGCGCCAGGTTTCTTCGCCGCTGTTGCCAAAGGAGGCGATGGCGCAGGCAGGTCCGGTGAGGTTGTTGGGTAGCCCAAGCTGACCCTGCCAGTAGCCGCTGCCGCTGACGTTGAAGGTGAAACTGGCGGCCTGGTTCTGGCATTCATCTACCCATACGGAAATGGTCAGGCGGTTGCCAACGGGCTGCTGAGCGCGGCCATCGAAGAGGAGGTAGTGGCCGGCAACGGCCGTATCTCCTTCTACCGGGTTGTAAAGCGCCAGGTACCGGCTGCTGCTGCTGGCATCCAGCGCCAGAGTGACGGCGGCGCTGTCTTGCGCCAGCGTGTTGCCGTTGCTGTCCAGCACGCGGACATGCAGTGTCGCCGCACCGCCCACGTTTGGGGGCACGTATAGCCCCGCTTCCCAGCCTACGGCATTTACATTTGCGACGGCGCCGCTGAGGAAACGGCCGTTGGCACTAACCAGCGTCACGGAAATGATGTGCGTTGTGCCCACCTGCGCCAGCCCGCGCGCCACAATGTTGCTATCGAGCACCAGAACAGCGCCATGCCCCGGTGAACTGAGGTTCAGCCGCGCCTCCACCGGTTCGGGCGAGGGCGTATTGGCAGCAGCGACAGGAGTGGGCAAAACGGCCGTAGCGGTTGCGGGTGTAGGTGTACGCAGATCTCTTGTGGGTGGCAGCGCCGCAGATGGGGAGGGTGAGTCGGTTGGCAATTCTGCCACTGGAAACAGCGTGGGGATGGCCGTATCTGGCCCCGGACCACAGCCAGCCAGTAGCGCGAACAGCAATAACAACAAAAGCAATCTCAATTTCATACACATCATCCCGTGGTAGCTTCCTTCACCACGCAACTCTATCCTCACCCCATTATAGCCCGAATGCCATGCCTTTGCCTGTCCCTCTGTGTCGGGCTACAATTTATCAACTGTGATGACAGGAACACTGCCAACTATTTTTGACTGGTTGCAAACCATGCAGCCACTTCGGGGAGCGCCCACGTTATATGCATTGGCCCTGCTGGGCTTTATCATCCTCGTATTGCAAGAGTGGCGCCTGACGTTGTTCGCAATGCTTGCTCACTATCTGCTAACTGGCCTGCTTTTTGCCGACGTGCTGCTGCCACACCTGGCTTTTGTCAAGCTGCTAACCGGCCTCTTTGTCTGCCTGATGCTGTACCTGACGGCGCGGCGCGTGCAGCAGATGTCGGCGACGACTGCGGGGCAACCAGGGCTGCGCTTGCGCGCCGCACCACACCTGAGGCGATGGTTGCCGGCGAATACGTGGGCATGGCGCACTCTGGCTGCCCTGTTAGTGGCACTGCTGGCCATTTGGTTGGGTCAGCAGCCAGCTTTTTTCTTGCCCGGGATCCGTGAGCCACTGGCGCACGTGAACGGCGCAGTTTTTTTGCTGATGGGCGTAGGGTTGTTGCAAATGACCCTGGGGCGCGATACCTGGCAAATGAGCATTGGCTTTTTTTGCGCGCTGACCGGTTTCGAGTTATTTTATAATCAACTGGAGCAATCGGTAGGCGTGCTGGCGGCACAGGCGGCGATTACGCTGGCAGCCGCGTTGGCCGTCTCTTATCTCGCGCAGGCGCATTGTCATTGGCAAAAAACGCATGGAGGTGACGGCAAAGCAGCGCAGAGCGCCATGCCAGACCCTCAAATGGAAGAGTGAGTGATGAGCACGCTAAAGTGGTACGTGCTGCGCACAAAGGCAAAGAAAGAGCGGTTTGTATACCAGCAGCTTGTGGCACAGCGCGTGACGCTCTTTTTTCCCGCGGTGCGCGTAAAGCCGGTAAACCCGCGCGCAGCCAAAATACGGCCGTATTTCCCCGGTTACCTGTTCGTGCAGGCCGACCTGGACGTGCTGGGGCAGAATGCCTTTAGCTGGCTGCCAGGTGTCGTCGGGTTGGTGCGCTTTGGCGATGAACCAACCGCGGTGCCCGATAACGTGGTAAACGAATTGCGCGTGCGCCTGGCGGAACTTTCGTTGGCGCAGCAAGAACCTTTCCAACCAGGAGAACGGGTACGCATTGTCGAAGGTCCTTTTGCCGGCTATGAGGCAATTTTCGATCTGCGCCTGCCGGGCAAGGAGCGCGTGCAGGTGCTGCTGAGCTTTCTTAGCAAGTACCCGCAGCCACTTAAGCTGCACGCGGATCAAATCGTCAAAGTGCGCTAGAAAACATCGGCCAAAAGTACTATAGGCTGTCTGAAGTTAAATCCATTAAATTATAGGATGGTCAGCGCCCGTAAACCGTCAATGGTGAATAGTTGTCCGTAAGTGTAGACAGTAATTCCCACCTTGTAGCCAAGTGTCTGCGAGTGACGACTCTCTGAAAACACCTCTGCCAAGCGGTTTACGGGCTTCGTGTTGCATATCATAAGGCTTTGCGGCGGCAAGACGGCCGTTTAGCCACTCACATACAACATCCACTCCGATGTCGGAAGGGCGGAGCATTGCTCCAACCAACTGGCCAACTCCTCGGAACATGACCGCCGACGGTGAACTGCCGACGGCCGTCTGCCTGTGTAACCCAGGTTGCCAAACCTGGTTGGCAGATGCAGGTTTGGTAACCTGGGTTCCATTTTCATTTATCGTAGTGCGCCCCGCTCATAGGGAGCACCTGAAGAGTAAACATAATGAATAGAAAAGAAACCCTCATCCAAAAATTTCAGCAAAAAGAAGCCACTGTTGGCATTGTGGGTATGGGCTACGTGGGCCTACCTTTGGCCGTTGCTTTTGCCCAGCGCGGCTTTCACGTCATTGGCCTCGACATCGTAGCCGAAAAGGTAGCCATGCTGAACGCCGGGCGCAGCTACGTGGAAGACGTGCCTGATGCCGAGCTGACCCCCCTGGTTGCCCAGGGGCTGCTGCGTGCCACCACCGATTACGCCGATCTCGCTAACGTAGACGCCATCTCCATTTGCGTGCCCACGCCGCTGCGCAAGACCAAAGACCCCGACATTTCTTACATCATCAGCGCCGCGGACAGCATCGTCGCCCACGCCGGCGGCACCGGCAAGCTCATTGTCCTGGAAAGCACCACCTACCCCGGCACCACCGAGGAAATTATTTTGCCGCGCCTGTCTGATAATGGTGACCGGGTGGGGCGCGAGTTTTTTCTCGCCTTTTCGCCGGAGCGTGTAGACCCCGGCCGTACCGATTACAACATGCTCAATACGCCCAAGGTTTTTGGTGGCGTGACGCCAGATTGCCTGGAAGTAACCCTGGCACTCTATGGCCAGGTCGTGGAACGCCCTGTGCCCGTTTCCAGTACGGCCGCTGCAGAAATGGTGAAGCTGCTGGAGAACACCTTCCGCGCTGTAAACATCGCCCTGGTCAACGAAGTGGCGGTGATGTGCGACAAGCTGGGGCTAGACGTGTGGGAAGTGGTGGAAGCGGCCGCCACCAAGCCTTATGGCTTCATGAAGTTTACGCCGGGGCCGGGCGTTGGCGGCCACTGTATCCCCCTGGACCCCCACTACCTGAGCTGGAAGCTGAAGACGGTAAATTACAATGCTCGCTTCATCGAGCTGGCTTCAGAAATCAACAGCCACATGCCAGAATATGTGATTGGCAAGGTGGCTGACGCCCTCAACGGGGAGCGCAAGGCCATCAACGGCAGCCGCATTTTGGTGCTGGGGGTGGCGTACAAGCCGAACATTGGCGACGTGCGCGAAAGCCCGGCGCTAGACGTGATCCATTTGCTGGGCGAAAGAGGAGCCGACGTGGTGTTTCACGATCCGTACGTGATGGACCTGGCTTACGAAGGGCTGGATACGCCGCGGGTAGAGCTGACGGCCGTGGAACTGCAGGCCGCCGACTGTGTGGTCATCGTCACCAATCATCGTCTCATTGACTGGAACCTGGTAGCCAGAGAGTCGCGGCTGATTGTGGACACGCGCAACGCCATGGCCGGTATGGCAACGCGCGGGAGGGTAGTAGGGTTGTAGGCAACGGCCGTTGCTGTTTAAATTGCAGCCCTCCCTCAAGAATGGCCGTGCCGCTGCACACCATTTTACTGTGGTATACTCCATTGAACAGCATCCTGATTGCCGGCATGTTGGTGCAGGTAAACATCTCGAGGAGATGTAACGATGAGTTTGTCATTAGCCATCCCGGATTCCATTGTGCAGGCCATTCGCCTGCCAGAAAAACGTTTACGTGAAGAGATGTTGCTTGAATTGGCCCTGGCACTCTATGCCCAGGACGCTTTGTCTTTTGGCAAAGCAAGAGAATTGGCTGGATTGAGCAAATATGAGTTCAGCCAGATTTTGGGCCAGCGAGGGATTGCACGCCATTATGGCGAGGCGGAATTAGAGGACGATCTGGCGTATGCCCGTGGTGAGTAACACGTCACCTGTTCTAAACCTGGCAATCATCGGCTATTTGCACCTGTTGCGGCAACAATTCAGCCAGGTTTGGTTGCCTGAGGCTGTAAAACAGGAGTTGCACCTGGACGAAGAATTGCCGGGTTCTCCGGCTATCCGCCAGGCAATTGAGGATGGCTGGTTGCAAATAAGCACACCAAGGAGAAGCAGAAGCCATTGTTTTAGCAGTGGAAATGGGCGCCAGCCGGATATTGCTGGATGAACGCGAAGCACGGCGGATTGCCAAATCGTTGAATTTACCAGTAACAGGTGTACTGGGGGTTTTGTTGCGTGCAGAAAAAGCCGGTGAGTTGCCAAAACCAATAGCAGAAGTGGTTACTGAATTACGGGAAAAGGCAGGATTCCGCTTAGCGGAATCATTGGTGCAAACTGTGCTGCGCCAGGGTCAGCTATAGGTGCAACGGCCGTTCACCCCCCAAACTATCTGAGCCCAGGTACCTTTTGCTGCGGGTCTGCGCCAGATGGTGGCTTGGTTTAGGGAAGCGGGTAGTGGGTAAAGAACAGCATAGGATCGGGAACGGTATGGGGTTATACATACCCCAAATCAATCACCTGCCACAATCTGCTATAATGAAATTAGATGGAAGGGCATTGCTACCATGAAGCGCAAGGTAGAAAAATAGCGAAACCAGGATGAAATGCTAACCATGCAAACTTCGCCGGGTTGTAGTAGCGGTTATGGGGAAATAGATCCCCGACTATTCCAGATGCCATTGTATGGGTAAGAAGCAAAAGGAGCAGGTTTTAGGCATGATGCGCATATTAGAAATTCCATACCCAGATGATTTACCGGCAGCGATGGGGCAAAGTCCAGCAGCGTTTGAGCGCCAAATCAGGCTTCTAGTTGCGGCGCGCATGTATGAACTTAGACATATCTCTTCTGGCCGCGCCGCCGAGTTAGCTGGTTTAAGTCGTTATGAATTTTTAGAGACGCTAGGCAAAAATCGAATCTCCATATTTAATTATTCACTGGAAGAATTAGATCGAGAGGTTCGCGAAGCGCGTACTCGTGCCGAGAAAGCTACGTGATTGTTGTTGTAAACACCAGCCCACTTGTGCTTCTAGGAAAGATTGGGCAACTCAACCTATTACCACATCTTTACAGTCAGATTGTCGTTCCTGAATCAGTTTGGCAAGAACTGCACACAAAACCAGGGAATGAAGTTCAACAAATCCAGGCACTTATCGAAACAGGTGTTTTTTCAAAACGGCAGGCTACTCCTCACTATTTGAACTAGGCATCTTTTAACCTTGGCCCTGGTGAAGAAGAGGCAATCGCCTTGGCTATGGAACTACAAGCCGGGCTGGTTATTCTTGATGATCTGGAAGGGAGACAGATTGCCCGGCAAAAATCGTTGCCAGTCACAGGAACTATCGGTGTGTTAATCGAGGCACGAGAAAGAGGTTTGCTCATTTCGATAAGGCGTGAATTGGATCGGCTTATCGAAGCTGGCGTGTGGCTGGATGAGCTTTTCTACCACCGGATTTTGCAAGAATTTAGCGAATAATACAGGTCAAATTCGGATAGAAAAAGATTAATATACGCCTGATGCAACCCATATCTTGAGGTAATTCTATGTCCGACACCCAAACCTGGCCCGACAGCCACACCTTCTGGCGCGACAGACGCGTCATCGTCACCGGTGGCGCCGGCTTCCTCGGCTCCTTCATTGTGCAGAAACTGCGCGCGCGTGGCGCCGCTGAAGTGATCGTTCCCCGCAGCGCCGCCTACGACCTGACCCGGCTCGACGCCATCCGCCAGCTCTTTGCCGACTTCGCGCCCCAATCCGCAATCCCAAATCCGCAATCTAAAATCGACATGGTCATCCACCTGGCTGCCCGCGTGGGTGGCATTGGCGCCAACCGTGCCAACCCGGCTACCTTCTTCTACGACAACCTGATGATGGGCGTGCAGCTCATGCACGAAAGCTACCTGCACGGTGTGCCCAAGTTTGTGGCCATTGGCACCGTCTGCGCCTATCCCAAGTATGCCCCCATCCCCTTCCGCGAGGAGGATTTGTGGAACGGCTACCCGGAAGAGACCAACGCCCCCTACGGCCTGGCCAAAAAGATGATGCTAGTGCAGAGCCAGACCTACCGTGCACAGTACGGCTGGAATTCTATCTTCCTGCTGCCGGTGAACCTCTACGGCCCCGGCGACAACTTCGATCTGGAGACCAGCCACGTCATTCCGGCGCTAATTCGCAAATGCCTGGAGGCGAAAGCGCGCGGCGATGACCACATTGTAGCCTGGGGCGATGGCTCACCCACGCGCGAATTTCTCTACGTCGAAGATGCCGCCGAGGGTATTTTACTGGCGGCGGAGCGTTACAACGACAGCCAGCCAGTGAACATCGGCAGCGCCTTTGAGATCAGCATCCGCGAGCTGCTGGAGACGATCGCCCAGGTGACCGGTTTTACAGGCGAGATTCGCTGGGATACCAGCAAACCCAACGGCCAGCCGCGGCGCAAGCTGGACACGACGCGCGCCCGCGACCTGTTCGGCTTTACCGCGCAAACTTCCTTTGCCAACGGCCTGCGCCGCACGGTGGATTGGTATCGCGGAGCGGCAAATCGGTGAATTTGATCAATAACCAGGCTCGCCTATAATAATGCGTCCACAACTAGAAGGCGAGAAGAACGGGTTCTATGCGAACTCATCTCGTCTTTCAGTTTTGAGCGTCTTTTTAATGCCCAATCCCAAGAGAGCATCTCGACGGGCACGGACTGCGCAGCGAACCGGACCTCGGCCAGGCGCTGGCAAACGCCGACTGCGTGGTTGTGGTGACAAAAGTCATGACGTATATGATTGGCTTGCCATTGGACGCCTGCTGCTTCCGTGATGGATACCTGCAACCAGTTGGCTCGTTCACCAGGTTTAGATAGCGCGACAAAGTGTGCAACTTCCATGAAACGCATCCTCCATGTCGTAGGCGCCCGTCCCAACTTCATGAAGATCGCGCCGATCATGCATGAGATGGCGCGACATCCTGCCGTCTTCGAGCAGATCCTCGTTCACACGGGCTAGCACTACGACGCCAACATGTCCCAGGTCTTCTTTGATGAACTGGAGATGCCCAAGCCGGACGTGAACCTGGAGGTAGGTTCGGGGTCGCACGCGCAGCAGACGGCGCTGATCAGACGGCAGAGGGTTGGGTGAGATGCGTATTAGCTCGTCTGACTTGCACCCGCACCTTTTGGCGCGCATGTATCAGCGTGGCGTCACCGTGGAAGAGCTGGAAGAGACGCTCAACCACGGCTGGGAAGCCAGTGATGTCAAGCCTGGCACAGCAGGGAAAGTCATGGTGTTTGACTATGCAGCGGAATGGGAAGGGCGATTCTACCAGGAGAAGGAAGTGACGGTGTACTATAAGGTGACCGATGCAGGAATTGTCTTACTGACGACGAAGGCTCGTTATGGGGACCATTTTTCGCGAGGGTAAATCGAAATGAAGATCGAATATGACTCGTTGCGGGACCTGTTATATATTTGGCTAGGGCCTGCAGGGACGAAAGCGGCGAAGACAGAGACCGTGACGCCTGGTGTGCATGCCGATTTTGACGGGCAGGGTAAGCTGATCGGCATCGAAGTGCTGGATGCTTCTGAGGTATTGCACCACAAATTGCAATTTGAGGTGACGCTCGTGGCTTCGCCCGCCGAGATGATTCCTGCCTGAAGTCGGCTGAGGAATGGACGCGAAACACGAACCCAGGCGCTCAATGATCTGACGGCGACTGACTTCCGGTTGGCCATCTTGCTCAATTTCGGCGCCGAATCACTCCAACACCAGCGCGTGGTGAAATAAGATCTGGCCACGAATTTCACGAATTGGCACGAATACAATTACCGAGGTACTTGGGTGGACGGCGGCCATGAACGAGCAAACAGGCTATGATGTGTTGGTCCAAACCCTGGTCAGACATTTCGGCGAGCGTCTGAAGATGATCGTTCTGTTTGGTTCGCGCAGCCGCGAGGAAGCGCGCCCTGATAGCGACCATGATCTCTTCGTTGTGATCGCGGATTTGCCCCGAGACCCTCTGGCGCGCCAGCGCGAGGTGATGAAGCCGTTGTTGCCGGAATTGTTGCGCATCCCAGAAAGGGTCGCGATCGTTGCCAAGACGCCGCAAGAACTGCAGGGGGCGCTCACGCCCTTGCTGGTGGACGTTTGCACGGATGGAATCAGTCTGTACGGGCGGGAGTATTTCCAGAGTCTGAGGAGCAAAGTCATGCGTGCGTTGGAGAGCGCCGGCCTGCAGCGTCGCTATCTGGCTGGGACCTGGATGTGGATATTCCCATCGCTTCCCAGGGCAGAATGGGAAGTGACCTGGGAGGGGGATCGTGAGTGCGTCTAGGGATGTAGACTGCCGGATTGCGCTCGCAGTTGGTTTCTTGAAAGAGGCCGAGCAGGACTTCGCCCTTGCGCGATGGCGATCATGCGTGGACAATGCGCAACTGGCAGTGGAAAGTGCTTGAAGTTCAAGTTTTGGAGTAAATGGTCATGCTGACAGAATATCTGCAACAGGCGCTTGAGCGCGCGCATTATGAAATTATCCAAGACCCAGAACCGTACTATGGCGAGATTCCTGGCCTGGACGGCGTGTGGGCAACAGGCAAGACCCTGGAAGAGTGCCGTCGTAATTTAGCCGACGCGCTCGAGGACTGGCTTTTCTTTAGCATTGCCAAAGGGCTGCCGATTCCAGCCGTTGGCACGGTCAGTCTGCGCCTGCCCGAAAAGGTCACGACGTAGTGGCGCGACTTGCACCTGTGGCGCGCCGAGAATTGGTGCGGCGCTTGCGGTTGCTTGGATTCGATGGTCCGTTCGTTGGGGGGCGACACGAGTTTATGCTACGCGGCACGCGGCGCTTGATTCTGCCCAATCCGCATCGAGAAGACATTGGTGTTGACCTGCTCGCGCGTTTGTTGCGCCAGGCGGATGTGACGCGTGAGGAGTGGGAGTCGGTGGAGACCTGAGTTCGCTGGGCCGTATGACCGTGCGCGGGTGGATCTACTGTGGACCTTGCGGGCGTATACGGACAATCGCATCGAGCCGCTTCCGGTGGGCGAACAGCAATGGCAGGTGATCGCATCGCACGCTATGGTGCAGGAGATTGCATCGTAAGAAACAAAAATGGTTGCTGGTGTTAAGCGAATTTACCTGGACACTTGCGTATATAACAGGCCTTTCGATGACCAAACGCAACCGCGCGTCTGGTTGGAGACCCTGGCGTTTTCGGTTATTCTACAAATGATCGAAAACCGTGCCGTTACATTGGTAACATCAACGGTGGTGGGTTACGAAACCAGCCTGCATCTAGATGCGCTGGCGCGCACTTGGGTTATGCGGTGTGCAGCGCTAGCACAAGAAAATCGGTTGGTTGACTCGTCAGTTAGAGAGCGGGCGCAGGTTCTGGAGCAGGAAGGATTCAAGGCGCTGGATGCGCTGCATGTCGCCTGTGCGGAAATGGCGCATTGCGATTACTTCATCACTTGCGATGATCGCCTCATCAAGCATTACAGGCGCATGGAAGGCATCTTATATGTCTGTACCCCTACCGAGTTTATAGAGGTGGAATTTGGAGGCGAGAGATGACAGTGAAGGTGATGGGGGAAGGCGAGGTGTTACGCGAAGCGGCCTACGTGTTGGTGCAACACCTCAATCCTGCGAAAGTCGCCCGTTTTTGGGCTGGTTGGCAAATAAGCTATAGCCAATATCTGGCATGGCGGGATGATCAATTCGGGACAGAGACTGTAGCCAGCTTGTACGATAAGGTGCAGGCCTATCAGGAGAAGCTGAAAGATGAGCCGGCAGGTTAGAACAATCTGGCGTCCAGTCAGCTGCCGTTGAGTAGTTTCACAATGAGTCTGTATTGCGGAGCAGGCGATCTTATTTGGGGTCTATGCCCGCGGCGACGCGCGACCTGATAGCGATATCGACGTGTTGGTCGTGACGCCCGAGTTCGATGGGCCGTATGATCGGGCGCGAGTGGATCTGCTGTGGACCTTGCGGGCGTATACGGACAGTCGGATCAAGCCGTTTTCCGTAGGCGAGCGGCAATGGCGCGAGGACGATGCCAGCCCGAGGTTTCGCCACGAATTTCACGAATTATCACGAATAAAAAACAATTAGTGCCAATTCGTGTAATTCGTGGCGCAAAAAGAAAATCAGTGTGAATTCGTGCAATTCGTGGCAGAGAAGGTAAGCATCATTCGTGGCAATGAGAATCCTC
>CALEAD010000049.1 GCA_937943625.1 uncultured Anaerolineae bacterium | reverse complement strand
ACGCTGCCCCAGCCCATCGGGTTGACCAGGATGGGCGTTTCGCCGTCCACGCTGCGGATGGCGGCCACCAGGCGCGGGTAGAGTTGATTCCAGTCGTAGAGCGTGCCGGCGTAGCGCGGGTAGAACTCGGCCGGGTCGTACAGGTCGAGCATGACTTCATCGGCATTCGGCTCCACCATCAGGTCATAGCCGACAACAACGGGATGGCCGCGATAGCGTTCGGCGGTGGTGCGCCACATCTCGACCCAGGCGTCCTGCGCGGCTTGCTCCGTCCAGACGGCTTCGAGGAGCAGGTCCGGGTCGAACCAGTCGCCGGCGCCGTCGCGGTAGAAGGTGAAGTCGCTGCGCCCCGGCCCGGTGCGGAAGGAGATGACCGCAAACAGCCCGGCGCGCCCGGCCATCTCCAGCAGCGAATCGAGGTTGGCCTGCGCGCCTTCATCGAGGACGTAGGGCGGGCGCTCGCTGAACAAGCCGGGGATGGAGAGATTGACGTAGTTGGCGCCTGCCGCCGCCAGCCGGTCAAAGTCGGATTGGACGTAGGGCGGGCCGATGTAGCCCTCGCCGAGCAGGTCGCCGTCCAGGTCAGGGACGCGGACGCGCTGCCAGAGGTTCGCCCCGCGCAGTTGCGTGCCGCCCCTCCAGAGAGACCATTTGTCGGGGGAGGAAGTCAAATAGTCGTTTGTCGAATAGTCGGGAGTTGGATAGGCGTTAGTCGGGTAGGCGGGGTTTGCAGGCGCGCCCCCCGGCGGGGGCAGGCAGGCGGAGAGGAGGGAGAGAAGCAAGAGAAGGGGCAGCAGGCGATTCATGGGGTGTTCTCCAGAGGGCAATCTCCATAGCGCGGCTTCCAGCCGCAACCAAACGTACCGCCGACCTATGGTCGGCCTGGATGAACTCGACTCAGGTTTAACAGAATAAAAGGATGTAAGGATAACGGCTCGTTTTGGACTGTCCTTTTATCCTTCCATCCTGTTTTGTATTGCAACGGGTAGGCAGTAACCTTCCGTCTCACTCGCTCACGGTGAGGCTGCCCAGCAGATTCCAGCCGTGTTCGGCGTCCCAAACGCCTTCATTGGCGAACCGAATCGCATAGCGCGGGTCGTTTTGCAGGCGGGGGGAGGGGTCGGGCAGCCACAGGGCGAGTTGATATGTGCCTGCGGACAGGCTGACGGGCAGGGTGATGGAAGCGGTCAGGTCGTGTTCGCCCGGCTGCCAGCGGCGCGGGTCGGCAGGGATGGGGTAGGACAAGATATTATCTTGTCCTACCAGAATAAGGTACACTGGGCGCGGCAGCAGCGGGGAGGCAAAGCCGGTGTTTTGCAGGCGAACATGCAGGGTCAGGTCCCTGCCGGGGCGGACTTGTCTCGGAAAGGAGGCTTCCAGCAGGCTGAGACGATACCCCAGCCGCCGACGGATTTCGGCGTAGCAGCCCTGGTCTTTCCAGCCCTGAATCACATCGAGATGATAGGCTTCGTTGAGCGCCGTCCAGTGCAGGCGTTCCAGTTCGGCCAGAGCGGTGGGACAGTCGGAGCGGGGCGGGTTGGGGTTGCAGGTCTCGCCGCTCATCGGGGCGAAGCGCGTCATCGCGGCGAGGTAGGTCTTCCACGCTTCGATTTGGAGCGAGCCGTCGTAGTCGTAATACGTCCCCCAATCGTCGTCGCTGGCGAGGAAACAGTCGTTGTGATGCCCCGTGCGCGCCTGGTCTGAACCGTTAAAGGCCTGCGCTTCGCTCAGTGGCTGCGGATACCAGCGGGTGAAATCGCCGGGGTATCGAAAGAGAATGAAGCGGTCTTGCGGAAAATAGCGGTAGAGCGCATCGCGGATGATGGCTTTGTTTTCGGGCGTATCCAAGCGGCTGGCGGAGGTGTGCCACTCGCCCCAGGCGCCGATGAAGCCGGCTTCAAACCAGGCAATGACGTCTTTGTTGGCTTCCAGAACGGGCGCGAGTTGCTCGATGTGCCGCAGCGCCTGCTCCAGCGAGGCATCGGGCGCGGGCAGGGGATAGGTTTCGCCAAAATTGTAGGAAAAACGGAGGATGACTTTGACTCCCGCCTGCCGCGCCAGGGTGAAAAAATCTTCGAGTACGGCAAGATCTTTGGGGGTCAGGTCGCGGCGGCGGAAGTCATCGAGGCGGGCGTAGAGATGCAGCAGATGGTTGCCGGTCTCGGCGGGATACCAGCTCAGGTCGTTTTCGCCCAATTCCGCGCCTTCGTAAAAGCCGCGCTCCGGGTTGGGGAAGTCGGCGGCGGAGGGGGCGTAGGTGACGGTGAGGGGAGCGGCATCCGGCGGCGGAGACGGCGGAATTTCGGTCGGCGCGCGGACGGGGATGTCCGTTGGGGGTGGGACGGGCAAGGTTTCGGTCGGGGCAGGCTGGCAGGCAGAGAGGAGGGAGAGGAGCGTAAGGAGGACGAGCGTTTGTCGCATGGCGGTCTCCTTGCGGGCGATTATACGCCCACAGCCGCTGTGCCGCATGGTACGTGTGGGGGAGCAAGATGAGCAAATTTTTAGAACATTTTGCTTTGGATTGTCAAACCATTTGACTTGATAAATTCATCTACATCGCTAAAAGCGTTGAAGAACAGGGGCGTCCCCGCAAACGAGAGCGGCGAGACGGGACCGATGGTCATAAAGGAATATTCTCGGCTGGCTGTGTCAAAAGAGGAGTGAGGGTCGCGGAATTGTTGATAGAGTTTCAGGTATTCCCCTTTGCCGCCGACCAACTCCTGCAACTTTCTGAACTCCGTTCCCATGCTCAAACCAAAACCAAAGAATGAAATCCGCAATTGTTGGACGATTTCGTTATCCAGACTGGACAGAGTTTGACTTAAGAACATCCAACCTAAACCATATTTGCGCGTGGTGCGAACAGCGTCTACCAGGTTGCGCTTGATACGCTGCTTGCGTTCGTTATTGTCCCGTTCTTGTGGCGCAAAGCGATGGGCTTCGTCCAGTACAACTAAAGTATTGAGGCTTTTTTCGTCCTGATAAGCGTATTCGGCCTCTCGAATGAGAACGCCCAGAAAAGCGTCTATCAGCAGCGGTTTGATTTTTTCATCCCAAACGCCCGTTGAAATCCCGCTTGGTCGCTTGGACAGGTCAACCACAATCACGGGACGGCTGCTGCTACCCAACGTTAAGGCTTTTTTGACAATCGCTTCGATTGAACTTTTTCCACCCGTTTCAGCGAAGAATTTTGCGACATTATGCCATTTCTCTTTGAGGGCAACATACTGACCGTCTTTTGATTTTTGAATAGCTTCTTGGATAAATCCTTGTACTCGTTCGATGCCCGCCCCGCCGCTATAAATGCGATGAACATTTTTGTGTAAATGTTCCAACGCCGCAATCAGCGCATCATCATCAATCGCTGACAGTTTATGTTTTCTACTCTCTCGGAAGTAGTCGGTTAAATAAGCGGCGGCAACGTTTTGATAATCGGCTGCTTTGATACCCAAATCAAAAAAGAATCCAAATTCAGTGAGCAACTCTGTGAACAATTCCCATGAGTCCAGGCAGAATTTGTCCAAGTTATAGACTTCAACGGTTCTGCCTATTCCTTTGACTAGTGCGGGGTGCAAAATTCGCCCCATGGTAGGCTGGGACTGTGTATTTTGCAAATCGAGCGAGAACTCTCCTTGCGGGTCAAGCACAAATAAACCCATTCTCTTGTGGCGCATGTAAGCCAGCAAAATCATCTTTGCCAGCACCGATTTGCCAGAGCCTGTTTTACCAAAGATACCAAGATGATAGGCTTCGCCCGCTCCATCTGGACCGGTATCAAAATGCTTGAACCACAGCGGCAACTTGGGCTTGGAGCCGTACACATGACCAAGATAGAACAACTGTGATTGATAGGGCGAGAGTAATTCTTTCAAAATCTCATCATCGGCAAGATAAATCGGCGTGCCGGTCGCCGGGACAGTGCCGAGAATACTGGGGCGATAGTTGCCGTTCTCGTTGGCAAACACGGCGCTGATAATCATCTGCCCCTGGTGCGTATCTTGCCGTTCGCTGATGGACTCTACCCGTCCGCGCTGACGAATCAAGCTTCGCATGGTTGGGTCTTCATGCCAGATGTTTCGCAGGGTAATTTCGGTAATTTGTCCCAGCGCGTAATTGGTGTAAGCGTCCTGGCTATATGGGAAAAAGGCCAGTTCACCGACCAGTTTCTTGTTCACTGCGCTCGCCATGATGTCAAGCGCCAGTTCGTTGGTTGATGAGGGTGACCCAATTACGCCGATGCGCTCGGCTTTGGCGACCAGTTGCTCCAATGCCATGTTTTATGCTCCTGTTTCTGTACGATAGCCATGCAGACTCATGAAAACTTCGCCAATATCGCCATCGTAGTTTTCGGCCAGGTTTTGGCTAGCGATTTGACGAAAGACAGGGATAGAACGCGCCAGATGTTTGACCATGCGGTCAGCCATATAAAGTGGAAACGGTTCCATGATGGCCGTTGCCTGACATTGATGTTCAATTCCTTTGAGAACAATACTCAAACGGGACGGATTTTCTGCAATGGATTGCGCCAATTCTAAACGCAGGGCTGGCCACCATTGAACAGGCCGATAGTAGATGACTTTAACTCCATTCAGGAGTTTGGTGATGTCGTCCACCACCTTTTTTGCTTGTTCCTTGCCTTCCTTGAGTGGGGAAAGGTTGATGTGCCAGGGATTTTCGGGCGCAGTCAATGACATGGGACGAGTATATTCGCCTGGCTCCATGACCAGACTCAAAATTCCCCTATCTTCATAGGCGCTGTGCCAGCCCGCCAATTCGCCCACTTCGCGTTTGGTCGTATATTTGGGCATGGCCACCCAAAAATGGTCAGAACGGGTGGATTGTAAAATGACGCGATAGGCTTCCAGGTAAGGCAGGATGTGTTCGAGTAGATATTTGCTCACCCGTAAGTGAGGCGCTTCGGCTACTTTGTTCAATGCCTGGTTGAAAAAGATGGTCGGCGTGGTTAGCGAGCCATCCAGAAAAACAACTTCGTGGGGGGCATCCTTTGCTAATTGCATTTCATTGCCCGCCATGATGCCGCGCAACACCGAGCCAGTATCGGCGTGATGGATTTCCGTATTAACGTACACCAGATGGCGCGGCTCAGGCCAAAAGCGCGTTTCTGATGGCGGCGTAAGCCCTTCGACCGCTACCGCGCCGACTGCTACCAAATCTAACGCCAGCAGACGTTCAATGGCCATGCTTCCATCCACGCCGCAGGTTGTGGGAGTATTGAACAAAAGCAGAGCAGCCTGCTTTTGAATCAAGCCTTCTTGGGAGAGTGCGGCGCGCCAGGTTTCTTTCTTGGCTTTTAAGTCGCCAAACGCGGAAAGCAATCGCTGACTGACATCTTTGGTTTGTGTCAGCACTTCATCCACCAGCGCGGCGGGCAATTCGGCAAAGGGAGTGTTATTTGCTTCGGTCATATTCGGCTTGATTGAACATGGTCATGTCTTTGAGAACTTCCAGCCTGTCCCAATGATGCCAACCGTCTACACGTTCAGAGCGCGGCAAGAGATAACGCTCTTTCCAATAAGCAGCCAAATCTGCAAAGGGCAAATTTTTATAGAGGGGATTTTGGCTTTCCCCTTGCATGTATTCGTCCAGATTGTCAACCAGGCGAAAAAGAAAGGCTTCACGCTGAATGCCATGCTTGAGCAAGTCGGCAGAAATGCCCAAATGGTCAAGCGCCAGGCGCATCAGTTGCCAGGAACGCTTGGGGCCGGTGCCGTACCCGCCTTTGGTCTCTATGCCGATAGACTCCAGGTATTCCTTGAACAATGGATACAATCTTTGCAAGTGGAAATTTCCGTAGCCGTTGGTAAAGCCTAGAGATTCGGCGAGCAATGTCCCTTTGTACTTTAAGCGATTATAAATTGAACTTCGTCCAAAGGCGCTGGTGGTCGTGAGCGCTACTAAATGAGCGGGTAAAACGCGCTTTTCCATTTCTGTAACGCGCCCGCTATAAAGCAATCGGTAAGCACTTCGCACTTCATTCGCGCAGACGGCCATTGCGACCAATTTTCCCCCAAGCAAACGGTTGTAGGGCGGCAACGCGCCTAACGTGAAAATATCCATCGTCTGATTGACAAGGACTTCCTTCTGACCTGAAGGGTATGCAAACAATCTATCCCGCGCTGGGAAGGTGATAGGCGGAGATTGCAGACCGAAAATACCTATCAATTTCCCATTGTTTGAATCGAGAATCAAAAATCGCAATCTGCGGCCAAAACCATGTGAATAGGGAATAGACCAATAAAACCGCGCCATACGAAACAAGTCGCTGTGCCAAGCGTCTTGAACTTGAACAAGAATCGGATTGATTTGATGAGGGATGATGTCTTTGCCGTCCGCAAAATATCCCCCATACTTTCTAAAATTGCGCTGAATCCAATCTAGATTTTTGCCTAAAAATTCTTCCCGTGCCGGACGGTGCAGGCGTTTTGCGTCTTCTTTTGAGGCAAAAGAGACAAGAATTTCTCCTTGCTCATTGAGTTGAAAACCCAACGCAGTCAATTCTGAGAAAATCAGAGCGCGAATTTCGTCAGCGTTCACGATGTTATTATACGATATATTACGCTGAGCAAACTTTCGAGAAAACCTAAAAGTTGGTTTTCACATCATCCTTTCCAGCACGCGGTACGTCACTCCCACCCCCAGGCGCAGGTCTTCGAGCGAAAGGCGCCTCGTACCACTTCCAGATGTAGCAATACGGTGGGTCAACTTGCAACGGGGTGTAGTTGCTACGCTGTGCGTCCCGACCGAGCTGCGGCCAGTCTTGCACAGGAGTGCTTGTTGCATCATAGATCGCATTGGCCACGTGCAACGGCTGCGGATACACACGCCCATCCCACGCGGCAAGGATAAGTCCAGCAAGCAAGGCCAGGAACATTAATAACCCAAGTTGTGTCTGCATGCGAACCTTCATGATACCTACCTACCTAAATCATTTGACAATATCACATTACACAAAAATAGGAGCGATTCTGCTAAAAACTGCCCATGATTGATAGCGAAAAAGAGGTGTTGCCTTCTTCTTGTTTGACAAATAAATGAGCTGACATAAACAAGCGGAAAAGAGTAGCGGGGCAGTGTGCAGCCTTTGGCTGATTCATTGGCATTTTCTACATTTAGAATTACTGGGAATGCTCTTCATCTCGTGCTCTATTCTATCCCACTAGAGGCGGAAACGCCCCTGGTGGGTACGCTTGCTTGCGCCGTAAAGTGATCCCGCCACCAGATCAAGGAGGCGCCAAAGTTGACCATACCAATTTGGACATTGGCCGCGCCACTCCACATCACAAAAAGGGAACCTCTCTTTCAAGTGCAGCGTCTTTACCTGTACAATGAAACTACCTGCAAAGAAGGAGTGACCCATGTCCCGCAACAATCGCATCCGCTTTGGTATTGCCTTCGCCCTGCTGTTGCTTGTTGGCACGCTGACGGCGCTTTCCGCCTACTACGCTAACCTGCCCAATAATCTGCGCCAGCACGAAACCCTCATTTTTGGTCAAAACAAGCTCGTCCCCGGCAGCCAGGCCGCCCTGCGCGTGGTCACGCGCAACAGCGGTGATGGTGCGCCGCTGGCCAACGCCACGATCAAAGTTAGCCTGCAACCAGCCAGCGGTGGCCGCGCTGAACTGGTGTACACGGGCCAGACCAATGCCAGCGGTTCCGCCGATGTGCACTTTACTGTGCCTGATAGCAGCCAGAGTGATTATACGCTCATCGTGGAGACCAGTTCTGCGCTGGGGCGCGATCGGCTGGAGCGCTCTGTCACCCTGGAACGGGAGTACCGCATTTTCCTCAGCAGTGATAAGCCTCTCTACCAGCCGGGACAAATCATTCACCTGCGCGCCCTGGCTCTCAGTACTTTTGACTTGACTCCTGCGGCCGCGCAGCCGTTGGAAATTGCCATTGCCGATGGCAAGGGCAACACTGTCTTTCGCCAGACCCTGACCACGAGCGATTTTGGTGTAACGGCCGTTGACTTTCAGCTTGCCAACGAGGTGAACAGCGGCGCATATAAGATTACGGCGCGGCTAGGCAATACCGCCTCGGAAAAGACGGTGACGGTGGAGCAGTACGTGCTGCCGCAGTTCGACATCACCCTCAACACAGAAAAGAGCTATTACCGGCCCGGCGAAGTGGTGCGCGGCACGCTAACGGCCGTTTACTTCTTCGGCAAACCGGTTAACGAAAGCCAGGTCGTCCTGGAAGGCTTTACCTTCGACTTTGCCCGCCAGGACGCCTTTGCCCTGCAAGGCACAACCGATGCAGAAGGCGTTTACCCATTTGAGTTCACCCTACCCGGCTACATTGTGGGCAGCGATTTAGAAGGCGGGCTGGGCACGTTTTACCTGCAAGCCAGCGTTACCGATCAGACCAACCACACCGAAAGCAAGGGGTTGAGCCTGCCCGTGACAGAAAATACGCTCATCATCGAAGCAATCCCCGAAGCGGGCCTCTTTCGCCCTGGGGTGGAGAATTTCCTCTACGTGCTCACCAGCTACCCAAATGGTACCCCTGCCGAAACGCAGTTACGCGCCAACTTCGCCAACGCTGGCCAAACCATTTCCGCCGAGACCGGTCCTTACGGGCTGGCCATTATCCCCGTCACTCCCAGCGACCCCTACCAGCAGGTGACCATCACCGCCACCGATACGCAAGGCAACAGCACCAGCCGCACCTTCTTCTTTGGCGGTGAATATCAGGAAGAGAGTGTGCTGCTGCGACCAGAGCGCCCCATCTACCGCGTGGGCGAAACGATGAACCTGACCCTGCTCACATCGGCACAAAGTGGCAGTGTTTACCTGGACATTATCCGCGAAGGGCAAACCCTCAGCACCCGCGCTGCCGATATTGCCAACGGCCGTACCGAACTGGCCATTGACCTGACGCCGGAAATGGTGGGCACGTTGCAGCTGCACGCCTACAAAATTTTGCGCAGCGGCAGCATCGTGCACGACACGCGCCTGGTGCTGGTGGATGAGGCCAACGACCTGGCGCTTGATTTTGCCCTGGATAAAGCAGAGTACCGCCCTGGGGAAACAGCCGTACTCAACATAACCACCGTCGGACAAGACGGTGCCGGGGCGCAGGCAGCTATTGGCCTGGCAGTGGTAGATGAAGCCGTCTTTGCCCTGGCGGAGCAAGACCCCGGCTTTGCCAAACTGTACTTCCTGCTGGAAGCAGAACTGCTCCAGCCCAGGTACCAACTGCGCGGCTTCTCCGTGCCCGACCTGCTGCAAAGCGTGCCGGTAGATGACCCCCTGCTGCGCCAGGCGGAAGAAGGGGCGGCACAGGCCACTTTAGCCGAAGCAGCCCCCCAAAACGTTGCCTTTAGCCTCAACGTCAACTCACGCGACGACAACCTGCGGCGCGCCAGCGAACAGCGTGCAGGGTACTTTAGCGGCCTGAGCGCGGCGCTGTTTGGCCTGCTGCTGTTCGTGCCCCTGGCGGTGATGGGGATCACGGCCGTTTCCCTATGGCGGCAGCAGCAATTCTGGCGCAGCCTGGGCTGGAGCGTAGGCGTGATCGTCGCCTTCCTCCTGCTGGGCATGGTCGGGCTGCTAAATGAGTTTGCCAATTGGCTAAGCTGGCGCGGCGAAGGGGTGCTGATTGCCCTGCTGTTGTTGGGGCTGGTCAGCTTTCTGGCGTTGACTGTTTACGCCTGGTTGCGCGATGACCGGGCCTTGCGTTGGAGTACCGGTCTGGTTTGGCTGTTTGTTTTGTTGGCGTTTGCCCTGGCGTGGGCGGCACAGTGGGCGGAGTTTGATCCGGGAGACGGGGTGCTGGTAATGGCCTCTTTCCTCATCCTGCTCATTCCCCTGGCTTTCTTGCTGCGCGCCGCCGCCTTTGCCCACGAGAAGCTTCGCCTGCTGGCCGCTGCCGCCGTTCTGGCCGCCCTCTGCCTGATGATTTTGCCCGTGCTGGGGCTGGCGTCGCAAACAGGGGGATTCGGGGCCGCTGGCGCACTAGATGCGGGCGACGTGCGCATGTTGGGAAATGTGGTTATGGAAACGGCCGTGTCCGCCGCCGCGCCCCTCGCCGAAGGGGCACAAACGGCGGAACAAAGCATCGGTGGCGGCGACGCGCCCCGCTTGCGCCAATTCTTCCCCGAAACAATGTTCTGGCTGCCCGACGGCGTGACCGATGCCAACGGCCGTTTGAGCGTAGAGGTGCCCATTGCCGACTCCATCACCACCTGGCGGCTGACGGCGCTGGCCTCCACACAAGATGGGCGGCTGGGCAGCGCCACCGGCGCGCTGCGCGTCTTCCAGCCCTTCTTCGTCAACCTGAACCTGCCCCAGGCGTTGACCGTGGGCGACGAAATTGCCGTGCCGGTGGGGGTCTTCAACTACCTGCCCAACACGCAGACGGTGCGGCTGACGGTGCAGCCGGAAAGCTGGTTTGAGCTGCAAGACGAAGCCACAAAAGAAATCCGCATCAAGGCCAATGACATCACCGTCGTTTACTTCCGCATTCGCGCGCTGGAGTTTGGCTTACGGCCGTTTCAAATCACCGCCATTGGCAGCGAACAAAGTGACGCCATCCGTAAGCAGGTGCGCGTCTTTCCCGACGGCAAAGAGATGCGCTTTGCCGCCTCCGACGCACTAGAGCCGGGCGTGACGGCACAGCCCGCGCTCTTCATCCCGCCCGACGCCATCCCCGGCACACAACAGGTGCTGGTGAAAATCTACCCCGGCATGGTCAGCCAGGTGGTTGAAGGGCTGGACTCCATCTTGCGCCTGCCCAACGGCTGCTTTGAGCAGAGTTCTAGCGCCACCTACCCCAACGTGTTGGTGCTGGATTACCTGAAAAGCAGCGGCCAGATTTCGCCGGAGGTGCAGTTCAAGGCCGAAGATTACATCAACATCGGCTACCAGCGCCTGACAACCTTTGAGGTGCGCGGCGGCGGCTTCTCGCTGTTCGGCGACGAGCCGGCGGTAGTGCTGCTGACCGCCTACGGTCTACAAGAGTTTTACGACATGAGCCAGGTGTACCACGTAGACCCGGCGCTGATCAGGCGCACAGCGGAATGGCTGCTGGCGCAGCAAAATAGCGATGGCTCCTGGGGCAGCCAGGGCTGGGTGGAAGGCACGTTCATTTCTGGCCCGGAAAGCGACACCACGATTACCACCGCCTACGTGGTGTGGAGCCTGGCGCGCACGGGATACGCTAACGACGGCCGTACCCAGCGCGGCCTGGGCTATCTGGCGGAAAAGCAAAGCGGCGTGACGGACCCCTACGCCCTGGCGCTGATCGCCAACGCCTTTGTCGCCGCCAACGCCACACAGCAGGCGCAGCCCATTTTGCAGCGGCTGGCCAGCCTGGCGCAGTTTGAAGGAGAAACGGCGTATTGGGGCATGGACGGCCGTACCTTCATGGGCAGCTACGGCAGCGCCGGCAACCTGGAAACGACGGCGCTGGCCACACTGGCCTTCATCCACAGCGGCAATTACACCGAGCTGGCCAACAAAGGGCTGCTCTACCTCATCCAAAACAAAGACAGCTTCGGCAACTGGCAAACCACCCAGGCCACCATTCTCTCCTTGCAGGCGTTCATCGCCAGCGCCAAACTGGGCAGCGACAACGTGAACGCCAGCGTTACCATCACCCTGAATGGCGGTCAGACGCGCACGCTGACGGTAACGCCGGAGAACTTTGACGTGGTGCAGATGGTGAGCTTTAATGACGTGCCCCTGGGCGAAAGCGTGGTGGGCATCAGCGTGCAGGGAGAAGGCAAGCTGATGTACCAGGTGGCGGGCAGCTACTACCTGCCCTGGGACAAGCTGGCCGTTTACCCAGGTCTGCTGGAAGGGCAAGATTTGGTGAGCATTTCCGTGCAGTATGACCGCACGGAGCTACAGGTGGATGACACGGTGCGCGTGAACGTGACGGTGCAGCTCAATGAGCCAGACGGCCGTGCCGATTGGGCAATCATTGACCTGGGGATTCCGCCGGGGTTCAGCGTGAACGCATCAGACCTGAGCGCGCCGGTGCAGCAGTATGACCAGGTTGGCGCCGATTACACCGGCGCGACGATTGAGCGGTATGAGCTGACGGGGCGGCAAATCATCGTTTACATTGGCAACCTGAGCGGGCAGAAGCCGCTGAGCTTCAGCTACCGGCTGACGGCGCAGTTCCCACTGCGGGCGCAAACGCCCGCCAGCAGCGCCTACGATTATTACAATCCGCGGGTGTCGGGCGAGGAAGCACCGGTGGTGTTGACAGTGGGGAGTAATGAATGATCAATTGTGAACTGTGAACTGTGAATTGAGAATTAGAAAGCGGGGAGACGGCCGTTTTTGTAAACGGCCGTTTTGCTTTTACCCAAATCCCTGGGGATGTTTTGCAACTTAACCGTTTGGCCAGATCGTTGAATGTCGTGTACACAATTTTTTACAGGGAGGTTTTGGGCAACGCTAAAAAATATCACCCTGAGTGCGGAAGAAGAGCTGATTGCCCGCGCGCCCGCGCGCGCGGCGGCCGAAAACACCACGCTCAATGCGGAATTTCGCCGCTGGCTGGCACAATATGCCGGGCGTTCCCAAAGCGAAAACGAATTTTGGCAGTTGATGTCGCAAATGAGCTATGCGCAGCCGGGGCGCCAATTTAGCCGCGAGGAAATGAATGAGCGCTGATTTTTTCCTAGATACGAACATCCTCGTCTACACCTTTGCCTCCCACGCACCGCAAAAACAGGCACGCGCGTTGGCGCTGGTGCAGGATGCGTTGGCAAACGGCCATGGCGTTATCAGTACGCAGGTGATCCAGGAATTTCTCAATGTCGCGACACGCAAATTTGCCACACCTTTGGCGGGGTTTTGATTCAGAACCCATTTGTCTAACTACGGCCGTAATATCCGCAGCGCGCGGGGTTTGCTACTGAGCAAAACCTGACCAGAAGTAGCAATGAGCTGTACCTGCCACTGGCCGTTTACGGCCGTTTCCCCCAACTGGCTAACGGACGCTGACAGGAAAAACAGTTCCCCAAAATTTGCCTCAACCACCTCGCCAAGCGCCACTTCTCCCGCCACGCTGCGGAAAATAACGCGAAAGAATCGCCCTTCTTCCAGGGGAAATGGCCAACGCCAATAAAACCCCACGCTGTCGTCAGGGCGGAAGAGCGCGTCTTCTGGTGGGCCGAGCAGGCGAATTTGCGCCTCTGGTGGCAGGGTAGCGGTAGGCAAAGGCGTGGGCGTTGCCGTAGGCAGTGGGGTCAGGGGGGGCAGCACGGCCATTGGCGTCGTGGCGGGGGCAAGGGAAACAGGAGGAACAACGGCCGTTTCTGCCACCGGCAAGGACCCGGTTGGCGGCGACGCAAATGGCCAATTCAACAAAAGCAGCACCAGGCACAAAAAAAGCAAGGGGGAAGCAATGCGCAACGTGCGCACCGCCTTACGCCGCCAGATGCCCACCTCAGGCGGTAAGGAATCAGCCATCAGCCCAATTCTCCTGATTGCCCGGTATTGGTATCCATCCAGGTCATTGTACTATGTTTATGTCAATAAAACCAATCAGGCGCCGATTTTTCTGGCAAATAAGCGCGCGCTCCGCTATGCTATAGTCGCATCTCAAACGCCCCGACGGGTGAAAGCGTCACGCAGGTTCGCTGATCAGCCGTCTGCGGCCAGCGGTCTGCCATTTGCGGTCAGCCGCCCGCCGTCCGCCGTCTGCCGTCTACGGTCAGCCGTCTGCGGTCATCTTCCAAGGAGGATATCTTGAACACACAACGACTGGATACGAGTGAAACGCCGCACGTGCGCCTGACGCAATGCATTGGGGATGTGCAGATTAGCAGCTGGCAGCGCCAGGGCGTAGAAGTGCGCGGCGCAGCCTACCGCGCTGCCGTGACACAGACAGATGAGATAAGCATTGAGGCGAAAACGGCCGTTTCCCTGCTTCTGCCGCCACACAGCCGCCTAACCATTGGCCGCATTGCCGGCAATCTGACCATCAAACACGTGGCCGGGTTGATTGGCGTGGAAGTGGTAGGCGGCAATCTGACGTTGCACAACGTGGGCAACACCCAGGTGGCACAGGTAGACGGGCAGGTGCAGGGAGAGGGGTTAAATGGCGCGCTGAAGTTAACGGCCGTTGCCGCCAATATCACCCTGCGCAACACACACAACGTCACCATTGAGCAGGCAGGGGGCGACGTGAGCATCCAGTTTGTTAACGGGGACGTGGCGCTGGGGGAGATAGCGGGCGATCTGGTCGTGCGCACCGTAAGCGGCGCGCTGCAAGCGACGCGCATAGGCGGCACGGCGCGACTGCGCAACCTGGGCGGCGGGCTGCATCTGCCGCAAGTGCAGGGTGCCGTTCATCTGCTGGGTGGGCTGGCGCAGGGGGAGCATTGGCTCAGTGGCACGGGCGACCTATTCTTGTATTGGCCGACGGATGCACCGCTCAGTCTGATAGCCGAGGGTAAGCAAATTGTAAACCGGCTGAAGTTACGCGACGTGCAGGAAACGACCGTTGTTGTAGCAACGGCCGTTGACATAGAAGCCACTCACCTGAGTAGCTATCTGACAGACCACAAAACGACGCTGCGTCTACAAACGACAGAGCGGATCGCCTTGCTGCCCTGGAACGGCCGTGATGAGCCAGCCGCAGCAGATGAGAGCGTATTTGTTGTCGCGCAGAGCAAAAGCAAGAAAGCAAAGGCGAGGAAAAAAAAGGCAAAAAAGGCAGGGGAAGTAACGGGTGAAGTATGGCAAACGGCCGTAGCGCAGGGCGTAAGCGAAGTGCTACTAAGCATCGAGCTGGAATTTGGCCCAGAGTGGAAACATCGCTTGGCCGCTCTCGAACTGGACAGGCGACTCATCGCCGCCATAGACACCGGGCTGCGCCGCTTGACCCCGACTACCCAGGCCGCTAATCAGCCAACCCAGCCAACCCAACCAACCAGCCCCCCCGCTCTTGCTACCTTCCACAAAGCTGAGCAGGCGGTCAAAAAGTCGCTGCGCCAGGCAGAAGAAAGTATGGAGGTAACGCGCGGCAAAATCGACCGGCTGGCAGAAGATGAAACGTGAAACGTGCGCATTTTTCTCACGTTTCACGTTTTACGTTTCAGGCCAGATACGCCTTTTACTCTTCTGCCCCAGCGGGCACCGCCTGGAAGCTAAAATCATCCAGAAATAGATTGCTAATAAGAGAACTGTCGGTTATGACCTGCACGCGCACCGTCACCGTTTGGCTGCTGTAAGAAGCAAGATTCACCGTTTTCTGCACCCATCCGCCGGTATCTGCTGCAGCACACAGATCATATGTGTGTACGGTTACGTTATTTACCTTTACGTAAGCAAAATCATAGCTGCAAAGATCATTAGAATCAATCCAGTGCCAGTAAGAAAGGTAGGTGCCGCTTGTTGGCACTGTAATCTGCTGCTGGATATAGGAATCTTCGCTATTTGCCCCGCCAAGCCAGGCCAGCCAGCTTCCCCCATGCGGGGGCACCGGCAGGCTACTGTTCAGGATCAGCGGATAGTTGTTTGAGGAGAATTGTGTCCAGGCTGTAGCGCCGCTTTCAAAGCCGGGGTTCGTAAAGGGGTTGGACGGTGGTGGTGGTGGTGGTGGTGGTGGTGGCGGCGGTGGTGTGCTGCCCCCCAGGGCGCGGAAGGCATCTACGATTCCCGCGCCACAGATGGAAGTGTTGCAGCTGCTGCCGGTAGGAAACGGCCGTGCTGTGGTTTGCAACCGGCTCAGCACCTGCGCTGGCGTCAGGCTGGGGGTTTGCCCCAACACCAGCGCCGCCACCCCCGCCACGTGCGGGGCTGCCATGCTCGTACCCTGGTAGAAGATATAGTTGTCGCTTTGCGGCACAGTTGTACCACTATTGAGCGTGGAGAGAACGCCATTTGGATCGTTGGCTGAATTTTGCGCCCCACCCGGGCCGGCAATTTCAATCACACTGCCATAGTTGCTGTAGTAAGCGCGCCCGCCGCTGCGATTGTTGGCAGCAACTGTAATCACGTTGTTGCAGTTGCCGGGCGTGTAGTTGGCCGCGTTGGCGTTGCTGTTGCCGGCCGCCACAACCGGTACAACCCCCATATTCCATAACTGCGTAAAAGCAGCCTGCTCGGCGGCGGAGCAGGCGCCAGGCCCACCCAGGCTGAGGTTGACCACTTTGGCCGGGTACGGGTTAGCAGGCACACCAGGAACTGAAAGGCCCGCCGCCCAACGCGTACCGTCCACAATATCGGAGGTGTAACCGCCGCACTTGCCCAGCACGCGGATGGGCACAATTTTGGCGTGCTGGTCAACGCCACTGACGCCAATGTTATTGTTCGTGGCCGCGCCGATGGTGCCCGCCACGTGCGTGCCGTGCCAGGAGCTATCCGTTATGGGGCAGCCCTGGAAGTAACCGCTGGCATTTTCCGCAGGCGTAATCCAGTCGCCTGGGTCAGACGCATCCGCGTCCCGACCGTTACCGTCGTTCGCTACCATCACATCGCCAATGAAGTCATAGCCTGGCAGCAACCGCCCTTGTAAATCTATATGGGGACGAATGCCGGTATCAACGACCGCCACAATCATGTTGGCCGAACCGGTAAAAATTGTCCAGGCATTGAACAGGTTGATCCCTTCTGACGTGCCCGCCACGTAGTCATAATGCCACTGTTGGCCACGCAGTGGGTCTGAAGGGGGCAAGGGGCGGGTAATAAAGGGTAGATAGACTCGCCCACCACCTCCGTCCGGCGCCTGGGGCGGGCGGCTAAATGAGCCAAAGTGCTGCCGGATGCCATCCGGCTCGGCAAATACGACATCATCCCGCTGCATGAGCCGCGCCGTCATTGCTTCGACTTCGGCGTAGGGCAAGCGCGCAGGCAGCTTGACCACGTGATGCGCTTCCAGACTCATGGGGCGCACATAGGTCAGCGCCATACCGGCTGTTTCGCTCAGGGTGCTCATCAGGCTGTTTGTGCCAACGCCCTGTACGTGGCGCATCAAGCCCGCTTCGTTGAAGTGAATGATGATCTGGTCGGTGGGTAGCGAGAGTTCCTGCGGGGCTGGGGCAGCTGGCTCCTGCCCCTGAAGCCCCATAGGCAACAACAAGGTCAGTAAGAAAAGAGACACAAATACAACGAATTTTTGTAACATAAACCATCTCCATAATACAAAACAAGGCAAAAATGGCGCGGCCTGACATCGGGAAACGGCCGTTGCCAACCACCTATGAGTAAACAACAAATAAGGGTAAAACACAAGAGGAAACTGGTTTCTTGGTTGCCTTTAGAAACAAAAGAGCAGGGCTTTGCGCCCTGCTCTTGATTGTGACGCTGCTCAGCGCCAGTCTGTTTGCAGCTTTTTACGGCCGTGAATGAACTTGTCAGCGGCAATGGCAGCAATCACGCCATCAGCGGCGGCAATAACCGCCTGCTTGATGTGGGTGCAGAGTAAATCCCCTACGGCAAACACACCGGGAACGGCCGTTTGCATCTCACTATCCACAACCAGACACCCCTCCGGCGTTGTTTGCAGCTGCTCCATCAGGTAATCCGTAATCGGCTTACCTCCTTGCAGGTACACAAACGCACCAGAAACCGGCAGCAACGCTTCCGCGCCACCGCGTGGCTGCACGCGCACGCCTTCCACCAGCTCCGTGCCCACAATTTCTTTCAGGCGTGTGCCCAATAGCACCTCGATTTTTTCATGCGTCGTCACTTCGTGGACGAGAAAGTCGCGCGCCTTTAACTCTGGCGTGGGCACAACCAGGTAAATTTTCGCCGCATATTTGGTCAAAAACAGCGCCTCTTCCAGCGCCTCGTCATTATTTCCGATTACCGCCACCGTCTGGTCACGGAAAAAGGCGCCATCACAGGTCGCGCAATAACTCACACCGCGCCCCAGCAGCACCTCCTCGCCCGGAACCACGCTGGTGCGCCCCATTGAACCGGTTGCCAGGATAATGGCTTTAGCTGTAAATGTCCCTGTGCCAGCCATCACCATTTTGGGTGTGCTATGTATATCCACCCCCACCACCTTATCGGTGATAAACATTGCGCCAAAAGATTCCGCTTGCTGGCGCATAATTTCTACCAGCTCCGCCCCAGAAATGGGGCCGGGCACGCCAGGATAGTTGCTGATTTTGGCCGTGATGCCCAGCGCCCCGGCCGTTAGCCCTTTGTCAATTACCAGCGTCTTCAGCTCCGAGCGTGCTGTGTAGATGGCGGCCGAAGCGCCAGCCGGTCCGCCGCCAATGATAATCACATCATAGTCGTTTTCTGCTTCCAGACCCAGCTTCGACAGGCCCAGCCCCAAACTCAATTCCATCATGCATCTCCTTCGAAAATGACCGCAGGCCCTGACCGCTGACGGCTGACCGCAGGCCATTGACTAGCTGGCCGTGCTACGGGTGGTCGGCGGCCGCCGGTGAACTCTCCCTCGTCAATCGCACTTCCAGTTCGATACGCAGTTTGGAAAACCACGCTACGACAAAACATAAACTTGCTTAACTTGTAACCAATGGCCTCACGCCACAGCTTCCTTCAACTTACCCAACAGCATTCGCTCTGGGGCTGCACCCTCAATGTGAACACGCTCATTGATGACTGTACGCGGCACACCATGAACGTGGTACTTATTGGCAAGGTGAGGAAACTCAATCGCCTCGACCATGTCGCTGCGGATCAGGTCGCTTTCCATCGCCAGTTGATGCGCCAGAATGACAGCGCGCGGGCAGTATGGGCAGGTAGGCGTGATGAAGACCTGCATGTGTACCGGCTTTTTCAGGGCTGCTACCCAGGCTTTTGTTTCCGCCGAAAGGCCAGAATCTCCCCGCGAAACCATCATAATATCCTCGATGAGTGTGGAAAACTCATAACCAGAGGGAATGCCAAAAAGGCGAATGCCATAATCTTTTGGGTCATTGCCACCGCGCATAATGACGGTGGCGGGTATTTTGTCTATGCCGTACTGCTCAGCTATCTCGGCGTGTGCCTCAAAGTCGTACACTTGCAGCGAAATTTTATCTGAAAGCGCGGCAACTTCTTCGGCTATCATGCGCGTTTCGGCGCAGTATTGGCATTCCAACTTCTGCGTAAAAACCACGAGTTTAACAGGGTTGGTCAGCACAGAAAACTCGTTAATCAGGTGTTGCCGATCATCTTCTCTTAAAAGAGCCATTTTATCCTCCAAAATATCGTAAAAAGTTCAGATTTTGCCTGTGGTTGAACCTCTTGCTGCGTTCTGTGGGGTTAGATGCAGGATGGACTGAAGCGTGACACATCCCAGAAAACAAAAAGCCTGCTACCAGTGGGCAACAGGCTTTGAAGCAAACATGATGCAATAGGGGGCAAAACGAGCTATTCGCCAGTGCTTTGTGCACGGCGCGCACGGCGAGTTGCTTTTTTCTTTTCGATGCGACGCAGTTCGCTTTTTGAAACAAACCAGCGTTTGCGGCGCACATCAGCCAGCACTTTGCTTTTTACCACTTCTTTGTTGAAGCGGCGCAACATTTGCTCTGGCGATTCGTTGTTACGCAAAACTACTTTCGGCAGTGTGTTCACCCCCTTTTGGGAAAAATTTCTCTATGTAGTTTACTCGCTTGAGATGGATAAAACAACTTTTGCCTGATTGACCCAGTAATTCTCGATTTGAGCCCGGTTCACAAAGCTGTGTATACCCGTTCGTGGTGCCGACTTTAGTCGGTTGACCGCTAAAGCGGTCGGCCGTCAGCGGTCATTCACGAAGCAGGTATTGGTTGATGGCCTCTCTGGCGGCGGGTAGATGCTGCATGGCGCGCCAATCGCCCAGGATGGCCTGGGGGAAGGGGATGTCCAGCAGGAGTTGGAAGGGGTCAGTGGCGGTAGGCGCCCCGGCAGCACGGGTTTGCTGCCAATACGGCCGTAACACCTCTGCCCATTCCCCATAATGCTGCCGCAACCAGGGCCAGACGCGCATATACTCCGCTTCGGCGGCCTCCGGGGTGAGCTTTTGCCGGTACACCTGGACGACAATGCGCTCTAGCGCATCCCAGTGAGTGATGAAGGTGCGTAAACGGCCGTTGCTATCATCAGACCACTGCGTGAGAAAGCGGGTAAAAGGGTTCATCGTTTTCACCTGTAGCAGTATGGTATAATATGGCGCAAATCTATGCAGCGCAAGGTCATAAACTGACATTTTGCCCGGTAATTCCACAAACTAACTTTTTGGGGTTCGTCGTAACGGCTTTAGCCGGTTACCCGCTGAAGCGGTTACGACAAACTTAACCCGGTGCGCGCAGGTTTGGTAACCTGCGTTACGGTTTCACTTGTGGCAATGCGCCCCGCTCATGAAATCTCTTCACAAAAAGGAACTCCCATGAAACGTACAACACGAATATGGCTTTTAGCGGCGCTGGTGGCGCTGGTTCTGGTTGCCTCTGTCTCGGCGGCGGGACTACCGACAGAGAAGGGGCTGGTGTATCTGCCATTACCGGTGGATGTGGGCGAGAAGTGGCAGCCTGAGGGCGTGGAGGTGTATGCCCGCCTGCACGACCGTAGCGGAGCTTATTTACTCGCCGGCGCAGATAAAACTACACAGGCGGCTCTCTCCCGCAGCGGCACCCCTTACCGCCTGCTGGACACGGCTATTGAGGAAGGGGAAACGTATTTTCTGGTTGCGCCCGGCAACGGCCGTACCCAACCTGACTGGTCGGCATACGGCCGTGTACTGCTGTACGATGGCTATCAATACCTGCTACAAACGACGCCAGCCCAGGCTGAACAGCTCAGCACCCTTGGCGCGCATATTGCCCACCTTTCCCTGCTTCCGCAGCGGTTGCCCGACACACCGACCGTTATCCCCCCCAACGTAGACGCCGACCCCATTATTCAAGCCATGCTGCCAGAAATCACTATCGATCGCGTCTGGCTAACCAATGGCTCTCTCAGCGGCGAATGGCCAGTAACCGTGGGGGGGCAGTCCTACACCATTGCCACGCGTCACACCTACAGCGGCACGCCCATTCAGAAGGCCACGCAATACGCAGGTGAACGCTTCACCCAGCTTGGGCTAGACGTGGAGTATCACGTCTGGAACGGCAGCACCTACCCCAACGTCATTGCCACGCTACCGGGGCAAACCCACCCGGAACAAATCGTCATTATCTGCGCCCACCTGGACGATATGCCCAGTGGCCCGCTGGCCCCTGGCGCCGACGACAATGCCAGCGGCAGCAGCGCTGTGCTCATTGCTGCCGAAATTCTCAGCCGCTACCAGTGGGACGTGACGCTGCGTTTTGCCCTGTGGACCGGTGAGGAGCAGGGGTTATACGGCAGCGCCGCCTATGCCCAGCGCTCATACAATGCCAACGAACAGATTATTGGCGTGCTGAACATGGACATGATCGCGTATGATGCCATCGGCGCGCCTATCCTAGACTTACACGCCAGAAGCGCATTGCCAGACTCGGTAAATCTGGCATATCTTTTTGCCGACGTGGTGGGTGAATATAATTTGAACTTACAGCCAGATGTGCTGATCAATAACTGGTTGGGCAATTACAGCGATAATAAATCTTTTTGGGATCGCAACTATACCGCCATCCTGGTCATTGAGGATTATGATGACTTTACCCCCTATTATCACACCGTCAATGACCGGCTCAGTACACTGAATCTGACCTACTTCATGAACATGACGCGGGCTTCTGTGGCCACGTTTGCCCATCTGGCGGGCACGCCCTGGTGGGGCACGGTGGAGGGGCAGGTGACAACGGCCGACTCCACCCCTATTCCCCAGGCGCACCTGCTCTTCCAAAGCGCACAGCACACGCGCAGCTACACGACGGGAGAAAACGGCCGTTACAATGCCCCTCTGCCCGCCGGCCTCTATACCCTAACCGTGACCGTAGCTGGATATGATCCCGTCGTCATTAGCGGCATCCAGGTGAACGATGACGCTACCATCACGCAAAATGTGGTGCTGGGTGAACCGCCGCTGGGTGGGGTACATGGGTTTGTTACCGATGTGGTCACGCAAGAGCCTATTGCCGGCGCGGAAATCACCCTCTCGCAGGGGATAACGACCACCTACAGCACACAAACGGATGCGAGCGGTTACTATACGCTGACGCTGCCAGTAGGGGTGTATGATCTGGCGGCAACGGCCGTTGGCTATCACGCCGCCACATTGGAAAATGTGCAAATTGCGGCAGGGGATGTGCTGACCGAGGACGTGGCGCTGGAGGCACTGGTGTACTATGGCGCCATTCATGGCCAGGTCAGCGACGCCGTGACGCAAGACCCCATTGCCGACGCGGAGATTGGCTTCTGGCAGGGGATGACCGTTACGCACAGCGTGCCAACAGACGCCAGCGGCGCTTACATGGCCACGCTGCCGGTCGGGACGTATGAGCTGCGGGCAACGGCCGTTGGCTATCATCCGCTCACCCTCAGCCAGGTGCAAATTGTCTACGGTGCGCCGCTGACACAAGACATTGAGCTAGAGGCGCTGCTTTACCAGGGAACGCTTAACGGCACGATCAGCGATGCGCTCACCGCCAACCCGATTGCCAATGCCACCATTACCCTCTGGCAGACGATTACGCCAACGGCCGTGATCATGACCGATCTCAGTGGCTACTTCACCATCACCCTGCCGGCTGGCGTCTATACCATGACAGTAATGGCCGAGTCCTATCATGCACAAACGCTGACCGTTACCATTCCCATCAACAGCATTGCGGTGCAAGATGTGGCGCTGGAACCGGTGCGCTACTTCCTTTTCCTGCCCCTTATCAGCGAGAGCGCCGCAGAACAGCCCGCCATCTTGCCCACTCGCCACATCAGGCATGCACCATAGTCTGGGCATGGGCAAACTTTCGTAACCATCCCGCAGAAACACAGAGGGCACAGAGGAAACACAGAGCGCACCGGGTCGTAGTGACCTCGTTTTTTGCCGTGCTCTCTGTGTCCTCTGTGTCTCAGTTTCCTGTTACGTTCTGATAACTTATGGCCTAGTCAGTTGTGATGCTCATGACGAACTTGCCACCCGCTGCACCGGCAAAACCGCGAATGTGAATGGTGTAAAGACCATTGCTCATAACCGCAAAGATTAACGTTTCCGTGCCGCCACGCGGGCTATCGTCCATATCCAGCAATCGTTGCCCATTTTCATCACGCAGCTCAATCACCAGATCGAACTCTGCCTCCGGTTCGGCCGTTACCACCAGCGCCTGACCGGCCTCCAGTGCAATTACGTAATCACGCTTACCACTGTCGTCTAGCCAGCCATTCACCAGGTCCCCATCATACAAGTCTAAGACGACGTCGGGCGAAGCTACCAGGCTCAGGTCAAACGTGCCACTGGCGCCAGCATAACCACGCACCTCCAGGGCATACGTGCCCGCCTTGGGCGCAATAAAAACCAGGCTTTCTTCTCCCCAGGAGTCGTCTACTTCCTTCAGCAGGTTTTCATCCTCACCATAAATTGCCAGAACAACGTCCAGGTCATCATATGGAGAGACCAGGAAATCAATTTCGCTGCCTTCTGCGGCGATGAAGTAGAACAAAATGCCCTGTTCCGATTCAAGCGTGACCGTAGCCAGCAGTTCGCTGCCCGGCCCTTGCAGCCGTGACTCTGACTCGTCTGCGGCCTCGCGCAGCAAAAGTTCAAACGCGCCTGTGCCCCCAGCAAAACCACGCACCATCACTATGAACAGACCACTCTCTGCTGGTTGGAAGGCGTGAATAATCTCTGTGCCGCCATAGAATGTCTCATCCACCTGCATATCAAGCAGGGAGACGCCATCCACATCAACCAGGTCGAGAATGAGGTCGAGGTCATCATTCAACGGCTTCACGATAACGTCATAGGCCAGCGCCGGCAAGCCTGTAAAGGAGTAGTAGATGGGGTCGAAACCTGTCAGTTCGCCCGTGACCGTTTCGTTCAGCAGAATGGGCAACGGCTCAATTTGCGCCACAGGCATAGGCTCAAAAAATCCCCCAAAGTCGTCACTCAGCTCTCCCGCTGCGCCGACTTCAATGGTGCTGACAATGGCCTGCATGATGGGCAACTGCTGTTCTTGCGCGATTGCACCAGTAACGCCGGCAACAATGGCGACGCGCCCCAGCTCTTTGTTGAGCACAACGGCGTAGAGAACGACAATTTGCTGCCCTTCGGCTTCGCCTTTTGCCACCAGTGTGGCAATTTCCTGGCCATTGGTACGCGTAACGGTCAGAGGGTTGATGATCTCCAGGTTGCCACCAAATTCGAACTCTTCGGTGGCGTTGCTCAATAAGGCTTTGGGATCGTCGCTCTCTAGTTCGGCCGTGTCGCTGGCAATGATGAGCAGGAGTGCGCCGTTGCCGATTTCGGGTGTTTCGCCGGACAGGGCGTTCTCGACGAGTGCCTCGCTGGAGGCAAGGATGGTAAAGAAGAAGCTGAGAGAGGCCCAATCGGCCGGGTGTTTGAGGGCAATGCCCTGAAATTCGTCATTGAAGGGTACAAAGTCGCCGGTCAGGTCGGGTACGGCCGTTGCCGTGGGCGCGATGGTTGCGGTGGGAACGGCCGTTGGCGCGGGTGTGTTGGTGGGCGGAACGGCCGTTGGCGTTGGTTCTGCCTGGCTGCCGCCACAAGCCGCCAGGAATAGCACAAGCAAGAATAAGCTGAGTATCTGTTTCATGATTTTTTCCCTTATCGTTACGGCCGTTCTGGCACAAAGCGCATCAGGCCACCACCGCTGCCCCAGTAGCCGCCACCGACCCAAAGGGTACCGGCGCTATCCAGGAGCAAGGTGCGCAGGCGGTTGGTGAGTAGACCGTTGGCTGTCGTCAGGTGCAGCCAGCCCAGGTCATCGCGAATATAGAGGCCACCACCCAGGTCAGCTGCAGACGCAGCGAAGATTTCTCCTTCTGGGCTGACGGCCAGGTCGGTGATGGCCGCCGTCACTTCCATTTCTGCTTTCAGGCTGCGCTGCGCGTGGTCGTAGTAAACCAGCCCCCCGCCAGTGCCCACCAGCAAACGGCCGTCGGGCAACTTGGCCAATGCTGTAATGGAGGGGCTGGGCAGGCCAACGACATCTTTATGCAACACCAGCTCAGCACGGCCATCGGCGTAGCGAATCAGCCCCTTGTCCGTGCCAGCCCATACCACGTCGCCATCCAGCAACAGGGCATAAATGCGCCCTTCTGGCCAGTTGTCGTTCGCCGTTGTCAGCGTGGTAAATTGCTGCCCATTCCAGATGCTCAGGCCATTTTCTTGCCCGACCCAAACACGGCCGTCATTGCCTACGGCAACCGTGCGCGCATAAGAATCCAGCAGCCCATCGGCCGTCTGGCGGCGCGTAATCTGGAAGCCGTCGAACTGATACAGGTTGCGTCCCGTTGCCAGCCAGATGTTGCCATTTGCATCAGTGGTTATATCATCGCCACCCATATCGCGGATACGCTCCCAACCCTGCTTCATCTCCAGGTCGGTGCGCAACGTGTAGGCCGTGCCGCCCAGCATCCAGATGTGGCCCTGGCCATCATCAAACAGCGTCTGCACGGCGTGGATGGGCAACTCATTATCACGGAAGAATTGCCACTGCGCGCCATTGTAATAGCCCCACCCACCCTCAAAGACATGGTAATACAGGTTGCCAGCGGTGTCAAAGAGAATGTTACTTACCTCGCCAGAGGGCATGCCCGGCACCTGGGTGGCGGTAAAGTTTTGTCTGCATTCGCGGCTGGCCGGGTCAAACTGGCAGAGACGGCTAGACATGCCCACCCACATTTCCCCACCTGGGGCAAAGGCTACATAGTAGGGGGTAGAGAAGTTGGGCGTGTTGTCACGGTTAAAGGTGTTGACTACCTGATTGTTGCGCACTTGCAGCAACCCCTCAGAAGCGGCCATCCAGATGTCGCCATTGGGTGCAGCCGCAATATGATAGATAGTGTCGGCGGCAAATGTGCCGGCATTTTTGCTAAACGGCCGTACACCCGCGTCATCAATAATGGTATAGCCGCGATAGCCAGAGCTAACCCAGAGCTGATTGCCCACTAACGTCAGGCGGCGCACACCACTCCAGGAAAGCTCGCTGCCTGGCACATTGCGCTTGCTGCCATCTGCCAGATTCACAATTGTGACACCCTTATACTCCAGGATCAGTCGGTTATTTGCTGCATCACACAAAATTGCTCCCACATCCTGGCCAGAGACGCCAAACAAACCAGTTACCGGCTCTGTCTGGAACACGTGTGTGGCCAGATACCAGCTATCGCTGGCGGGGTCATAAGCGGCTAGGCCATTTTCCGTGCCGGCCAGCAGCGTCATTTCCGGCACAGGGCAGGCGGTAATGCCATATACGCCAATGTGAGGCAGACCGTCTAGCGTGGTGTACTTGCGGCTTTCACCGCTGTTGGCGTCCCAGGCCAGCACGCCGCCCAAAGAGGCTACCCACACTTTGCCATCATACAGCGCCATATTGCGAATAAAATCGCCACTGGTGTAAACGTAAAAGCCAGGCTCTACGTCAATGGAAACATAGCTAAACGCAGGGGTTGGCTCCGGGGTTGGCTCCGGGGTGGGGGTCGGCTGGGGAAGTGGCGTGGGGGTCGGCTGGGGGGGCGTGGTGGGCGCAGGCGCGGCGGCAACAGCTTCGGCGGCCGGGGCGCTGGCGGTGGGAGTGACCAGGCGCAAGGTGCTCAGCATGGCGCTGTGCGTGGCGGCAAAGGAGGTGATGCTTTCTTCAGCGGCAGCAAAAATGAAAACTGTGCGCGGGCCGTCGAGCACGGCCGTTAAATAAGCCGTTCCCTTGCCATCACGTCCCGTGACGCTGAAGGTCGTGCTGGCAGCAGACTTGCCTGCGACTGTGGTTGCCGCCGCTGCCTGCGTGTTTGTAAAGGTCACATTGTCGTCTTCGGTAACCAGCGTCGTCAGAACGTTCAGCACGCTCACCGGATCGCTCACATTGACCGTGTCATCGAGAAAGGTCAGCAATTCATGATCAATGCTGGTGATCGCCATGATGGCGCCCTTGAAGAAATCGCTTGCCTGCTCACTTAACAAAACGGCGTCAGAAGCAAGCTGGATGTCTCCTTCTGCGCCAATTTGCGTCACCCAGTCGCCTGGGTAGCGAATGGAGACGCCAATCGCATCGCTGTTTACTTCGCGGAAACCCGCCGTGGGGTCGGCAACGGCCGTTGGCGCAGCCGCCTCTTCCTCTTTGCCACCACAGGCAACCAGCAACAGCAATACAAGCAATAAAGATAGGAAAGATAGCGTTTGTTTAGGCATGAGGTTCTCCTTATTAATTGGTTGGTTGGGTAGTTGGTTGGGTTGGTTTGGTAACTGTCTTACTCCTTTTTCGGCTCGTCGTTTGGCGGCAACAATAGTTGCTCCCCCGTCTGAGCCTCGATAAAACGCACTAGCTGGTGCAAATCGGCCAGTGGATATACTTCGCCTGAGTGCGCATTTTCAACTGTGCCCCGCCAGATACCTTCCCCCTCTTGCCAAAGGCGCACCAAAACAGCAATGTAGCGATGAGAAGAGGTTGGTGGCATGTGTCTTTGCAAAAAGGTTATGCGCACAAATTTTGCCAACAAGGCGCAATTTGCTGTTAACGTATCGGTTAGTTTGTTGGCTTGTTTCCCGACTTTCTCAGATAATTTTTTACGCTGCGGCGGTTAACTATCACGCAGTATAAGAACAGAACGATCCCAAATCGATCCCTGAGAATGACTCCGTTGCACATCGAATTACTGGGCGGCATGACCCTCACCCTGGGCGGACAGCCTTTAAGCGGCTTGAAGACGCGCAAGGCTGAAGCGCTGTTGGCTTATCTGGCCTGTCAGCAACGGCCGTTTACACGCGAAGCGTTGGCGGCTGTTTTTTGGGATGGCAGCATCGAGGCGCAGGCGCTGGCCAATTTGCGTAAACTGCTCTCGGAACTGCGACAAGTAGTGGGGGATTATTTGCGCATCGAGCGCGACGTGGTTTGCTTTAATCAGGATGCGCCCCACGAAATAGACGTGGTCACCTTTCGCCAGCTTAGCACCGCCCTGGAAGAAGGTGATCCGCTAACGCCTGATACAGACCCCTTTGTGGCGCGGCTGGCAACGGCTGTTGCCCTTTACCGCGGTGACTTTCTCGCCGGGTTTTACTTGCGCGACAGCCTGGCTTTTGATGAATGGGCTTCGCTGGAGCGAGAAAGGCTGCGGCTGCGCATGATGCATGCCCTGCAATGGCTGACAAGCCAGGCTGTATACCAGGGGCACACGGACCGTGCGCTGCCATATTTGCAACAATGGCTGGCGCTGGAGCCGCTGAGCGAAGAGGGACATCGCCTGTTGATGCGCCTTTACGCCTGGCGTGGGCAGCGCAATCTGGCGCTGGCGCAATATCAGGCATGCGCCAGCCTGTTACAAGATGAACTGAACCTGCCCCCGACGCCAGAAACGCGCCATCTGGCAGAGCGCATTCGCCACGCGCCTGCGCGACCGCACCACTTTCCCCCCACCTTGCCACCACTGCTTGACCGCGCACGCGAACTGGCAACACTCAATCAGCAGCTCGACGCCCCTTACGGCCGTTGCCTGACCGTGACCGGACTGCCCGGCGCCGGCAAAAGCCTGCTGGCGTTACACGCCACGGCCCACCGCAGCAGCGACTTTCGCCATGGCATTTATCGTGTAGCGCTAGATGGAATGCCACGCGATACGGCCGTCAACGGCCGTCTCTGGCTGGTGCAAACCGTGATCGCAGCCCTGAACCCCGACCTGCGCCATGAAAGCGAACTGCTTGACTTTCTGCGCCAGCGGGAAATGCTACTCCTGTTGGAAAATGTAGAGCTAGACGCGGCAGTAGTTACCGCCTTTTTAACCCGCGCGCGGCAGGTTGCACCCCACATTTGCTGGCTGAATACGGGCTGGCAGCCGCTACGGCTACGGGGGGAGTGGCTGCTGCCGCTACAGGGAGTAACGCCGGTTAGCAAAGATGAAGATGAAAAGGAAGCCACCATTTTTACCTGGCTGCAGCAACAGGCCACAGTTGCCTATCCAGACCTGCAACCCGCCATTGTGCGCAACGCCCTGGGCGCCATTTACCAGTTCTGTGATGGGCTGCCGCTGCTGCTCACGCTGACGACCGCTGCCCTGCGCGCCTTTCCTTTGGATGAGATAGCGCGTCAGTTGCCGCACAACCCCGACATGCTGACCAGTCGTGCGCGCGACCTGCCCGCACGGCACCTCAGCCTCACGGCTCTCTTTCAATATACCTGGGACTTGCTGCCGGCAAATGAACAGGCCGCGCTGCGCGATCTGGCGCAACACGAGCGGCCTATTCCCGCCATGCTCCGCACGGCGCTGACAGCAAAACAGTTGCTACGCAGCCAGGATGCCCAGCTACCGGACTGGCTGAAATTTTGTATACTTGCGGCAAATGGGTAGGCATGGCGTACCACTGAAAATTCAACTTTTCGGCCAGTTTGCCATCTGGCAGGCGGGGCAACTCATTACCGGCTGGCCATCACGCCGCGCCGAGGCGCTGCTGGCTTACCTGATTAGCCAGGGGCGACCGGTGGCGCGGGAAAGTCTGGCCACCATGTTCTGGTACGACAGTGCTCCTGAGCAGGCGTTCGCCAATTTGCGCAAGCTGCTATCTGGCCTGCGCAGTTTACTGCCCAATCACCTGCTTATTAGCCGCCAAAGTGTGACCTTTCCCCTGGCGGAAGATTGTTGGCTAGACACGGCCGTTTTCCGCCAACAAGTGCAGCACATCTCCCCCTCCCCAGAAGGTGACGAGGTAGCCAGGCTGGAAACGGCCGTTGGCCTCTATCGCGGGGATTTTCTCCAGGAGCTGCGCCTGCCCGATGCCCCTGAATTTACCGCCTGGGCTGCCCTGGAGCGGGAGCGGTTGCGCCAATACGCCAGCAGCGCCCTGCACGCTTTGCTCAATTACAGCTACCGCCAGCGCCACTACCAGGCCGGCGTCATCTACGCGCGCCAATTGCTGGCCCTGGACGACATCAACGAAGCCAATCATCGCTGGCTGCTCCTCATGCTGGCGCATAGCGGCCAGCACAGCGTCGCACTGGCTCATTACGACAGCTATTGCCGCCACCTGCAAACCACGCTCTACCTGACCCCTGCAGAAGAAACGCGCGAGTTGGTCGAACGTATTCGCACCGCCAGCGCGTTTTTGCCGGAACTGCCGCAATACGACACGCCCTTAATCGGGCGTAGTGCGGAACTGGGCAAAATCGCGCTCTGGCTGGCCAACCCCACCAGCCGCCTGCTCACGCTCGTTGGCCCAGGTGGCATTGGCAAATCTCGCCTGGCGCTGCAAGCAGCGGCTGAGTACGCGCTCGACTTTCTGCACGGCGTCTATTTTTTGCCCCTGGAAGAGGTAGATTCCCCTACTGCTTTCTTCAGCACATTGGCAACGGTGCTTAAAATAAACCTGGTTGGGCCAGTTTCGGCTGCGTCACAAATTGTCAACTTTTTGCGCCCAAAATCGCTGCTGTTGCTGCTGGATGGGTGTGAAACGTTGCTCGCGCCTGGGATGACCCCGGCCACAGAGCTTCTCGGTTTGCTGCTACAACAGGCGCCAGCGATAAAATTGTTGGCCACTTCTCGTGAACGGTTTAATTTTCAGGTGGAAACAGTGCTGGAGGTGAGTGGCCTGCCTACAACGGCCGTTGCCGGCGAACCATATGGCAGCGCCATTGACCTTTTTCAGCAACGCGCGCCCATCAGCCTGCCTCTCTCTGAGCTGGAAACCATCAGCCAAATCTGCGCCCTGGTAGAGGGCCTGCCGCTGGGAATTGAGTTGGCGGCAGCCCTGCTCAATGCACACACGCCCGCAGAAATTCTGGCAGAAATTCAGCGCAACCAGAGCTTCCTGGCGCGGCAGGCGCCTGCATTACACCGTCATGATAGCCTGCGCGCCGTCTTTGAAAGTAGCTGGCAACAATTGACCGTCGGCGAACAACAAACGCTGCTCCATTTTTCCCTTTTTCGCGGGGGCTGCACCGCGGAGGCAATACGGTCGGTGGCCGCCCCCCACCCTCATGATTTGCTGGCGCTGGTGGATAAATCTATCTTGCAGTTGCGCAACGGCCGTTATCAGGTTCACGAGCTGTTGCGCCAGTTTGCCGCCGCGCGCCTGGCAGAAATGGAAGAAACGGCCGTGCACGGCCGTTATGCGCGCTTCTACAATCAATTCATGCAAGAGCAGGGGGTACGGCTAAAAAGCACCGCCCAGCTCGACGCCCTCAACACCATCCGCCGAGACCGAGACAACGTGCGTTTTGCCTGGCAGTGGGCAGCACAAAACGGCCGTGATGACCTGATTGCCCTTGCCCAGGCAGGGCTGAGCCACTTCTACGATCTACAAGGAGACTTCCAGGCCGGCCTCTTCCTAATCGAACAGGCGATCCCCGTCGCCCAGGCTACCGGCAACACACTTCTGGTCGGCCTGTTACTGGCACAAAAAGGGCACTTTACCGCCCGCCTCAGCCGCTACGACCTGGCCGAACCCACCCTGCAACAATCATTGACCCTGCTGGCCGACCTGCCTGACCGCACGACCGTTCTCAACTCCCTGGGCGACATTGCCCGTCTGCAAGGAGATATGCCCCGCGCACGCCAATATCACGAGCAAGCACTCCTCATCTGCCGTGCTCATGCCGACCAGTGGGAAACGGCCGCTGCCCTGGCAGGTCTGGGCAACGTCGCCTGGCGCGAAAGCGCCTATCAGCAGGCGTACCAATACAGCGCAGAAAGCCTCCATTTGCGCCGTCAGCTAGGCGACGAACGCGGTGTCAGCGATGTCCTGAACAGCCTCGGCCTGATCGCCTACCGCCAGGGAAAGTATGACGAAGCACGCCAATACCTGCACCAAAGCCTGGCCATCAAAAAACGGCTCGATGATCGTGGTCGCATCCCCCCCGTGCTTAACAACCTGGGCATCATTGCCGACGTGTGCGGCGACTATGCCGCCGCCCGCCGCTACTATGAGCAAAGCGTGCAAATCCGCCGCGAAATTGGCGAACAGTGGGGCCTGGCCATGGGGCTAAATAACCTGGGGGTCATTGCCTTTCGCCAGGGAAACTATGCCGAGTCTAAAGCGTTACAGGAAGAAAACCTAGCCATTTGTCGCGCCATTCAAGACGCGCAGGGGATCGCCAATGCGCTAACCAACCTGGGGCTGATCGCCGAAGTGCATAGAGAGTACGCACAGGCAGAGGCGCTTTACCACGAGGCGCTGGCCATTCGTCAGGAGCGGAATGACCGGCGCAGCGTGGGCTGGTCCTATTATCACCTCGGTTATCTCCATTATCAGCGTGGCGACTACGCCGCAGCCACACACTGGTTGCAAGAAAGTCAGGCAATCCGCGAAGCGGTACAAGATCGGTGGGGGTGGCTGTTTACGCGCAACGGCCTCGGGCGCGTGGCGCTGGCGCAGGGCGATCTGGCGCTGGCAGCGCGCTGTTTCCGCGATGTATTGACCCAGGCAGAGGATATGGTGGCCATTGCGCTGCGCGCCATCACCGGCTGGGCAGCGCTCCTGGCGGCAAAAGGGGAAAGGGAAACGGCCGTGTGCCTGCTCCACTTCGTGCACCAGCACCCGGCCGCCGAACAACAAACACGCACCGAGGTCACGCAAATACTCAGTCGCCTGTCCGTTTCCTCCTGCCCACTCCCTGTGCTTACGCTAGAAGCCGCAACCCAACTCCTGCTCAGCCGTAGCCAAAGTGACGAAGTAACCAGGTGATGGGCACACCTGCTGAGCGCACGGCAAAAGAAGCCAGGCGCTCAGCCGTCTGCGGTTTGCGGTCAAATCTATCCAGATAATTTGAACCACGCCCCCTGCAATTACAACTTCGGCCCGGCTGCGCGCACCTCCGGCGGGCAGGCTGGGGCAAACTTCTTAAAGTTCCCGTCAAAGCGCGCCGCCAGGCTGCGATACCGGTGCATATAATCCGCTTCGCTCGCCCAGGCGCGCGCCGGATAAAGCACCTCTTCCGGCACACCCGGACAGCTCTGCGGGATAGCAAAGCCAAAAATGGGATCGGTGTAGTACGACACCTCATTCAGCGCATTATTCAGCGCCGCATTCAGCAAGGCACGCGTATACTTGATACTGATGCGCTTGCCTACGCCATAGGCGCCACCTACCCAGCCCGTGTTCAGCAGCCAGCAGGTCACGCCATACCGCTCCATCTTGCGCCGCAGCAGGTCCGCATAGACCATCGGGTGATGCACCATAAAAGGCGCACCAAAGCAGGCGCTAAAGGTAATCTGCGGCTCCTCACCCAGCCCCACTTCTGTGCCCCCCACCTTAGAGGTGTAGCCAGAAATAAAGTGGTACATCGCCTGCTCCGACGTCAGCCGCGCAATGGGGGGCAGCACCCCTTGCGCGTCACAAGTGAGAAAGATGATGTGCCTGGGATGGCCACCGCGCTTTTCCAGCAGCGCATTATCAATGTAATCCAGCGGGTAAGAGGCGCGCGTGTTTTCCGTAATGCGGTTGTCGTCCAGGTCAATCAGGCGCGTCACCGGGTCGTACACCACATTTTCCAAAATAGTGCCAAAACGGCGGGTACAGGCGTAAATTTGCGGTTCGGCCGTTGGCGAAAGGCGAATCACCTTGGCATAACAGCCCCCTTCAAAGTTAAATACGCCATCGTCACTCCAGCCATGCTCATCGTCGCCAATCAGCTTGCGATTTGGGTCAGCCGAAAGCGTCGTCTTCCCCGTGCCCGAAAGACCAAAAAACAGCCCCACCGTGCCATCATCTCCCTGATTAGCCGAGCAGTGCATACTCAGCACCCCTTCCAGCGGCATCAGGTAGTTCATAACCGTAAAAATCGCTTTCTTGATTTCGCCTGCATAGGCTGAATCGCCAATGATGGCCAACCGTTGGGCAAAGTTAAGGATGATAAAGGTGCTGGTGCGTGTACCATCTATGGCGCCAAATGCCTGAAAGGAAGGCACGGCAATGACCGTGAAGTCTGGCACATGCTGGCGATATTCTTCGCGATTGTGTGGCAAGATGAACATGTTGCGAGCAAAATGGCTGTGCCAGGCATATTCGGTGATAATACGCACCGATAATCGGTATTCCGGGTCGGCACCAGCGTAGCAATCTTGCACAAACAGGTCTCGCCCTTGCAAAAAACCCTGCAAGCGGTGGTATATCTCATTAAACTGCTCTGGACTGATGGGGCGGTTGTACTCACCCCACCAGATATGATCTTCGCTCTCCGGCTCGCGCACCACGAACTTATCTTGCGCCGCGCGTGCCGTGTGCTTGCCAGAGTTCACCACCACTGGCCCCATCTTCACGGTGCGCCCTTCCCCACGAAAGACGATCTCTTCATAGAGACTTTCCGTGGGCAGGTTCCAGTAAACCTGGCGCAAGTTAAGCAAGCCATGGTTGTCCAGGCCGTAGTCACTCTTAAAAGCGGAAGCCTCCCCTTCTGCCGGTGTTTTGATATTGAGTAAGTTGTTCATAGCCAATCCCTGATCAGTTTGCGATCACCAATGTAAATTTCGTTGGGGGCATTGGGGTCTAATGCCCACTTCATCCGTTCCACGCCTTCACGAATCTCTTTGATGGAGCCGCAGTAGCTGAGGCGCAGGTAGCCTTCGATGCCAAATGATGCACCGGGGACGGTAACCACCAGCGCTTTCTTGAGCAGAAACTCGGCCAACCGCACACTGTCTTTGTCATAAGCGCGGAAGTCGGCCAGGCAGTAGAAGGTACCGTCTGGTTTGGTGGTATGCACATCGGTAAATGTGCCCATCTCTTGCATCATCACATCGCGATTGTTTTGGATGGTGAGGCGCAGATTTTCGGTGATGCTTTGCATGCCTAGCAGCGCTCCTTCGGCGGCTGCCTGGTTAAGCACGGGTGGGCAAGAGGTGATCTGGCTCTGGATATTTGCCATGACGCGAATCATATTTTTGGGCGCAATTGCCCAGCCAATGCGAAAGCCAGTCATGCCATAGAGCTTGGAGACGCCGTTGACAATCAGCACATGCGTGTCTTCGATGTCTTTATCTGTGAAGCGGTAGGCAGGTGCGGCTTCTTTGCCATCGAAAATGAGCTTGTGGTAGATGTCGTCCATGATCAGGTAGATGCCGCGCTTTTCGCACAGCTCTACCAATTCCTGAATGAAATCAGCGGAGTAGACTGCCCCGGAGGGGTTGTTGGGGCTGTTGACGATAATGGCCTTGGTGTAAGAGCTAATGACTTCGGTGACTTCTTCGATTTTGGGCTGGAAGGTACCATCAGGAGCTCTGACGATGACGGGGACGCCGTAAACCATGCGCACCATATCGGGGTAGCTGACCCAGTAGGGAGCAAGAATGATGACTTCGTCCTGGGGGTTGATGATGGTGAAGAGGATGTTGTAGATCGCTTGTTTGGCGCCGGTAGAGACGATGATGTTGTCGGTGCTGACCAAACGGCCGTAATTCTCTTCTGTGTAGCGAATAATGGCCCGCTTCAGAGAGGGCAGCCCATCGGTGGGCACATACTTCACGTCGCCGGTTTTCAACTTGGCCGCTGAAGCCAGAATGGCCGTGATGGGCGCCTTGTTTTTTGGCTCGCCGCCGCCCAGGTGAACCACCGGCTCGCCTTTGGCCTTCAGGCGGCTGGCCTCATCGTTCAGTCTGAGCGTAGGCGACTCTTCAATAGAGCTTGCTAACCGACTGATACTCATAGGTATTGACCTCCTTATCAATGAGCGCAGACTGCTGACCACCGACGGCTGTATGTGTAGCCGGGTTGCCAAACCTGGTCAGCGCAGGTGTAGTAACCTGTGTTACACTTTCATTCATCGGGGTGTACCCCGCTCATGGGGTATTGTTAAAATGGGATCGCCGCCGGCCATCGCCGGGGGATAAAGTCCTCCGGCTATGGAACAGCACCCGGTGAGCTGGGCTATGAGGGCGCGATCGCGGGCGCGGCGCCAAGCCCCGTTGACGGGGCGCTGTTATTTAGGCGGGCGATTGATCGCTTTTGATACCATACCTCTGTGGCTGGGTTCTACACAGTTGCGAAAGACACCTTAGAGTAGTGATATTTGTCATGTTTCTGCGCGTAGGCCCGTGCTATTGGAATCGGCACATCAGGTTGCCATAGGCATCAACGGCCGTTTCCCAGCCAGGCGGTATCACACAAGTAGTATCATACTGGAAAACGATGGCCGGGCCGGCCAGGCGATTGCCCGGTTGCAGCTTTTCGCGCGCATACAGGCGCGTGGGCAACGGCCGTTGCCCGAACCACACCAGCTTTTCCCCCAGTAGCGCCGCGCCGGGGTCTGCCTCGTGCAATGGTTGGGCAATGAGCGAAGGGGGTGTACTGGGGGCAACGGCCGTCAGGCGCGCCGTCACTACCTCGACGGCCGCTTCGCGCCGCGCATAGCCATAGCGCGTTTCGTGCGCCTGGTGGAATTGCGCAACCGTAAACGCGAGAGATGCACCCAATGGGATAGTCAGCTCGTGCGATTGGCCTTTGTAGCGCATATCCAGGCTGGCGTGCAGGGTTAGTTCCTCAGGCGCAAAACCTTCGGCGCTCATTTCTGCCAGGGCACGGGCGCGCAACGGCCGTAGCCATGCCGCCACATCCCATTCCGCCGCCTCTGCCTGTGCCATCACCGCACGCGAAAAATCTTTCGTCGGTGCAGCCACCAGCATCCCCAACGCCGAAAGCACCCCCGGCACGGCCGGAATCAGCACCTGCGGAATTTGCAAACGCTGCGCCAATTCACAGGCGTGTAGCGGCCCCGCGCCGCCAAACGGCAGCAGTGTAAACAGGCGCGGGTCATATCCCCGCTCCACAGAAATTTTGCGGATGGCGCGCTCCATGTTGGCATTAGCCACCTGAATCACCCCCCAGGCAGCCTCTTCTGGCGCAGAAGCGCCCATTTGCACCGCCAGCTGCGCCAGCGCCACGCGCGCCGCCACTTCGTCCAGCCGCATGGCGCCGCCCAAAAAGTGATCGGCATCCAGCCGCCCCAAGACCAGGTTGGCGTCTGTGACGGTCACGAAAGATGGGAACGTGGAGAGTGGAGATTCTCGGTTAACCTCTACGCCCCAACCGTGCCCTTGCCTGCCATAACAGGCCGGCCCAGGGTCGGCGCCGGCGCTTTGCGGGCCAACGTGCAGCGCGCCGCCCGCGTCCAGGTGAGCCAAGCTGCCGCCCCCCGCGCCAACGGTGTGAATGTCTATGATGGGCAGACGCAAGGGCAGCGCGGCAATTTCGCCGCGCGCTGTGGTGGGCAGCCGCCCAGGGCAGAGCGCCACATCAGTGCTGGTTCCCCCCATGTCAAAGGTGATGAGCTGATCAAACCCAGCCTGCTGCGCCACGTAGCGCGCGCCCACCACGCCCCCAGCCGGGCCAGAAAGCACTGTGCGCGCCGCTTCGGTTCCAGCGGTGGCGGCGCTGATGATGCCGCCGTTGCTCTGCATGATGGAAAGGATACGGCCGTTTAGCCCCTGCGCCAATCGCTGTAAATAGCGGCTCATCAGGGGGGCCACGTAGGCGTTGATGACGGTTGTGGCGGTGCGTTCATACTCGCGATATTCGGGCAATATCTCTGACGAGAGGGAAACGAAAAGGGCAGCGCCTGGGGCGCGCAAGTGTTGCGCGCGCGCCGCCTGCCACGCCTGAATCGCCTCTTTGATTTGCTGCTCATGCTGCGGGTAAAGGAAAGAGAAGAGCAGGCAAACAGCTACCGCCTCGATGCCTTCAGCGGCAATGGTTTGCAGAATGGGGGCCAAATCGGCGGGGTTAAACGGCCGTAGCACGGCACCCGCCGCCGTTACCCGCTCATCCACCTCAAAGCGCCAGCGCCCTGGAACCAGCGGCGGCGGTTTTTGCGGAACCAGCGCATACAGGTCGGGGCGATTTTGCCGCCCAATGGCCAACACGTCGGCAAAGCCCTGCGTCGTGATCAGCGCTGTTTTGGCGCCGCGCCGCTCTAACAGGGCGTTGGTCGCCACCGTGCTGCCATGCACCACCTCTGCCTGGGGGGGCATTTGTGGCAGCGCCAGCCCTTGCAAAATGGCTTCAGCCGGGTCGTGCGGCGTGCTAAGCTGCTTGTGAATGTGCAAACGGCCGTTTGCCTGCCAGACAAAATCGGTAAAAGTGCCGCCGGTGTCTATGCCAACTTTCATGCCCACAACCAATCGTGAAGCGTGAGCAGAGCCTACACACATCACGCTTCACCCCCTTACACTTCGTTTGCCGTCAGCTCGCGGTACGCCAGCGTAATGGCCGCGGAGCGCCAGGCTACGATGAGCGAATTAAGCACAGCGCCAATCAGCCCCAGGCACACGCCGCCCCCAATCAGCAGCATCAGAGCTGGCAAATTGGGTACATTGCCACTTATTATGGTTGCCCCCATAGGCGCAAAAACAAGCAACCCCAGCGGCAGCAAGATGACGCCAACCATGACCCCATACAGCAAACCCAGGATAAAGAGGATGAGTATCAGGATGATGATTTCCCCCACGTGCGTGCTCACCACCTCCCAGCCATGAAGAATGCTGTCCACAACCCCCAGTTGACGCAGCATCGTCCCGCGCAGGGCAAATTCATAGATCACCGAGAAGACGATGCCTACCGGAATCAGAATGCAGCAGAGCGCCACAAAACAAATGGCCAGGAAACCCAGCGCGGCCAGGCTTCTTTCTGGATTGCTCGTCAATTCGGCAGCAGCCGCCATGCCAACAGCTGCCACAACGCCAGCAATAGCAGCGGCAACGACAATCAAAACGACAATCAAAATGAAGGGCAACCAGAGCAGCAGGCCAATGCCCAATAACCGCCAGATGGCTTGTGTGCCTGCGCCAAATGCCTCGCCCAACGTCACTTTGTGTCCGTCGTCCAGGTCAGCCACGGCCCTGATCAGGCCACCCTGCGCCGCCAGGCTGACCAGCGCTAGAATAATGCCCACCAATAAGCCAATACACACTAGCAGTAAAATAGCGCCGCCAACGGCCGTTGCCACCTCTGGGCTGATGTCACCGCTCTCTAGCAGCTGCTGCGAAAAGTTGCGCCCACTGTTGCCGCCATTGCTTACACTGGTCAGCGCCGCCAAAAAACCAAGCACCCAAAGGAATTTGTGATTCCAGACGATGCGCCAGCTGTCGCCAATGATTTTGCCGTAGTCCATGATATGCCTCCTGTGAAAATGACCGCCGACCGCCAACGGCCGACCGCCAACTGCGGTCTCCCTTGAAAATGACCGCCGACTGCCAACGGCCAACCGCACTCCTGTGAAAATGTAGCCCAGGTTACCAAACCTGGCTGGTTCTTGCTCTGTCCAGCTATGCCGCTTTACGCAAAAAGAAGCGGGCGGCTGTAAGCCTTCACCCTATCACAGACAACGGCCGTTGCTACTCCCACTCAATTGTGCCCGGCGGCTTGGAAGTAATGTCATACACCACGCGGTTAACGCCCGGCACTTCGTTAACAATACGGCGGCTGACCTGCGCCAATAACTCATAGGGTAGGCGCGCCCAGTCTGCGGTCATAAAATCTTCTGTGGTAACCGCGCGCAAGGCAATGACCTCCTCATAAGTACGGCCGTCGCCCATCACCCCCACACTTTTCACGGGCAACAGCACGGCAAACGCCTGCTGCGTGCCCACGCGCAGCAACTGCGCCCGCGCCAGCTCCTCTGTAAAGATGGCGTCGGCAGCGCGCAGCTTCTCCAGCCGCTCCCACGTCAGGTCGCCCAGGCAGCGCACCGCCAGCCCCGGCCCCGGAAACGGCTGCCGCCAGATTAGGCTTTCGGGCAGGCCCAGCTCCAGACCAATGGCGCGCACCTCATCCTTAAAAAGCTGCTTCAGCGGCTCTACCAGGGCAAAATCCATGTCATCTGGCAACCCACCCACGTTGTGGTGCGTTTTGATCACGCGCGCATCCTTTTTGCCCTTGCCCGCGCTTTCGATTACGTCCGGGTAAATGGTTCCCTGGGCCAAAAAGTCAAAGTGCCCCAGTTTGCGCGCCTCGCGCTCAAAGATGCGCACAAATTTTTCGCCAATGATACGCCGTTTGCGTTCCGGCTCCGTTACGCCCGCCAGCGCCTCCAGGTACTCTTCGACGGCATTGACGGCCACCAGGCGCATCCCCTGCTCGCGCTGAAAGGTTTCTACCACCTGTGCCGCTTCCCCCTGGCGCAACATGCCATGATCGACAAAAATGCAAACCAGTTGATCGCCAATTGCCCTGTGCAGCAGCGCCGCCGCCACGGCCGAATCTACACCGCCGCTGAGACCAAGCAACACACGGCCGTTGCCCACCTGCTGCTGAATCGCTTCCACTTGCTCGGCAATGAAATTAGCCGGCGTCCAATCTGCGCCACAGCTGCAAATATGATGCACAAAATTGCTCAACAGCAGCGCCCCTTGCGGCGTATGCACAACCTCTGGGTGGAACTGCACGGCATAATAGCCGCGCTGCACGTCAGCAGCTGCGGCAAAGGGAGAATTAGCCGTATGTGCCAGGGGCGCAAAGCCAGCAGGCAGCACCTCTACCTTATCACCATGGCTCATCCATACCTGGGAGGCATGGGGAGCAGATTCGCCGCGCCACTGGCGAAAGAGCGGATTTTGCGGCACGTCTATATGCAATTCGGCTGGGCCGTATTCGCGCCGCTGGCTGCGCGCCACCTGCCCTCCCAGGTGATGCGCCAAAAGCTGCATGCCATAACAGATGCCCAGCACAGGCAAGCCGCTCGCCAGCACATAATCAGGCAGCGTGGGTGCGCCGGCATCGTAAACGCTATTGGGGCCGCCGCTGAGGATAAAGCCGCGTGGTTTCAGCGCCAGCGCCTTCTCTGCGGGCGCATCCCAGGGCAGCAGTTCGCAGTAGACGCTGGCCTCGCGCACGCGCCGGGCAATCAGTTGAGAATATTGCGAACCGTAGTCCAGAATCACGATTGCGTCATGTTTCATGGATGCCTCCTAAAATGACTGACAGACGGCTGACCGCGGACGGCAGAGGGCTGACCGGCAGACGGCTCGTGCGCCGCTCAGACAAACGTAATCCCTTCATCCCCCATTTGGTCAATCATGGCAGCGGACACAATGGGGACGCCCCAATGCTCGAGTAGGAAACGACCGTCTTCAAACCGCTTCTCCACCACTGAGGCAATGCCCACCAGCGTGGCGCCACTGCGCTGCACAATGCGCGCCAGGGCGTCAATGGTGCGCCCGCTGGCCAGAAAATCATCCACAATCAGCACGCGGTCGTGGCTGTGCAAAAACTCCGGCGAAACCATCAACATCACCTCGCCACCTTTGGTGTGGCTGGGCGCCGCATCAACAAAAACCGGCTCTTGCATGGTGATGGGTTTGTGCTTGCGCGCATACACTACCGGCAGATTGCCCAGCGCCTTGCTTACCATCACCGCCGGAATAATGCCGCTCACTTCGGCGGTGAGGATCAGTGTGGGCGAAACGGGCGTAAATTCCTGCGCCAGGTACTCTCCTACCTCCTCCATCAAAGCCACGTCTATTCGATGGTTAAGGAAACTGTCAATCTTCAGAATCCCCCGCCCCAAATTCTTTCCCTCTGCCAAAATTTTCTGCTTTAATGCTTGCATTTACGCCTTCCTCCATATAATGAGCCAGAGCCAGAGTCAAAAGGCAGCGTCGGGCCTTGGCATACCCAGAGGCAGCCCACCTCCGCTACAGGTAGCAAATCCCCATCCCTTTCCCCAACTCTTGCTCTAGCTCTGACTCTCACTCTCGCGCTACTTTCGCTTCTCGCTCAAATTATGCGCCATAACTGGCGTTGCAAGCAATGTTAACGTAAGTTTTGCACAATCAGAAGCGATTTCATGAAAAATCGCCAAAAATAAAAGTCGAACCTTTACAACCTGCTCAATAGTGGCAGGCTCATAGCGACATTTCACAACGAGGTCGCCATGAGTCACATACAAACA
>CALEAD010000048.1 GCA_937943625.1 uncultured Anaerolineae bacterium | reverse complement strand
TATTGGGGCTGCTTGTCTGGCTGTGGCAGAGGCGCGCGCGCGCGCGCGCCTCTGCCACAGCCAGACAAGCAGCCCCAATACGGCTGTTGCTGCCTGCACCAGCCCCATGCGAAAAGCACGGCCATCGGCTACATCATAATCAAACAGCAGGCTATTCTGCACCAGCTCCCAGCCGCGGAAATGGTTGCTGTAATGAAAGTATCCCTGCGTTACCGGTTGGAGCTGCGCCCCGCTCTGCTCTGCCAGTGCAGGCACAAAGAACCAGGCAGCCAGGGCCAAAGCCAGCAAGAGCGCGCAGATTGCGGATTGGAGATTGGCGATTGACAATTGGCGATTGGCCATGGTGACGCTGCGCGCCTGAATGGTCAATCTATCGGGGAGGGTGAGTAGCAGGTAAAGCAGCAGGAACGGGGAAAAGATGAGGGCGGAGATGTTGTGACTGAGGATGAGCGCGGCGTAGGTCAGCGCCAGAGCAGCTATATGCCCACCACGCTGTTGCCGCCTACCCCATGTTGCTTGTCCAGGCTGGGCGCCGGCGTCACGGGTTAGCCGGTCTGCCGCCAAAATCACCCAGGGATACCAGGCCATGGCCCAGAACTCGGCCAGGGAGTCGCCACGCACGTAGATATTGACCAGGTGAAAGGGGGCAAAGGTATAGGCAACGGCCGTTAACAGCGCTGCCCACGCATTGCCCCACCAGCGCCGCGCCAACAGGTAGATGCCTGCGGCAGCGACGAGGAAGCCGGTAATCTGTGCCGCCTCGGTTGCGCCTACGTAAGAAAAACCAGCCAGGCGGAAAACGGCCGTGATGTACAGCGAAAGCGGCGCATAAAAATGGTAAAACGGGTAGCCATAGCCATAGTTTGCGTCTGGCATCCAGCGCGCGGGAAAGTGGCCATCGCGCAGCGCCGTTTCTAACTGCTGCACGCGCTGCAACAAAAAGGGGCTGTCGCCACCGCCGCGCGTGTTCAGCAGCCCTGGCTGTAGCAGCAACGGCAAAGCGGCTGCCAGCGCCATGACGCCAGCAGCCGCTAGTAACCAATTCCAGGCGGGTAATTTTTTGATCACCCCCTCAGCCTTCACCTTTCATCCTTTCATGCTCAGCCCCGGCGCAGCACCACCAGCAGCAGGCCGCCTAGCAGCAGCACCGCCAAGACCAGCACCCCCAGCCCTACCCAGGCCAGGACATTGGTGCTGGTGCCAACGTTGGGGGTCGACGAATCAGGAGCGGGCGCAGGCATAACGGCCGTGGGCATTGCCACATCACTTGTGACCGTGCCAGGGCTGGAGCTGTCGCTGCTGGCAATCTCCTGGCGTGGACGCAGGCGGCTGCCAAACTCTAGGCCAATGGTGCTGCCTTCCTGCACGTCAATGGTGGCGCTGGCGGCCGTGGTCATCTCCAGCGCCCCCGGCACAAACTGGGTGACCTGGTACGTACCGGCTGGCACACCCTCGAAGCAAAACGGCGTTTCTGTGCCGGCAGAAATTGCCTCGCCAATGCGTCGTTCGCTGCTGGCCACGCTAAAGGTCACGCCCGCCATGTATCCTTCATTGGCGTCACGCACGCCATTCCCATTCTCATCAGCAAACGCATTCACGCACACGCGCCCGCCCGTGGGCGTGGGGGAAGGCGTAATTGTGGGGGTCGCGGTGGGCGTGGGTGTGAATTCTGGTGTGAAGGTAGGCGTGGGGGGCACGGGAGTATTGGTTGCCGGCGGCGGCGGCGGGGGGGGCGGCGGTGTGTTCGTGGCCGGCGGCGATACCATCACGAGCTGCGCGGCATCGTAGTACGTATCCAGGTGTCTGTAGCATTGATTTACCCCTTGCACAGCCCAGTCAGCAGAGGTAAAGACGGTGATAGTATCACCCGTAGCTGTCGCCTGTACAGAGAAGCGCACCCATTGGTCGTGTGCATCACCGGCCGGCCCCCACACCACGTCATTGTCCAGCCACAGGCCGCTGCCGTTGGGGTCTATGCCGGCGCGGATGTTCATACGCAGGCCGGTGTAAGAGGGGGCGGGGGCGGGTTCCATCGAGCCGCGCCCGCGCGCGTAAAAGGAAAATTCGTAGGTGGCGCCCGGCGTCACGCTGACGTTTTGCCACATGCCGCCTGACCAGGTATCCCAGTTGTTGCCGATGTATTGCGAGGCGCTGCCTTCGTAGACAAAATCGGTGGCCATGCCCCAGCGCGGCATTTTGCGGTAGCCGTTGGTGCAGTCGCCAAAGAGGCTGGGGTCGCTTTCGCGATGCCAGCGAATCCACTCTGGCGCACCGCCATTGTTGTTGGGGGAGTAGGGGCCTTCGAAGCCGGGGTTTTTCAGCAGGTTGGTGGCCTGGGCCTGCACGGCCGTTTTGGGCTCTGGCACCCCCAGCATGAGCAGTAGCGCCATCATGGCCACAAGTGGAATGAGAGGTTTTCTTTTCATAGCACTTCCTTAAGCAATTAGCGATTAGCTGCCCACTAACCACTTTTTCTCAATTGTTTCCAGATAAGTAAGCATATCACACTCACCAGCAAGATCATAGCAACAAAGGCTGTGCCCCAAAAGCGTGTGGCGGGATTTTGTATGGCAATAGGAGGTTGGGGCGTCGGATTGGCGGCAGGGGCAGAAGCGGGCGCCGGGGTGCTGAGGGCAGGCGCAGGCGCAACGGCCGTTACCGCATCCGATTCGTAGCTGCCAAAAGCCAACTGCGCCACGCTGCCCACAGCCAGGGTAATGCGCCAATCCCCTTCTGTCGTCAGCGCCTCGCGCGGTGTGACAGAGCGTGTAACCTGGTACAAGCCGCCGCGTAGCCCTTCGATGCAGTATGGTTCGTCCGTACCGGTAGTGATGTAGTTGGCTACAACGGCCGTTTCATCCGTCACCGTGAAGGCGACCCCGGCGCGCAGCGGTTCGCCCGCGTCCAAGACGCCGTTGCGGTTGAGGTCGTGGAAGGCGAGTAGGCAAACGGCCGTGCGCGGCGGCAAGATGGTGGGGCGCGGCGTAGGCGGTGGCAGGGTGGGCGTGGGCGTGGGGGGGCTGGCAGGCGTCACCGGCGGCGCGCCATACCCCACAATCAGCCGCTGCCCCGGCTGTAACAGCGCATTGGCATCCAGGCCAGGGTTTAGCGCCAGCAGCTCGGCAAAGTTTAGCCCGTATCGCCCGGCAATCAGCCACAACGAGTCGTTGGGCTGGACAATGGCGTAAATGACGCCAGCCTCGTCGGGTGTGGGCGTTGGCTCTTGCGCCCACACAGGCGCAGCCAGCACCAGCCAGAAGAGGAGGACAAGGGGAATGAGAGGGTGGCGTGGGGCGCGGGGCGCGGGGAGATTAGACATTGTTGTGCGCCGCACTCTCATCATCCATCGCTGCCAGTTACGGCCGTTCCTGTTCGCGTTCAATCGGGATCCTCCACATCTCTCCTGCGGCGCGACCATCGGGCAGCGTCACGGGCAAACGGTTTTGCGCCGCATCATAGACGCCTACGTGCAGTTCATAAGGAGAGGCAGCGGCAAAATCGGCAGGCGCGTTCAGCAGGCGCTCCTCGTAAAGCTGTAAACCGGGCCGCCACCAGCCGGGTGGCCAATTGAAATTGCCCGCCGTCAGGCCGCCGGGAGGCGCATCTTCTTGCGCCGCCAACCCGGCCACGCCCGTCAGGTGCACAAAGGCGATGAGTGGGGGCACAACGACCGTTTCTGCGTGCCACAACAGCGCCACATGCACCATGCCATCCGCCTGCCACACAGCCTGCGCCTGCACCAAAGCCAGTGCGTCGCCAAAAATGACGATGGGGTCGCCGGAAACGGCTGTGTCTACGTCATAACGCACGTACAGCGGGTACGGTTCCGGTTCCAGGTCGCCGCGCGCCAGCGGCCCCGTCTGCGGCCAGATATGCGCCGCCGGCGGCAGCGCCGTCACCACAAAGGCGGTATCGCCATAGGGCCAGACGAAGAGACGCGCGGGCAGCGGTAGCGGCGCTGTGGGTGGCGTTTCAGGCGTAAAGCGGTTCAGGCGTGCCTCATCTGTGACCAGGAAGCGCACGGAAGGCCAGCCTGACCAGTAACGCTCGTCCACAAAAACGGCCGTTGTTGCCCCCGCCTGGTTGATTTGCTGCGCCAACAGACGCGCCCCCTGCTCGAACAGGTAGGCAGTATCGGGGTTGCGGCTATAGGCCACGTAGTCACGCGCAGTAACGGCCGTACTGCCCAGCAGGATCCCGCCAATCAGCGCAAGCGCCGGCCAGCGCCAGCGCAGCCAGCTTCCCAACTGCGCCAGCCCCAGCGCGGGCAGGATGATGGCCGCCGGCAGCACGCCCACGGCGCGCAAAAAGTGGGGCGCGTCGGCCGCCAGGATGGTTGGTCCCAGCATAATGCCTACCCACAGCAGCAAAACGGCCGCCGCGCGGCGACGCCAATGGTACAGGCACCAGCCCAAGCCCAGCAAAAAGGGCAACGCCATCAGCCAATCAAACACAGGCCGGCCGGCGGGGTTGTGGCGCAAAATGGTATCCCCTTGCCAGAGGAACATGCCCAGCGCGGCCCCGCTCTGGCGCAGCAGCGTACCCCAGAGATCGCCGCCGTTAACGGCCGTATCCCACACCCCTACTTGCCCCGTGCGCCCCAGCAAGATGCCCGGCTGCTGCGTTGCCATCCACGCCAGCGGCAGTAGCACAACGGCCGTACCCAGGGCAAAGAGGGCATAGTCGCTAAAGCGGGAAGCAGAAAGCGGAGAGCGTGAGGGGGTCGGCCAATTGCTAATGGCTAATCGCCAGTGGCCAGTTGCTAATCCCCAATCGTAAAGCGCAATTGTCAGCAGCAGTACGGGGGTAAAGCGCACCGCCAGGTAGGTGTAAAAAGCTGCACCATAGAGCAATCCGGTTGCCAGCCACAGCCAGCGTCGTTTGCGGGAAACGGCCGTGCGGTACGCCCGCGTTCCCAGCCAGAAGAGCAGCGCCAGCAGCAGCGGCAACAACCCGGCGCGCAGCCCCACGCGCCCCAAATGCACCGGCCACAGGGTGATGGCCCACAGGGCCGCCGCCAGCAACCCCACGCGCCAGTCAAACCATTCTCGCGCCAGTAAGTAAACGGCCAGCGTTGTCAGGCTGCCCACAACGGCCGCTGCCAGCCGCAGCGCCAGCACGCTGCGCCCTAGCAGCGCAATTGCGCCCGCCGTCAGGTAGATATAGGTGGGTTCACGGCCGTTGTTGGCGGGAAAGAAGAGGGCGTGTTCTCCTGCCAGCACGCGCAGCGCGTCCAGGCCATTGTACGCCTCATCGCGATACAACCCCGGTGGCCATTCACCCAACTGCCAAAAACGCAGAAAAACGGCCGTTGCCAACACTGCCAGCAACATTGTCCATGTCCATCGCTGTTGCTCAACCCCCGCGATCAACGAACTATTCATCTGCTTTTGCCGGCCAAAACGCGCACACCTGGACAAAGCGTTCTCATTTGCATGCGGCTTTTCAACCTGCCCTACCTTGACTTTGGCCAATTTTTGCCGGTTATGCACAGAGTCACTGTTCCGTTTCCAGAATACCGCATTGGCATAACCCTGAATCTTCGTATCCATTCACGTAAGACAGTATCACGGAGAGCCACAGAGGGGGCACAGAGAGGTACGGAGAAAAAATCTCTAGTTTTCTTGATTAAACTCCGCGTCTTCTTCGTGTGGCTCTGTGTAATTATCCTGGAGCTGTAAGTACACTGTTAAATAACTTTTCTTAACTTAATCCTTTACCTGTCACTCCGAGCGGAGCCTGCGGAGCGAAGAATCCCTCTTCTTTACAAGTGGCAGAGATTCCTCGTCGAAGACTCCTCGGAATGACATGGGAAAGTTTAGATTGTTTTGTTAACAGTGTAATAGCTACTTTTCCTGGCATGATTTAGATGGATCTTTACAAATTTGACTGCCAACTACCGACCGCCGACCGCGATTTTGTCCGTGATTGGCGCTCTGCCGTCGGCCGTCTGCGGTCAGAAATTTATAAAGCACCCTTTCCCGATAAGAAGAACCATGCCTTTGTCTTCTTCAATTGTCAGGAATCGGTCTTTGCTCTTGCGTTTGCCAAAGCAGGGCAAGTATAGCAAAATATCCTAGGGGCTACGAAAGTAGCCGGAAAAATTTTGGCTTGCTGATTACCGATTTTGGCTTGATAGAGCGTTCCCACATCTTGCACCCTACTCCTTACTCCCTACTCCCTACCTATGCGTGTTCTGATGCTCTCCAAAGCCTGCCTGGTGGGGGCTTACCAACGGAAACTGGAGGAGATTGCCCGCTTTGCTGATGTAGAACTGATGGTTGTGGTTCCACCGTCTTGGCGTGATCCAGTGGGTGCAGTGCCGCTAGAGCGCAGCTATACGCAGGGGTATGAGCTGGTGACAGAGAAGATTCGCTTCAACGGCCGTTACCATCTACACTACTACCCTGATCTGCACGATCGTCTGGCGCAATTCCGCCCCCACATCGTCCACCTAGACGAAGAGCCCTACAACCTGGCCACCTGGCTGGCCATGCGGCAGGCCAAAGCAGTGGGGGCCAAAACGCTCTTCTTTAGCTGGCAAAACCTCTACCGGCGCTATCCGTTCCCGTTCAGCCTGATGGAGCGGCAGGTATTGCAGGGAGCCGACTATGCCATCATGGGCAATCACGATGCCGTGCAGGTCTGGCATGCCAAGGGGTATCGCGGGCCGTATGCCGTCATTCCCCAGTTTGGCGTAGACCCGCACCTGTACCAGCCTGCGCCCCCGCGCCGTGCCGACCACATTTTTACCGTTGGCTGCGCCAACCGCAGGCTTGTGCCGGAAAAAGGGGAAGAGCTGCTGCTGCGCGCCATCGCCAATTTGCCGGGCCAATGGCAGGTGCGCATTGCCGGAGAGGGGCCAGCACGGGCAGAATTGGTAGAATTGGCGCAGCGCTTAGGCATTGCCGCGCGCGTCCACTTTCAGGGAGCTGTCCCTTCGGCGCAGATGGCCGCCTATTTACAGCAGTTAGACGTGCTGGTATTGGCTTCGCGCGCGCGCGCCAACTGGAAGGAGCAGTTTGGCCGTGTGTTGATTGAAGCAATGGCGTGCGAAACGGCCGTTATCGGTGCAAACAGTGGCGAAATTCCGCACGTCATTGGCAACGCTGGCCTGATTTTTGGCGAAAATGACGTAGAGGGACTGCGCGCCCAGTTACTGCGGCTGATGCAAAACTCTGGGGAGCGCCGTATCCTGGGGCAAAAAGGGCGACAGCGCGTGCTGGCGCATTACACCCAGGCGCAAATTGCGGCGCAAACAACGGCCGTTTACCGGCAAATGGTTGAAAACAAGAGTTACCATTCATGAGTGACGATAACGCCATGCGCGAAAACGAAACGGCCGTTGCGGCTACCCCTCTCCACCTGCGCCGCGTTCTGGGGCTGCTGCTGCTGCTTGCTTCCCTGGTTTTGGGCATTTACTTGCTGGCGGCTTACCTGGGTTGGCAGAGCGGAGAAGTGCTGCGGCAAGAAAGGCAGCAAACTGAACTAAGCAACCAGATCGCGCGCCAGTTAGAGCTGGCAGAAGAAAACATTGCCCAGGGCAGCTACAACCTGGCGCTTAGCCGCCTGAACTGGGTACTGGAACGCTCACCAGGCAACGCGCGCGCCCTGGCCTTACAACAGCAAGTGCAGCAAGCCCTGCGCATCACGCCCACACCCCTGCCGCCTACGCCCGATACGGCCGTGGGCGCCCCCCACACCGCCACGCCAGCCCCCACCTTGGCCCCAGGAGAACTGACTAACCCCACTGTGGAACTGCAACGCCTTCGCCAACTGCTGGTTGAAAAGCAATGGGCAGAAGCGGTCATGGCCATTCTGGCATTCCAGCGCCAATTCCCAGATTACGAGCGGCAAGAGACCAATCGTCTGCTGTATGACGCTTATGTTAATCTGGGTCTGGAACTGGTCACGGGCAAGCAGGCAGAGCTTGGATTGTACTACTTCTCCCTGGCAGAAAACCTGGGCGATTTACCGCAGGAGGCCGAAGATTATCGCCTGTGGGCTAGCTGGTATTTGCAAGGGATAGCTTACTATGGCGTCAACTGGCCGGTAGCCATTGCCTATTTCCGCGATTTATGCCTGGTCGCTCCGTTTTACCAATCTTCCTGCGACCTGCTACACAAGGCCAGGATTGCCCTAGGGGATCAGTATGCCTTTAGCGGCGAGTGGTGTCCGGCGCAGGAGCTTTACCGCGAAGCAAACAACCAGCAGCGTTCGCCGGGGCTGACGCAAAAGCTGGAAACGGCCGCCATTAACTGCGCCAACGCCACCCTCACGCCAGCTGTCATTACCGGGACGCTGCCCCTTACGCAAACGCAGCCGTTCATGCCCCGTATCTGGCCGCCGACGCGACAGCCGTAGCGCGCTTCCGGCTTGTGGCCGCGCGGGTAAGGCGGCGCCAACTGAAGCTGGCACTATGAGTAGGCACGACGCAGGCGCGCCCGGTAGCGCGGCAAAAGCTGCGCATAGGCCCAATAGAGCAACGGCCGTGCGGCATAGTCCCAGGCGCCAATGTGGCGCACGACCTGTCCGCCATACCCCTGCTTAAAGCGCCACACCCCCCACATGCGGTCTGTTTCCACAAACTCATCAGGCGCGCCCCAGAAATCATAAACAGCTGCTCCCTGCGCTTTGGCCCAGCGGATGGCCTCCCATTGTAGCAGGTGGTTGGGCATTCGCTGCCGCTCCTGATCTGTCGAGGCGCCATACATGTAGATGACGCGACGGCCATACCGCACCAGCACCACAGCGGCGATGACACGCCCTTCGTACTCGGCCAGCAGCGGCTGCGCCATGCCTGCCTGGTAAAAAGCGTTCCAGATGTCCAGGTAGTAGGGGGTGGGGCGAATGGCGAATTGGTCGCGCACGGCCGTTTCCACATACATTTGCGCAATCTGGGGAAAATCGGCGGGTGTGCCCTGGCGAATGACGATGCCTTTGCGCGCCGCCAGACGAATGTTATAGCGCGTTTTTGGTTTCATCGCTTCTAGCAACGCCTCTTCGCTGGTTTCCAGAGGCAGTTCCACGGTGTTGCGGAACTGTATCTGCTCAGCAGAAAAACGCCATCCCCGCTGCCTGAGTTCTTGCACAAAACGGCCGCCAATCGGTGACGGCCGTTTGCCTTCTTCCCCCCACGCCTTTATCACCTCTGGGTCAATTTTGACAAAGATAGCGCGCTCGCGTCGCGCAATTTTCTCTAGCTGCGCCAGCATCTGCTGTCGCAGAGCGCGGTCGTTATAATCCAGAATGGGGCCGCGCGGCACATACAGCAGGCAAAAGGGGGTGCGCGGGATGGGACGCTTGAGGATCAGCGCCGCTGCCAGTGGCTCCCAGCTATTTTCGGCAACGGTCATCAGCGAGGGCAGCGGCTGCCAGCCCCAGCGCGACTTGAATGTGCCCCACGTCCAGCTTTGCAGAGGGTGTGGGTTGGGCAGGCGCCCTAACGCCTGCTCCCAAGCCACAGGAGAAGTTTCACGCTTGAAGGTGGAGGCACGATAGTACATAAATGGCTAATGATGGTCTATGGTCAATTGCTAATGTGGCACGGCTCAAGCAATCCTTACAATTTGATGCCGACCGCTGACCGACGACCGCGCTACAAGATAGCCGTCTGCGGTCTGCGGTCAGAAAACTGTTACCCACGAACCAGGACGATTATCCCCGGTTTCTGCGCCAGCGGTACAGCTTGTGGGCGCGCTGGTTGTAAACGCGGTCGGCAGGGCCAACGGTGCGGCGCAGTTGGCCACCAAAGCCGCGCTTGAAGCGGTAAACGCCCCACAAGCCGTCGCTGCGCTGCTCAAACTGCGCTTCTAGCTCTTCTTCGGGGGCGTCGGGCACGCCCCACAGGTCATAGGTGGTGCAGCCGCGCCCTTTGGCCCACTGGATGGCGGCCCACTGCACGGCATAGTTGGGCATCCGGTTGCGCTCTTCGTTGGCCGAAGCACCATACAGGTAAGCGGCGCGCTCACCGTGCTTAAAGACCATTACGGCCGATAACAGCCGTTGACCATATTCCGCTATCAGTAGCGCCACGTTGTCTGGGCCAAACACCTCAAAGGCGCGCTGGTAATACTGGGGTGAATGCACGCCAAAGCCGTCGCGCTCACCGGTGACGCGTATGAGCTGAGCAAAGGTGGGCAGGTCGGCGGCTGTGCCCTGGCGCACGCTGATTTCTTTGCGCTGCGCCAGGCGGATGTTGTAGCGGGTTTTTGGTTTCATGGCCGCAAGAATTTCGTCCAGCGACGGCCGTAAGTCCACGATCAGGGTGCGCGGGGGCTGAATGGTATCAACGGCCGTAAGCAGCCCATGCGTCTGGCAGACCGCCTGCCAGTTGGCGGCCTCGGCTTCATCTTGCCACAGCAGCGGTTCTAGCTTTACAAATGCCACGCGCCGCTGATAGGCCGCCAGATCAAGCTGGTCGAACAGCACTTGCACCTGCTGCGCGTCTTGCCAGTTTGCCAGGGGGCCATGCGGCACATAGCCAATGCGCACCATGCCAAACCCAACTGACTTGACCAGCATTTGCGCCCCGGCTTGTAGTTGCCCATGCTGGCGCAGCCAGACGCGCTGCGACGACCAGCCAAAGTTGTTTTTCAGCCGCGCCCAGGCGGTTGTTTGCAGCAGGCTACCTTGGGGGTGGCGCGCCACAAACGCATCCCATGCCGCGTCAGCAGGTGTGTACGGTTGTTCAGCCAGGTCAAACCATTTTTCAAACATAGGGAGATTATACATGAGCCGTTTTGTGCTACAATTTGCGCACCAATTTCTTAGGAAGCTATCCATGAGCCAACCACAATTGCTTTACCAGCTACAACAAATTGATACTGAGTTTCAGGAGAAGCGGCAGCGATTGGGGGAGGTGCTGCGGGCACAAAAGGAGACAGAGGAGTTGTTAGCGGCGCGGAAGCAGATGGAAACGGCCGTTGCCACCCTGCGCCGCTGGCAAAGCCGGCACAAAACGCTCACCCTGGAACTGCAAAGCGTAACCGACAAAGCCAAACGCTCGGAGCAGCGCCTCTACTCTGGCAGCGTGAAGAACCCCAAAGAGTTGGCTGATCTGGAACATGAGATTGCTGCCCTGGGGCGGCGGCGCGCGGCGCTAGAAGATGACATCCTGGAAGCAATGTTAGAGGTCGAAAGCGCCCAGGCCGAACATGACCAGGCTGCCGCACAGCTAACGGCCGTTACCGCGCAGTGGGAAAAATCTCAGGCCAGTCTGAAAAAAGAGCAGCACGAGCTGGCGCTGCGCCTAAATGCGCTAAACGAGCAGCGGCAGCATCATCTGCCGCGCCTCGCTCCAGAGCGCCTGGTGGAATATGAACAGTTGCGACAAAAAAAGGGTGGCCTGGCGGTAGCCGGCCTGCAACAAACTATGTGCCTGGGCTGCCGCCTGACCGTGCCCGCCAACAAAGTGAAGGAAGCACAAGAAGGCCGCCTGGTCTATTGCCCATCCTGTGGACGGCTGATTGTACCAATTTAGCCTGTCCGCATTTTAACCTGCCAGCTTTTCGGCTGACCGGGTGATTGGCTGACCATTTGCCTGGCTTAAAATCATTATGACAGCCCAAGAAGACGATCAACTATCAGAAAGTTGGCACAAGCATCGTGCGCGCAAGTCCAGGGGGAGGAAAAAGCGCGCTTCCTTTTCGTGGACGCGCAGCAAAGCGCCGGATGTGTTGTTGCTGCTGCTGCTGTTGCTGGCGTTGCTTTTGCTGCTTAATCCGCTGGCGGAAACGGCCGTTGCCAATGCGTACCCCTCGCCCCTGTGGCACTGGCTGATAGGAGGAGGAGGGCTGCCCATCATTGGTGCATGCCTGCTGCTGGGAACGATGCTGCCTGCCAGCCTGCGTTTGCGCTGGCGCATCAATCACCACACGCCCTGGTGGGCCAGAAGCTGCCCCAAATGCCGCCGCGCTAACCTCAGCCGCATTCACCGCACGCGCCTGGATAAGCTGGTTAACTATGCCGGCATTCCCATACGCCGCTACATTTGCCGCGACTGCCACTGGAAGGGTGCACGCATTGACGAAAGAAGGGTAGATTAGCTCGCCCAGGCGCACTGTAGCAGGCGCAGCCAGTTTTCTCCCATGATGTTGGCAATATCGGCCGTTGTGTACCCTTTGGCGCGCAGCCGGTCGCCAATCAGCCCCAGGTCAAGCACAGAATCCATCTCCGCAGGGATGTCAGCCGCGCCAAAGCCACCATCCAGGTCACTGCCAATCCCCACGTGATTGGCGCTGCCCAGAAGCTGGCAGATGTGATCCACATGCGCTACCACGTGGTCTATGCTGACCAGTTGTTTGGCGTCCCCTTTTTGGTGTCCCGCCTTTAGAAAGCGGTTATAGATCACCACCCCGATGACGCCTTCGCGCTTGGCCAGCAGCGTTATCTGGCGGTCGCTTAGCTGGCGTTCGCCCGGAACCAGGGCGCGGGCGTTGCTGTGCGTGGCAACGATGGCGCCGGGGTAGTACGTCATCACTTCCAGTCTGGCGCGCTCACTCAGATGTGTCAGGTCGGCAATCAGGCCAAACTCAGCCATCCTGTCCAACAGGCGGTACCCCTCTTTGCTCAGGCCGCCGCCACCGCGCCAGGCCCCGGCAGCATAGCGCGTGTCATCCCAGGCCAGGCCAATCAGGCGCAGGCCACGCTCGTACCACATCTCTACCTCTTCGGGCTGGCGGATGGGATCAGCTCCTTCCATGAGCAGCACAAGCCCCAGCAAGGGGGGCGTGGCGCTGCCTGGTTGGTGGCTGTCCAGGACGGCTTGCAGGCTGGGTAGGTCTGTCACCAGGCGAATGTTAGGCTGTTCGTCCGCCAGGCGTTGGTAGTAATCTAGCTGCGCCATGGCCAGGCGATGTGCTTCCGCAGGGGTGCGGTAGGCGTAGCTGGTTTCCGCCGGCGCCAGCTTTTCGTTGGCGGGGGGAACAAAGAGGGTGGCAAAGGCAAGGGCAACGCCTGCCTCTTGCAGCGCCGGCAGGCAAACGGTGGGAATGCCGCCTTCCGCAGGCTGTTGCGCGGTTTGTGCGCGCACAGCAGAGAGGGGCAGGGTGAGATCACGGCCGTATGCCAGCGCGTTATAGGCCAGGTCTAGATGTGCATCAACCAGGATCATGAGCGAATGAGGCTGCGTAGGGTTGCCAGGTTGATGGGGTCCATTTCAATTTCCTGGCCTATTGCGTCTGTTTCTGTTTTCGGTGTTTCCAGGTGGCCGGCATAATCGGCCCAGCGCGGGTCGTTGACAAAGTTGGCGAATCCTTCCAGGCCAATGAAGCCGCGCCCGATGTGTTCGTGGCGGTCTTTGTTGGAACCAAGCTCATGCTTGCTGTCGTTGAGGTGGAAGAATTTGATGTGCGCCAATCCGACCACGCGATCAAATTCGGCCATGGTGGCGGCATAGGCTTCTGGGGTGCGGATGTCATAGCCAGAGGCAAAAGCATGGCAGGTGTCAAAACAAACGCCCAGGCGGGGGTGGCGTTCTGCTTCGTCGAGCAGATAAGCCAGGTGCGCAAATGTGTAGCCCAGGTTGGTTCCCTGGCCGGCCATGTTTTCCAGGCAGATGGTGGTGTGGGGAGCGGTAACGGCCGTTTCTGCCAGAAGCCGCCGCAGCGCCCGCGCGATTTGTGCCAGTCCCGTTGCCTCATTGCCACTGGTATAAGAGCCAGGATGAAAGGTCAGCAGCGGAATGCCCAACTGCCCGGCGCGCTCCACCTCCACCTTTAGCGCCTGGTAAGATTTTTCCCACAATACCTCATCGGCAGAGCCAACGTTGATCAGATAGCTGGCGTGAACGGCCACCGGGTAAATGTGGTTATACTCGGCGGCGGCCTGCGCATACAGCGCCACATCTTCGGCCGTGAGCGGTTTGGCCTGCCATTGGCGGTTGCTTTTGGTGAAAATGAGCATAGTGTCGCAGCCCGTTTCCTGGCCGCGCCGAAAAGCAGTGTGAATGCCCCCAGCCGTACTCATCTGTGCGCCTAATCGCATAAACGTTCCCCTTGTTAGCGAGAGCCAGAGCAAGAGCTAAAGGAAGCTGCGCCATATGCCCGCTCTGGCTCTGGCCTTCTTACCGGGCGTATTCGGCGGGGATGTCTGAGCTAAAATAGCCTATACTCTCCGAGCCGTCTGGCGTGTATACGCCATCGCCGATGACGCGCCAAATTTGCCGCCCGCCCAAGTCCACAATAAATTCACCTTCCAGACGGCCGGTTGGTTCTCCGTCCAAGGTGTATAGCACCACGCCATCCAGGTAGGCAAACTGTTCCCCTTTGCGGTCAATTAAACCACGCATGAGATTCGCTCCTTTGGCGCGCCTCATTCCTCTTACATTTTACGTTCTACGGAATGACGTAGGTGGCGCGAATGTTCCCTTGCGTGTCTAGCAGAGTCACGCGCTCACCGGCGCGCCACACAGGCTGTTCTAGCCCCCAATACAGATCTGTAGCAGTGTTGACGCCAGCTTCCGTGTGAATGACGACGCCGGAACCGGAGCCAAACAGGGTAAACAGGTCAAAGGTATAAACAAAGCCATCCTCGTCGCGCAATGTCCAGCCACGCATGCCAACCTGGCCGCTGCCTTCGTTGACGATTTGTACCCCCTCTTCGGTCAGGTTGCCCACGCCTACGACCCCGGCGATGCGCAGGATGGCTTCTCCAGAAGTCTCAGCGGGAATGGTGGGATTGGGCGTGGGGATGGTGGTTGGCAGTGGCGGCGCAGTGGGAACGGGTGTGGGCGTGGGAATGCCGCCCACGGGAATGATCAGCTGCTGGCCAATGAAGAGCAGATTGGGGTTTTCCAGGTTGTTGATGGTAACGATGTCGGCCATGGGCACGTCGTAGAGTTGGCTGATGTTCATTAAGGTGTCGCCCGAACGAACGACGTGAATGGGCATAGGAGATGGTTCTGGGGCAACGGCCGTTTCCGCTTCAGTTACGATCTCGGTTTGCGGCAGGGCGGGGGCAGCAGCAGGGGGCTGCGGTGCAGCGGCAACGGCCGTTGTCGTCTGCACATATACGTCCGCTGGCTGACGCCCTTCCCACCACCACAAGATGCCAAACACCACGGCCGCCGAAACCAGGATATTAACCAAAATAAAGGGCAACATGCGACGAAAAGCCATAGCCTTCTCTACTCCCACGAATCTTACCCTTATTGTACACCACCCATTCGCCTGCGTCATACACGCTCACCTGACGAGATGACGGGACGAAAATTTGACATAAAGCGCCGGGCGAGTTTTCTCTTGACAACCCGCCACGCCTCAGCTACCATACTATTCGCCTTCGGGCCTGTAGCTCAGCTGGGAGAGCGCTACAATCGCACTGTAGAGGTCAAGGGTTCGAATCCCTTCAGGTCCACCAGGTTGCATTAAGCTGGGTTTAATCGCCCGGTTTTTGTTGAAAACCACATACGTAAAGGCTTTGAACAGGAGTAGTAGGCGGAAAAATAGTCAATTGTCAATCGCTAATTGTCAATTGATAATCGCAGAGAGCTGCGCCATTGGCTGAAAGCGTGGCAAATAAGCGCCGAACTCGCCTGGGAGCTGCTGGGGTGAACGAAAGGTTGATAACTTGTTGGGTTGGTCGTTGTTGCGTGATTCACCAACCAACTAACCAACCAATTAGCCCTCGCCGGTTTGCGCCCGTTACGCGCCAGAGTGGATGGATAAGCCAAAATACGGGTTAGATTGACGATTTAACAATTACAAGTAAAATCCCCTAATCGTAGATCGTCAATCACAATTCGTAAATCTGCTTGGGCCTGTAGCTCAGTTGGGAGAGCACCACAATGGCATTGTGGGGGTCAAGGGTTCGAGTCCCTTCAGGTCCACCTTTATTTCCATCAATCAGAGTGGTACCGCGGAAGCTCCTTTTCGTCTCTGAACGAAGAGGAGCTTTTTGTTTTGTGGATTGGCTGACTGTGGAGGGTGCAAAGCGCGCCTCCAGGGTAAGGGCATGAGCAATATCACCGGCCAGGACAGACGCTTTTTGCACTGCTTTTTGACGGAACGGTTTAACCTGTCGGAGTTGAAGACGCTGGCGTATTATGAAGGCTACCCGTTTGAGGATTACCCGCACAGCACCATCAGCGATATGGCGCGGGAGATGTTGCAATACTTTGAGCGGGAAGGACGGTTGAGTGCGTTTGTCCACGCCATGCTGCAAGAACGGCCGGATAACGAGTTGGCGCGGATTTACGCGGCGCTGCCGCCAACGGAGCAGGCAGCGCGGGTGAAGCTGGAGCTGATCATCCGCGACGCTGGCCGTGAAAGCGCTCAGGAGATTCGAGACCGGATTGCCTACGCACTGGGCTGGCGCAGAGAGGATGTGGGCATCATCATGGCTGTGGCGGGGAGCCTGCGCTTGTTGTTGAGCGTTCCGGCGCAGAAAGCGCCTGCGTTGCTGGCTTTGGCGCGGAACCCACAGGCGTGGCGGCCTTATGAGGTGGTTTCGGCGAAGCTTTATGAACAATTGACGGAAGTGGAGCAGGAGCGCTGGCGCAGGTTGGTGACTGAGCAGCCGTTGCCGGGCGCGCCACCTGCAGATCCGGGCGCAGCGACCAGGGGATTGCCCTTTGGGTGGAAATGGCTGATCGTTTTACTGCTGCTGGTGGGTGGGGCGGCAACGGCCGTTTTCATTTTTGCCTTGCGACAACCCCAGCTGACGGTGGTCAACCGGTGCGTCACGCCGCTGATCATCCCGGCTCCGCCGGCCGTCAAATCTATTTTGGCGTTGCCAGACAGCATCGCCCCTGGCGAAAGTCTGCGCCTGCCCGTGCTTACCGGTGCGGGCCGGTATGGACTACTGCTTAACAATAACGACATGTTGGTTCTGCGGCTGCCCCGGACCCTGCCGGGCGTAGACCTGAGGGAAATAGCCTTGGGCCAATTAGATGATGACGATGAGATGTTGGTGCGACTAAACGGCCGTTTAATCACCCCGCCCCAACAATTCCAGATCGAGTCTGGGCGAACCTACGAACTCGTCATCTGCGCCCCACGTTAAATTAACGGTTAACAATGGATGATTAGGGCATGGTTCATCTTTTCTAGAACAAGGTCACTTGCATCATGCCACAATTAGCGACTCGGATTCCTTGGAGGAATAGAATGACTGATACCTACAACCCACAAGAACTAGAACCTCGCTGGCAGGCCAGATGGGAAGAAACCGGCCTGTACCGGCAAAAGATAGACAGAAGCAAACCCAAGCATTACGCCCTGACGATGCTGCCCTATCCGTCAGGCGACCTGCACATCGGCCACTGGTATGCCATGTCCCCTTCCGATGCCCGCGCTCGTTTCATGCGCATGAGAGGATATAACGTGCTGTTTCCCATGGGCTTCGACGCCTTTGGCCTGCCTGCGGAAAATGCCGCCATTAAAAATCGCGTCCACCCCAAGAAGTGGACGTATGCCAATATCGAGCGGATGCGCCGCCAACTGCGCAGCATGGGGGCGATGTTTGACTGGGAGCGCGAAGCAATCTCCTCTGACCCGTCCTACTACAAATGGACGCAGTGGTTCTTTAACCAACTGTTGCGACTGGGGTTGGCTTATCGGCAAAAAGCGGCCGTAGACTTTTGCCCCAATTGCAATACCACCCTGGCGCGAGAGCAGGTGTGGGGCGATGACCGCCACTGTGAGCGCTGCGGCACGCCAGTGATCAAAAAGGAGCTAGAACAATGGTTTTTCCGCACGACTGCCTATGCAGAAGAGTTGCTGGATTTTAGCCAGATCAATTGGCCGGAACGGGTGAGGGTGATGCAGACCAACTGGATCGGCCGTTCTGAAGGAGCAAACGTCATTTTTAAGACGGAATACGGCGATGAGATGCCCATCTTCACCACGCGGCCCGATACGTTGTGGGGCGCTACCTTTATGGTGATGGCGCCGGAGCATCCGCTGGTGGAAAAGCTGACGACGCCGGCGCAGGCGGCCGCCGTAGCCGCTTACTGCGAGCAGGCACAGCGGCTAACCGACATTGACCGCGAGGCGGCCGACCGCGAAAAGACGGGCGTCTTTAGCGGCAGTTATGCCATTAACCCGGTTAACCAGGTACGCATCCCCATCTGGATTGCGGATTATGTGCTGATGGGGTATGGCTTTGGCGCGATTATGGCTGTGCCCGCTCACGATCAGCGTGACTTTGAGTTTGCGCGCAAGTACAACCTGCCCATTGTGCCGGTGATTGCGCCGCCAACGGGCGAGCTGGTGGCGGCGGAGATGACGGCCGCTTACGTTGGGCCTGGGGTAATGGTGAACAGTGGGGCGATTAATGGTACGGCCGTTACCGACGAAAAAGGGCGCAAAAACCCCTCTATTGCCGCTGCCATTGACTGGTTGGTGAGCCATGGGGTTGGCGAAGAAGCGGTCAACTACCGCCTGCGTGACTGGCTGATCAGCCGCCAACGCTACTGGGGTGCACCCATTCCCATCATCTACTGCGACAGATGCGGCATTGTGCCCGTGCCCGATGAAGATCTGCCAGTGCTGCTGCCAGAAGACGTAGAATTCATGCCCACCGGTGAAAGCCCGCTAAAGTTTCATGAGGCGTTTATCCATACCACCTGCCCCAGTTGTGGCGGTCCGGCCACCCGCGAAACGGACACCATGGACACCTTCGTGTGCTCCTCCTGGTATCAATACCGTTACCTGAGTCCCCACTATGATAAAGGCCCCTTTGATCCAGAGGAGGGCGCTTACTGGCTGCCCGTAGACCAGTACACCGGTGGCATTGAACACGCCACCATGCACCTGATCTATACCCGCTTTTTCACCAAAGCAATGCGCGAAATGGGACTGGTGGCGTTTGATGAGCCGATGCTGGCGCTGCACAATCAGGGCATGGTGCTGGGCGAGGATAACGAAAAGATGTCTAAATCGCGCGGCAACGTCGTTTCCCCGGATGACCTGGTGGCCAAATATGGCGCAGATACGGTGCGCACCTACCTGATGTTTTTCACTAGGTGGGAGCAAGGTGGCCCCTGGAATTATGATGGCATTCGGGGACCGCAGCGGCTGCTGTATGACACTTGGGAAATTGCCCAGTACGTTTACCAGCCAGTACAGGTGGACGAAGCGGCGACGAAGGCGCTGCGGCGCAAAACCCACCAGACCATTCGCAAGGTGACGCAAGATTTTGAGAACTTCTCCTTTAACACAGCAATTGCGGCCATCATGGAGCTGCGCAATTTGCTGAATGAAACGCAGCGGAAGCGGAATGCCTCCGCCGAGGCGTGGCAAGAAGCGGTAGAGAGTGTGCTGCTGCTGCTGGCTCCTATCGCGCCGCACATTACCGAGGAGCTGTGGGCGCGGCGTGGCGGGGCGTACAGCATTCACCAACAGCCCTGGCCCACCTGGGATGAAGAGGTGGCCAGAGAGGAGGAGATTACCATTGCCGTGCAGGTGAATGGCAAACTGCGCGACCGCGTGATGGTTCCGGCAGGTACGTCTGAAGAAGGAATTAAGGCTGCGGCGCTGGCAGCGGAGAATGTGCAGCGTCACCTGCAAGGCAAGACGCCGCGCAAGGTGATTGTGGTGAAGGGGGAGTTGGTGAATATTGTGGCGTAGACGAGAGGACCAACGGCCGTTGCCGGGTTGTGTTACAATAAAGGCAGAGTGATAAAGAAGCGCGCTTTAGCGGCAAAGTTGCGCTTCTTTGTGGTGAGGATGGTGTGCTATGGTTTTGGCTTTTCCCCAGTCTGGTCGCCTGGAGACGTTGGAGCGGATGACGGCAGATGAGTTCTTCTTATACGCGCCGGAAGACCAGCCGTGTGAATTAATTGATGGAGTTTTGTACATGTCGCCCCTGCCTTTTGACACGCATGAACGGCAACAAGGTTTTTTGTTTACCCTGCTGCGGCTCTACGCCGAGGCGCATGACCTGGGCGAGGTGCGGGGTTCACGCACGGCGGTGCGCCTGAGCGAGGCGCACGTCTTTGAGCCGGATATTCTCTTCGTGGCGCGGGCACGAGAAGAGCTGATTACGGAACGGGGGGTGATGGGCGCGCCGGATTTGGTGGTGGAGATTTTGTCGGCAGCTACGGCCGTTTTCGACCGGGGCGACAAGTTCCGTGCGTATGAGCGGTACGGCGTGCAGGAAGTGTGGCTGGTTGACCCGTATGGGCCAGCAGGCACAGAATTTTACCAGCGACAGGGGGAATTTTTGCGTCCGGTGGCAGTTGATGCGGCGGGGTGGCTGGTGAGTACGGCCGTTGCCGGCTTTCGCCTACAGATGGCGTGGCTGTGGCCGGGCAAAAAGTTCATTCCCGTGCAGCAGGCGCTGGCGGCCATGGGATGATGGGATTGGGCCCAAACGAGCCCGGCGGGGGGAGAAAGAAAGGTGCATAAGTAACGTGGCCGTTTCACTTCTGGTGTGCCAGTAAAGCCAAAAGAGCGGCGAGGAAGTGTACCGGCGCGGGCTGTGTGACAAAATCTTTCATGTTGCGGCTAACGATGTAGTCCAGGTTAGCCTGCATGGCTGCGGCCATCCGTACCGCAGCCTCAAAATCTCGCCAGCCCAGTTGAATGCTTTGGTGAATGATTTTTTCGTCTACAGCCGCTATTACACTGTTAACGAAATAATCTAAACTTTCTCATGTCATTCCGAGGAGTCTTCAACAAGGAATCCCTGCCACTTGTAAATCAGTACGGCAACGAATGGGCTAGAGGAACTCTGTGCAACGCTACGCGGTTGGCGCTGGTAGCGTTGATCAGTGCTGGTAATCGTAGAAGCCGCGACCGGTTTTGCGCCCCAAACGGCCGCTTTCCACCATGCGCCGCTGGATGGGATGGGGACGGTATTTGGGTTCCTGAAAGTAGGCGTCGTAAACGGATTGGGTGACGGAGAGGTTGACGTCGCAGCCGATCAGGTCAATCAACTCAAATGGCCCCATGGGGAAGCCAACGGATTTGAGCAGGCGGTCAATGGTGGGCACATCAGCCACGCCCTCGCCTAACATGCGCAAGGCTTCGCCGTAAAACGGCCGTGCCACACGGTTGACGATGAAGGCGGGGGTGTCTTTGCAAAATACGGCCGTTTTCCCCACGCGCGCCACGTATTCTGCAGCCGCCGCCACCGTCTCGGCGCTGGTGTCATCACCGGTGATCACCTCTACCAGCTTCATGATGTGCGCCGGGTTGAAGAAGTGCAGCCCCAGGAAGCGGTCGCCGCGGTGAGTGCTGCCCGCCAGGGAGTTGATGCTGAGGCTGGAGGTGTTGCTGGCAAGAATGGTGTGCCTGGGGGCCACGGCGTCCAGGCGGGCAAAAAGGTCTTGCTTGAGTTTGAGGTCTTCGGGCACAGCTTCAATTACCAGGTCAGCCTGGGCGGCTTCGTCGAGAGAGTGGGTGATGCACAGGCGCGCTTTGGCGGCAACGGCCGTTTCCCGGTCAATCTTCCCACGCGCCACCCCCTGGTCAATCGAAGCGCCGATGAGCGTGATCGCGTTGGCCAGCGCCTGCTCGAACACGTCATACACCACCACCTCGTACCCACCCAGCGCCGAGACCTGGGCAATCCCCCGCCCCATCGTGCCCGTGCCAATCACTGCTACCCTGTTCATTGCTTATCCTAGAGAACTACCAGATCGTTTGCCCAGCATATCTGGCAAAGAGAGTATCTTTACTCATCCGAACTGCACCTTCAACCTGGGCTTGAGCAATCAGCAAGCGGTCAAAGGAGTCATGATGATGCATCGGTAAACTGTCGCGTGCTAAAAGATGTGCAAGCGTTACCGGTCACTCAGCCGGATTTCTCCTTCGTGCAATCCCACAATTCGGTATTCCTCGGCGGGTGAAGAGATGGGCACGAGACGAGCTACCGGCAAGTTGTCTTGCTCGATAACAACCTCAGTACCCTGGTGGACGAGTAGGAGTAATTCACGAAAGTGCTTTTGTGCTTTGCGCGCATCCATTGTTTTAGCTAAGATGGCTTACCTTTCCGCAGATTTACTTCCCACTAAAGTTAGGGGCGCGTTTTTCCAGGAAGGCCTGCACGCCCTCTTTGTTGTCGGCGCTGCGCCCGGCAATTTCTTGCAGATACGCCTCGTAGGCCAGCGCCTCGGCCAGAGTGCTGTGCCACGCTTTGTGCATGGCGCGCTTGGTCAGGCCAAAGGCCAGGGTGGGGCCGGTGGCCAGCTTCTGCGCCCAGGCCGCCACCGTTTCCCCAAGCTGCTCGTGGGGCACAACGGCATTCACCACGCCCCAGGCCAGCGCCTGCGCAGCGGGCAGTTTTTCTGCGGTGATGGCGAGCTGGTAAGCACGGCCGTATCCCACAATACGCGGCAGCAGCCAGTTAATGCCGCTGTCAGGGATCAGCCCCACCTTGCTAAAGGCAAGCATGAAGCTGGCCCCGTCCGAAGCAATACGCAAATCGGCAGCCAGGGCCACGCCGCAGCCGGCTCCGGCAGCAATGCCATTTACAGCAGCAATGATCGGCTTTTCCAGCGCCACCATTTGCAGGATGAGCTGGTGATAGCCGTGGCGTAAATGTTCGCCAATGGAGAAATCCCCAGCGCGCGCCTGCACGTCGGCCAGGTCCTGCCCGGAGGAAAAGCCGCGGCCGCTGCCGGTAATGACCACACAGCGCACGGCCGTATCTCGCCCTGCCTGCTTAAAGGCCTGCGTTGTTTCTGCAATCATCTGGTCGGTAAAGGCGTTGAGGGTGTGCGGCCGGTTGAGGGTGATGGTGGCAATTCCGTCCGTTACGTCGTAGAGGATGGTTTCCATAGGATTTACGATTTGGGGTTGAGGATTAACGATTGACGATTAAGTGCTGAATCGCCAATCGTCAATCGTCAACTGTCAATACCTAGCTGATTTGGGCCACCATGGCCTTAAAATCCCAGTAGCCGTCTAGCTGGGCAATGAGGCCACTTTCGTCAATGGTAAAGACGTTCACGCCAGCAAAGTCAGCCACTTTGCCCGATTTGGCCGTAGCCACGCAGCGCCAGGGCACGGCGACGCGGTTGCCGGCAGCATAGGCATCGCCTGGGGTCATCTGGAAGCTGGCCCAGGTGCGCTCCATGCCGTCCATAAATTTGTGCAGACCGGCTGTGCCCTGCAACGGCCGTGCGCCATAAGGGTCTCGCAGCAGCACATTCTCGCTAAAGCAAGCCAGATACGCTTCCCGGTCCAGGGCATTGAGCGCGGCAAAGTATTTATCTGTAATAGAAGCCATCGTCATCCTCTCCAAACGCCTCGCCCTCCTCGCCTTCATCGTCCGTATAGTCAACGGGGAAGGAGACCCAAAGCTGCAAAAGCTGCCCTTCTTCCACTTCACCCAGGCGCATGGCAATCACGTCAACGAATTGGGGCATGCGCATTTCGTCTGGATATTGCAACTGCACGGGGCGCCCTTCGGCCCAGGCGGCCTGGCAGCGCGCCAGAATGTCGCGCCCAGTGTTGGTGCGCAGTTGGCAGTAAACAGAGTCGCGGTCGTCTGGCCCTTCGTAAATAGATTGCAGCCAATCCTGCGGACTGTCAAAAAAGTCTGGGGTTGGCCCTTCAATAATGGTGATCAGTTCAGGTTCAGGTCGTTTCACGTTTTACCTTTCCTTGTCAGAATCTATAAGCATCGTTGCCTATGCTACTATTTGTGGCAAAGAATGGCAATAGTACAGAGATTGGAGTTTGGAAGTTAAGGAATCTGCAAAGATGTTTGCTTTGGGGCTCTCCGTGCTTCCTCTATGGTTCTCTGTGATACTGTCTTACGTGAATGGATACGTTTCTCTCTCTAATCTACCAACCCCTGCGCCAGGTCAGCAATAATATCTGTGGCGTCTTCCAGCCCTACGGAGAGACGTACCAGGCCAGGCATCACACCGCTGGCGGCAATTTGTGCGTCGCTCTGCATGGCCGAAATGGTGCTGGCAGGGTGGGTGATGAGGGAATGCACCCCACCCAGGCTGACGGCCAGGCTGATTAGCTTCACTTTTTGCAGCAGCCTGTAGCCCGCCTGGCGCCCGCCGTGCAGGTCAAAACAGACCATGCCGCTGCCGCCGCCGGGCATTTGCCGCTGCGCCAGGTCGTATTGGGGGTGGGTGGGTAGGCCGGGGTAATAGACGACGCGCACGGCCGGGTGGCTTTGCAGAAATTGCGCTACAGCCAGGGCATTTTCGTTGTGTTGTTTCATGCGCAGGGCAAAGCTCTTCAGGCCACGTTCCAGCAGCCACGCCTCCATGGGGTGCAGCACGCCCCCCAGCAGCACAAAATCGTGCCAGAGGCGGCTAATATGCGGCCGACTGCTGACGATGATGCCTGCCACTACGTCAGAGTGGCCGGCCAGGTATTTGGTGGCGCTGTGTAGCACTACGTCTATGCCCAGGGATAACGGCCGTTGATTGTAGGGCGTGGCAAAGGTATTGTCCGTTACCGTTAGCAGGTTATGGGTGCGCGCCAGATCAGCAACGGCCGTTAGATCGGTCAGGCTGAGGGTGGGGTTGGCGGGCGTTTCTGTATAGATTAGCTTGGTATTGGGGCGAATGGCGGCGGCAAAAGCGTCTACCTCTGTCTGGTCTACAAAAGTGGCGCTAATGCCCAGGCGGGGCAAAAATTCGTTCATCAGACGGTAGGTGGTGGGGTAAAGCGTTTTTTGCGTCACGAGATGATCGCCCGCTTGCAAGAAGGTGAGCAACACCTGCGAAACGGCCGCCATGCCAGAAGCAACAGCCAGCGCCGCTTCGCCCCCTTCGAGCGCGGCGACGGTGGCTTCTACCTGCTGCGTATTGGGGGTGGCAAAACGGCCGTAAAACTGGGGATGCGCCTCGCTGACCATGGCTGCGGCTATCTCTTCGGCGCTGGCGAAGCGAAAAGTGGCGCTTTGGTAAATGGGGCTGGAAACGGCCGTTGACGGGTTTGCCCCATCTCCGGCATGAATCAGTTGCGTTTGTAGCTGCCAATGGGTGTTCACCTGGGTAATGCCTCCTCGGAAAATGACCGCCAACGGCGGACCGCCGACCGCGGACGGTTGTAACTGTAGCCCAGGTTGCCAAACCTGGTGGGCACAGGTTCGTTAACCTGCGTGCCATTTTCATTCATCGTGGAGCGCTCCGCGCAAGGGAAACGCCCAAAAATTTAGAACGTGAAATGTAAAGACGTGAAAACGTGCAGGTTTGCCAGCTGAAATTGTAGCCAACTTTCGCCATTCTGCCGTCTGTGGGTAGCGTGGGCAAGAGGCAACCCGCCCCGTCCCCTGCTTTGCAAATCCATTTGCGTCAACACGCAACCTGACATGCCTACCCTGCTTGTGGTAAAATCCGTCCAACAAACCCATCCACCCAACCAACAAACCAACCTCTCTTTCTTAAGGAACATCCATGGCTACAGAAATTCGCATAGAACAGATTGCCAACCATGTTGGTCAAGAAGTTACCATCAAAGGCTGGCTGTACGCCAGCACGCCCAAAGGAAAGCTGCTCTTTATGCGCCTGCGTGATGGCAGCGGTATCACGCAGGCTGTTGCCTTCCGCCCCGAAATTGGCGATGAGCAGTTTGAGCTACTCAAGCGACTGGGGCAAGAGTCTTCCCTCATTGTTACGGGCACGGTGCGCAACAATGAACGCGCTCCCGGTATTCCCAAAGGATACGAGGTGGGCGTAACGGCCGTTACCGTGCTGCAAAACGTCTCAGACTACCCCATTACCCCCAAAGAACACGGCGTCGAGTTTCTCATGGACAACCGCCACCTCTGGTTGCGCTCCAGCCAGCAGTGGGCCATCATGCGTGTGCGCGCTACCATCAAACGCGCCATCATAGACTTTCTTGATAACCAGGGCTTCCTCAACATAGACACCCCCATCATCACCCCCAGCGCTGCCGAAGGAACCAGCACCCTTTTTGAAGTCAACTACTTTGACGAAAAAGCCTACCTGGCGCAAACCGGCCAGCTATACAACGAAGCCAACATCATGGCCTTCGGCAAAGTCTACTGCTTTGGGCCCACCTTCCGCGCCGAAAAGTCCAAAACGCGCCGCCACCTGGCCGAATTTTGGATGGTAGAGCCAGAAATGGCCTATTTTGACCTGGATGACCTGATGGCCTTTGAAGAGCAATTCGTCAGCTACATTGTGCAAACCACCCTGGCGCAGCGGCGCAACGAGCTAGAATATCTGGAACGCGACCTGACTGTGCTAGAGAAGATCACCCCACCTTTCCCGCGCATCAGTTACGACGAGGCAATTGCGCGCATTCACGCCATCCGCGATGCCAGCGATGACCCGCAACAGAAAGAACTGCTCGCCATTGAGTGGGGCGACGACTTTGGCTCGCCTCACGAGACAGAACTAACAAAACGGTTTGACAAGCCACTGTTTGTCTACGGCTATCCCACCCAGGTCAAAGCGTTCTACATGGAACCCTGGTCGGGTCGCCCAGAAGTGTGCAAAAGCGTAGATTTGCTTGCCCCAGAAGGGTACGGGGAAATTATTGGCGGCAGCGAACGCATGAGCGACCCAGACATGCTCATCGCTGCAATCCAGAGGCACGAACTGCCATTAGAACATTACCAATGGTACGTAGAACTGCGCAAGTACGGCAGCGTGCCACACAGCGGCTTTGGCCTGGGGCTAGAGCGCACAGTGGCCTGGATTTGCGGCCTGGACCACATTCGCCAGACCAGCCCCTTCCCGCGCACGCTCAACCGCATGAAGCCCTAGACTAAGGTAGCCCAGGTTAACAACCTGGGCTACCAGCCTTTTATACCCTGTTTTCTCGGCGCAACAGTTCTTCAATCTTGGCGGCCAGTTCAGGCAGGTAAAGCGGTTTGAGTAAAAAGGCGTCTGCCCCTTGCTGTAAATAATACCCCTGATCACCAGACATATTCAACGCGGAGGTCAAAATAACGGGTATGTGCTGCGCTTCCACGTTTTCTCTAATCAGCTGCAGCGCTTCCAGCCCTCCCAATTCGGGCATTTGCAGGTCAAGAATCATCAGGTCTGGCAGCGCGTTGCGCGCCTGCTGCACTGCTTGCGGCCCGGTGTGCGCCACAACCAGGCGATACCCCTGCCCCAGCAAGTAGGTAGAAATGGCGCGCGCATAAAGCTCATTATCTTCCGCCAGCAAAATCATTTTCCCGCGCAGTGAAAGCGGCGTCACAGCTCCATTTTCGTGTGCGTCCGCAGCTTTGAGGATGGATTCGCCGGGCAAGGCCACTGTCAGGCGACTGCCCTGCCCGACTTCGCTGCGGATGGTCAGGCTGCCCCCTTGCAGCTCGGTAAGGTGATAAACCAGGGAAAGGCCTAAGCCTGTGCCCTCATATTGGCGTGAGAGGCCGGTATCTAGCTGCACAAAGGGGCGGGGGCCATTTGGGCCGCTGAAGAGCTGGCGCACGTCGTTGAGGGACATGCCAATGCCGGTGTCCCAAACCGTGAAATAAACGGTATTACGCGCAGGGTCACTGCTTACTTCTAGCCCCACCTGCCCACCTGCAGGGGTGAATTTGATGGCATTGTTGAGCAGGTTAATCAAAATCTGCTGGACGCGCAGTTCATCGCCCCATACCATGCTCACATTCTGGCTGGTGCTGCACTGCACGTGAATCTGTTTTTTAGCTGCCTGGGGATTCACCAGGTTGAGGCAAGAAAGGTAGATGGAAGGAAGGGGTAAAGGGAAAGATTGTAAAGCGAGCTGACCAGCTTCGATTTTGGCAATGTCCAAGATGTCGTTGATCAGATCGAGCAGGTGATAGCCGCTGCGCACGATGGTTTGCAGCATATTTTGTTGCTTGTCGTTAAGGTCGCCAAAGGCGCCAGTTTGCAGCACTTCAGTCATGCCTAGAATGGCGTTGAGGGGGGTGCGCAGTTCGTGGCTCATACTGGCAAGGAACTCGTCGCGGGCGCGCACGGCGCGCGCAAGCTGGGCGTTGGCGGCGCTAAGTTCGGCGGTGCGCTCTTTGATGCGCGCGGCCAGGTGGGTGCGCTCGGCCTGAAGCGCTGCCTCTGCACGGCGGCGCTCTTCAATTTCGCGAATAGCGCGGGAGTAGAGTTGGGCGTTTTCGACGGCGATGGCGGCTTGCAGGGCGAAGGTGAGCGCAAGTTCGGCATCCTGATCGGTGTAGTAGGCTGGTTCATGTTTGCTGAGGCTGAGCAGGCCAATGACAATCCCTTTGGCAATCAGGGGGATGCCCAGCCAACTGCGGGTCTCATCGTTTTCATGATAGGCTTGCCAACGGCCGTCTACGGCCGTATCGCTGATTAAAACAGGGACGCCGCTGTTCAGGACCTCTTGAATGGGGAAAAGATTTTTGCATTGCTGTTCAGAGCAAGGTGGCCCGGATTCGTGCACACTTTGTGCCACCAGGCGCAGGTTGTCGTCTTGCAGCAGCATAACCAGGGCGCTGTCGTAAGCAATCACGCGCGCCAACTGATCGAGAATGATGCGTAGCACCTGTTGCTGATCCAGCGTGCTGCTGAGAATGCGTGCTACCTCTTGCAGCGTTTCGGTGAGCTGGCGCTGGCTGCGCTCCTGTTCCAGCAGGCGCGCTTGCTGGATGGCCAACGCCACCGAGCGGGCAGCATCACGTAAAATCTCCACGTGCTCCTCGTTAAAGCAGTCTGGCTGCTCGGCCAGCAGGCTGATCAGGCCAACCATCCCCTCGCGCACGGACAGTGGCGCCAGCATGTAGGCCTGTACGCCCTGGCGCAGGAGCTCCTGCGCCAAAAACAGTGGTTCTGGCATGGCGGGGAGATTGTTGGCCACGCGCACTTCCCCCTGCTGCAGGGACGCCATTATGGTTTCATCTTGCAGTGCCAGGAGGTGATCTGGGGAACCGAGGTGGGATTGCGGGGTGTTGAGGCTGGCAATCAGGGTGCCGCCACCGGGTAGGAACGAGGACAGTGTTGCGCCGGCGCTTTTTCTGGGGGAGGTAAACAGGATGATGTTAGCCTGCTGGAAGGGGATGATGTGCTGCAGGTAAACGAGCGTAGTCTGTCCGATTTCTTGGGGTGACCTGGCGGCAAGAATGGCCTGGTCTATTTCACGCAAAACTTCCAGGCGGTGCGCATATTGCAGCAGGGCAATGGCTGCTTTTTCACGTGCAGAGATGTCGTGCAACAGGGCGGCGAAGTAAGTACGGCCGTTGCGCTTTAGCTTCATGATAGAGATTTCTACCGCTACTTCAAAACCATCATGATGGTGTGCAACCAGAGGGGCGCGTTTGGCTTTAGCAATTTCTTGCAGGGATGAACGACCAAACGCTGCCAGATGCTCCCGATGAATAGCCCGGTAACGTGCGGGCAATAGTATATCCAGCGGACGGCCAATGAGCTCGGCCGCTTCGTAACCTAACACCTCGGAAACAGTTTGGTTGACATAAACAATTATCTGTTCCTCGGTAGTCACCAAAACGACATCTGTAGTCATCCCAACCACGTCGGCCAGCAGGTTTGTCCCGCTCATGGACAGGTTAACCTGCTGCACCACGTGATTGATCAGCTCTGGCAGAGCAAGCAAGTGCGCTTGTTGCTCTGCCAGGGAAAAATCCGCATGAGAAGGGACCAGAAGGATGAGGGGAGCAGCAACGGCCGTTTTTCCTGCTGCGCGCATCTGCCGCTGCCACTGTTGCACCCAGCGCACTCCATTCCCATAGGCCAGGTCCAGCACCAATACATCAATCTGTCTGGTTGTCAGTTCCTGCTGAATGAGGGGCAGTGCAGAAACGGTCGTTACGTGCCAATCAGGGCACCCCTGTTGCAGCAGTGCTGCGACAGACTTTCCTTGTACATTCCGGGCGACCACCAATACTTGCAGCACAGCTTCTCGCGCGAATCTGTCACGCGCCTCGCTCTTATTAAATTTTTTACCACAAAGCCTGCACAGCCGCGCGATAATTTAAATCTTCTGCTGCCCGCTTCAAAGATGCTGCTGCTGCTGCGCGCTGCCCTTGTTGAAGGTACAGCAGGCCCAATACATAGTGCACTGCTGGTAAATTTAGGCCCCCCCGAATTGCTTTTTCATAACAAGTAATGGCATCCGCCAGTTGGCCACGCGATTGAAAATCAATCCCCTGACCAATCAACGCATCCCGTTCCAGCTTGCTCAGCCCTTCTCCCGTGCCATACAGCACATCTTCATCCTCTTCATCGCGGAAAATCTCTGCAGCCAGTTGTTCCTGAGCCAGTTGGTTAGCCGCCTGCACTGGGCCCACCTCCGTCACTGGCGCAGGCACCCGCTGCTGTCGCTCCGCTTCCAAGACGGCCGCCATTTGCCGCACTGTATCGGCCAGGCTAGGTTCTTCACTCACCTCTTGTGCCTGGGGGGGGATGCTGCCGGGCTCCTCGTCTGGTTCAGGTATAGCTGCTTCACCATAGCGAATCAGTTCCACCGCTTTCAGCACATCATTATTTTCTGGGTCCAGGCGTAAGGCTGCCTTGCACATTTGTAACGCCTGCTTTTTCTCGCCGCGCATATCCAGAATGCGGGCGATTGCCAGGTACTCCCGCACGGCTGCGGCCACATTGTTCTGCCGCTGGTACAGCATTGCCAGACGGCGGTGAGCGCCAAGCAAATTTGGCTCCAAACGAATGGCGCGCAGCCAGTTAGACTCCGCCAGCTCTAAATTATTCTTGCGCATTTGCAGTTCGCCGGCGGCCATGTACGTCTGTCCGGCTTCGCTAAGCTGCCCCAGGCGCTCCTGCATATCCGCCACTTTGTTCAAATAGGCAATGTTGCCGCCCGAGTAACGCGCCGCCCGTTTATAAACGTCCAGCGCTCTGTCCCACTGGCGCAACCCAGCACACGCCTGACCCAAGAGATCATAGGGCTCAGGCAGAGCGGGAAACTCGTTAATGGCAATCCGCAGCACGCCGATTGCTTTGGTCCACTCTTTTTGTTGGTTATAGAGCTTTGCGCGTCGAATTGCTTCCTGGTATTGGGCCTGGTTGCCTGCCATTGTGGTACCTCGTTGGTAGGTGACAAAGAGCTTTCAGGCTATCAAAGTGTCACTGCTTTTACCTGTTGCGGCGCTCTTTTCTTAATGCCCTATAGCTGCTAAGGCTTTGTGGATAGGTCTGATGGTTGATTTGTTTACTGCAAGCTGTTGGCCAGCAAACAAATTAAACAGCTGGCAATGCACCCATACAGACCTGACAGGATTTCGCGACATATCCGACAGATAGCCACGCTAACAGAGAGCTGTCAGGTTTGAATGGTTACGACTGTGCATACTACAGCGTGCTTAGTCTGGATCATAATCCACAGCAGGCGACTAAGCAAGCACAAACTGACCGATTGCACTCTCACTATTGCCGCACAAACAGGTACCAGATGATGGCCATGAGGATAAACCCCAACCAGAAACCGGTGATAACCCCCAGGCCCAGGAGCAGCACAAGGGGCAAACTGCGAACGATCAGACCGATCAGGATGCTGAGCGCGCCCACAAAACCCAGGCCACCAGCCATCAGCATCATGCAGCCTGGCACACGCTCTACGTCTTTGGTTTGCCGCCGCAGCAGCCGCCACTCGACGATAGAGCCAATCACGGCGCTTGTCACCCCTACCATAAATCCCATCCAGAATGGTGGCATGTGGCCTCCTCGGAAAATGATCGCTGACGGCGGACCGCTGACCGCCGATGGCTAACCTGCGTTCCATTTTCATCTATCGTGGTGTGCCCCGCTCATGGGGAACTCCTTCGTAAATGCCTACCGACCGCTGTCAGGGTATACGTGGGCGGTATTGCAGCGCTTCGGCTAGGTGCGCGGGCTGAATTTGTTCGGCTCCGGCCAGATCGGCAATGGTGCGTGCCACTTTGAGGACGCGATGAAAGGCGCGGGCGCTTAACCCCATTTGTGCCATGGCGCTTTTCATCAGGCGACGGCCGGTTTCGTCCAGGCTGCAAAATTCACGCACTTCGCCTGGCCCCATGTCGGCGTTGGTGAGTAGGTCGGTCTGGTCAAAGCGCGCTGCCTGGCGCCGGCGCGCCGCTTCTACGCGGGCGCGAATGTGTGCCGAGGGTTCGCCGCGCCGTTGCGCCGTGAGTTTCTCGAACTCTACGCGGGGCACGTCTATGTGCAGGTCTATGCGGTCCATCAGTGGGCCGGAGATGCGCTTTTGGTAGCGAGTAATCATGGTGTTGCTGCAGGTGCAGGCATGGGTCGGGTCGCCGTAGTAACCGCAGGGGCAGGGATTTTGCGCGGCAATGAGCATGAAGTTGGCGGGGTAGGTGACGGAACCAGAAGCACGGGAAATGGAAACTTCGCGGGGACGTCCTTCAAGCGGTTGGCGCAGGACTTCGATGAGGTTGGCGCCAAATTCGGGCAGTTCGTCGAGGAAGAGAACGCCGCGATGGGAGAGGGAGATTTCGCCGGGGCGGGGCCAGGCGCCTCCGCCTACCAGCCCGGCGTAGCTGATGGTGTGGTGGGGGGCGCGAAACGGCCGTTCGCGGATGAGCGGGGTCTCTGGTGGCAGCAGCCCGGCAACGCTGTAGATTTTGGTCACTTCCAGCGCCTCATCTATTGTCATGCGGGGCAAGATGCCTGGCAGGGCTTTGGCCAATAGGGTTTTGCCGGAGCCGGGTGGTCCGGTCATTAGCAGGTTATGGCTGCCGGCGGCCGCTACCTCTAGCGCCCGCTTGACGTGTTCCTGCCCCATGATGTCGGCAAAATCGGTAGTGTAGGCTGGTTCTACGTCAAAGGCGTTTTGCAGGTTTATGTGCAGGGGGGTCAACGGCCGTAATCCCGTCAGGTGCCCGACCAGCTCCGTCAGGCTCGTCACCGGCAGCACCTCAACGTCTGGAACCAGGGCAGCCTCGCCGGCATTGGCTGCTGGCACAAACACGCGCGCATAGCCGCGTGCCCGCGCCATGGCCGCCATTGGCAAAATCCCTTTGGTGGGGCGCGTTGCGCCATCCAGCGACAGTTCACCCAGGAAAACGCCATTTTCCAGCCTGTCTGACCAGATTTGCTGCGTGGCAGCCAGCACGCCGACGGCAATGGGCAGGTCATAGGCTGGCCCCTCCTTGCGCAGGTCGGCCGGCGCCAGGTTTACCGTGATGCGCTTGTTGCCGGGGAATTGCAGGCCGCTGTTTTTGATGGCGGCGTGCACGCGGTCGCGGCTTTCGCGCACAGCCGCATCAGGCAGGCCGACAATGGCGAAGTTGGGGTAGCCGTTGATCACGTCTACCTCCACGTCCACCATTTCTGCTTCCAGGCCAACAATGGCACAACTGACAACTTTTGCTAACATCTGCTCCTCATCTTGGGCGCAATCGGTGCAAATTGGCTGATATGTTAGCTGCAACTAAGCGAACTTGCCAGAAAAAAACAACGTTAGTTATGGCGTATAGACCAGGGTGAGGGGGCCAACAGGAGCCATTAGCCCGCAACGGCCGTTGGCGTTTAGGGTGGCGCGCTGGTGGTCGGGGCTAATGTCGGCCGAGGCGGAAACAACCGCTGTGCCGCTGGCGGCAAATTGCACAAACTCGGCCAGCGCCAGTGGCGTGCCGCTCAGGTCTATTGCTGCGGCCCCGGCAGGCGCGCTGGCTATGCCGCGATTGCAGCCCAGGGCATGGGCGTAGTTGCTGTGCAGCACCGGATAACTGGCCAGATTGTCCGGGGAGATGGGGATATAACCGGGCACGGGCTCCTGGGTGGTGGTAAAGGTGTAATCAGTCACGTCCACGACCAGGGAGGTGGGGTTGAGGCGAATTTTTGCGTAGCGGGTGATCAGCGCGCCTTCGGGGTAGGCAATAAGGGCGTAGTTGGCGCTGCTGTTGGGTAGGGTAAGGTACTCGCGCGGGTTGGTGCGCATGTCGTGGCAGTAGAGGGTGAGGGGGAAACGGCCGTCTCCTGCCACAAAGAGGGTGTATTCGCCATCACCGGCGTTGGGGTGCTGGGTGCGGATGTCGGCGCAGGTGGCGGGCAAGACGCGCGGCGTCGGCGTGGGGGTGGGCAGGGCGATGGTGAGCGTGACCATCGGCGTGGCCTGGGCGGTGGCAGTGAGGAGGATGCTGGCAACGGCCGTTGCCGCTACTTCTTCTACCGGTGGCGTTTCCGCGCGCAAAACAGCGAACAGGGCCACGGCCAGGGTGAGGATGAGCACCAGCAATAGCCCCGCCCAGGCCCAGCAGGGCAGCCAGGGGGGACAATCACGGCGCATGTTTTCTGATGCGGGTGGGTTCATTGTGGGGTTGAGCGGTCCGCAGGCTGAGGGGATGGCGCAGAAAGGGCAACGGCCGTTTCGCGAATGCGCTCTGCTAATTTCTGCAAATCGGCGGCAAACTGTGCCTGGCGGTTTGTCTCTTTGTTCACTCCTTCTATGTCTGCCTGACCAGTGGTCATATCCAGGCAAGGCAAATCACCTATACCATTGTAGGCGAAAGGATTCGACTATGGCAACCCCCACTTCCCGCGTCCTTATGTGCGGCAGTTGACGGCGGCAACCCGCAGCTGACGCGGAAATCACCCTCTGCGAAGTTACCATACGTACCCGCGCGGGCCGCTGGCCAGGGTTCTTTCCTGCGCGGTGAAGCGATAAGAGCCAGTCTCGTAAATGTCTACGTGTTGCGTAATGATTTGTACGCCCAGGCCGCAGTAGGTGTAGAGGGTGACCACTGGCTGACGGCCGTTTATGGCCACAGATGGCAACCAACTTTTCGGTTTGGGCATGTGCCATTGCCAGGCTGTGCCGGTTGGTCCTCTGTCGGGCGAAGTGGGCTGGCTTGCCGCTGCTGTCTCCCACGGGTCTGCGCCCAGCAGATGGTGAGCGGCCCAACGGCTGCCATGACCAAATGTGCCGATCTCGCTCACTTCGCGTGCGAAAATTGAAGCGCATAAATAAGACCAGGGCGTGCCGTCTCCTTCAATAACATCCATGATGTTTTGCAGCGCAGCTGGCGGCGGTGGAGGATCGTCTTCTGCGTAAGGGTCCGGTGGGGGGAAAACGGCCGTTTCCGGCAGCGCCCATACCAGCGTATGACCATCTCGACGGTAGCGGAACTGATAAGCACGCAAGATGTAACCGGGCTTGAGTTTGAGGGGGGTGAAGACGGTCAGAAACGGTCGTAAATCCAGTGGACTAATACTCCATCCCTCTGGCGTCTCTTCCGGGAACCGATCTGCCCAGGCATCCCTGGCGCGGCGGCGCAGCAGATTCACATCTTCGAGGGGGAAAGTTATTTGAGCAGGCATGACCACCTCCTTTTGCATTACTGCGGCAGATACTTGTCAAACGGCCGTAGTTCATTCGTGCTGGCATATTCTTTCGGCCGTACTCCGCGCAAAATGAGAGCGGCCTGCTGCGGATCGTTTTCAATCATCTCTTTTGCATTCCCCTTGGCGGCAAAGTATTCCAGCGTCATAGACATCATTTCACTGTCGCCGCTGGCATATGCTCGTGATGTATACTTGCCCGTAGCGCCGTATTCACCGGCAAAACGCCCTTCCTTATCCTTTTTACCACCGGCGCCTTGCAGCGCCACCGTGCCGCCTCCTGCCGCCTTGTGGCGCTGCTCAATCAGCAGGCGAATATCATGCCACACATCCGTTGGCAGGTGGGACTCCAGGTAATGGCCTATTTCATGCACAATGATTGCCGTATCTTCATTTTGCGCCACGTGCACCGTTTTCCCGCTCTGAAACGCGCGGAACCCCTTGGGGTGTTTAGGGCCAGAGCTATAATCCAGGTGTACATGGATTTCTGGTTTAGGAATTTCCCGCAGCAGTTGTGGCTCAACGATAAATTTAATGAACTGATTTGCCGCTTCCAGATTTTTGGCAAAAGTGCCGTTGTCTATATTCGTGCGCACAGCCGGGTTTCCAGTTTCCGGGGGTTCCTCAACGATATTGCCCGAATCGGCCACCGATCCACCACCTTTCCACCCTTGTCCCATACCGCTGAGCCCACTCTTGGGCGGATTTAACAATAACTGTACGGTCGTCATTTTCTTCAGCGCTTCGCCAAACGCCTTTTTTTCTTGCTTAGACGTGAGCTGTTCGGCAATTTGCACACCCTGACGCCCTGCCAGGTACTGGGTTGCCAACACCTTCTCATCGCGTGCGGCAGGCGCATTTGCCTCTGCTAATTTCTGCGTATACTCTGAGGTTGCGGCAAAAAATTGACTGCCAAATGAGGCATACTCTGGATTTTGCCTGGCTACGGCACGCAGCAAGCTGTTTTTGGCGTCGCGCATGGTTGCTGCGCTTGCCAGCATTGGGGTTGCCGCCTGCACAAAATCATCCACAAACGAGACCGAGTAATCTTCAATCTTCTTGTTTTTTCCTGTTACATACGCATTAAACAGCGTCATCATAAAAAGCGGATTTTTGATATTGGCCTGCGCGTGTGCCAGCTCATGCAAAGCAATGTAGTTGGCAATAGCATCCTCACGTGTTGTCTGTTCCGCTTCTAGCCCCAATTGAGTTTTCAAGTGTGCGGCGGTCATCTCTTGCATTGTGGGCAGAGCATCTCCCGGTTCAATCCCTTTACGGCGAATCGTGTTTCCATTCTGCTGCACCACGTGCGTCAGTTCGTGCGCAATTAACTCTTGCCCCCCGCGACTGGTCGGGTTGTACGCACCGCTGCGGAAAAAGATGTCTTGGCCGGTGGTAAAGGCGCGCGCTTGCAGCGAACGATTCAGGGCATCTGCCTGGCCATCTGTGTGAACCTTCACGCCGCTAAAGTCAGCGCCAAAGGCCTGCTCCATCGGCGCGCGCGCGGCGACCGGCAAGGGGTGGCCGCCTGCCCTGGCGCTTTGCACGGCGCCTTCAATATCGGCGCCAAGAACACCCCCTTCCAGCATGGGGTCGCGTTTGGCTTGCAGCTCTTCCTCTTCTTGCCGCTGCACCAAAGATTTGGCCTGTAGCTCTTCCTCTCCTTCTTGCCGCTGCACCAAAGATTTGGCTTGCAGTTCTTCCTCTTCTTCTCCTTGCCGCTGAAGCGCAGAGATGGCAGGCAGCGGCTTCATTTGCAATTCTTCTTCTTCCTGGCGTTGCGCGGCGGGAGGCTGGCTGGTTGGCTGGTTAGCTGCCTGGCTGGCGAGTGAGGCCATCACCTGGCTGGCAACGGCATCGGCCTCTTGCTCATATTTGTCGCCAACGGGGCCGAGCATCATTTTGCGCTGGAACAGCAGCCGGCCGATAGCGCGGTTGCCAATGATTTGTTGTAACTGCGCCGGGTTGCTGGAAAGCGTGGTCTCAAGGGGTGCCTGTGGCGTATCTTGCGTGGTGGTTGATGGTTTGAGGAGCGGCCGTTTGCCATTGCCATTCTGCCTATCCGGTTTCACAAATTTATCTTTCTTCATCGTGTCTATACCCCTGTACAAAAGAAAAAGCGGTGCCTGATAACCTTAGGGTTCACTTGTCAAGTGTTCACAAAAAGTTCTCAAAAACCTGACAGGTTTGCCAACTATGCCACATCCGGTAAATTTCCTAAAACCTGTCAGGTTTGCTTACAAGACTTTTTGTAACTTCCTTAATACGACAATGTCACATTAAGGACTTGAGCCGCTTCTCAAGCGAGATTTGCGGGATTGCGTCCGATTATCAAGATGTTTAACAACTAAATAGGTGGCTTCCTCCGGCGACAATTGTGGCAAAGGCATAGCGGCCATAAGCAT
>CALEAD010000047.1 GCA_937943625.1 uncultured Anaerolineae bacterium | reverse complement strand
GATGTTTGTATGTGACTCATGGCGACCTCGTTGTGAAATGTCGCTATGAGCCTGCCACTATTGAGCAGGTTGTAAAGGTTCGACTTTTATTTTTGGCGATTTTTCATGAAATCGCTTCTGATTGTGCAAAACTTACGTTATTTTTAGTGGCAAAGGGCATAATCTCACATTTTGTTACCTTGTCAGATTGTCAGATTGTCACCTTGTCAGGTATTGATGGCGGATTCACAAAATTGATCGTCAGCCCCTTAGTACGTGGCCATACGTTTCCCTGAGCACGGTCGGTGGCCGGTGTTATGAATCTTGCCCAATGACTTAACGCGCCCAGGGATAAGGGGCGCGTGGTGTGATGTCGTAATACAGCTCTACGATCCGGCGGAAGATGGGGGCCGCCACTTCTGAGCCTTCGCCACTGTTTTCGATCATGACGACGATAGCGATTTCTGGCGCTTCAATGAGGGTGCCGTCTGGTCGGGTGTAGGGGGCGGCAGGGGCGTAGCCGCCAAACCAGGCATGGGATGTGCGTGGCGGATCTTCGGCAGTGCCGGTTTTGCCGGCCACGCGCAAGGGCAGGCCAATAAATTGGTAAGCGGCCGTTCCTGAATATTGATCGTTTGCCACATCGTACAAGGCGCTGCGAATGGTTTCCAGGGCTTCGCCGCTGATGGGAAGTGTGCCCAATACCTGGGCAGGCCAGTGTTCTTCGGGAGCGCCGCCAGCCGCACCGAGCCGGTCTATAAGCGTGGGGCGATAACGTGTGCCACCATTGGCGATAGCGATCATCATGTTTGCTATTTGCAGCGGAGTCACCTGCACGTATCCCTGGCCAATTGCCATGTTCACAGAGTCGCCGATGGACCAACCCTCGCCGACGTTGGCAATTTTCCAGTCTGGATCGGGGATGAGGCCGGGGGATTCGGGAATTTGTAGGCCGCTGACCTGGCCAAAGCCAAATTGGCGCGCGGTGTTGGGCAATAGAAATGGGTCTATGCCATGGAGTGTGTAGCCTACGTCGTAGAAGCAGGAATTACAAGAGACGACAATGGCGGTGCGTAAGGTGATGTTGCCGTGACCGCCGCTGCGCCAGTCGTATTTGATCAGGGCGTCGCCCAGGCGGTTCCAGCTGCCGGTGGAGTTGTAGCGGCTGGTGGGGGTGTAGAGGCCGCTGTTGAGGCCAGCAGTGTAGGTGACGAGCTTAAAAACGGAACCGGCCGGGTAGACGCCCTGGGTGGCGCGGTTAAGCAACGGCCGTCTGCCATCATTGAGTACCGCAGCCAGTTCCAGCGCTGCATTGGGGCGCACCGGATCGAAAATGGTGGGGTCAAAGCTGGGGTAGCTGGCCATGGCACGTACTGCGCCGCTGTTCACGTCTATGACGACGATGGAGCCGGCGCGCGCCAGGGGGTGTGTCAAAATTGCTTCGGCCAGGGCCTGCTCTACTGCCTGCTGAAAGTCACGATCCAGGGTGGTGTAGAGGCTGCGCGCCTGCTGGGGCGCCACTTCAGCCAGGATGGTGATGAGCTGACCATTTGGCCCGACAACGGAAAGAACACCGCCACGTTCACCGTTCAGGTACTCTTCACCCCAAAGTTCTAACCCGGCCAGTCCCACAATTTCGTCGCCGCGAAAGCCGGCAGCGGCATATTCGGTGGCGCGTTCGGCGGGAATGGGGCCGGTGTGGCCAATGATGTGTGGAGCGATGCCGCCTTCGCTGTAGAGGCGGGTGAGGCGAGTTTCTGCCGGCGCCAGGCCTTTACCAAAGTAGGGCTGCAAGGTAGCGCTGTAGGCCTGCATGGTGGCTTCGCTGACGTCGCCAATGGGCCAGTACCAGTCTGGGCGCGCAGGAGCGTAGATGGCTTTGATTTCTTCAGGCGTTTTGCCCAGCACAGGGCTGAGTGCGGCCAGTAGTCCGGCTTCGTCTTCGATCTGGCCAGGCACAACGCCGAGGGTAACTAGGCTGCCCTGGTAGGCCAGCGCACGGCCGTTTATGTCGTAGATGTTGGCGCGGGCAGGAATGCGGTACGTAAGCGCCAGGCGGTTGCCGCCCGCCAGCTCTGGCAGGATGAGGCTTTCATCCCACACGACACCCCAACGATTCTGGCTGTAGACCAGGGGCAAGTTGTGGTCGCGGGTGAGGTTGCCGGTTACGGCCGTTTCCCAGGTCACCCTGGCGCTAAATTGGGCTTCTGCCCCTTGCTGGAGCTGAGCCAATGGCTGCACGCGCACGGCCGTAACGCGCGCAGTGTTCATCGCGTCGGCATAGCGCGCCACAAAGGCGCCGCTGTCTATCAACGCCTGGCTTTGTGGCGCTAACAGGCTGTACATACCCAGGTAATCAAACCCCTCCCAGGCGCGATAAAAGGCGCGGGCAATGCCGCCAGGATCATCGGGGATCGGCGTGGGGGTGAGCGTTGGCGTGGGCACGGCCGTTGCCTCAGCCATGTTGGTATGCAGCGCCACCGGCAGCACCTGATTGTTACAGGCAACCAAAAGCAAAAAAACAGCCGTGAGCCAGATTACGATGCGTCTCATAGAGCCGTATTATAGCGCAGAGAAAAAGAGAGGAGATTGGCGATTGGAGATCACTCATCTCCCAGCACCAATCTCCACTCTCTAATTCCGTTCAACCACCGGGTTTACCAGAGGCCCAAAATCTTCCACCACAGGCCGCCAATGCCCAGCCAGATCACAATGTTCACCACGCTAATCAGCGCGCCAATGCGCCACCAGTCGGCCATGGGCACATAGCCAGAGCCAAACAACACGGGAGCCGGGCCTGTGCCATAGTGGGTCATGCTGCTGAACAGGTTGCTAAAGAAAGCCAACACCAGCGCCGCCAGTAAGGGAGGTGTGCCTACGGCAATTGCGACTACCAGAAAGGGAGCATACATCGCGCTGACGTGCGCCGTGTTGCTGGCAAACAGGTAGTGACTATAGAAGTACACCAGCGAAAGCAGCAAAAATGCCGGCACCCAGTTATAGCCCGCCACGGCACTGCCCATGGTGTCGCTAAACCAGGGAATAAGACCCAGCTTGTTAAGCTGCGTCGCCATCATCACCAGCGCCGCAAACCAGACCAGCGTATCCCACGCGCCGCGCTCGTTCAGAATGTCACTCCAGGTCAGCACGGTCGTCAGCAGCAACACGGCCAGGCCAATCAAAGCGGCCGTTGTCGCATCCATGCCCAGGCTGTTCGGGCCAAAAATCCACAGCCCCAGCAGCAAGAAAAACGCGCCCAGCATAATCCACTCGCTGTTCTTCATCTTGCCCATCTCGGCCAGCTTATTTTTGGCAATTTGCGCGGCAGCCGGGGTCTCTTTAACTTCCGGGGGATAGATTTTGTAGATAAGTAGCGGCACAACTATCAGGCTGATGATGCCTGGTACCAGTGCCGCCAGCGCCCAGCCGCCCCAGGTAATTTCAATGCCCTGCTCGCCGGCCAGCTTGGCCGCCAGCGGATTGGCCGCCATCGCCGTGAGGAACATGGCGCTGGTGATCACCGTGCCCTGGAAAGCCGCCTTAGTCAGGAATGCACCCAGCTTGCGGTGCGTACCGTCGTCGGCATTGCTGCCATACGCTTTGGCAATGGAAACGAGAATGGGAAAGACAACGCCACCTGCACGCGCCGTGTTGCTGGGAATGGCGGGAGCCAGCACCAGGTCGCTGGCCACCAGGCCATAGCTAAGACCCAGCGTCTTTTTGCCCAGCACAGACATGAACAGATAAGCAATGCGCGCGCCTAGCCCTGTTTTGATGAACCCGCGCGAGATGAAAAAGGCGACGACAATCAGCCAGATGGTGGTGTTGCCAAAGCCGCTCAAGGCGTCACCGGGCGAGAGGGTTTGCGTAGCGGCCGTCATCATAATGCCAATCATAGCCACTGCACCCATGGGCAAAGGCTTGGCAATAATGCCGGCAATCGTTGCCACAAAAATGGCCAGCAACTGCCAGGCGTTGCGCTCCACGCCCTCTGGCGCGGGCAGAAGCCAGATGATTGCGCCGATGATAATCGGAATCAGCCAGCGCAGCAGGTAAGAGCCGTTGATGGGCTGTAGCACATCATTTCTTTGGTTTTTAGCCGAAAGGGTTGCCATTGAATATACTCCTCGTTTAGTTGGTCAGGTTAGTTGGTTGGTCAGGTTGGTCGGGTTGGTTGGGTTGGTTAACCAACTATCCAACTATCCAACTAACCAGTTTGCATTTATAACAATCCCCCAAAGGATAGTTGGAAAAGGAGGTTTGGGTTAGTGACAGGTGTCATAGTGTCATTGTGACAAAAATCACAAGCGCCGGTTTCTACTCATAAATCTCCAGTTTCTTATCCCTATGTCTGATTACACTTCTCCCATTTATAGAGGACTATTGATGGCAACGGCCGTTTTCCTCTTCCTCGGCTGCCAACTGATCACACGCCTTTTGCCCGGTGCAGACAGTTTACGCGGCGCGGGCGTCGAGCGCGCCAACGCCATCGTCCTCAGCGGCAGGCAGCCGCGCACGCTCGACCCGGCGCGCACGCACGGTGGCCCTGATGATGCCCTGGGGGCGATTTTTAGCGGCCTGGTTACGCTGGATCAGCAGCTTCAGGTGCAGCCAGACCTGGCGGCCGGCTGGCAGATCAGCGGCGACAACCGCATCTACACCTTCTATCTGCGCCAAAATGCGGTTTTTCATAACGGCCGTGTAGTCAGCGCCCAAGACGTCATCTTCTCCTGGGAACGCGCCGCCGACCCGGCGACCGGCTCCGACACGGCCGAAACCTACCTGGGTGATATCGTCGGCGTGGCGGAAAAGCTGGCGGGAACGGCCAACAGCATCAGCGGCTTGCGCGCCCTGGACGACCACACCCTGCAAGTCACCCTGCGCGCCCCCGTCGTCTACTTTTTGCAAAAGCTGGCCTACCCGGTCGCCTTTGTAGTAGACCAGGACAACGTGGCGCAGCGCAATTGGGAACGCCAGCCCAACGGCACCGGCCCTTTCCGCCTGCAAACCTGGCGCGACGACGACATCCTCATTCTGGCGCGCCACGACGCCTACTACGGCGAACTGGCAAAGGTGCCACATCTGGTTTACCGGCTGGAGGCCCATTTACCACTGGCGCTGTACGAACGGGGAGAGATTGACCTGGTGAGCGTTGGCGGCGATGCGCTGGCGCGTCTGCAAGACCCCAATGACCCGCTGGCGGCCGACCTGCGCCAGACGGCCAGTCTGTGCACAACCGTCATCGGCCTGAACAACCGCCTGGAGCCGCTGCAAGATGCGCGCGTGCGCCTGGCGCTGGCCTATGCACTCGACCGGGAAACGTTGCTGCGCACCTTCTGGCGTGGCAGCGGGCTACCGGCCGCAGGGGCGCTGCCGCCGGCCATGCCGGGCTATGGCGCGGTGACGCAACCGCTGCCATTTAACCCAGAACGGGCGCGGGCGCTGCTGGCGGAAGCGGGCTACGCCAACCCCGCCGACCTGGGCACACTCACTTATTACACGGCCGGGTTTGACCGGGTGAGTGAGCTGGTAACGGCCGTGATCACCATGTGGCAAACGCACTTGGGGCTAACCATCGAACCGGTGTTGATTGACCCCTTCATTTACAACGACCAGCTCTATCGTGGCGACATCGGCCACTTCTTCTCCTCTGGCTGGTGCGCCGACTACCCCGACCCGCAAAATTTCCTGGACATTCTCTACCACAGCAGCTCGCGGCAAAACCTGGGTGGCTACGCCAACGCACAGATAGATGCGCTGCTAGAACAGGCGCGCATTGAGCGAGATGTGCCCACACGCCTGGCGCTCTATGCCACTGTGGAACAACTGCTGGCGCAAGACGTGCCCGCAATTTTTCTGGCGCATGGGGTAACGGCCGTGTTGGTCTCACCCCACCTGCAAAATTACGCCCTCACCCCCATGGGCATTGCGCAGTGGCACCTGGTCACGCGCGAGCCATGAACCGACAACAGCTAACCGGGCATGGTTCGTGATCTGCTGAAGCGATGCCTGACATTTTTTTTCGACCGCTGACGACAGACCAGCAACCGCCATACTGGCAAAACATGGCGCGCTGCGGTCGGTGGTCAGCGGTCAAACTTGTGAAGCTGCTTTGAACCATGGCGCTAACGGCCAACGACCAACTCTCCCAGCGCCGCCAGCAGCGCTGCCACATCCTCCTCGCTGTTGTACCCCTGGAGTGAGAGCCGCAGAAACGGCCGTTGCTGCCATACCGTCACCGGAACTTCAATGCGGTACAACTCATACAACCGTTGCTTCAGAGCCGCGCCATCCGTTTGCGGCGGCAGCGGCACAACCGCCATTTGCCGGTACAGACCATCATCGGCATAGGGCGCGGGCAGCCCCGTGATGGCGCTCAGGCGCGGCAGCGTCTGCCGCAACAGCGCGTGGCAGCGCGCACGCACTGCTTCCCAGTCATACGCCTGCTGAAACGTCAGCGCCGCCGGCACAGAGAGATACGCGGAAAAGTCGTCCGTGCCCAACCACTGCAAATAATCCAAAAAGTCGGATCCAAACGTCAGCGCGCGCGGCGCGCCCCAGCCCCAGCTAACCACCAGCGGTTCAATAAGCGGCTGCATCTCCGCGCGTGCGTAGAGAAAAGCTGCTCCCTTCGCGCTCATCAACCACTTGTGCGCATTGCCAAAATAAAAATCAGCACCAATCTGCGCCAGATGCAGCGGAATCTGCCCCGGCGCGTGCGCGCCATCAATCACCGTGAGAATGCCCGCCGCGCGCGCGCGCCGGCAAATCAGTTCCACCGGCAAACGCAACGCCGTAGCCGAAGTGATGTGGCTGAGGAAAATAACGCGCGTGCGCGGCGTCACTCCTTGCCAGAGCGCGTCGGCCATCTGCACGGCCGTTAGCCCCAGGGGTATGTGTTGGGTCACGTAAGTAAACCCCTGCTTCTGACAGAGAAACCGCCACACATTGTCGCACGCGCCATACTCATGGTTGCTTGTCAGCACCTCGTCCCCCACACCCAGGGGCAACGAACGCGCCACCACATTCAGGGCAAACGTAGCATTAGGCACGTACACCAGCTCATCCGCCGCCACGCCCAGGTATGCGCCCAGCGCCTGCCGTGCTTCGGCCAGATGACGCGGCAACTCATTGGCCAAAAATTGCACCGGCTGCCACTCCAGGCGGCGCTGCCACTCCTGATAGGCGGCAAACACCGGGCGCGGCGTGGCGCCAAAGGAGCCATGATTGAGAAAAATAACCGACGGGTCGAGCAAAAAGAGGGACTTCATAAGGGCTGGCGACGCTGCTCGGCGCGATTGAGTTGCCAGAGAATGAAACGGACGCGCTGCGAAACAACGGTAGCAATGTTCCACAACAGGCGCGTGCCCAGCACCGCGTCATCTTCGCACAGCGTCAGCAGCCGCTCGCGGCTCAGGCTCAGCAGCGTGGCGCCATCCTTGCCCGCTATCAGGTCGGCGCTGCGCTCCCCCTGGTCCAGCATCGAAAGCTCGCCCACAATTTGCCCAGGGTGAAAGGTGGTCACGTGCTGCACGCGCGCATGGACGTGCTGCGCCAGACTCAGCCCTTCTGGGTCTTTCCACACCTCAACCGTGCCGGCGCGGATGATGTACAGCTCGTGTCCAGAATCGGCCGTGTGCACAATGCTCTCCCCAGGCCGATAGGTGCGCTGCTGGAACTGCGCCGCAATGCGTATGCGCTGCGCCTCGTTCAGGTCGTTGCCAATGTCGGAATGAGCCAGAAATTGCGCCACGTCGCGGATATAGAGCAGTTCTTCATCCCCCACCGGCGCATACAGGTCAGCACTGGTACGCGGCAGCCCCAGGTAGGCAGCCACCTGTCGCCGCGTGGCGTCGGCAGCCTCAAAATGGGGCCAATGGCCCGCCTTGGGCAAAATGCGCAGGTCAGCAGCTGGCCACTCGTCAGCCACCACACCTGCATCACGCAAAGGCACGGTGTTGTCTTCTGCGCCCCACAGAATCAGCGTGGACGTCTCGATGTGGCTGATGCGGCCACACAAATTATTCTCACGCATGGCATCAAAACATTCGGCGCGCACGCGCCCCTGGCCTGGGCGACGCGCATCGGCACGCAGGCGCATGTATGCCGCTTCGCTAATGCCAGAACGCTCAGCAAAGGAAACGGGACGCATCAGCCGGTCGGTGATGCCAACGATGCTTTTTTCCACGGCCGAAACCAGCAGGCTGCCAGGGCTGAACCGCTCCAGCATCGTAATGGGCAAGATGAAGAAGTTGATGAAATTAGAAAGACGGCCGCTAATCGTCGGGCTGAGCAGCACCATCCGTTCTACCAGGACAGGATATTTCAGCGCCAATGTAATGCTGATCATGCCTCCCATGGAGTGCCCAATTAACACCACCGGGTTGTCGCTAATTTGCTCAATCAGGTCGGCCAATATTTCGACATAACGCGGGATAGTCGTGCGTCCTTCCAGGCGTGGTGATTGTCCATAGCCGGGCAAGTCTATGGCAATGCAGTGAAAGCGCTGCGCCAGCGGCGGCATTAGCGGAGACATGGCGTACCAGGAGCTAGACCAGCCGTGAATCATCAGGGCGATCTGCCTCCCTGGCCGGCCAGCTTCCATGGCGTGAATTTCTTGCTCACCCACCCGGTAGATGCGATGTTGAAATTCCATGTGCAACTCCATAGAAACAACCAGAGATAGATGCTAGAGGGGATTTACGAGTTATCTGTGCTCTCTATCTGCTCTGTACCCTGAACAGTTACTGCGCATCATCTTAAAGGAAAATTGCAGAATTGCGGAATAAAGCAGACGTGAAAAACCGCAAACCCGCCTCTAACCCGCAAGCAGCGTCTGCCTGCCGTCTGCGCGCAAACACGCTTACGGAACCAGCAGCGGGCGCAAGAAAAGGGCGTCACCAGCCGCACCAATGCCGCTGACGGGCAAGCGCAGGCCCGTTTCGACCAGATAGAGGCCAATTTCTAGCGGATAAACGCCGCCGGCTGTCTCGGCAGGCAGGGTAATGTTGTAGCTGTCTATCACCACCTCGCCAGCGAGCCAGCGCGAAGTGGGGTACTGATTTTGCCGGGGCATGACGTCTTGCTGCCAGACGCAGCACACCCCATCTGGCGTGAGTACGTGCACAAAGACGGTGTAATCTTCGGCAGGTGGCGCTTGTGCCTGCCAGGCCAGGCGCAGCGTGTAGGTGCGCACGGCCGTTTCCTCCAGGTCATAACCGATCAGGCGCAGGTCATGGCCAAATGGGTTGTCTGTAACCGTTTGCATGGGGGGTGGGGCAAACAGGCGCTCGGTGGCGGTGATGGTCACTTCTCCTAAAGCGGCCGTAAGCAGCGTCTTGTTGCGCTTATCTAGCAGACGAAGCTGCAAGCGGTACGCGCCAGGGGGAAAGTCGGCGGGAATGGTCGGGTCTACGTGATCAATGAGAAACTGCGGCGTGTACCACTGGTGGAAAGGATAGGTGTTGTGGACGGGCTGCGTGTTGAGCAAAATGCGGCCGGTGTTGTCGGGGCGCAGCAGTTCCAGCCGTGTCGTCATAGGGGGCAGCGGTTCTGTCGCTTTCCACCATAGCGCCAACGGCAGCGTCTCGCCCGTGGCCAGGTTGGCGCCGCCTCGACTGTAGCCCAGCAGTTGCAATCCGGGCAGCACCGTCTGGCGCAGGACGTGGGTTGGTTGGGGCAGCGCCTCGGGGATGGGGCCAGCCAGCAAGCCCACAAATTCGAGCAAGAAGCTGTCGCCGGCAAAACGGCCGTTTTCGTCAAGCTGTGGCAGGCGCTCTCCCGTTTGCGGATGAAAGAGGCCAATGCGCAGGCGATAAGGGCCGGGGGGCGCACCGGGGGGCAGAGGCAATTCCACGCGCTGCACAATCAGCTCCCCTTCTGCCCACTGGGCGGACGGATAAGCAAACGCCTCTATCTGGCTCCAGCGGTAGCGCCACACGTCTTCCAGGTGCACAAATGGCACAAAGCTGGCAGCGGGCGGGCGCTGCACGCGCCAATAAAGCGTCACCGGCATCGTTTCGCCGGTATAAGCGGGGCGGGCGTTGTAGCCGATCAGGGTGAGGGTATTGCCAAAATTGACGTTGGCGCTGTAAGGTGGCGTAATGGTGGGTGGGCTACTGCGCCGCAGCGCCAAAAACGGGGATTGGGCCAGGCCGTCGCTATCCAAGTCGGCAAATAAGGGCGCCGCCCACTCTGGCAACGGGCTGTTATGCGGGAAGATGTACAGCGCCTCGCCGCTGGCAGGAAAGGCAATGGCCTGGCTGCCCACCAGCCATTTGGCCTGCCCATAGTGGCGGCTGAGCGCAGCAAAGGTGGGGGGCTGGTAATGCAGCGCCGCCACGTAAAGGGTGGTGTTTGCCAACGATTGCGTCTCCAAGTAGCGCGCCGCAGCCACAAGATCGCCATCGTTTTCGTAAAAAAGTCGTGGGTCGTCTGCCCACTCCAGAAAGTAAAGGCGGTTGGTGAGCATGCCGCCCAAAATGAGCAGGGTAACGACCGTTGCCACCACCGTCAGCGTGACCATGCGGCTTTGCAGCCAGCCCTCAATGGATCGCAGCAGCACGTGCAGCCCCAGGGCGGGCAAATAAAAAAGTAGGGGGATTAGTCCCAGGGCGCGCAGGTTGCTGGGCACAATCTCATTGGTGGCCAGCGCCGTGGGCAGCAGCATGATAAACGGGTTGCACAGCAGCAACAGCAGCGCACTACGTCGCCAGTCTGCCTGCCAGGCGCGCCAGCGCCAGAAAAGGCTGAGCCACCCCACCAGCAACAGGGTTCCCCAAAATGGCCCCAGCAACGGCCGTTGCGGCAGGTTAAAGCGAATGTACGGGTCACCTACGAGAAAAAACATTTGCAGCGCGCGCCACACACTTTCCCCCAGGCTCAGCCCCGCCTGACCTGGGGCGACCTGGCCGATGCGCACCCAAAAAGCGTCTGGGTGCTGCCAGAAGTAGGCCAGCAGCGGCGTGAGCACAATGGCGGCAACGGCCATTACCGTGACCAATTGCACCCAACGTCTACGAGAACGCAGCAGCGGCAGCGCCGCCAGCAGCAGCAAGAGCGGAAAAACTCGCACCGCCAGGTAGGTATATCCTGCCAGACCCAGTGCCACGCCAGCAGGCAGCAGCCAGCGCCACTGCCCCAGCCGCAGCCCGCGCAGCAGCAGCGCCAGGGTGAGCGCCTGCAGGAGCGGCTGGCTGATCACGCGAAAACCGAGACGACTAAACACAAGATGCCAGAAGCTAACGGCCAACAAAGCAACGGCTATGAGCGCCACTTCGCGCCGCAGCCCTAGCTCGCGCCCCAGCCAGTAAGTGGCCGCAATGGTGAGCAGCCCCACGAAAGCGGCCGTCAGGCGCAGGGCAAACATCGATTCATCCAGCAGCCGCATCAGGCCAGCCGCCAGGTAAAAGAACAACACTTCTTTGCCGGTGTAGCTGCTGATGAAGACCGGGCGATAATCGCGAAAGGCAATGTCTCCGGTCAGAATGACGTTAGCTGCTTCGTCATAATGCAGGCCAGGGGGCGCGGTGGGCAGGTCTGGCAGGCGCAGCCAGGCGGCAACCAGCAGGCAGGCAACCAGCAGCAGTAAAGCATGGGTGCGGCGAATTTGCGTCATGGGGGGCGATTGTACCTGATTTGGCAGGAGAGTTCACCGGCTGCGCCAACCGCCATGCATGAAAACCGTAACACAGGTTACCAAACCTGCGCCTGCCAACCAGGTTTGGCAATCTGGGCTACACTTACAGGTGGCCGGCGGCGGTCATTTTCAAGGGAGCGTTTTCCGTCGTCAACCTCTTGTTTTGCCCTATCGTCGCGAGCGATCGTGAAATTTGTCGCAAGCGTAGGTTTTGCGTAGATCGGGCGTAGGGAGGGCGTACAGCGTGCGCACGGCCGTTTCGGTTAGAATGCAAGCGTATTAGAAATCTCTTCTTCTCCTCCTTTTAACGAGAGTCAGGTTTCGGCGTTCCTGACTCTCCAGCAAATTAACGGGCTGGCCTTCGGGTCAGCCCGATTTTATTTGCCTGCTGCTTTCGCTTGCTCGTGAGCCGTGAAGCGCGAAACGTAAACCGTTTACGAATGCTAACGGCGGAAGAGACGGGCGCGCATACCGGGGCGATGCAGGTAGGTGGTGTGTGTGGCAATGCGCGCCGGATGGAACCCAAACTGGCGCACTACGCTATCCAGGTCGGCTACTTCCGGCACAAAGAAGCGATCTACAAAGTAGCGCGTCACCGGGGGCCAGTACCACCAGCTAAAGATGAGGGTTGTCAACGGCCGTAACAGCACCAGGGGCACATTCAACGGTAAACGGCGCACCCCATGCGCGTGCAACAGTGTCAGCACCAGGGTGCGGTAAGTGATGCGCTCATCCCCAGCCACAGTAATCGTCCGGTTAATCAGGTCCGACCGGTCAAGCGCAGCCACCACACAGCGCGCCAGGTCTTCTACCCAGAGCGGCTGCATAGGCAGCCTGCCCCCACCCGGCAGCCACACAAACGGCCAGCTCCACAACCCCATGCTCAAAATAATTTCGCTGAAGCGGTCGTTGCGCCCAAACAGGGTGGCGGAACGAATGATGGTGTACGGGATGCCGCTGGCAACGATGGCGCGCTCGATCTCTCCTTTAGCGCGCAATAGCGGGTGCACGGAATTGGGATCAGCGCCAATGCGGCTGAGGAAGATCAGCCGCTGTACATTGGTGCGGCGGCATTCTTCCAACAGGTAGTGCGTGCCGCCAATATCTGTTTGGCGCAGCAGGCGATTGCGACCACGCGCCTCACTGCCCGCCAGATGAATCACGGTGTGAACCTCTTTGAGCGCAATGCGCAACGGCAGGGGGTTTTGGATACGGCCGTTGTAGGCCAGCCACTCCTGCTGCGCCAGCGTCAGATGGCGGGTGACAGAGCGGCCCACAAAGCCGCCGGCTCCGGTGACCAGAATCATGGGCGGAATTGTAATGCGCTTTGGGCGTGGGGGGAATAGGAAGTAGAGAGTGGGGACCGCTGAAGGCCAACCGCTGACGGCCGACCGCTGACGGCTGATGGCCGATCGTGGATTGCCCTGCTGAAAAAGCTGTGGCGGTCCTGCGGTCTACGGTCTGCGGTCGGTCATCGCGGTTGCCACAGCCTGCTGAACCCTGCCCAAATTGAGAATTGCTGCTGGTTGACTGGCTGACCCGCCAAACCCTCACTATAATCTGGCGCATGACGCGCTATGCTTTGATTGGCCCCACCTATCCATTTCGGGGGGGGATTGCCCATTACACGACGCTTTTGGCCAGCCAACTGCGCTGCGAGCATGAGGTTTTGCTGCTCTCTTTTGCGCGCCAGTACCCCACCTGGCTCTTCCCCGGCCGCAGCGACCGCGACCCCAGTGAACGGCCGTTGCGCGCCGAGGCCGAATATCTGCTAGATGGGCTCAATCCCCTGACGTGGCGGCGGACGCTGCGACGACTGAGGCAATGGCAACCACAGGTCGTAATCATGCAGTGGTGGCATCCTTTTTGGGCGCCTGCCTGGATCGTCCTGGGGCGAGGCGTGCAGCGGTTGCCCACGCGCGTCAGCCTGCTGTTCATTTGCCACAACGTGCTACCCCATGAGGCGGGCAGGCTGCGCCCCGTACTCCCCCGGCTGACCAGGAGAGTGTTGGCAGCAGGGGATGGCTTTATCGTTCATTCGCAGGCGGATGGAGCGCGCCTGCATCAGCTGCTGCCGCAGGCGCGGCTGCGCGTCACGCCACTCCCAACCTATGCCACGCTGGGCGCAGCACCAGCGGCAAATCTGCCCTGGGCACTGCCCACCGATCGACCGTTGCTGCTGTTTGCTGGATTTGTACGGCCGTATAAAGGACTGGATATATTGCTAGAAGCGCTACCGCTGGTGCTGGCAAAACGGCCGTTGCACCTGCTGGTGGCGGGCGAATTCTGGCAAGGCACGGCCGCTTACCGCGCGCAAATTGCGCGCCTGGGTATAGAAGAGGCAGTAACGCTGGTGGACGAGTATCTGCCCAACGAGACGCTGGCAGCCTGCCTCCGGCGCGCCGACCTGGTGGTGCTGCCCTATCGCAGCGCCACGCAAAGCGCCATCATTCAGCTCGCGTTTGGTCAGGGCAAGCCGGTGATCACCACCAATGTAGGGGGGCTGCCGGAAGTGGTGCGCCACGCAGAGACAGGGCTGGTTGTGCCTCCGGAAGACCCGGCGGCGCTGGCGGCGGCCATCGAGCGCTTCTTTGCCGCAGGGCTGGGACCGGCGATGAGCGAGAAGATTGTGCAGGAAAACGGCCGTTTCGCCTGGGAACATCTGGCGCGGCAGTTAGCGGAGTTGAGCGCATGAGTACCGCAAATACTCACCCTTTGTCTGAGCGGCGAGTGGCTCTTGTGGCCGTGCTTTTCTTTCTGGCGCTGACGGCCGCGCGCGCCCTGTTCCAGCTTCATCTCTACCGCCTGGGCTTCGTCAGCCTCTCCGCCGACGAGTTTGCGCGCGGGCTGCGCGCCCTGGCGTGGAGCCAGCACCTGCGCGTAGATTTACTCAGAGACCTGGTCAGCCCCTGGCCCCCCTTCGAGATGTACCTGAATGGCCTGGCTATCCAGCTGTTGCACGATCCCTACCTGGCCCCCAGGGTTACCGTCTTCATCGCCTCTTGCGTGCTTCTGCTAGCGCTCTTCTTGCTGGTGCACCAGCTACTGGATAGCTGGCCGGTCGCGGCGCTGGCCGTATTGTTTAGCGCCATGCAGCCCTGGTTTATCTGGCTTAGCGCCACCCCGATGCTGGAGATTTACTTTCTGGCCTGTTTTTTGGGCGGCCTCGCCTGTTTGCTGTACTGGCTGCGCCACGAACGGGGATGGGGCTGGCTGGCAGCCGGATTACTCTTCTTGCTTGCCAGCGGCTTTCACATCCAGAGCTGGGCGCAGATTAACTTAGTCAATTTGTTTACGCTCTACTTTCTGGCGCGCTGGCTGAGGCGGCGCCAGTTCGCGCTCGCAGGCCGGCTGGCGCTTTTCTGGCTGCTAGGGAATGGCTTCATTCTTTTTTGGGGCATCGCAGAATATCTGAACACAGGCCAGCTCTTTGCTATTTTCGCCAGCCATGCGGATTATTCGCGCTGGTTTTACCGCGGATATGATGTGGCCGTAAGCGAGAAGCTGCTCTACTATCCGCGCCTGGTCTGGCGGGTTGTGCCACTGTGGGCATGGCTGGCAGCCACGATAGGCCTGGGCTTTTTCGTCGGGCGGCGGCAGGTACGGCCATTGTTCCCCCTGGCTTTGGCAATACCAACCCTGGCCATTGCCAGCTTTTTCAACCTTGCTTCTGGCCCGCCCAGCGCCGCGCCCGACCGGTATGCGCTCTTTTACCTGTTGCTGCTTGCTCCCTACGTGGCGACCGGCTTTTACCAGCCCGCCCAACTCGGCTGGCACTGGGCTACCGTGCGAGGGAAAAATCGGCTGGCTTTCGCCTGGGCAACTCTCCTGGGGGGGCTGTTCATCGCCACCCTGGGTTATTCCCTCGTTGCGGCGCAGAGTTTTCCCATTGGTATGCCGGCAGACACCGTGGAAACCGGCCGTTACTTGCGGCGGGCGCTCGCCGAGCCTGCGCTAAGCAGCCCCCCCTTACAGCCACAAGAAAACATCATGCTCGAGGCGCGCTACTGGGACTTTCTGGCACTGACGTTAATGGTCGAAGAAACGGAGCGACTACTCTATGATCGGGAACACGATTATCTACACCGTGACAACCCATCCCGCTTGTGGGAGGCTGATGAGGCTGTGCGCGCCTGGTTGCTGGCAGAGCAGGTGGGGCTGATTGTTCTGCATGACCCGCAGCTAAAGGAAAGAGCGGCGGCCTTGCCATTTGTGACGCAGCAGACAGAGGTGGGCAGTTGGTCCATTTATCGTCTCCTGACGAGGTAATAAGCATTGGATCATGTAACAGGGTCGGCAACGGCCGCTCCCCTCATCATCGCCATCACCCTTAACTGGAACCGCCCAGACGACACCATCGCCTGCCTGGACTCGCTGGCGCAGCAGAGTTACCCCAACCTGCGCTCCCTGGTTGTAGACAACGGTTCCAGCGACGACTCGGTGGCGCGTATCCGCGCCGCTCACCCAGATGTGCTGCTGCTGGCGCACGGCGAAAATAGTGGCTTTGCCCACGGCATGAACCTGGGCATTCGCGTGGCGTTGGCGCAAGGGGCAGCCGCTCTCTTTCTGCTCAACAATGACACCTTGCTGGCGCCGGATGCCGTGGCGCGCCTGGCGCAACACCTGGTTCCGGGGGTTGCACTGCTGGCCCCCATCATCTACTACGCCGACGCGCCGCAGCGTGTCTGGTCGCTAGGCGGCACGCTGAACCGCTGGCTGCTGGAAACGCGCGGCAACCGGCGCGGCGAAGAAGACCAGGGACAATGGCCAGAGCTGCTGGAACTAGATTTTGCGCCTGCGTGTGCCCTTCTGGCGCCTGCTGCGATTTTTCAGACGGTGGGACTGTTTGACGAACGCTTTTTCATGTATTACGAAGACCTGGATTTGTGTCTGCGCGCGCGCCGCGCCGGCTGGCGCATTCGCGCCGTGACGACAGCCAAAATGTGGCACAAGGTATCACTCAGCAGCGGCGGCAGCGATTCCCCCAATGAGCGATACTGGATGGCACGCTCTAGCGTGCTTTACTTTCGCAAGCACGCGCGCCCCTGGCAGTGGCCGCTGATTGCTTTCTGGCGCGCGGGCAGCGCTGGGCGCACTTCGCTGCGACTGGCGCGCAGGGGCAGGTGGGCGGCGCTGCGCGCTTATTGGCGCGGGCTGTGGCATGGGTTGAGGGAACGGCCGTGACCATTCGCCTGTTGATGCTGGTACAAAACCGCGTGGGACGGGGCACTTACTGGCGCGCCCTTGGCTTTGCCCAAGAGCTGGCGCGCCTGAACTATGACGTGACGCTGCTGGCTGTTGCGCCCAACCGCCGTCGCGGCTTTGCCAGCTACGTGCTGAATGAGGTACGTATTGTAGAAACCCCAGACCTGATGCCGCGCTCTGGCTACGACTTGTGGGATGCGCTGAACCGCATGGCCTGGGTGCGCCAACGGCAGTTTGAGCTCATTCACGCCTTTGAAACCCGCCCGGTCAACCTCTTGCCAGCGCTGCTGGCCAGGCGGCGGCTGCGCGTACCTCTGCTGACCGACTGGTGCGATTGGTTTGGCCGCGGCGGTTCCGTAGAGCAGCGAGCCAACCCGCTGCTGCGCGCCATCCTGCGCCCGCTGGAAACTTTTTTTGAGGAGTATCCGCGCCCGCGCGCGGCAGGCACGACGGTCATAAACGCCATCTTACAACAGAAAGCGTTGCGGTTGGGTGTGCCTGAAGAGCGGCTGTTGTTGCTGCCCAACGGCGCAAATGTTGTGGATATTTCGCCCCAAGACAGCCAAGGAATGCGTCAGCGACTCGGCTTGCCAGAGGATGCGTTTATTTTGGGCTATACCGGGACGTTATTCCTGGAAGATGCGCGGTTGATGGCGCAAACGTTTGACTTGCTTTATGCGGCGCATCCGCAGGTCAGATTGTTGTTGATCGGCTATGCTAATCTGGCCGTAGAGGAAATGGTACAGGCGAAAACGGCCGTACTGCGCACTGGCCCGGTCAGCCACCAACAGTTAGCAAATTACCTGGCTGCCTGTAACATCGGCTGGTTGCCATTGGCCGACAATGCGGCGAACAGCGGGCGTTTTCCCATGAAAGTACATGACTTTATGGCCGCGGGACGGCCGTTAATTGTCAGCGACGTAGGCGATTTAGGTGATTTTGTGCGCCGCCATGGCCTGGGGTACGTCGCCCCCGCCGAACCGACCGCCATGGCGCAGGCCATTAACACCGCGCTGGCCAATCCTGCGGCGCTGGCGGAAATTGGCCCCCATGCCCGCCACCTTGCTGAAACAGAATACACCTGGCCGGTAGTCACCGCCAGGCTGGCCCAATTTTATGCGCGGTTCATGTGAACTGGACGATGAACATTAACCAACACGCCCGCCGCCTGGTCAAAGCGCTTCTGGCCAAGAGCGGCTATACCCTGACCAAGATTGACCCGGCGCGCCCCACGATGGCGCGCGCCATGCAGGCCATCCGCGCGCGCCAACACCCTATCCACACGGTGATTGACATTGGCGCATCAGATGGGCAATGGTCGCGCGCGCTGATGCCCTACTATCCGCAGGCGCAATATCTGCTCATCGAAGCGCAACCGGTGCACGAAAAGGCGCTGCAAGCCTTTTGCCGGCAGCACGCCAACGCGCGCTACGTGCTGGCCGCCGCCGGCCGCGAAGCGGGCGAACTCTATTTTGATGCGTCGCACCCGCTGGGTGGGCAGGCTTCCTATACGCCTTTTCCGGCAAATAATATCATCGTGCCGGTAACGGCCGTTGACCTGGAAGTGCAAAAACATCATCTGCCTGGCCCTTTCCTGCTCAAGCTGGATACACACGGCTTCGAGCTGCCCATTCTGCACGGCGCGCAAGCCACGCTGGCGCACACGGAGGTTATTGTCACCGAGTGTTATAACTTTGCCATTGCGCCGGAGTGTTTGCTCTTTCATGAAATGGCCGCACACCTGGCCACATTGGGCTTTCGCTGCGCCGACCTGGTGGATGTGATGTATCGGCCGCACGACAATTTGCTGTGGCAGATGGATATGGTGTTTATTCGCGCCGAACGGCCGGAATTTACCTACCTGAACTATGAGTAGGCGTGGGTGCGCGCCCGCAAACCGCACCCCGTGAATGGTTCACGGCTTACGGCTTATGGACTACGATACTGGTGGAAACAACGACTTGCGCCCTGTGCGGCACACATGACGCGGAGCTACTCTTTGTCGGGCGGGACGAGTGGTACGGCCGTGCAGGCGAATTCCCTACCTGGCGCTGCCGCACGTGCGGCCTCATCTATCTGAATCCACGCCCCAGCCGCGCTGAAATTGGCCAATACTACCCCATGCAGTACGACCCTTACGCGCGCGCCATCGAAGATGAACCTTCCTGGTGGCGACGGTTTAACCGCCGCCTGGCCATGCGCAAGCGGCTGCGCCTGGTGCAACAATGGTTGCCCCAGCCAGGCCGTGTGCTCGATGTCGGCTGCGCTACCGGCTCCTTTCTTGCCGCATTGCGTGAACAGGGTTGGCAGACGCAAGGGGTGGAGCCAGGCCCCTACGCCGCTGACTATGCGCGGCAACGTTACGGACTGGATGTGTTCACCGGCGAACTGCAAGCGGCGCAGTTTCCGGCAGACTCCTTCGACCTGGTAGTGTTGTGGGACGTGCTGGAACACGTTTACCAGCCGCGCGAAACCTTGTTAGAGGCGGCCAGGATCGCTGCCCCAGGGGGGGCACTGCTGCTGGTGTTGCCTAACCCGGATAGCGTTGAGGCGCGCCTGTTTGGCCAATATTGGGCCGGCTGGGACACGCCGCGCCATTTGCACGTGTATGCGCAACCGGTCATTCGCCGCCTGCTGCAGGAGACGGGCTGGCAAATGCAGGCGATGCGCTGCATCACCGGCCGCATCTGGTTGTTTAACCTGAGCCTGGAGCATTGGCTGCGAAACCGCCTGGCGCAGGCCTGGCTGCGCCAGGGTATTATGGCCGTGATGCGCTCTTTGCCCCTGCGCTTGCTCAGCCTGCCTTTTTTCTGGCTGGTCGAGTGGCGCGGCAAGGGGGCGGTGATGGCAATTTTGGCCCGTCGGGGGAGTGGAAGAGATTAGGGATTGGAAATTCGCAATCGCCAATTTCTGCTTCTTTAGCTTTTTGTGAAAATGACCACCGACTGCTGACTGCCGTCTGTGGTCTATCTTATAAATGGAACCTGCGTTACGTTTTCATTCGTGGCGGTGTGTTCCACTGATGAAGCCTCCCTTTTTCATGGGGGTGATATGGACGAAAAACAATTGACTAAACCACACATCATGCTGGAGATTCGCCTGCCGCAAATTGAGACGGATGGCGACAGCCGCCAGGCGTATGATGCGCTGTATACAGAAGGAGATATTTCGCAGCGAGAGTCATTTTACCTCTGGCTGCGGGATTTGCTTGCCCTAAAGCCGGGAGAGCGGTACCTGGACGTTTCTTGCGGGCGGGCGCTTTTGCCGCGCCTGGCGCAGGCACAGGGGGCACAGGCGCATGGGCTGGATTTGTCCTATGCGGCGTTGCGCGCTGGCCGCGCGCAGGGTGAGGGAAACCTGGTGACAGGAAATGCGCAGGAACTACCTTACGCCAGCGCCAGCTTTGATGTGGTAAGCAACATCGGCAGCCTGGAACATTACGTAGACGTGGATACGGCCGTGCGCGAGATGACGCGCGTACTCAAACTAGGGGGAAGAGCCTACGTGCTCGTGCCCAACACCTTTAGCCTGACGACCAACATCTGGAGCGCTATGCGCCAGGGACGCACCAGCATTGACTCGCAGCCCATTCAGCGCTATGCGGCGCGTCAGGAGTGGCAGGCGCTGATTGAGGCCTACGGTCTGCGGGTGACAAAAACGTACAAGTACGAAAGAGAGTGGCCGCGCACGCGCGCCGACCGGCGCTATTATCTGACTCATCCCAAAGATATGGCGCGCCTGCTGCTACAGCCGCTCGTCCCCTTGAACCTGGCATTTTGCTTTCTGTTTGTGGCGCGGAAAGTTACCCCATGAAGCATGTGACCTGCAATTTTTGTGGCGCGGATGAAACGGCCGTAGTCAATCACGGCCCTGATTTGCTGCTGCAAAAGCCGGGGGATTTTTACCTGGTGCGCTGCCGCCGCTGTGGGCTGATTTACCAAAATCCGCAGCTTTCGCAGGCAGAGCTGGCGGCGCATTACCCGCAGGAGTATTTGCCCTACCAGCAAGACAGCACCGTACGGCCGTCTGTCGTGACGCAGCTTTCGCGCAACCATGCCCTTAACCGCCTGTGCGACCGCGTGGAACGCTACCGCCCACAGCACGGCCGTTTGCTGGATGTCGGGTGCGCCACCGGCAGCTTCCTGGTCGCCATGCAGCAGCGCGGCTGGCAGGTACAGGGCGTAGAGCCGGTTGCCCACGCCGCGGCGCAGGCGCGTCAGCTCTTTGGCCTGGAGGTGTTTGAGGGCTTGTTAGAAGAGGCCGCCTACCCCAATGCCAACTTTGACGTGGTGACACTGTGGGATGTGCTGGAACACGTGGCAGACGTGCGGGCTACGCTGGCAGAAGTAGCGCGCATCTTAAAGCCGGGCGGCCTGCTGGCATTCAGCGTGCCCAACCCGGCCAGCCTGGAGGCGCGACTGTTTGGCGCAAACTGGCTGGGCTGGGAACGGCCGCGCCACCTGACGCTCATTCCTCCAGACCTGGTTCCAGCTTACCTGCAACAGGTGGGGCTTTCTTTCTTGGGCATCGAGAGCTTCAACGGCCGTCTGGCGGTGACGTTGCTCTCGGTAGAATTTGCGCTGAAGGCACGCGGTGTGCCGCGGCAAAAGTGGCAGCGGTGGCTAAAACTGGCCTATGCGCTGCCATTTCGCCTGGCAACCTGGCCGCTGTACAGGCTGGGCGAACGTCTAAACCTGGCCAGCATGATGACGGTATTTGCCGAACGGCCGTATTCCCCATGACCCCACGTCCAGACAGCCCTTCTCATCCACCGCTACGGCAGCGCCTGACGGCCGTATTTGGCCGTATAGGGCGGCGTTTATTCTCCGGCTGGACGGGCAGGCTGATCAGCGTCCTCTTCCTACTCAGCACCCTGGGCGTCATCGCCCAGATTCTCCTCAACAACTGGGATACCCTAGCCACCTTTCAGTGGCAGCTTCGCCCCATCTGGCTGCTGGCCATTCTTCTCTTCTTCCTGATTGATCTCCTAGTAGCTACCTGGGCCTGGCATTTGCTGGTAGCGAGCCTGGCCAACTACCACAACTTTCGCCGCAGCGCCAAAATTTGTTGGTATGCCAACCTGGCCAGGCGCATCCCTACCCCCGTCTGGTACATTGCCGGACGCGCCGTCATGTACGAGCAGGTTGGCGTCAGCAAATTGACCATTTCCCTGCTCAGCACCCTGGAACTCATCTTTTTCTTCATGTCTGGGCTGGTAACCACGCTGCTAACCCTACCCTTTTGGGTTATTCCCCCGCAACTGCGCGCCGGCACGACCCAGGTCTGGCTCTTGCTGCCCCTGCTTCTGCTCAGCCTGCTGCTGGTACATCCTCGCGTGCTGGAAACGCTCTGGCGGCGGCTGCGCCCCGGCGCCACCTTGCAGCCTTTGCGCTGGCAAACCACCATCACCTGGCTGGGCTATTACATGCTCGCCTGGGTTTTTGGCGCCCTGGTTATGTATAGTGCCATCAATCTGCTCACGCCACTGCCCCTTAGCAAGCTCATCCCCGTCATTGGCATCTGGTCTCTGGCTGGCAGCATCTCCCTAGCCGGGTCGCTCACCATCTCATTGATTGGCGTGCGTGAGATTTCGTTAACGCTGCTGCTCGCCACCCTCATCCCGGCGCCGGTTGCGCTCATTGTTGCCATTCTCATGCGCCTCATCTGGCTGACGGGCGAAACGCTTAGCGCCCTGGCATCGCTCAAGTTGTGAGGGAAACGGCCGTAATCCGCCTATTCACCCCCTTATCGGCCCAAATTAACACGAATGGGTTATTGGTTTTTGACTCTGAGGCGCCTATACTTATACTTAAATCAACCAAAATTGGGTGTTAACCCACAAAATCATCTTGGAGGATGCATATGAAGAAAGTAATTGTTATACTCGTTTTGGCCCTGGCCATGGTGCTGGTCTCATCCGTAGCCGCCCAGCCAACCACCTATAACACCGGTTTCCAGGTGGCCAACCAATCCGGCACCGACGCAAATATCACCGTGACCTACGTCAACCAAAACGGCACCGTTGACGCCACCGTCACTGACACCATTCCTGCGAATGGATCCAAGACTTACTTCCCCATTGGCGCCAGCGCCGGCTTTAACGGCTCTGTGGTGATCTCCTCTGATCAGCCGGTAGCCGCCATCACCAACGTGCTGGGCAACGGCTTTGCTTTCGGCGCCAGCTATGAGAGCTTCGAGGCCGGTGCGCCCGTTGTAAACCTGCCCCTGATCATGAAGGGCAACTTTGGTTTCAGCACCTGGTTCAACGTGCAGAACGCCTCCTCCCCGGGTGGCCCTTCTGTAACCGTGAACATTAGCTTTGCTGGCACCTCCTGCACGCACACGGCCACCATTCCCGCGGGCGCTGCTGCCACCTTCAACCAGGCCACCAATGCCTGCTTGCCGACCCCCTACGTTGGCGCGGCCACGGTTACGGCCACCGGTGGTGACATCGTGGCAACGGTTCTGGAAGCTGGTACAACCACCCTCTTTGCCTACAATGGCTTTGCCGCGGGTGGTTCAACCAATCCCATCATGCCACTTGTCCAGGCGAACAACTTTGGCTACTTTACCGGTATTCAGGTACAAAATGCAGGCACGCAAGCAACCAACGTGACGATTTCCTACGTGCCCGGCACCCACGGCAATCCCTGCACCCAGACACAGACGATTGCCGCTGGCGCCTCTGCCACATTTACTAACTGCTCCGACATGACTGTACCCCAGTTTGTCGGTGGCGCTTCTGTAACGACCAACAGCACCAACCAGCCGCTGGTAGCCATTGTGAACCAGCTCAATACCAGCGCAGGCAAGGGCGCGGCCTACAACGCCTTTGATCCGGCCCAGGCAACCGGCACGGTCAACTTCCCGCTGATCATGCGTGACAACTTTGGCTTCTTCACTGGCTTCAACATCTACAACGCTGGTGCGGCTGCGGCCACTGTGTCCTGCACCTTCAGCGGCACGGGTGGTCCTGCCCCTGTAAACGCCACCGTAGCGGCTGGCGAAACCTTGACGAGCATTCAGTTTGGCCCTGGCCCATACGTGGGTAGCGCAACCTGCACCGCCCCTGGTGGTTCTCTGGTAGGCGTGGCCAACGAATTGGGTAGCGCTGCTGGCGACAACCTGTTTGCCTACACTGGCTTCAACCAGTAACCCTATTCTTCACCCAACTAGTTAGCGTGAGAGCCACCTCGGGTGGCTCTCATTCTTTGTACTCAGCTTCATGATTATGAAAAACAAGAAAGTAATTGCCGCACGTAACGTTGTGGCGCTAACGTTGCTGATGCTCCTCCTGGCAGCCTGTGGCGCCGCGAGCAATCCTACGCCAAAAGCAATTCCGGTGACCATAGATAGTGCGCCAGCCTCTACTTCTACGGGCAGCAGTGCGCCAGCCACACCGGCGCAAACACAGCAGTCAGCGCCCTCTTCCGCATATCCTGGGGCTGCGGCTGCCTATCCGGGCGTGGCCGCTGGCGAAGCGACCGCCTACCCTGGTAGCAGCAGTAGCGGCTCTGTGGGCTTGCCTGAACCGCCCAACCCAGAGCGGACGCTTCCGAATCCCGGTAGCAACACGGCCGCAATTGGGGGGGTGTTAATTCGTGAGGTAAACGAAAATAGCTTCTTGCCGGTCGTTCCCCAGGCGCTTTACCTGGGCGAGGTGTTGCTAAACAGCGCCGGTGAGCAGGCGCTCATCTCACAAGGAACTGACTCTCCTCAGGCACAGTTGTTCCAAACGGGTGTTTTCATTTTTAACAATGTGCCGCCCGGCACCTATGCGCTGGTCATTGATGTTGGTTTTTCCCAGTTTCCGATTACGGACGAAAATGGTTTGGAACTTCTGATTGACGTAGAAGGGGGAAAAGCGTATGACCTGGGGCAGGTGATGGTCAGGTTGCCATCGCCGTAAGTTATTGTTGCTGGCATGGTTCATCTCTCTTGAAAATGACGGTAGACGGCTGACGGCTGACTGCTTATCCCTGGTAAAATCGCGGTCGGCGGTCAGCGGTCAGCGGTTAAATTGTAAAGATCGAATCATGCCCCGTTGCTTTGTAATCACTGTCTGGACCCTAAGGGTTATTGTGCAAAACCCTTAGGGTCTTGTTGTGTTTGTACCTACCCATGATGACGATTCGGCAAGCGCTGCGCTGGGGACGCCAACAATTGGCGGGGGACTCCCCCACCCCGGAGCTGGATGCACGGCTGCTGCTGCAGCAGGTGCTGGGTGTTTCTCATGCTTATTTGTTGGCGCATGATGACGAGCTACTCACGGCCGTTCAACAGCAACTATACGACGAATACCTGCAACGCGCTGCGCAAAAAGAGCCAATCCCCTACATAATTGGCCATGCCCCTTTCTTTGGCCTGGAGTTTGCCGTCACGCCAGATGTACTCATCCCCCGTCCAGAGACAGAACAGCTGGTGGAGCTGGCCATTGCCTGGGCACGCTCTCGCGGCGTGGTGCAGGTGGTAGACGTGGGCACAGGCAGTGGCTGCATTGCCGTCTCTCTGGCCGTGCATTTGCCGCTGGCGCAGATCACGGCCGTTGACGTTTCTGCTGCCGCCCTACACATTGCGCAACAAAATGCCCGGCGGCATGCCCCCAACCGCATTCAGTTCTGCCTGGGTAGCCTGCTTTCGCCTCTCTCTCATCCAGTAGACCTGATTGCGGCCAATTTGCCCTATATCAGCGACCCAGAGTGGACTGAGCTGGACGATGGGGTAAAATTGCACGAACCGGCTACCGCTCTACGCGGGGGAGCCGATGGGTTGACAATTATTGCGCAACTGCTACACCAGGCAGTAACCCAGATCAACCCCAATGGTCTTATCCTCCTGGAAATTGGTTGGCAGCAAGGGCGCGCAGCGCAGGCATTGGCTCAGGCCATCCTGCCCCAGGCGCATGTACAGGTGCTGCCAGACCTGGCCGGGCACGACCGCGTGGTTCACATTGCGCTGCCTGCAGGCTGAAAATGGCTGGGTTTTGGGCAACGGCCGTTTACGGTCTCTGGCCACACTTTCACTGCTAAAGCGTTAGATGGCGCCTGTTGCCAGCACAATTATTTATGAGCGGACTCCTTTTTCCCATCATCTTAGCCACAATTGCTTTAGTGTTAGCTGCCTCAACATACCGTGGCATTCGGCGCGGCGGCGCGCGCCTTTACACCCTGGAGCGCGAGGCCATGCTGCGCCGTGCCAGTTTCAGCCTGATTGGTACCGTGCTCTTCTTTCTAGCCGCGCTGGGTGTGCTCACGCTGGAGTACCAGCAGCTTACCGCTCCGCCAGAAGAACCAACGGTTGCCAGTGAGACGGACGTGATTTCTTTGCCTACGCCGGGCGTACAGCAGTTCCCCCCCACGCCGACGCCAACGGCCACGCCAGACCCCGAGGAACCAACGCCAACTCCCACCCCAATTGTCTGCCGTGCCGCCATTGAAAACACCGGTGGCAGCGGCCTGCGCCTACGGCAATCGCCAGGGGGCACCGAAGTGCGCGTGCTGCCAGACGGTACACTGGTAACACTGCTAGAAGATGCGCCGGTACAGCAAGGCGGCGTGACCTGGCGGCGCGTGCGCGTGATTGGTGGCGAAGAGGGTTGGGTCTCGCAAGATTTTCTCACCATTGCTCCCCCCTGTGAATAGGCCAGTGTGATTTGTGAATGATGGCTGACCGCTGACCGCTGACTGACGACCACTCCCTAAATTCCTGCTGAATAGTCCCATTTGTGCTATCATTCTGCGCATGGCAACCATTATTTTGGTCCGGCATGGGGAAAATGATTGGGTGAAGGAACACCGCCTGGCAGGCTGGCTGCCCGGCGTCCATCTGAATGATAACGGCCGTAAACAAGCCGCCGCCGTTGCCGACCGCCTTGCGCATTTGCCCATTAAAGCCGTGTACAGCAGCCCGTTGGAGCGCTGCCTGGAAACGGCCGTGGCCATTGCCCAGCCTCATGGCTTACCCATCATTGAATTGGCAGAGGTCGGGGAGGTGCGTTACGGCCGTTGGCAGGGAGAAGCCATTAAAACTCTCGCCCAAGAAAAATCGTGGCACGCCGTGCAACACTACCCCAGCCGCTTCCAATTTCCCCAGGGGGAAGCGCTACGCGAAGCACAATTTCGCGCCATTCAGGCCCTCGAGCAACTGGTGCAGGCCCATACCCAAGAATTGATAGTCGTTGTTTCGCACGCCGACCTGATCAAACTGATGCTGGCGCACTACCTGGGCGTCCACCTCGATTTATTTCAGCGCCTGGTCATTTCACCTGCATCCGTGAGCGTCATTGCCCTCATGGAAAATGGTGCTGTGCAAGTGTTGCGTATTAATGATACTGGCCCTTTGCTTCCCCTTGAGAAGACGCCTGAAGCAGCACCTGATGAGAAAAAAGAGTAGCGCGTTATGGCCCGACAAATTGAACTGAATCCTGTGACGCATCTGACCGTGGGGACTGTGGGCGTGCCTGGGAAGCGCACCTTTTACCTGCAAGGCAGCCGGGGCACACAAACGGTCACGCTAACCATCGAAAAAGAGCAGGCCGCCATTATGGCCAGCAGCTTTGAATCGCTGCTGCAAGAGCTGGAAAAACAGCACCCCCAAGAAGGAAGGAGTGCCCAGGAGCCAGTCTGGAAAGATATGCGTCTGCGCGAACCGATCAACAGCCTGTTCCGCGTGGGCAATATGGGCGTGGGGTATAACGAAAGCAGTGATCAGATTGTCATTGTCGCCTATGAGTTGGTGGCCGAAGATGAAACCCCCAGCGTGGTGAGCTTTTGGGCCTCGCGGGCACAAATTCGCGCCCTCATTCAGCATACGCAAGAAGTGATCAGGGCGGGACGCCCAATTTGCGGCAACTGTGGCCGCCCCATTGATCCGGAAGGCCATTTTTGCCCAAACCGCAATGGGCATCTGCATTAAGCTGGTATGGCAGAATTAACAACGGCCGTTATCCTTAACTTGTTGCAAGATGGCGACTTGCAGGTAGAGGGAGTGCTGCCCTGGAGCTCTAACTACACAATGCTGGTGCAGGTCTGCGGGCAGGTGGCAGGAGAAACCTACACGCTCGATGCCGTCTACAAACCACAGCGCGGCGAACGGCCGTTGTGGGACTTTGCCCAGGGAACCCTCTGCTTACGCGAACGAGCGGCCTTCCTCGTCAGCGAAGCGCTGGAATGGCACATTGTGCCCCCCACCGTGCTGCGCCAGGGTAGGCATGGTCTGGGTTCAGTGCAGCTATTTATTCCCCATAACCCAGAGCGCCACTACTTCACCTTCGAGGGAGACCCGCGTTACGGCGAACAGCTTCAAAAAATCGTACTTTTTGATATACTAATAAACAACGCCGATCGCAAAAGCGGGCACGTTTTGCTGCAAGAAGCGGACAACTCCGCACCGATAGCGCGCCTGTGGGGCATTGATCATGGCATTTGTTTCCATAGCGAATACAAACTGCGCACCGTTATCTGGGAGTTTGTGGGGCAGCCCATTCCCGCCAAACTCATGCGCGATTTGCTGTGCGTGCGCACTTCGCTACTAACCTCTGACAGCACCTTACACAACCAACTCGCCAGCTTGCTTTCTACTGCAGAGCTGGCGGCTTTACAAAAGCGGGCGACAACCCTCATTAAACAAGGAGTCTTTCCTGCACCCGGCCCTGGGCGACATTATCCCTGGCCGCCCGTTTGATACACGTTCGCACCCATACGCCAGGGACACATGGGATACAGAGGAGTTCCCCGTAAGCGGGGCACACCATCATAAATGAAAGCATAGTACAGGTAACACAGGTTACCGAACCTGCGCCCACCAGGTTTGGCAACCTGGGCTACATGTACAACCGTCGGCGGGCAGCCGTCGGCGGTCACTTCGGACACCCACAAGGCACTATGGCTTACCGAATCCTGACAATAGACGATCATCCTGAAACCTTGGACATTGTAGTCTCGACGCTGCGTGCCGGTGGGTATGAGGTTTTCGGCACGCAATCCCCTCTGAGCGCCCTGGCTATGGCAGAGAAGCTGAACCCTGACCTGGTTCTGGTGGACGTGAGCATGCCGGAAATGGACGGCAAAGAGGTCTGCCGTCGCCTGCGCGCCCACGAAAAGCTGGCTGACGTGCCCATTATCATGTTTACGGCCAACGCGGAAGCGTATCAAAAGCTGGCTGGTTTTGAGGCTGGCGCCGATGATTACCTGACCAAGCCAACAGAACCAGGGGAAATGCTGGCGCGCATCGAAGCGATGTTAAGCAGCGTAGGCAAACCGCCCATCGAAACATCGGCAACGGCCGTGCCGCAGCCAGAAACGGCGCCAACGACATTTTCTCAGGAAGGGGCCGATACCGACATGAATGATGAAATGGCGGAGCTAGAGGCGTTCTTTGACACCCTTGTTGACGATCAGCGCACAGTCGCCCTACCTGTGCACGGCAAGCTCATTGTGCTCATTGGCGCACGTGGGGGCGTCGGCACAACCACTGCCGCCATCAACACGGCCGTTGCCATTGCCGAAACCACCCCCCCGGTGCTACTGGTAGACCTGGACATGCTACAGGGACATATTGCTCTCTACCTCAACCAGGCGATGCCCGCTGGTGGGCTGCATGCCCTGGCGCAAATTCCCACCCAGGCTTATGCCGACCACCTGCCCAGGATGCTGATACCGTATGGTAGCCAGTTGCGGCTCCTCCTCAGCCGCCCCAACCTGGATGAGCAGCGCCCGATGTTAACGGCCGTGCAGTGCACCAGCCTGATCTCCCAGCTCACTCAGCCAGAACGCCACGTCATCATGGATTTGGGCTGCGGCCTGCGGCCCGCCTATCGCCCAATTCTTGAACGCGCCGCTCACGTCATTGTTTGCCTGCGACCAGAGCGCATTGCCCTCAGCGCCGCCAAAATGCTGCTGCAGCAACTTACCCCGCTCCTTCCCCCCCACACCCGCCGCAGCGCCCTCGTCATCACCTTCAAAGACACCGCCACCCTACCCCAGGAAGCCATCGAAAACTTCTTAGGCAGTCCCGTGTTAGCCACCATCTCGCTTGACCCCAAAGAGACCGCCCGTTCTGCTAATAAGGGACTTCCACTCATTCAAGTCGCGCCGGATAGTGAAGTTGCCCATACTTTTCGGCAAATGGCCCACAAACTCATCACCACCTGAACCACAGCAGCACAGGAAAAATAAGCGTGTCCCCCACCTCATCCACCCTGCTCGGTCAGTTAGCCACCCTGTTACAAAACGCCAACCACGCCATTGCCCTTACCGGCGCAGGCATCAGTACCCCATCTGGCATCCCAGACTTCCGCTCCCCCGATTCTGGCGTGTGGGCCAACGTAGAAGACCCGATGGAAATTGCCTCCATCTATGCATTCCGGCGCTGGCCGCAGCGCTTTTACACCTGGCTGCGCCCAATGGCAAAGCTAATGTTAGAGGCGCAACCCAATGCCGCTCACTACGCCCTGGCAAAATTGGAACAGCACGGTTTTCTCAAAGGGGTCATTACACAAAACATCGATCTGCTGCACAGCAAAGCCGGCTCGCAAACGGTGTATGAGGTGCATGGGCACATGCGCCAATTGACGTGCAGTGCCTGCTTTGCCACCTTTGCCGCAGAAACGGTGCTGCCTCGCTTCCTTGAAACGGGTGATGTGCCTTACTGCCCCAAGTGTGGCGGGGTGCTTAAACCAGATGTGATTTTATTCGGCGAAATGATGCCCATTGGCGTGCTCAATCGGGCCCACCAGCAAACCCGCCTATGCGACCTGATGTTGGTGATTGGCTCATCGCTAGAGGTCGCGCCTGCCGGGGACATGCCCTTGCTGGCGCGGCAAGCCGGGGCCAGGGTGGCCATCATCAATTTGCAGGTGACGCACCTGGATCACATTGCCGACCTGGTTATCCGCGCCGATGTGCTGGATGTGTTGCCGCATCTGGCAGAGATGTTGATTGGCTGAGCGGCCGTTCCTTGTTGACCCTCATTAGGAAGAGCGGCGATTGGAGCGTGAAAACCGGTTTAATCTAAAATCCCCAATCTCTGTCCTTTTGCCCCGTAAAGCCACCTTGTGACGCCATAACCAGGAAGTTTCCTATGCCGCAAGAAAAAACTCCTACCCATACCTATCCCCCTGAAATCGAGGCGGTCAGCGCCGAGGCGCTTTCGCGTCTGCTGACTATTAGCCGCCAGTTAAGCTCAACGCTGCAGTTGGATAGCCTGCTGAATCTGGTAATGGAAGTTTCCACGGAACTGACTGATACCGAGGTGGCCTCTATTTTGCTGGTAGATGAGCGCAGCGGCCAGCTCTACTTTGCCGCCTCTACCGCGGGCGCTGTGCCAGATAATATGGTGGTGCCGCTGGATGGCAGCATTGCCGGATGGGTGGTGCGCCACGGCCGTTCCCTCATTCTGCAAGACGTACAGTCCGATGACCGTTTTTATGCCAACATAGACAAAGATTTGCAGTTTGTTACCCACTCCATGCTGGCCGTGCCCCTGGTAAATCATGATAAGAGCATTGGCGCTCTGGAGGTAATCAACAAGCGGGGCAATGCGCCCTACACGGCGCAAGATGTGGCGCTGATGGAGGCGCTGGCTTCGCAATCGGCCGTTGCCATTATGAACGCGCGCCTGTTCCAGCAATCTGACCTGCTGGCAGAGATTATGCACGAGCTAAAAACGCCGCTTATGGCAATTCGCTCTGCCGGCGAGCTGCTCAGTCGTCCAGAATTGCCGCCAGCTAAACAGGCGGAATTGGTGCAAATGCTCAAACGTGAGTCAGCGCGCCTTTCGAAAATGACGCAGGACTTCCTGGACTTTGCGCGGCTGGAATCTGGGCGAGCGCACCTGGAACGGCAGGCGCTTGACCTGGGACAAATTGTGCAAGAAGTCGTGCGCCTGGTAGAACCGCAAGCCCAGACGCAGGGCATTACCATTGCCCTGGAACTGCCCGATGACCTGCCACAGCCACACAGCGAACGGCCGTTGCTGGGTGACGCCGACCGTCTGAAGCAGGTATTGCTCAATTTTGTCAGCAATGCCGTGAAGTACAACGTGCCCAACGGCCGTGTCTTCATTCGCGCCTGGGCTAATGAGAGGGAGGTAGGCATTGCCATTGCTGACACCGGGCGCGGCATTGCTCCAGAGGATGTGCCACATCTGTTTGAGCGCTTTTACCGTGTGCCCCGGGCCGAGGGTGTTGCCGAAGGCAGCGGTTTGGGGCTGGCCATTGCCAAAAAAATCGTGGCGCAGTTTGGCGGTCGCGTGACGGTTGAGAGCACCCTGGGGCAGGGGAGTACGTTTACGGTCTATTTGCCATTAGCAGGTGTGCGGCACGAAGAATAGCCCCCTCACGCTTTACGTTCTACTTTCACATAAACTGTTGCGCGTAAAGGGTGGCGTAGACGCCCCCTGCTGCCAGTAACTGTGCGTGCGTACCCTGCTCGACGATACGGCCGTTTTCCAGCACACAAATCAGGTCGGCATTCTGGATAGTGCTCAGCCGGTGGGCAATGACAACGGCCGTGCGCTGCGCCAACAGCCGGTCTAGCGCCCCCTGAATCAGCGTCTCCGTCACCGTGTCCACGTTGGCGGTGGCCTCGTCGAGAATGAGAATGCGCGGGTTGGCCAGCACGGCGCGGGCAATGCAAAGCAACTGCCGCTGCCCCACGGAAAGATTAACGCCCCCCTCCAAAATCTCCGTTTCGTACCCATCTGGCAACGCCATGATGAAATCGTGCGCGTTAGCCAGGCGGGCGGCTTCGATAACGGCCGATTGCGTGGCCTCTGGCACACCAAAGCGAATGTTTTCCGCCACCGTGCCAGAGAAAAGGAAGGGGTCTTGCGGCACCAGCCCCATTTGCCGCCGCAGGGAGTGCTGCGTCACGCAGCGCACGTCTATGCCGTCAATCAGCACCGCCCCCGCGCTCACGTCGTAAAAGCGCGCCACCAGGTTGGCAATGGAGCTTTTGCCTGCGCCCGTGGGTCCCACCAGGGCGACTGTTTGCCCCGGCGCGATGAGCAGGCTGATGTCGTGCAGCACCACGGCATCGCCGCGATAGCTAAAGCTGACGTTTTGGAACTGGATACGGCCGTTAATCGGCGGCATCTCGATGGCATCAGGGGCATCGGCCACTTCCGGTTCTGTATCCAGCAGGCGCAGCACCTGCTCCCCGCCAGCCATGGCTGCCTGCAGCGTGGTGTAAAGCTGGCTCAGTTCCTGGATGGGCTGGAAAAAGCGCGTGACGTAGGCCAGAAAAGCGACCACTACCCCCAGCGTCAGCTCCCCCTGCGCCACCGCCCGTCCGCCAAACCAAAGGACAACGGCCGTTGCCAGCATACTCAAAAACTCCACCGCCGGCAGAAACACAAAAGAAAGCGACATCGCCCCCACGTAAGCGTCACGATTGGCGCGGTTCACCTCCTCAAACCGCTCCCGCGACGCCCCCTCCTGGGCAAACGCCTGGATCACGCGCATCCCGGAGATATTTTCCGCCAGGTCGCCCACCACTGCCGCCACGCGCGTGCGCGTCTCGCGGAACGCCACCTGCGCCCGCCGCGCAAACAAAATCGTCGCCAGCAGCATCAGCGGCAGCACAGCAAAGGTCACCAGCGCCAGGCGCGGACTCATGCTCAGCATCACCACCACAATACCCACCAGCAGCAACAAATCCCCCACCAGCGTAATCAGCCCCTGCGAAAGCAACTCGTTAATCACCGCCACGTCGTTAATCACGCGCGAAATGGTGACGCCAACAATGTGCGTATCGTGGTAGCCCAGGGGCAGGCGCTGCAAGTGGCGGAACAGTTGCGCGCGCAGCGTGGCCAGCACGCGCTGCCCCACCCAGGAAAGCTGATAACGCTGCCCCCAATCCGCCAGGTAAATGCCCACAAATGCAGCTACCGTCAGCAGCGCCACCTGGTTCAGCCCCGCCATGTTGCCCTGGGTAATGTGTGCGTCAATGGCAACCTTCACCAGGTAGGGGGTCAACAGCGTCAGCCCAGAGGCTATCACCATGAAGAAGAAGGCTGCCACCATGCGCTGCCAGTGAGGACGCAGGTAAACCAACAACCGCCACAGCACGTGCCAGTTAAGCGGCCGTTTTTCGCTGCTTTCCTCGCCAAAGCGCTCCAGCGCCCCGCGCGGCCCCATGTTGGTGGAGGTAGAACCGATGGAGAAGCTCATGATAACTTTTACAGACAGTGGCAACCAGGTCTCAAGTAATACCTTAGAGCATTTCGCTGCCCAGTTCGTTGATGACTCGGCAACAGTGTTTATGCTTCTATCCAGTATGGTACCGGACGGGTGAGAAATTCCTCGATCGAAATGCCGTCTCCGCCGACCAGCAAAGTTCGTTGCGGTTTGAAGGTATCAACGAAAGCAGCCACCCCAGGCCGCACTTTGCCAGCCGCGGTGCTCTTAACCTCGATGGCGACGACATGGCGCCCTGAGCGCACTACGAAATCCACTTCAACCGCACGCTCTCGCCAGTAAAAGAGCTCGCACTCGCCGCAGGCAGCGGCGTTAGCCAGATGTGCCCCAACCGCGGATTCAACCAGGCGGCCCCAATATTCAGGTTCACTTCTTGCAGCGGCAGGCGATACTCCAACCATCGAACTCATTAAAGCAGTGTTCAGCACCTGCAACTTTGGGCTTGAGCCGCGGCTACGCGCCACGTCACCGGCAAATTTCTGCAGACCGCACACCATGCCAGCGCTGGCAAGAAGATCCAGATAGTGGGCTAACGTTGTGGTGTTGCCTGCGTCCTGCAGCTGACCGAGCATCTTAGTGTATGAAAGTATCTGGCCTGAATAGCGGCAGGCCAGCTCAAACAGTCGCCGTAGCAAGGCAGGTTTATCAATTCTGGTAAGCAACAGCACGTCGCGAGAAATCGTAGTCTCGATCAAGCTGTCGAGCACGTAACGGCGCCAGCGCTGCCATTCTGCTGCCAGTGGCGCGGCGCCCGGATAACCACCAAAGTAAAGGTATTTCTCCAGATCAAAGCCGAACGCCTGGCGCATTTCAGCGAACGACCAGTGCGGGAGGTGTAGCAACTCAAAACGGCCAGCCAGACTTTCTGTCATGCCGCGCGCAATTAAAAGCGGCGCTGAGCCAAGGAGCACCACGTGCAGCGGCAGCTTGTGCCGGGTGTCCTCATCCCAAAGCCGCTTGACCGTTTCCGACCACCCCGGGATTTTATGGATTTCGTCTAGGGCAAGCACTGCCCCAACCTGGTTCCCTAGCGCAACGTTGAGGCGTGCTGCCTCCCACTGTTGGGCAATCCACTCAGCGCCGCGGAGGGTAGGCTCGTCGGCGCTGGCATAGCGTACCGGCGCTTCCAAACTTTCTATTACTTGCTGAACAAGTGTGGTCTTCCCCACTTGTCGCGGTCCGGCTATTACCTGGATGAAGCGGCGAGGTTCTATCAGCCGACGACGCAGATCGGCGCTCTGGGGTCGCTGGTAGGGTGCAGACAATTTACTCAACATAGTTAGTAATTTTACTCATTCATTTGAGTAGGTCAAGCTCACGATCGCTTCGCCAACATAGCCATAATGTGCGCAGAATAGTGATTGCTTTCAATTTGCAAGAAGCACTCAGGCCTGCTCTCATGCCACCAACCTCATTCCTCATGCAAGGCTGCCACCTGCAACGCTGCTTCCTGCGGCCTGAGCTGCTTGTGGTAAATCAGCGCGTACAATTCCGAGGCGCGCAGCAGCTCTTCATGCGTGCCGGCGTCAGCAATGCGCCCCTTTTCTAGCACCAGAATCAGGTTGGCCTGGCGCACGGTGCTCAGGCGTTGGGCAATGACAAAGGAGGTGCGCCCCTGCATCAGGCGCTGTAGGGCGAGCTGGATCAGCCGCTCGGTCTCTGTGTCTACGCTGGAGGTGGCGTCATCCAAAATGAGGATGCGCGGGTCTTTGAGCAGGGCGCGGGCAATGGCAATGCGCTGCCGCTGCCCGCCGGAAAGGGTGATGCCGCGCTCGCCAACGTAGGTGTCGTAGCCGTTGGCCGTTTCCATGATAAAGTCGTGCGCCTGGGCTGCCCTGGCTGCGGCTATGATGTCTGCCTCGCTGGCGCCGGGGCAGCCGAAGGCAATGTTGGCGCGGATGGTGTCGGCAAAGAGGGTGCTTTCTTGCAGCACAATGCCAATCTGGTCGCGCAAGGAGTTGAGGGTGACGCGGCAGATGTCGTGATTGTCTATGAGGATACGGCCGTTGCTCACGTCATAAAAGCGTGGAATCAGGCTGGTGATGGTAGATTTACCAGAGCCGGTTGCGCCCAACAGGGCGACAATCTGCCCCGGCTGCGCCGTAAAGCTAACGTCATCCAGCACTTTGTGCCGGCCAAAGTAAGCAAAAGAGACGTTTTCAAAGCGCACTTCCCCTTTCACCGGCGGCAGCGCGTAAGCGTCGGGCGCCTCGGTGACCTCCGAACGCGCGTCTAAAATTTCAAAAATGCGCTCAGCGGAGGCGGCAGCCATCGCCAGGGCGGGAATAATCATGCCCAGGCGGCGCACCGGCTGGATAAGCTGCCCCATGTAGGTGGAAAAGGCCACCAATTCCCCGAGCGTGAGCTGATTGTGGATGACGAGATAGCCGCCATACCAGATGATGGCCACAGTGCTGGCATTGGCAATGAAATCAATCATAGGCGTGTTCATCGCCTGCAACTGGGCCGAGCGCGCCGAGAGGGTGAACCAGTAATTGTTTTGCGCGTCGAAACGGCCGATTTCTGCCTCTTCCTGGGCAAAGGCTTTGACAATGCGCGCGCCGCGCAGGTTTTGCTCCAAGCGCGTGGTAAGCACAGCCAGCTGCTGCTGGATAGCGGCAGAAAGTGGGCGGAAACGACGGCCGAACTGATAGGCGTGCTGCACCAGCAGCGGCATGGTCAGCAGGGTGAGTAAGGCCAGTTGCGGATTCATGAGGATGAGCAGCACGGCCGTTCCCAGCAGCAGCGTCACCCCCTCGGCCAGGCGCAGGGTGGCCCGCCCCGTGAGAAAGCGAATGCGCTCCACGTCTTGCACCGCCCGCGTCAGCAGCTGCCCCGTCTCCGCGCGGTCGTGATAAGAAAACGAGAGCGTCGCCAGCCGGTCGTGAATGGCGTTGCGCAAATCATACGCCACCCCCTGTGAGGCCACTTCAATCCAGCAGTGCTGCCAAAAAGTGAAGATGCCCTTCACCAGCGTCAGCGCCAGCAGCGCCAGAACTGACCAGGTGAGCACGCGCATATCTTGTTGGCGAATGCCATTATCTACAATCCAACGCACAAATTGGGGAATGAGCAGGGCAAAGCCGGTGATGAGCAGCATGGCCAGGTATGAGGCAAGCGCCAGGCGGGCATACGGCCGTAAATATGAGAAGGCCCGCCACAACAGCCGCCCGGCATTGGGCTGCTTCAGCGTAACGGGGGCGGGTAAGGCTTGAGACATCGGGGGTAGGGAGTAGGGAATAGGATTTTGTTGGCATGGTTCATCTTCTCTGGAAACGGCGCCCGACAAATTTCTGACGGTAGACTGCAGACCGCAAACGACAGACAGCAGACCGCAGGGGCCAGACTATCCTCTAAGCAGATCAGCGGTTGACCATCGGCGGTCGGGAGCGCCATTCCCGGAAAGCGTGAACCACGCTAAAATTAGATAATAGTCTAACACACAAAGACGACCTGGCAACTGGTATTTTGTTGACCGACAGGCGCTATTTCCGCTAAGATTCAGGGGAGACAGCAGACAGCGGTCGGCGGTCATTTTCAAGGGAGCACGTACCAGGTTTGGCAACCTGGGCTACATTTTCAGGAAAACACCAGGCAAAAAGAGGAACGCAATGGCTAATAAACAACTCATTCTTACCCTGGGCAAGGTCGTGGCGGCGGTCGCCTGGGCCGATGGCGACTTGAGCGCTGCCGAAATCGAACAGGTAAAAGATGTGGTGTTTCACCTGGCGCAAAACCGCCCGGAGCAGGCAGAACCAATTAGCGGGGAGGATTGGGCGCGGCTGGAAATGTACATCGCTGCCCCGGTGAGCGCCGCCGAACGCCAGCGCCTGGCCGAGGAGCTATACGCCCTGCTGCGCCACCCTGATGATGTGGCAACGGCCGTTGCCGCCCTGCAAGACATCATCCAGGTAGATAGGGTCATTGCCCCCGATGAGAGTGAAGCGGTAGCCGCCATTCGCCAGCTCCTGGAATCGCCGCAGCGCAGCAGGCTGGGGCAACTGCTGCGCCAGCTCAGCCGCCCGGCCGCCCCCAACCGCGAAGAGGCGTTTGCCGACTACCTGAAGAATCAGCTTTTCTACGCTGTGCGCCATCGCCTGAACCTGAGCGACAGCACCGTGCCCGAAGCGACCTGGCGCAAGCTGTGCCTGGCGGGTGCAATGCTGGCGCAGATAGCCCACACCGACCAGCAGGTACACGCTGGCGAGCGGGAAGCGATTGTCCATGCCCTGCCCCAGCACTGGGGCATTTCTCCCCAAGAAGCTGAACTGGTGGCGGAAATTGCCATCTCGCAGGCCGCGCACGACGTAGATTACTATCGCGCCGCGCGCGAATTCTTCAACCACACCCTACCGGCGGAGCGGCTCACCTTTTTGGATGCGCTGTTCAGCGTGGCCGCTGCCGATGGCGACATTGCCGCTGCAGAGAGCGCAACCATCCGCCATATTGCCCGCAGCCTGCAAATCCGCCAGAGCAGCTACATCCAGGCGCAGCAGCGCGCCGAGGCCGGGCTATGAAAAACAGGCTGTTGCTGTTGGCGCTCTTGTTGGCCGCCCTGCTGTTGGCAGGCTGGCTGCAGTTTGCCGCCGCGCAAAATGCCCCGCCTGATGCGGCCTACATCAATGGCGTGGTGGGGCAGCCGCAGCGATATAACCTTTCCTGTGAATCACGCTCGGCGGTAGACTGGGCCGCTTTTTTTGGCGTGAAAATCAGCGAAACAGAGTTTCTCGCCGCGCTGCCCCGCGCCGATAACCCGGAGGTGGGGTACGTGGGTGAAGCAAACGACCTCTGGGGCAACGTGCCACCTTATTCCTATGGCGTGCACGCGCCGCCGGTAGCGGCTCTGCTGCAGGCGTATGGCCTGAATGCGGTGGCGCAGCGTGACCTCAGTTGGGAAGATTTGCGCCACGAAGTGGGCAACAACGGCCGTCCTGTGATTGTCTGGCTGGTGGGCAACGTCTGGCCCGGCGTGGCGCAAAGCTACACGGCCGCCGACGGCCGTACTGTGATTGTGGCCGCCTATGAGCACACGATGATTTTGCTGGGCTATGACCCCACAACCGTTTACCTGCTCAATGCCTCTACCGGGCTGGTAGAGTGGCACGCCCTGACCGCCTTTCTCACTTCCTGGGCGGTGCTGGGTAACATGGCGGTGTTGTGGGGCGAAGATACGGTGATCGTCGAAACGGCCGTTTTGCCCACCGCCTTCCCCGCCGAGACCCCACACAGCTATGTGGTGCAGCCCGGCGACACGCTGCTGGCCATTGCCGCCCGCTTTCAGCTAACGCGCTATGAGCTGACCCTTTACAACCATCTCCTCCTGCCAGAGCTGATTTATGAAGGGCAGGTGCTGCACCTGCCGCCCAAAGAGCAAATGCAGCCAGAAATCGCCGCGGCAGAGCCGGCAACGGCCGTTGCCGACTCGCTCCCCATTGTGCCGGCCGCCACCTACACCGTACAGCCCGGTGAACACCTGATACAAATTGCGCGCACCCTGGGGCTGGACTGGCAAGAAATCGCGCGCCTGAACGCCCTGCGTCCCCCGGCCTATATTGTCTACCCCCAACAGGTGCTGCAATTGCCCGCGCCCACCGCAGACTCGTCACAGGAAACGGCCGTCGCCCTCTCGAGCACCCCTGGCAATTACATCGTCCAGCGCGGCGACTCGTTGTTTCGCATTGCCATGCGCTATGGCCTGGACTGGCCCACCCTGGCGCAGCTAAACGGCATCAGCTACCCATACCGCATCTATGCCGGCCAAACCCTGCGCCTGCCCACCAGCAAAAACGACCTGACAAATCCATCCTAAATGCCAGCGTGTGGCGCGTAAAGAATTGCCGGTATCGTTCAAATGATTTGTACAAATTTGACCACTCCCTGAGCAAAAGGCCCAATCATGACTGACCCCCTCTTCCCCGAATTTTCCCCCGCCAGCCGCGCCGATTGGCAGGCCGCAGCAGAAACCTCCCTCAAAGGCAAGCCGCTGGCAAAGCTGACCAGCCAGACGTATGAGGGCATTGCTATTCGCCCCATTTACGACGCCGACGACATTGCCGATCTTCCCCTGTTGGATAATCTACCCGGTCAGTTCCCCTTCTTGCGCGGCACAAAAGCGCAGGGTTACCTGGCACAGCCTTGGCTGATTGCCCAGGAACTGGCCTATGGCACGCCACAGCAGCTTAATCAGGCGCTGCTGGCGGACCTGGCGCGGGGGCAAACGGCCGTTAACCTCATCCCCGACCGCCCCACGCGCCTGGGGCTGGACCCGCAACAGGCAGACCCCAACAGCGTGGGGCGCGGCGGCGTTTCCCTGCACACGGTGGGCGATTTTGCCACGACGCTGGCCGGCGTCAATCTGACGCAAACGCCCATCTTCATACGTTGTGGCGCAGGCGCGCTGCCGCTGGCGGCGCTCCTGCTGGCACACGCGCAGCAAAGTGGCGTCAACCTGGCCGAATTGCGCGGCTGCCTGGAAGCCGACCCCCTGGGGGAATGGGTGCGGCGCGGCACACTGCCCCTGCCCCTAGACAAAGCGTTTGCTGAACTGGCGCTGCTGGTGCAGGGGCTGCGCGAACTGGCTCCCCAGTTGCGCCCCATTGCCATACACGGCTACCCTTATGCCAACGGTGGAGCGCACGCCGTGCAAGAGCTGGCTTTTGTGCTGGCAACGGCCGTTGCCAGCATGCGCGCCCTGCAAGAACAAAACACCCCCCCCGACGATGCTGCCCAGGCCATGCAGGCCGCCTTCAGCATTGGCGGCGACTTTTTTATGGAGATCGCCAAACTGCGCGCCGCACGCCTGCTGTGGGCGCAGGTGATGGCCGCCTTTGGCGTGGGGGAAAGCGGGCAAAAGCTGACGCTGCACGGCCGTACCCTACGCTACAACAAAACCCTCACCGACGCCTACGTGAACATGTTGCGCGTGACCACCGAGGCATTTGCCGCGGCCCTGGGTGGCGTAGACAGCCTGCACACCGCCCCCTTTGATGAAGAGCAGGGGCAACCAGATGAACTTTCCCGCCGCGAGTTTTCGCGCCGCATTGCCCGCAACGTGCAGGTGATTTTGCAAGAAGAGGCAAACCTGACCCGCCTGATTGACCCGGCAGGCGGCTCCTGGTACGTGGAGTGGCTGACAGATCAGCTGGCACAGCGCGCCTGGGCGCTCTTCCAGGAAGTGGAACGGCAAGGCGGCATGGTGGCTGCCCTGCAAACAGGTTGGGTACAGGCGCAGGTGGCCAAAACGGCCGCTGCCCGCGCCCAAAACCTGGCCACGCGCAAAGACGTGCTCGTGGGCACCAACCTCTATGCCAACCCCGATGATCTCCTGACGCCCCCTGCACCTCATGCTCCGCTTCCTATTCCCCCTTCTTCATCTTCCGTGCCCCCTTCCCCATCCATCATCTCCCTCGCTTCTCTCATCAACGCCGCGCAGCAGGGGGCCACGCTGGGGCAGCTAACGGCCGTACTGCGCGCCGACTACGCCGATTTAACTGCGCCCGCCATTACGCCCATTCCCTGGCAGCGCGCCGCCGAGCCGTTCGAGCAGCTGCGCCTGGCCGCCGACGCCGCCCCCCAGCGTCCGCGCATCTTTCTGGCAAACATGGGGCCGCTGCGCCAGCACAAGGCGCGCGCCGACTTTGCCCAGGGCTTTTTTGCCGTCGGCGGATTCGAGATTGTCTATCCGCAGGGGTTTGCAGATGTGGAAACGGCCGTGGCCGCGGCGCTGGCAGATGGGGCAACGGCCGTTGTCATTTGCTCCAGCGACGAAACCTACCCAGAAATCGTGCCCCCGCTGGCGCGCGCGCTCAAAGCCGCCAACCCGGTCATCAGCGTCATTCTGGCCGGCTACCCCAAAGCGCACGTTGAGGCGTTCCGCGCCGCCGGTGTAGACCAGTTCATCTACCTGGGTGCAGACTGCCTGGCGCTCAACCAATGGCTGCAAGCAAAATGTGCCGCGTGAGGTGCTTCCTGCACGCCCCACGCCTCACGTTTCATGCTTCACGCTAAACAGCACTCGCAGGGCAAAGCGCGGCAACGCCAACATCCGTCGCCAGCGCCACGGTTCATGTGCCAGCCGGTGCAGCCACTCCAACCCCAGGTTTTGCACCCAAAGCGGCGCGCGCTTCGCCCGCCCCGTGACAAAATCAAATGAACCGCCCACGCCTATGGCCAGGCGCACCGTCGGCAGCTTCTGCCGGTTGCGGTAAATCCACTTATCCTGGCGCGGCGCGCCATAGGCCACCAGCAGCACATCCGCGCTGCTGGCATTGATTCGCTGCACAATGGCCTCATTTTCTGCCAGCGCCGGCGACCCGGCATAAACACCGGCTACTTGCAGCGCCGGGTAAATGTGTTGCAAGATATGCGCCGTTTCTTTTGCCACGCCTTCAGCGGCGCCAAGCAAAAACGGCCGCCACCCTTCCCGCGCACACAGCTCCGCCAGGTGGTAAATTAGCGCCGAGCCCGGCACGCGCGCTGGCAGCGGCGTACCCAGCCAGCGCCCGGCCAGCAGCAGCCCCACGCCGTCGGGGATGCACAAATCCGCCTCCCAGAGGATGCGGCGAAAGAGAGGGTCTCGCTGCGCCGCCATCACAAATTCCGGGTTGGTGGTGCAAATCTGGTGCAGGCGCGGCTGCGCCATGAAGCGCCGCACCAGACCTAGCGTTTGCGCCATCGTCACCGGATGCACGGGCGTTTGCAAAATGGTGATGGGTTGGGGAGCGTTCATGATGCGTCTATTGTAAGAGGCAAGGGGGAGCGAGGAGGGAGAAGGGGAAAGTTGCGCCCTGTCTTTTTCTAACCAAACTTAAACCTTCTTGTCCTTTTCTCGCAATTCATTTAAGTATATAGTGTGGTTGTGTGGTGTACAAGTCACGCGCAAGCTCATCACTCAAAAAAAAACCGGCAGGTGCAACACCACTACCGCGTTTCTAGATGGGGGCATTTGTCTCTTCATTGGTGACTACCGGGCCATTGGTTGGTTTGCTTCCAACCAACAGGCCAGCTATCAAACCACCAAACGTTCCCAAAGAGAGAGCACGTGCCGCAGCACTCTACCACAAATGAAAGTGTAGGTGCAGGTTACCAAACCTGCACCTACCAATCAGGTTTGGCAACTTGGGCTACACTCACAGGCAGCCGCCGGCGGTCGGCAGTTGTTTTCGTCATTTTCAACGTAAGTTTTGCACAATCAGAAGCGATTTCATGAAAAATCGCCAAAAATAAAAGTCGAACCTTTACAACCTGCTCAATAGTGGCAGGCTCATAGCGACATTTCACAACGAGGTCGCCATGAGTC
>CALEAD010000046.1 GCA_937943625.1 uncultured Anaerolineae bacterium | reverse complement strand
CTCGCTGGATTGCCCGGGTATGGGGCAAGGACTTCTTTTTTGCTTTCTTTTTCTCAGCCATGCCATAAGCATAGCTGTTTGTCTGTCTAAATCCAGGGCCTGACATTCTTGTCAAACCCTTAACTTGTCACCAATACCGTCACCCATACTCTCTACCCCTCCAGGTAATCCAGCAACATCTGTTGTAGCCCCCTCACTGCCTCGCGGCGAATGGCATAGCGACGGCCGTCTGGCCCCAGGCGAAGCTGCACCAGGCGCGCCAGGCGCAGCGCATCCAGGTGATGGATAACCGTTGGCGGGCGCAAACGCAGCCGGCGCGCCAATTCCGCCGGCGTCAGCGGCTCTGCCGTCAGATAGCGCAAAATGCGCAGGCGCGTGGGGTCTGCCAGCGCCTTGAGCGTGCCGTGCAGCAGGTCTGGCACAACTTCCCCTGGAATGAGGGAAATGTGCGCCGGACGGCCGCCAAACAAAAACAGCCATTCCTCTGTCTGGCCAACGCCCAGCGGCGTAAACAGCGCCAGCGGCGTACTCCAAAAGGAGGGAACCAGGCGCAGCCGCCGCACCTGGCTCAGGTTAGCTGTGTCAAAAGCCAGCCCCTGCGAAAGCTCCTCCAACAGCGCCGAGAGGGGCAATTGTGCGGCAAGTTCCTGCGCAGCAACGGCCGTTTGCTGCAAAACCGGCTCAATACGCACCTCCTCCTCGCGGAAAAAGACCTCATAATACGTCTCCAGCGCCGCCAGATACGCATCGCCAAACTCCGCTGCCGCTGCCCAGAGGTCTAACTGCGCTGTCAGCTCTTCATCCGTCAGCTTGCGCTGGCGCATCTCCTGCTGCTGCACCTGGCGGTACACCTCACGCAGGGCATCTCTATCTGTCTCGTGCCATGCGCCTCGCGTCGCCACATTATGCAAAATTCCCTTCAACCCCTCCGCCAGGTAATAATCTGTTAGATGGCGCAGCCGCCCGGCAGCCGGAATTTGCGCCAGGGCCTGCAGCACACTGACGCTATCTTTGCGCACAAGCGACAGGCTGGCTAACCAAGGAATGGCGCGAATGCGAGCGCGATTTACCAGCGCCAGAAACTCCCGTTTTTTTTGCGGCAGGCGCGAGCGCGTGCCGGCCGCCCAGTTTCCGCGCAGCCCATACCGGTCTGGCTGATGCAGCACCACCAGACTGGTGAACAGGTCATAGGCTGTGCCAATTTCCCAGATGTAAGTGGGTGTGGTTTGCATAGGTTTGAAGCGGTCAGAAATTTGTAAGGCACCGTTTCCAGAGAAGGTAAACCATGCGCTAATCTCTCATCTCCAGCCGTGCCGCCCTAGCCTGGCGCATGATTTCGCGAATTTGCTCCAGGTGACTGTCATCATGGCTGAGGCCAAACAGGAAGTAGGTAATGGCATTGATCTTGCGCGATTTGGGCGTGCGCTGATAGGTGTTGTCCAGGTAAGGCTGGTCGGGCCACATATCCAGGGAGGCTAAGCGCATGCGGCGGCTTTCCTCCAGGCGGTGGCGGCACTGGGCAATGGTGGTTACGCTCTGCCAGGGAACTTCGCTGCGCGAACGGCCGTGATGCGGCACACCACGCGCCAATTCTGCCGCCAGAAAAGCAGCTTCTTCGGCCGAAGCGGTGGTGTGCACGATGACGTGCCCCAGAGTCCAGGGTAGGTTTGCTTCCGTGGGGTCTGTGGCATATGTGTCGTTAGCGTGTGGGTCAACGGGCACAAACAGTACATCCGCATCGGTTGCGTCGGCTATCAGGTCAAGCATGGTATCTACCATCTCGTTGGTCAGGCGGCGCAGGTCATTTACAGTTAAACCGGTGGCCAGGTCATCTATCTGTTTTTCGTGGTTGCGTACAGGGGTAAAGTCAAGCATTGTATCTTCTATTTTTTGGATAGATTATAGCAAAGAGGAAGGGTGGCGATTAGAGATTGGCGTTGTTTCATCCCCAGTCTCCACTTTCCAGTCTCTCATGTCCAGCAAGATGCGACAAAAGCGGCGGGCGTCGTCTGTCTGTAATAGTTGGTTGAGTGTGGCTTCGGGGAGACAACGGCCGTCTACATATTGCTTCAGGTGCTTACGAAAGCGAATCAGTCCCTGTGGGTCGCCGTAATAAGCCAACATTTCGCGCAAGTGCAGGCAGATAGCCGCCAAGATCTCCGAAAAGGGGAGCTTCTCTTTTTCCTGGCGGGCAAAGATCCGGGGGTTGCCAATAGCAGCACGGCCGATCATCACCGCATCGCAGCCGGTGTACGCCTTCATATGCTCAATGTCAGCCGGGGTGGTCACATCGCCATTGCCAATGATCGGCACGGGCACGGCCTGTTTGAGCGCGGCAATGGCATCCCAGTTGGCACGACCGTCATATTTTTGCACTTTGGTACGGCCGTGTATGGCAATCAGCGCCGCGCCGTTCTCTACCATGATCTGGCCGATTTCGAGGAAGTTTTGTTGGGTAGCGTCCCAGCCAAGGCGAATTTTGCCCGTAACGGGCACGGGCAGGTGGCGCGCAAGCAGGTTAAACGTTTCGCACACCAGTTCCGGCTGCGGCATCATGCCCACGCCTGCGCCGCGCCCACTCACCTGCCGTGTAGAGCAGCCCATGTTGATGTCTATAATGTCTGGTTCCAGGTCGAGCACATTTTGCGCGGCGCGCAAAATCTTTTGGGCGTCGTCGCCAAAAATCTGGAAAACCATTGGGTGTTCATCTGGCTGCCTGTCCAGGCGCATCCAAAAGCGGTTGCGGCTGCGCCGCCCTAGCAATGCCTCCACGGGCACAAACTCAGTATAGTGCATGGCAGAGCCATAGGCACGGCAAAGAGCGCGATAGGGCACGTCGGAGTAACCCGCCATCGGCGCCAGGATCACGTCGCCATAAACGGGAAGAGAAGCAACATGAAAGTAGGGTAGCATTTTACCGGCGGTGTTCATTTGCATAACGTCATCACTCAGCCGTGTGAGGGGGCGCCTTCCGACGTTTGCGGCTGGTTTGTCAACCAATCATGCACGTAGCGCAGAACAGCCGTTTCCCCATCCGTTTTCTCCAAATCAAACCAGGTGATGCGCGGGTCGTCCAGGCGAAACCAGGTATATTGCTGGCGCACAAAGCGGTGCGTCTCGAACTTGATGCGCTGTACCGCTTCCGCTAGCGTCAGTTCACCCTCCAGGTACGCATAAAGCTGGCGATAGCCGAGGCCGCTCATAGCAGGCAGATAACGGCCGTAGCCTGCCTGGCGCAAGGCAGACACCTCTGCCAACAGCCCCGCTGCCATCATCTCGTCTACGCGCTGGTCAATGCGTTTGTGGAGTAATGTGCGTGGTTGGTTGAGACCTATAATGGCTATGCGATATGGGGGAGGCGTTTTACTTTGCAGGGTAGAAATTGGCCGTCCGCTCACCAGCGTCACCTCCAGGGCGCGCACCAGGCGACGCACATTGCGCGGGTCAATGGCGGCAGCAGCAGCCGGATCGAGCCGTGCCAGCCAACGCGCCAGCTCTGCCCCTCCCAGCTTTTCCAGGGCTGCACGCAGCGCCGGCTGCGGCGGCACACGCGGAATGCCCCAGCCGGTCACCACGGCCTCGACGTATTGCCCCGTGCCCCCAACGAGAATGGGCAGCCGCCCCCGCTGCTGCACGGCATCAATGGCCGCGTAGGCCATCTGCTGGTACTCGCCCAGGCTAAGCGTCTCGTCGGGGGCGCAAATGTCAATCAGGTGATGGGGAATTTGCGCACGCTCGGCGGGCGTAGGCTTGGCCGTGCCAATGTCTAGCCCGCGATAAAAGAGGCGGGAATCGGCAGAAATGATTTCGCCATGATACACACTGGCTATGCGCAAAGAAACGGCCGTTTTGCCAACGGCCGTTGGTCCAACCACAACCAGCAACGGCGCCGCACTCCGCTCACCCTTCATCCATCACCCTTTACCACCCCATCACGGCATTGGGAATATGCTCACAACGCCGCAAACGGCCGTACCCGTCTAGCTCCACCGCCACCAGGTCAATACGCCACTCCGCGTCATCCAGGTTATGCTCAAGCAGATATTGCTGCCCCAGGCGCAGCAGCTGGCGCGCCTTTTGCGGCGTCACCGCTTCTTCCGGCGTGCCGCTGGTGCGACCGCGTCGCGTTTTGACTTCGACAAAGACCAGCACCTGGCCTGCGCGCGCCACCAGATCAATTTCGCCACGCAGGCCAGCTCCTGCCATGGCACGCCAGTTTTGTTGCAGAATCTGGTAGCCTTGCGCCTCCAGGTGAATGGCTGCTACTTTTTCGCCCCAGGCGCCCAGCCGTTTACGGCCGTCTTTCGCCTCACTGCTCATTTTCTGTTTACTCATCTTCCTCACGCCGCAGGGAGAGCTGCGCCATAATTTCTTCCCACACCGCAGGCGGGCGCAGCAAGTTACTCAACTGATCGAGCAGCGGTTGGAAGCGTTCGCGGTTTTGCAAGGAACGGCCGTGCTTTTTGCGCCGCTGCAAGTCTGGCCGCGTCTGCAAAAGCTCTTCATACAACGCCAGGGTGCGCGCCACCATGCGGCGGATGTCATACCGCTCGCTTTCCTGACGTGCGCGCGCCCCCATTTGCTGGCGCAAGGCCGGATTGAGCGCCAGTGCCAGGATGGCCGCCGCCAGCCCCTGCTCCGGCACAGGAGCCAGTAATCCCGTCTGCAGATGCTGCACCGTATCCACAATGCCCGGTGATGCTGCAGCCGCAACCGGCAACCCGGCCGCCATGGCCTCAATCAGCGAAAGGGGATGCACTTCTGAGTGCGAAGCGGTGACGTACAAATCGGCTGCTGCCAGGTAATTTGCCACTTCTTCATAATCCACAGCGCCAGTAAAATGCACGTTGTCCTGTACCCCAAGTTGTTGTGCCAGCGTCCGCAATTTGTCTTCTAACGCCCCAGAGCCAATCAGCATCAGGTGAAGTTGTGGCAGCATTCCTTGGGCAATGGCAAACTGCTCCAACAACAGCTCCAGGTTTTTCTCTACCGCCAGCCGCCCCGTATGTACAAGCAAAATTGCCTCTTCTGGCACTCCCAGGCTGCTTTTGCTGTGGGGGTTGGGCGGGTTTTGAAACGGCCGTATCTCTACCCCATTCTCAATTACCACCAGTGGAACCTGCACGCCAAACTCTTCCATAATTTGCCGCACGCTAAGAGAGGGGACAATTACCACGTCGGCCAGACTGGTAAACTCCGGCCACAAAATGCGCATCACCGCGTCGGCTGCTGGCTGCGGGATAGGCACGTAGGTGCCGGTGTACAGGTCATAGCGCGTGTGATTGGTGTAAACGATGGGGCAACGGCCGTAGCGATGTGCCAACTCGACACTCATAAACAGGTGGTGACAGTGGATAATATCCATTTCTGCCAGTAGCTCCTGCGCCTGACGCGTATAGCGCATGGTGACGTAATAACCCTGCCCCACGTGCACAGCCGGAGAGCGTATCACCCCCGGCTCTTCACCTGCCGGGTCAGGTTCCCCCAGGGTAAAAACAAACACCTCGTGGCCCAGCTTTTCCATCTCGGCCTTATACAGCATCACGATGCGCGTCACCCCATTGATGAGCGGTTTATAACAGGCTGTGACCATACCAATTTTCATTATGCACCTATTTGCTTTTGTTTTAGAGACATCGTTTTCTCTGGTGACTGCAGATAGCCGACGGCAGATCGCCCATTACGGGCAAAATCGCGGTCGGCCGTCGGTGGTCAAAAACAATATCGCCGTCAGCGGTCGGCGGTCAAATTGTAAAGATCGCTCCTTATGTCAGAAGCTGTGCCCGCGTTTGCAGCCAAAACCACAAGTGCGTTAACCCCAGTGAAAAGGCCCAGCGGTCAATGCTCTCTGGATGGCCGCCAAAGGCGCGCTGCGTCATGGACACACCAAGCGCTGAAGCCAACACAACCAGGATTTGGATGCCTCCTGGGGAGACATGTTTTAACACCATCAGGCTTACGTCGCTGCCTGCTTGCTGCAAAATGCCCAAAGTCGCAGTGCGACACCAGCCACTCAGGTCCTCTTCTGGGGGGGCTATGCCTAAGTAGTCTGCTAACTGGGCACAATTTTCGCTCGGCAGAATGGTAATGTGCGTGTCGCTGCCGGGCAGCAGCGCCAGCGTGCGCGCAAATATCTGATTGGTGTGACATTCTGCCAGCGAAAGCCGCAAATTGTGCCGGCACAAATTATCCAACACCACTTGTTCCAGACTGTCTCCTTCACGGCCGTAAACGTAATCGCCAATCTGCTGTAGCACCAGTTGATGTAGCTGTTGCAAGCGCTCCCGCGCTTTGGCTTGATCGCGGGCAAACGCCCAGAGGCGGATGTTGGTTTGCCCGGCAAAGGAATCGTAGGTAATGCGCATGCGCGGCATCGTAACCAGCTCATCCAGCTGGCTGCGCACGCTGCTTTCAGCAATGCCCACTGTGCGCAGCAGCAAGGAAACTGTTTCTTGGGCTGCCCCCAGTTGGGAAAGACGCACCTGCAGAAAAGGTAAAACGGCCGTTTCCCATAAATAAGCGAGCGTTACGCGATCACGTGGTAACGCCAGCAACAGTCTACCCTGCCCCACCTGCCAGCTCTCAGGCAAGGCTTCGTTATCAGGCCCACCCAGTAACAAGGTGGAAAGAAAGCGGGTTGAGCGGCGTGAATGGTGCAAACGGGCAACGGCCGTTTGCAGCGTTTCCCTTTCATCTTCATATGGGCTGGCGATTGCCAAAACCAGGTCTGCGCGCGCCAGCGCCGTGCGCAAAACTGCCAGCACCGACGCCAAATCCTCCCCAACTGTTACTTTACAAGTAATGGAAACCCCCATTTCCCACAAGCTGCGTGAAAGATGTGCACTGGAGGTATCCAATACATCGTTGATCAGCAACTGATTGCCTATGCTGATAATTTCCACTTTCATACTACTCTTGCTCATTGAGAGGAGGAAAAGCAGGCGCATAACATGCCTCTGCTTTTGCGTGGCATTGTAACCGAAAGAAAAAATCCAGCAATTCCCAATTTAGCGCATTGATTTGTCGGTGGTCGGCGACTGACACAACCTCATAAACCCTGTCCAAATTCAGAATTGCTGGAGAAAATCACGCAATCTTGATAAACCTTGACAAATCCGGCCAAATGTTCTAACCTGGTATATCTATACGAAAGGAGCAGCTTCTCATGAACGAAAGCAAACAACGTGAAATGTTCCCAGCCGCAGAAGAAGGGGCAACTGGGCTAACAGCCCAGGCTTCACTGCAAGCTGCGCTCAGCCACTTTGAGCGCCACATGCGCGACCAGGGCTTTGCCCTGAACACGGTCAAATCATTTGCCAGCGACATACGCCTGCTGGGACGATACCTGGGCATCGGCCAGCCAGTTGGCCAGATTGGCACACAAAATCTAAACGAGTTTCTTACCTGGCTGCTTTACGACCGCGGTGTGGCGTGTAGCCCTAAATCCTATGCACGACGGGTAACGACGCTAAAGGTGTTCTTCAAATGGCTACACGAATCGGACATCCTCTCCGAAGACCCGGCAACGGCCGTGATCCAGCACAGCGTGCGCAGCCCCTTGCCCGTTGTGCCCACGCCGGCACAAATAGCCAGCGCCCTGCAAGCGGCCGAATCCTGGCGACGCGGTTTGCTACCGGAGCGCAAGGCAGATGCCCGCCCCCTGCTCTTGCTGATGCTGCTGCTGCAAACGGGGATCAAAAAGAATGAGACAATGAACATTGTGCCCAATCACATTGACCGCAGCAACCCCATGCAACCAATGCTGTTTGTGCGCTACGCCAATCCGCGCATGCGCTACAAAGAGCGCAAACTTCCCCTCAGCCCTGACTGGCTGCCTGTGCTGGACGAGTACCTGGAACAATACCAACCCCCAGACACGCTGTTTACCTGTACGCAGCGCAATCTGGAGTACATTTTGCGCGACATTGGCGACGTGGCCGGGCTGGAGCGCGGGCTGCTTTCCTTTGAGAACCTGCGCTGGGCGTCGGCGCTGCAGGATATGCGCGAGCAAGTAGAACAGGATGAGATTCGTCAAAAGCTGGGACTCTCGAAGATTACCTGGCGCGAGACAAAGGCGAAGCTGGAAAAGCTGCTGGCAAAGGAAGGAAACAGGGAACAGGAAACAGGGAGGAATCAGTAGATGGGGAAACGCAAAGTGCAGATGTGGCTGGCCATAATCGGGGCGCTAGGGCTAACGGCCGTTTTTCAGATCATCGGTGCGCCGCTCGTCACTTCTGCAGCACCGGCCGGTATTCTTTCTTATGAGTTTGCAGGCACGCTAGCAAAAGCGCAGGCCATCCTGGCCTCTTGGGATGCGCGGGCGCAGCTCTATGCTGCTTTTAGCCTGGGACTGGATTTTCTTTACCCACCTGTGTACGCCGCTGCCATTGGTCTGGCTCTGGCAACGGCCGTTGCCCACCTCCCCCACCCACTACCAAAACCTGCGCATTGGCTGGCGAAAGGGATCTGGCTGACCATTGCCCTCGATTACGCTGAAAACATCGCCCTCACACAACTCCTCTTTGGCGCCACAAATTCCTTTTGGCCGCAACTGGCCTGGGTCTGCGCCTCGCTCAAATTCGCCATTGTGCTGCCTGCGCTGGCGCTGGCCCTGCTGGGTGGCGCGTTTGCGCTAAAGAGGTGGGGATGATAGCATAGCGCCGGCTGCGGAAAGCCGCAGTAGGGCACAATCCATAAAACGCAAAACGCGAGATCATCCTTTCATATCACGTTTTCATGCTATCAACCTGATAAACAAGAGGCAGCAGACGCCATGCACGAAGTTGTTGGCAACATGCACATGCACACGCGCTACAGCGATGGCGAAAAGTGGCACGCCGAAATTGCCCAAGATGCTATCGCCGCCGGGTTGGACTTTATCATCGTTACCGATCACAACATTTGGGTAGATGGCGTAGAAGGGTACTATGCCAACGAACAGGGGCGGGTGTTGCTGCTGGTGGGCGAGGAGGTGCACAACCCACGCCGCCAGCCACAAGCCAGTCACTTTTTGGCCTACGGCGCAGAAAAAGAGTTGGCCCCTTTTGCCGCTGACCCGCAGCGCCTGATTGATGAGACCAAAGCAACCGGTGGGTATGGCTTTCTGGCGCACCCCCACGAACTGCCAGAATCCTCGCTGCTAGACGCTCCTTACCTGGCCTGGCAAGATTGGCACGTGGAGGGGTATACCGGGCTGGAACTGTGGAACTACATGTCCAATTTTTTGGATGTGGTGAAGGCGCACCTGGCGCGGCTACCTGTGCAATGGCGCTGGCTGGCAAAGGTAACGGCCGTTTACCTGGCGCTTAACCCCAGCAAATTCATCACTCGCCCCCATCCTGACACTCTGGCGCTATGGGACAAACTGCTCAGCGAAGGCAAGCGGACAGTCGTCGTGGGCAATAGCGACGCGCACGGCACACCGATGCGCTTTGGCCCGATTGCGCGCATCATCTACCCTTACGACTTTCTCTTCCGCGCCATCAACACACACCTGATGCTGTCTGAGCCGCTCAACGGCGATCTGGCACACGACAAGCGGCTCATCCTCAGCGCCATTGGCAAAGGGCGCAGTTGGGTGGGCTACGACATGGCCGCCCCAACGAGAGGGTTCCGCTTTACCGGCCAGGGGTTAACCAAAGGGGGCGTTGGCGACGAGGTGCGCCTGGACGTGGGGGCAACGCTGCAAATAAAGACGCCACAAAAAGCCAATATCCGCCTCATCCATCAGGGCAAAGTGGTCGCAAAGGCCGAAAACGAGACACACCTGACGCACATCCCTGTCGAGGAGGGAGCCTACCGGGTTGAATGTTCCATTCTCTATGAGGGGGCAGAACGAGGCTGGATTTATAGTAATCCTATTTACCTGGTATAAGCGGTGGGCTATTTTATGGAGCTGATTCGCGGCGTTTACCGTATGAGTGTGGCCCTGTTGATGCTGGCGGTGGGCGCATTGCTGATGCTGGCTGTGGCCTGGGCGCCGCTGCGCCTGCGCGGAGTGCGTCTGCCAGCCTGGGTGGCGCATGGGCTGGCGCGATTTTTGCTGTGGCTTTACCACGTGCGCTTTATCTGTACGGCCGTTGACCGGCAAACGCTGCGCCAACATGAGGGGTTTGTCTTTCCCAACCATCTTTCCTTTATGGATGCGCTGCTACTAATGGCCGTGTGGCCCGTGCGCTTTGTGAGCATGAAAGAGCTGCGACGTTGGCCCCTGGTGGGCTGGATTGCCATGGCCATTGACACTGTTTTTGTAGACCGTGCTGACAAAACATCTCGCCAGGAAGCGCGGCAGCGGTTAGCGCAAGAAATTTCCCATTACCCCCCCCCATTGTGCTATTCCCGGAAGGGCGCATCTCTAGCAGCGGCGAGGTACTACCGTTCCGTTTTGGCGCGTTTGAGATTGTCACGCAGGGGGAAGTGGCTTTCTTACCCTGCGCCGTCCGCTATCAGCCGTTGGCGGTGGTGGGGTGGACGGACGAACCGCTGCTGACAGCCCTCTGGCGCGTATCCCGTTACCCAGGCCCCTATGTGGCCGAGCTGCGAGTATTGCCCGCAATACGGCCGTTGCGCACAGACGACCCGCAACAGCTTGCCACGCAAACCCACGCTGCCATCAACGCCATTCTAAGCGCCCCCTGAACCTGCATCTGCCTTTCATCACCCAATCCCCTGACAACTGTCATGCCATCACACCCATTAGCTGTGTTAAAATCAACGGGTGATCTTGATCCCGCCACAGCCTGCAGATACAGGTCCCATTTACAAGGTAGATCGCTGACTGCAGATAGCGGTCAGCCGTCAGCGGTCGGCGGTCATTTTCAAAGGAGCTAACCATGTTCAATCGCAAGAGACCCTTAGAGCCACAACCCCGCGCCATTGTCATTGGTGCATCATCTGGCATTGGCGCGGCGCTCACGCGCAAGCTGGTTACCGAAGGGTATATCGTTGCCGCCCTGGCGCGGCGCGCCAGGCAGTTGCAAGACGTCTGTGCCGCTGCTAACAAAAATGCCGCTGGCCGGGCCATTCCTTATGTCCATGATGTCACTGCGTATGAGACAATACCGGCGCTATTCCAGCAAATTACGCAAGAGATTGGCGGGCTGGACGTCATTGCCTATGTGGCAGGCGTGCAACTGCCTGTTGGGCTGCACGAGTACAACTTTGCCAAAGATGAGGCAATGGTCAAGGTCAACATGCTGGGCGCCATTGCCTGGTTAAACGAGGCCGCGCAGCGCTTTGAGCGCGCGGGCACCGGGCACATCATTGGCGTCAGCTCCATTGCTGGCGACCGCGGGCGAATTGGCTCACCGGTCTACAACGCCAGTAAAGCGGGGCTGAATACCTATCTGGAGGCGCTGCGCAATCGCCTGACGCGCCAGGGGGTAACGGTGACAACCATTAAGCCCGGCTTTGTAGATACGGTGATGCTGGAAAATGCGCCCAAGACTTTTTGGGTGATCTCACCAGACGAGGCGGCGGCACAAATTTACCGCGCGCTGCGCTGGCGACTGCAAACGGTCTATGTGCCGCTGCGCTGGACACTGGTAGGGCTGGCGCTGCATCACATTCCGTCGTTTTTGTTCCGACGGTTGAGTTTTTAGCCTTTTTCAAAAATGGCGCTTGATAACTTTCTGAGCGCAGACGGCCGACAGCAGACCACACATAACTGGCAAAATCGCGGTCAGCGGTCGGCGGTCAAATTCTAAAGATCGGCTGAAGTGTGCCCAAAGCGCATCAGTAATGACAAAAGTGAGTGACAATTATGATACAAATAGATGAAAGACGAACGCGGGGGAAAACGGCTGTACTCCCCCCTGACAAGCTAGAGCGCGTGTGGGCCTGGGGCGGGGCCAGCAGCGGCATGTGCTACGTGTATCGCCCCACAACCACTGAAGGGCTACAGCGTGTGTTTGAGCTGGCGCGGCAAAGCGGCCGCAGCGTCGGCCTGAAAGGGGGCGGCAATAGCTACGGCGACGCCTTCATGAACAGCGAAAACATTGTGCTAGACCTGGCACGCATGACGCGCATTCTCGACTGGAATCCAGAAACGGGCGTCATTCAGGTGGAGCCGGGCGTCACCATCGAAAAACTATGGCAATATATCCTGGGCGATGGCTGGTGGCCGCCGGTGGTCACGGGCACCATGAAAACCACCATTGGCGGCTGCGCGGGCATGAACGTGCACGGCAAAAACGGCTGGCAGGCGGGGCCAATTGGTGAGCACATTCTCGCCTTTGATCTGATGCTGCCTTCTGGCGAAATTGTTACGTGCAGCCGCAGCGAAAACAGCGACGTGTTTCACGCCGCCATTGGCGGTTTTGGCATGTTGGGCTGCTTCATCTCGCTGACGCTGCAAATGAAGCGCGTGTATTCCGGCTACCTGGCGGTGGAAACGGCCGCTCCCGCCAATTTGCGCGAGATGTTTGAATTATTCCACGCCCACGTAGACCACACCAACTATATTGTGGGCTGGATTGACGCCATTGCCAAAGGGGATGCGCTGGGGCGTGGCGACGCGCACCTGGCCTATTACTTGCCGCCCGGCGCTGACCCAAACCCGCAATTGAGTTTGTCGCTGGAGCATCAACAAATTCCCGACACGATCTTTGGCCTGATACCAAAGTCGGCAATGTGGATGTTTATGCGGCCGTTTATGAACAATGTAGGCACATCGTTGATTAACACGGCCAAATACGTGGCCGGGCGCGTGGGCAGTGGCAAGCGTTACTGGCAAACGCACGCCGCGTTTCACTTTTTACTCGACTATATCCCCAACTGGAAGCGCTCCTACGGCCCTGGTGGGCTGATTCAGTACCAGCCGTTTATTCCCAAAGAAAACGCGCAAGAGGCGTTTGGCGATATTCTACGCACATGCCAGAAACATGGGCTGCCGAATTACCTGTCGGTCTTTAAGCGCCATCGTCCAGATGACTTTTTGCTCACGCATGGGCTGGACGGCTTTTCGCTGGCGATGGATTTTTTGATTACCGACGGCCGTAAACCGGAAATGGTGCGCCTGGCGCGGGAATTGGATGCCATTGTGCTGGCGGCCAACGGCCGTTTCTACTTTGCCAAAGACAGCACCTTACGCCCAGAAGTGGTGCAGGCTTACCTGGGCACAGAAACGATTCAGCGCTTCATGGCGCTCAAGCAGCGCTGCGACCCGAAGGAAGTCCTGCAAACGGATTTATGGCGCCGGTTGTTTCGCTAAAAGCATACGCGGAAAACGCGGCTCTGGGGCGTGAAACGTGAAGCGTCACTTGAAAGGCTCACGCTTCACGCCTTACGTTTCGCTGTTATCCTCCGCTTCTCTTGCAGAGAACCGGGCCTCCCACTTTTCCGCCACTTTGCGCGCCGTCTCTTCAGCCAGGCTATAGCGGTAAAAGTAGTTGTGTTCACCGGTAAGCGTTTCCAGGCGCATGTGTAGCGCACGGCCGTCGTCTACCTCATAGGCAACCGTGATTTTGCGCCCAACCAGCTTACCTACCAGTGCCCAATACTCCCGCGAGAAAGAGGCGGTGCCACGCAGACGGCCGTTTTCATCCTCCTGTCGTCCTGCAATCAGGCGTCGCAAACGCACCACATACTTCTCCGCCGTGTCCACCAGGTCCAATACCTCCGCCTCAAACACGGCGCGGATGTAGTCATGGTCTGGCAAGCGCCAGGCAAACTGCACAGCAAACGTCTCACCGATAGCGTAATTGGCTTGTGGCATGGTAACGCATGAAAAAAGGCTGCCTCTTCTGGCAAAAGGCAGCCTTCACATTCAATCATGGCGTCGCTTAGCGAATTGCCAGCTCCGTTTTCTTATCAAACAGGTGCATGTTGTTCATATCAAACAGCAGGTCTACCGTATTGCCCGCGTGAACGTCCATGCGCGTATCAACCGTACCCACAAAGCTATACTTGCCAGAGTTCATAAACAGGTGCAGCTCGTGCCCCAGCAATTCCACGATCTCTACCGTGGCGCGCACAGGCTCGCCCATAATGTTCGGCGGCGCATATTCAGGGGCATGAACGTGTTCTGGACGCACGCCAAAGATCACTTCTTTGCCCACGTAGCTTTTATAAATGGGTTTACGGTATTCAGGCACAGCTACGCGGAAGTCACCTGTATCTATAAAGAGGCGGTTCTCTTCGCCAACCAGGGTTCCTTCAAAAAAGTTCATACTGGGGCTGCCAATGAATCCGGCCACAAACACATTCTTGGGAGAGTTATACAGATTACGTGGGGAATCAATTTGCTGCAAAATACCGTCGCTCAGCACGGCAATGCGGTCGCCCATTGTCATCGCTTCTACCTGGTCATGCGTCACGTAGATGAACGTGGTGCCCAGGCGCTGGTGCAGCTTGCTGATCTCCGCGCGCGCAGTCACGCGCAGCTTGGCATCCAGGTTAGAAAGGGGTTCATCCATCAGGAAAACGGCCGGTTCACGCACAATCGCACGGCCAACGGCCACACGCTGCCGCTGACCACCAGAAAGCGCCTTGGGCTTGCGATCGAGTAGATTCTCCAGGCCAAGAATGCTGGCCGCTTCCTTCACACGCCGATCAATCTCTGCCTTAGGCGTTTTGCGCAGCTTCAGACCAAACGCCATGTTGTCATAAACCGACATGTGCGGGTACAGGGCATAAGATTGAAAGACCATGGCAATATCGCGGTCTTTCGGGGGCACATCATTGACAACACGGTCACCAATCAAAATCTCGCCTTCGCTAATTTCCTCCAGGCCGGCCAACATACGCAAACTGGTGGATTTACCGCAACCAGAAGGACCAACAAAGACGACAAATTCTTTGTCTGCAATCTCCATGTTCAGGTCATTGATGACAACCACATCGCCGTAGCGCTTGTAAACATTACGATAGGTTACGCTTGCCATTGTAAACCCTTCTCCTAAATAATTCTGATTTTACACCTTCGCTGATGTTTTTAATGGGCAAATGTGACAGGACACATGAGCAAAATTCGAGGAGTTTTCATAGAACTATATCTGGCATAGGAACAGCTGTCAAGAGAGGCTTGATTTAACCAGCAATTCTAAATGTAAAAAACGAGTGCCAGGAAAACAGCGGCGCAATGCTGATGAGTCAGCCAAAAGGTGCACGCTGCGCGCTGATCAGATTAAAGCACAGCGATGGGTGGCACGGTTCCAGGCACAAACGATACCTCGAACCTGGTTGATAACAATGCGACATCTAGCCGCAACTCTGTCGAGGCGACCTGAGGATATCCAACTTCTATTGCACAACCGTAAGAAGCGCAACAGTCAGTCTG
>CALEAD010000045.1 GCA_937943625.1 uncultured Anaerolineae bacterium | reverse complement strand
GATTTCGGCGAAATTGCCAGTGGCGTACACCTGGGCGGCGCGTTCCAGGTCGGCGGCGAAACCGGCTTCAGCCTCCGCAAACGACTGCTCAATTTGCGGCGCGGCTTCGGGGATGGCGCTGGCCCACGTCACCAGGCCGGTAATGGCAGCGTTGAAGACGATGGGGAGGGCAATCAACACAAAGACCCAAATCAGCAGCGTGCGCGGTTTGGCTTTGCGGAAGAGAATCAAGAGAAAACCAAGCAGGGCGTAGAGGATGAGAATGTCGCCCATCCAAATCAGGAAGGCGTGGACGAGGCCGAAACCGAGCAGCACGAGCAGGCGGCGGGCATAGAGCGGCACAAAGCGTCCGCCGCGCGCTTCGATGCGCTCCATTTGCAGGAACAACCCCAGCCCAAAGAGCAGCGAGAAGAGCGCGTAGAACTTGCCTTCTCCCAGGGCGTGAATCAGCCAGAGGGCGGCGCGGTCAGCCCAGGGCAGGGAGGGGTCAACCGGCAGGACAATCGCCTGCATGGGTTGGCTGAAAATGGCCATGTTGACGAACAGGATGCCGAACAGGGCGAACCCGCGCAGGATGTCCACAATCTGAATGCGCTCGGTCGGCTGGACGGGGAGGAGGGGGGATGTCGAGGCGGTCATGGTATTTTCCTGATAGTATGGCCGTTCAACTTTGCATGGAAGCGGAATAAATTCCGCATTACGCCTGAAACAGGCGGTACATTTCCAGCGCGCGGTTGATGCGTTGAGTCATTTGCGCCGGGTCGCCTGGTTTGAAGCCCGGCAGGGTTTCGGCAAAGGTGAATAGATTGCCGCCCGCGTGAACGTTGTAGTATTCGGTTTTGGAGAAATAGCGCGCCTTGTCTTCATCGAAGAAGCGCCGCGCGGCTTCGGGGTCGCTGGAGGTGACGGCGTAGCGCGCCTGGAAGGCCGGGAATTCGGGGAACTGCACCGGCGTCCCGACTTTGGAAACGCCCCATTCCACAATCACGTTTGCCAGACCACCAAGCCCGTATTTGGCGGCGTCCACTTTGGGGAACATCTGAAAGGGCGGCAGGCGCAGACGGTTCGAGCGGATGGCTACCGCCTGGCGTTCCAGCCACGAATCGCTTTCGGTGTCGCGGTCCACCAGGTCGAACAGGAACAGTTCGCCATCCGGCAGGGCACGGCGGCTGACGTTGTGCAGGGAATAGCGCGGCTTATCCGCCGCCTTTGCGGTTGGATAGACGGTGGCAATCTGCGCCAGGAGGGTTTCATCCGGCTCAAGCGGCGTTACGCCCAGGGTTTGGGCAATTTGCGCCTGGACTTGCCGAGTCTTGCGCCCGGCGCGGATAGAGAAAACGAGCAGGCCGGTGAAGGTCAGCAGGATGAACAAGAGGACGAGGAGGGTGACGGTTTCCATTGGGTAGTCCTTTCTGTAAGGCAAGTCTCTGACTTGCCTTACGGCGGCAGAAGAAGGATAACGGAGGCGCAGAGACCTTTTAACCGCGTCCAGAGCGCATGGTGTTGGAAAATTGCCGGTTTTGCACTTTCTCCGGGTCTGAATCGGCCTCTCTGGTAAAGCGCGCTTCCAGTTCGGCAAGTTCGGGCGGACGTTTGGGGGCAGAAAACCACGCTGCCAAACCAGAGAGCCATCGCTTCACCAATTGCAGCAGATTGAGAAGCGGGTTTTGCGTTTGATGGCCGTTCATTTTAGGCCTCCCAGGATAGGAACGAACAAAAACAGGCTGACAAGCAGAATGCACAAAAACAAGAATATCAGCCATAACCATGTCAATTGCTGATTGCGTTTCACCTGTCCCTGGCGGGTTGGGTCGTGCAAGATGCGAGCAAGACCGATGGCTGCCTCCAGCCAGCGGCGAATCCGCTGCGGTTCTGGAGAGCGCGGCAAGGCAAAACCGAATTGTAGAAATCCATATTCGGCGTCCCCGTAAATGTAAAACAGGTCCTTTTGCGCAGTAAGGACGGCAAGGATTCCCTGAGCAGGCTCTGACAGCAAGCGGCGCTCTAAATCGGAGCGGCTGGCAGGCGCGCACAAGGTTCGCAATCCGAGCGGCGCAAGCACATCCGAAGGCAATCTCTTCACATACGTCTCATAGAGAATGTCGTTTTCTTCGCTCTCCATGTCCGATGCTCGAATGAAGAAGTTGTCTTTGACCGGTAGTTCAACCAGGAAAACCAGGAAGGAGAGCAACCGCTGGGCATCCTTGCCGTGATGAAGGTCTTTCAAGGAAATGTAAATCGGGTAGGCGCTCTTCGAGGTTTTGTACAGAAATCGCTCTCTGGCTTGCTCAAACCAGGAGGCGCGTTGAAACCCCCATTGAAAAAGCAACGGCTCTATGGGAGCAAGCTGTTCGTTGGCTTTCCGTCTTCCCATCGAATACAGCGGAAGCAGAAGCACGATAGGCAGCGCAAGCAGGAGCAGGGTAAGAAGCAAAGAGGCAAGTTCCATCGTTCACCACCTGAAGTTTGTCAACCAAACAAGCAGAAAACAAATCGACAGCAAAACCGCCCAAAGCCAAACCAAATCTGCCTTCAGCGGCGAGGGCGTAGGCTGGTCGGTCGGCTCGAAAATGACCAGGGTGAAGCGTTCCTTCTCGGCGATGAATTGCTCCGCGCTCATGGCGAAGCCGGCCAGTTTCATCATGCGCTGCATGGTGGGGCTCGATTGCGCCCAGGCGAAGGCGCGGCGCAACTCTTCGTCTGAGTCGATGCGCCGGGCGCGGACGAACTGCGCCCCGCGCCAGGTCTGCACGGTGGCGAGCGGATTGGCGGCCAGGTTGCGGTACCAGTCGGTCTTTTCACCCCAGCCGCTCATCACGGTCGGCTTGCCCTCGAGCTCGTGAAACTCAATCGCCGTGTGGCGCGGCAAGCCGCTCTTGCGCCCGGTGGTGGTCATGATCATGAAGAATCGTCCCACCAGCGGCCCCAGCCCCAGCCGCCATAGCAGCAGGGGGGTTTTGAACAGCCATTTCATGACCGGGTGGGAGGGATACGGAATGGATTCCAACAGGGGGATAAACTGCTTGCTCGTGCTCGTTTCCATAGCTTGAACCTCCTACTTCGAAGATGACCGCCGACTGTCGACTGCGGTCTACGGTCATCTGGTGCTGTCATGCAATTTTGCCAAATCGCACGACACTGGTGATGGACAAAAACGCCTGTGTCCGGTTACTCATCTGCGTGCAGGGGTGCAAAAGCGCCTGAGCTAGGATGTGACCAAAACGGCCGTTGCCCGCATATCTTTACGCAGCCCACTGCCAACGGTTTCGTCGGTTCACAATTTTTCCCTGGTAAAAGCGCCGGCAGCCGCTGCACCGGCGCGGCGCGTATGACGAATCAAGCCGGACGGAATACAATTACCCTTATGGCGACAACCTGGCACTCCCTCATCGGCCACGACTGGGCCGTTACCTTGCTACAGGCAGCAATTCAGCACGGGCGCGTCGGCCACGCCTACTTGATTACGGGGCCGGGGCAAATTGGCAAAACGACGCTGGCGCGCACCTTTGCCCAGGCGCTGAACTGCGAAGCGGCCAAGGGGCAACGGCCGTGTGGCCAATGCCGCACCTGCCAGCTGATTGCCGCCGACCGCCACCCCGACGTGCGCCTGCTGCAGCCAGAGCTAAGTGGGCGCGGCAAGCCAACGCTGAAAATTGACGCCATCCGCGACTTGCAGCAGGGCCTCAGCCTGGCCGCTTACGAGGCGCGTGTGAAGGTTGCCATTTTGCGTCAGTTCGATGCCGCCAATCTGAATGCCGCCAACGCCTTCCTAAAGACGTTGGAGGAACCCCCAAACAATGTGCTGCTGCTGCTGACCGCCAACGACGCCGACACCCTGCTGCCGACCATCGCCTCGCGCTGCCGCGTGCTGGGCTTACGGCCGTTGCCCACAGAGCTGATTGCGCAAAGCCTGACCACGCGCTGGCATGTGCCCGAAGAAAAAGCGCACCTGCTGGCATATCTGGCCGACGGCCGTTTGGGGTGGGCGGTACGTGCCAGCCAGGATGCCACAATTTTGCAAACGCGCGCAGAGCGGCTGGCACAGCTAGAAGAAGCATTACACGGCCGTTACGCTGCCCGCTTTGACCTGGCCGAAAAGCTGGCCCGCAAGCCAGAGCAGCTACCCGGCCTCCTGCGCGCCTGGCTGAGCTGGTGGCGCGACCTCGCTTTGCTGGCGCAGGCGCAACAGGCAGGGCGCGCCGGTGCTGCCGTCATCAGCAACGTAGACCATGCCCCCTTGCTGGCGCGGCTGGCGGCGCAGTGGCCGGCTGCCGCCATTCAGGCCAGCCTGAAGCAAACCAATCTGGCGCTGTGGCAACTGGAGCGCAATGCCAATGCGCGCCTGGCGCTGGAAGTGCTGCTGCTCACGTACCCCACAGGCCCGCTTTTTGACGGCGGACGGCAGATGGCAGACCGCTAATGACTAACGGCCGTAAAAGTGAGCGGGCATCTCGCCGCAACATCTGGCCACCCCGCTAATTTGAACCAGCCGAACTTACGCACGGGTGGTGTCCGTAGCCAGGCGCATGAGCGTCGCATCCACGCCAACGGCCGTACGCAGCTTCACCGCCACCTCGCCACCGGTCGCCGCCAGCGCCGCCGCCTGCGCCACCGTCACTGCTGTCGCCACGCTTTCCCCATCAGCCAGGGTGCGATAAAATGCGGCGGCAAAGGCAACGGCCGTATCGTCCCGCACTGCATGTTCCACGCCCACCACACACGCCACCACAGTCAGCAGCGCCTCCGCCAGCGCGTCCGTCCAGCAGGCATTCAGCAGCACACCGCGCACGCTGCCCGCCGCGCCAATCAGCGTTGCCAGCGCCGCTGGCGGCACTGGCCTCCCCCGGCCCAGTAGATCCTCCAGATACAGCTCCCCGGCACTGCTGCCATGACCGGCAAAGTGAACGAGAACCGGCCGTTCGCGCAGCAGCGCATCCAGCAAATCGTTGCTGCGCACCGCCCATTGCTGCCCCAGGCGGAACTGCGCCCCCAGGCGCGCCTGCCGCAGCGCCGCGCTAACCTCCTGTGCTTCCTGCTTCAGGCGCAGGCGCGGCAAATTCAGCGGGTTGGCGGCCACTAGCCTGAAAGCCACGCCGTCACTGCGCCCGTCTACCGTCTGGCGATATTCAGCTTCCAATGCCTCCGTGGCCTGACGAATAGCCATTGCATAGGCACGCAGCAGTGGCGGATCGGGTGTGCGGCCGCGCAGCGCGCCCCACACCCCCGCCAACCCGCCAGTTTGCCCCCACCGCCCCGGCCGTAGCAATCAGCGACGCCTCCCCGGTCAGGATACCCATGCCGGCCAGCAGCATGCCAGCCAGAAGTTTGCGTGTGTCAGGAATCATAAGTCCAGCTCCATCAATTCTCGCTGCCAGGCTTCATCTTCAACCCAATAACCGGCCGCCTCCTCACTGACCATGCGCAGGCCTGTCTGCTGACCACTGGTGCGCTCCAGCAGCGGGATCGTTGTGTTCTGGCCATGATGTTCCTTTTGCCGCTCCACGTAAGCAATGTAGTTTGGCAGACGCTTGCCATCGAAGGTAAACGCAGCATATTCGTCTTGCCAGAACAGCACCGATCCATGCCCGCCTTTGTTAAAACGGGTTGAGGTAGCACCCTTGATTTGACCGACGAACTTGGAGACGGCAATGACAGGCGGAATAGAGGCGACCATATGCACATGTTCCACCCAACCACCGATAGCAAAGACGGTGGCACCCAGGCCAATCGCCTTAGACCGCAACAGATCGTAGACAATCGGCTCTACTTCAGGGGTTAAAAGAGGTTCGCGGTTCCTGGTAGCCCAAACCAGGTGGTAAAACAATTGGTAATACGGCATGATGCTCTCCTTGATTTCACATTTCCCGGTGGACGGCTAATGCCCGTCGGGCGATCAATCATCGGGCGATCAATCGCCCGTCTAAATAACGGCGCCCCGTCAACGGGGCTTGTCGCCACGCCCACCATCGCGCCCGCACAAGCCCGGTTCACCGGGCGCCGCTTCGTAGCCGGGGGACTTCATCCCCCGGCGTTTCATCCCCGGGCATTTCCCCCCCGGCGCCCCGGCGTTTCACCCCCCGGCATTTCACCCCCCGGCATGTCGCACCGCAACCAACTGCGCCTCCAAATGCGCCAGCCGCGGCGCGTCCGGCTCCAGCGTCCGGGCCGCCTCGATGGTCGCCGCCGCCTCGTCCAGCCGGCCCAGATCAATCAGCGTGCCCGCCTGGTTGCGCCGTCACATGGCAAAATCGGGCTGCAGCGCGATGGCCCGCTCGAGCGCGGCCAACGCGGCCCAATCCACGCCCTGCCCCCCGCAGCCCTCTTCGGCCAGCAGCGCCTCGCCCAGGGCCGTGACCTCCTGCCATTCCGCCACCTAGGGTCGTTCCGCGTCCGCAGCCTGCAGCCGGGTTACATAGGCCTGAAGTCGTCCGGCAGGCATGGCTACACCCGAAGCGGGCTCCGGTTGTTCCGCGTCGAATCAATCTAGCGGTTCGCCCAGGCCTGCTTCGGCCCACAGGCTGGCGAAATCCGTACCGCACGCCCGGCGAAGGTCGGATAACACGCGCCGGCCAATTTCTAGATACTGGACGTGCTGGAACTGTTCAAATAACACCACGGCTTCGGCTGCGCTACGCAGGGCCTGGCGCAGCCGCGCCTCCCGGTCTTCGCCGGGCAAGCTAGCCAAAGCACGCAGCAGGGCCGCCCGGTTGTTCTGGGTCGTCGCGTAGTCCAGGGCCACGCCCCGCAGCAGGCTGTGCTGGCGCCAGCCCCGGTTCACCGCCTGCCCGTTTGCGCTCTGCTCCGTGACCCGCTCCAGCAGGGCGGCGTTGACAAAGGCCATCAGCGTCCGCCCGCGCGCCCTCCTCGTCACAACCCCAGGCTGCGGCGGCCTCCGGCGTGGTGAAGGGGGCCGCGGCCGCAAACGCGCCTAGCCAGCGGAAGCGGCGTTGGCTCTCCCCGTCCTGCGCGCGCACGCTGTAGAGCAGCACCACCTGCACGTTGCGGCTGACGTCGTCGGCCTGGGTCAGGTCGCCCAGGTCCCCGGCGCGGATGGCCTGCAGCAGGCGGTGGGCGGCGGCCTGCCACTCGGCCCGGTCCTGGCCCCCCTCCGGCTGCAACACCCCCAGGGCCACGTCCAACCCCAGGGCGTGGCGGTCAATTCCCGCCATCAGGGCAAAGGCCCAGGCGCAGCGCGAACAGGTCCAGGGCTTCGCTTTCGCTCAACCGGTCCACCTCTACCTGCCCACCACCCAGCCCGCAGGCGATCTCCTGGGAACGGGTGGTGATGAGCAGGTACGCGCCGGGGGCAACGCCTGGCGCAGCAGCTGGATGGCGGCCAACGACCAGACGTTGTCCAACACCACCAGCAGGCGCGGGTGGGCGGAGAGAAGATAACGCACCCCGTCCGGCTCGAAGCAGAAGACGCGGTTGACGTTTTCCGGCAGGCCGAAGAAGCCGGTGGCGTAGCTGGCCCATTTACTCAGCGGAACCTGGGCCTGCTCCGGGCTGGTGAAGTCCGGGCCCAGCTCCTCCCAGATCACGCCGTCTGGGTAGCGGTCGCGCACTTCCAGGGCCAGCATCTACGCCAGCACGCTCTTGCCCGCCCCGGCCATGCCTTGCACGGTCACAAAACTGCTCTGGCCAGTGATGGCCACGCTGCCTTCCTGGGCCAGGGCGGCGCGCACCTGCGCCATCTCCTGGCTACGGGTCACCAGGTGGCGCCTGTCTATGGCCAGGGCTGGCGGCCCCTGCCACTCAAGGGGCAGGTTGCGGGCGAAGACGTTGTTGACCACCGTAGCTACGCCGCCGCTTTGGGCGTGGGCAGAATGGAGGTAGAGATTATTGCTGAACTGGGAGGAAGAGTTGGGGTCGGGCATGGGTTTGCTCCAGGATAGCCGGTTGGGGCGTGGGCCCAGGCGTTTTGATAACCTGACGGTGGACAGCGGACAGCAGGGCGCTATTCTGCTTCCAGGGTATGACCGCCGTCGGGGAGAAAGATGTGTCAGGTATTTCGCCAGAATACTGTGAACGATATCAAGATGGGGCGTTGGGCCTTGGTTGCTTCTTCCATAGAGTGGAGTGGGGGCGCGGTTTGCTGGCTGGTCGGCAACACTCCTGGGTTGCGGCTAATCGTACCATATGTCTTGGCGAAAGCAAACGTGTTTGTGATGGCAGATATCGCCGCTTTGCCCGCTGAAGCGGGCACTACAAAGCGGTGTTTGTGATGGCAGATATCGCCGCTTTGCCCGCTGAAGCGGGCACTACAAAGCGACAACAACCGTGCTACGAAACTGTTTGCAATCGGCGCAATCAGGGCTATTATCCCACATCATTATGCCTACGTCCTCAACGCGCGCGTTTGCACCCTCCCCTGCCCTCCTCGGCGCTGCTTACTACTGGTTCTTCTGGTCTATGGTTGCCTTTTACGCCCCGTTTTTTAATGTCTACCTGGCGGAACTGGGGCTGACGGCGACACAGTTGGGCATTGTTGCCGCCATTTTCCCCCTGTTTGCGCTGCTGGCAGCACCGCCGTTATCCTCGCTGGCGGACCGGCGCGGCTGGCGACGGCCGTTGTTGCGCCTGGGTCTGCTGGGGTGGGCGATCATTTTGCCTTTTTATCCGCTGGCGGCGGGCTTTGGGGGCGTTTTTCTGCTGGTGCTGCTGGAGGCGGCCATTCGCAGCCCAACCGCACCCATCAGCGACAGCCTGATTGCGCGCATGGCCAGCCGCCACCGGCTGAATTATGGCGGTATGCGCCTGTGGGGGTCGCTGGGCTTTGCCAGCGTGGCTATCGGTGGGGGCATGTTGTGGCGGCGCTGGGGGTATACACCTATGTTTGCCACGGCGGCTGTGGCGGTGCTGCCGGTGCTGTATTTGCTGCGCTACATGGAGCCGGCGGGCGCGGTTGCACACGCGCCCACGCACTCGCCGCGCGTGCTGGCCAGAGACCCCGGCCTGCTGGCGCTGTACGCGGGGGCGGTTCTGCTGGGCATGGCGCTGTATGGCACTTTTGTCTTTGGCGGCGTCTATATCGTTGGCCTGGGCGGGAACGAGACGCACGTGGGGCTGTTCTTTGGCCTGTCAGCGCTGGCGGAAGTGCCAGTGATGCGCGCCAGCGATCACCTGATGCAGCGGCTGCGCGGGGTGAATGCGCTGTTGTTGGCTTACGTGGCGGTGGGGGTCGCGCTGCTGGGCTTTGCCCTGGCCTGGTCGCCGCTGACGCTGCTGTTGGCAAATACGCTGAAAGGGGTGGGGTATGGCCTCTTTTTTGTGGTCACGGTGCGGCTGATTGACGCGCGCGCGCCAGAAATGTGGTCGGCGACGGCGCAGACGCTGTTTTCGGCGTGCGTGGTGGGGCTGGCGCCGCTGCTTTCGACGACGGTGAGCGGCGTGGTGTATGAGCGCTGGGGGCCGGAAACGCTTTTTGGGGGGCTAACGGCCGTTTGTGGGCTAGCTGTGGCGCTGTTGCTGCTGGCGCGGCAGCGGGGCTGGTTTGCACGGGAGCACGTTTACCGGGAAGGGAAGGAAGAGATTGGTTAGTTGGATGGTTGGCTTCTGCGCCAAATCGGCAATCAGCGCCAGCGTCACCACCAAACAAGCACGTCTATGAGCTGGTTCAGGTAACAATACCCATCCGAGCACGTGTCTGCTGCGGCGGCACACTGGTATAGGCCAGTTGCCGCATTGAATTGTCTGGTTTTTCTCATACTTTGCTCCTGCCAGACATGATTTTGCCCAGACCTATCCAACCATCTGAAACAGCAGTCCTTGCTGATTTGCATCCACAGTAATCTGGCGCTGCGCCTTGCCCTGCCCCTGGCTGAGCAAGAAATTGGCCAATGGTTCGCGCAGGTGACGGGCAATAATGCGGCGCAACGGCCGTGCGCCAAACTCTGGCTGATCATTCTGCGCCAACAACCAACTCCTGGCTGCGTCCGTTAGCTGTAACTGAATGCCCCGGGTAGCCGCCAGCTTCACTTCGCTGCGCAGCAGCAAATCAAGAATGCGCGCCAACTGCGGCGGTGTCAGCTGATGAAAGAGAATTACGTCGTCAATGCGATTGAGGAATTCCGGGCGCAAGAAGCGGCGCACATCCTGCATGACCAGGGCGCGCTCCGCCTCGCCAATGACAGGAACCAGCATGTGCCTGGCACCCAGGTTACTGGTCATGATGATCACCGTTTCGCTAAAGGTAGCCACCTGCCCTTTGCTGTCGGTCAGGCGCCCCTCGTCCATCACTTGCAGCAGCACATCCAGCACACGCGCATGCGCTTTTTCAATTTCGTCAAACAACACCACCGTGTACGGGTTTTGGCGCACAAAGTCAGTTAACTGGCCGCCTCCCTCAAAACCGACGTAGCCAGGAGGCGCGCCAATCAAGCGGTTGAGGCTGGCTTCTTCCTGATATTCGGTCATGTCCAGGGTGATCATGGCCTCTTCGCGACCAAACATGAATTCTGCCAGTGCCTTGGCCAGCTCCGATTTGCCAACGCCGCTGGGGCCGAGGAAGAGGAAAGAGCCGATCGGCCGTTTGGGGCTGCGCAGGCCTACGCGCGCCGTCTTTACCGCACGACTGACGGCGATGACGGCCTCTTCCTGGCCGATAATGCGCTGGTGCAGGTGTTCGACCATGTTGGCGTATTTGCTCTGCTCATCTTCTGTCAGCTTGGTGAGCGGGATTTTTGTGATCTGGCTGAGGGCAACGGTGATGTCTTCGCTGTCTAAACGGCCGTCGCCGCTGACGTGGGGCAAAGAGGGAATGTGCTGCTGTGTAACCATGCGCACCAAGGCACAGGCGCGGTGCACCAGCTGCACCGCCGAGGCCGGCAGGGAGGTGGTTTTGATATATTGACTGGCCAGGGAAACGGCCGTTTGCAGCGCCTCATCCAGCACCTCCACGCCATACTCCTCCGCCAGCGCCCCCTTGTGCAGCGCCAACATCGCCACCGCTTCTTCGCGCGTGGCCGGCGGCACATCCAGGCGATTCATCTGCTGCCGCACCAGCGCCTCCTGACTCAGTAAGCTGTACTCGCCCGGCGTCGTCGTGCCAATAATCACCTGTTCATCCCCCAGCACCGCCTTTTGAATCTCCCGATTTACCTGCTCCGGGAACCGCGCCCGCAAGCGGTTAGCAAAAAAACGCTCAATGTCGGGAACCAGCAAAACACCGCCACTGGCACGGCGCAAACCGGCGCGCACCGCCGCCAGCGGATTCTCCAACAGCGCCGCCTCATTCATCTGCACCACCGAGCGCAGACCAGCCGGGCCCTTACCCTCCGCCAGCAACAGCGCCAGCGCGTAAGCCAGGGAGCGTTTTCCCGCCCCTTCTGGTCCCACCAAGATCACGTGCCGCCGCTGGCGCAGCGCCAGCAGGCTGATCAGCTCATGCAGCAACGCTTCCCGGTAGTAGAGCGCACGCGCCTGCCCTTTTTGCGCCTCATCCACAAAATCATGAATAATCAGCGCACCACCAGGGGAAGCGTCGCCCAATTCTTCCAAAACGGCCGCCATCGTAATGCCCAACCGTTGTAGCACCCCATAGGTCGTCACATTGGGCTGCGCCATGGCAGCCAGCGCGTGGCCACTGTGCACTTTCAGCTCATCGCGGGATTGGGCAATCGTCAGCCCCTCATCCATGACAACCAGCATCTCTTCCGCCAGGGGAATATCTTTGCCAAAGTCATCAGTAAAGTTAAACTTCGCGTCCTTGCCCTTTGCATTTTGCGCCATCATCTCCACGCGACTAACCAGCTCAGACATATTAAAGCCGCGCTTTTTCTGTAACCGTTGCAGAATCTGGTAAGCGGTCGCGTCTGTATCTTCGAGGAAAATACGCAGCAAAAGCTGAGGCGTCAGCAGCCGCAGCTGATATCGGCTCATTTTGCTTGCCGCTTTGGTCATTAAACGGGATAATTCAGCCGTAGGAATATTGGGGTTCAGTGTATTACTCATACCTTCCTAATGAATGGCTCTTGGGTAAACTGTGTTGGTTTGGGGCACATTTTAAGCGCATTGCATCACTGATAACGCCCTGAAATCATCTCTAACATTTTCCAACCACCAACGTCTGACCATACCTGTGGGGGTACCTAATGGTCTATCATCGGACGTTGGCGGCCAAATTTGTAAAGATGCGTTGAACTAGGCCTAAACGTGTAAATTGTACGCCAAGTTGGCACAGTCGGCACAAGGTGTTGCGTGTCTGCCATGTGCCATGGGGTATTCCCCGATGGCAAAGAGAAACATCGCTCTACCACTGTTTGCCAGCTTACTCACACTGGCGCTGCTAATCCGGCAAAGCTGGTTGGCGCCAATTAGCACAGAGCTCATTCTGCCTATGCTGATCTTCAGCAGTTTGGTGCTCTTTTCCCTCTCTTTTGGCATTAACTGGCAAGGGGGGGTGATGTCGGCACTGCCGATAATTTCGGCCGTTTCCTTCATCGCCCTGGGGGCGTTGCCAACGGCATGGGTCATTTTCATCCCATCCTGGCTGCATGGAGTGGTGCGCCACCGCTACCGTCGTGTGCTGGGTATTGTGCACCCGCTTAGTCCTGCAAAGCTGCTCAGTCACACCGCCGGTAATTCCTTCATCAACACGCTGAGTATGCTTGGGGGCGCCTGGGCGTTTCTACTCATTCAGCCAGAGCGCACTGGCAACGTGTTTACCATTTCCTGGCTACTGGCGCTGTTGTTCTTCACCCTTGTCTATCTCGCCATTAACTATAGCCTGATCCTGGTGTACTATCGTCTCTTCGCGCCTGAACAGGTAACGCCATTTCTGCAACAAATTCCCAACCTCCTTTTCTTCGAGGGAGTTCCCCTGATTTTTGTACCGTTCATCAGCGATATTTACCTGACGCTAGGTATGGTGCACTTTGCCGCACTTAGCCTTGTGATCATGGGCTTTTCGCTGATCACACACAGCCTTGACCGCACCAGCAAAGGATTGGCGCGGCGGCTACAGGAGTTCCAGGGTTTGCAATCGGTAGGGCGAGCGCTGGGGGCCAGCCTGGAATTGGACAAAGTGCTGCACGCCATTTATGAGCAGGTGCGACAGCTTCTGCCGGTAGATACGTTCTACGTGGCGTTGTATGATAAGGAGTCCGGGCAAATTAGCTTTCCCCTATTTATTCGGGAAGGTAAACCAATCCCGTACCCTGCGCGCCGACCGCAAAATGGGATGACGGAATATATCTTACGCACGCACCAACCTTTGCTCATTCCTGAAAAGGTCCCCCAACGGCTGGCAGAGCTGCAAATTGCACAGATTGGGCCGCTGGCCGCTTCTTACGTGGGTGTACCCATTCTGGCCGGAGGAGAGATTTTAGGGGTTATGTCGGCGCAGTCCATGAAGCTTGAGCGAGTCCACACGCTTTCGCACCAGCGCTTGCTAGAAATGATCGCCGCGCAGGCTGCATTGGCTATTCAGAATGCGCAGCTGTACGCCCAGATTCGCAGCTCGCTGAATCAGCGCGTGCAGGAACTAAACTCCATTTTTCGCGCTACGCAGGATGGGATTTTGCTGCTGGGTCAGGATGGGGAACTGCTGGCAGCAAACCGCGCTTTTTCCAATTATGTCGGACTGATTGGCATTGAGGCAGAAGGGCAACTGGCAGCAAGCTGGCCGACAGAGGACAGCACGCTGCTGGCGCGCCTGGGCTACACACCAGAAGGGTTTTTACAGGATTGCCAATGGTTGTTACAGGCTGGGGAAGGGGCGCAGTTGAAAAAGCAGATTGCGCTGGGAAAGGAAGTAACGTATGTGATGGAACGGGTGCTCACGGCCGTTTACCATCCGGAACGCCAGGAAGTGATGGGCTGGCTCATCGTCTTGCATGACGTAACCGAGCAGGTCGAGCTAAATCGCCTGCGCGAAGAGATGACGCACATGCTGGTGCACGATTTGCGCGCGCCGCTCTCGCTCATTCTCAGCAATCTGGAACTCGGCCGTTCACACCTGGCAAATGGGCAGCTCGATAACCTATCTGATGCACTCACCCTGGCAGAGAAGAGCGGGCAACGCATGATGCGCCTGATCACCGACCTCCTCGACATTTATCGCCTAGAAATAGGCAAAGTGCCGCTCAATTTGCAACCAACCCCGGTGATTGTGCCGGTGCAGGATGTGGTAGCGCAGTTTGCCGCTGCAGCGCAGCAGGCACAAATTTACCTGAGCCTGGATGTGCCCCAGAACTTACCGCTCTTATGGGTAGATCATGAGTATATAACCCGCCTGCTATACAACCTGGTAGATAATGCCATCAAGTTTACGCCGGACAACGGCCGTATTCACATCTGGGTCAAAGCAGACACCAATCACCCCTCCCCCAGCCTGCTCATCGGCGTCACAGACAGCGGCCCTGGCATTCCCGCTGCCCAGCACGCCACCCTATTTGATAAGTTCAAGTTCGGCAGCGCAGCGGGGCGACGCAGCGGCAGCGGCCTGGGGCTAACTTACTGTCGTCTGATAGCTGAAGCGCACGGGGGTGTAATTTGGGTTGAGAGCAACGGGCAGCCGGGCCAGGGCAGTACTTTTATTGTGCGCCTGCCCATCATGGAGAATCAGGCATGAAGCAAGAAATGAACATCTGGCAGTATCAGACCCTTATTACGCGGCGCTTACGCGCCTGGGCCATCAGCAACATTGCTGGTGGGACGCTACTCATACTGCGCCCTCACCCGTTTGCACAAGGGTTCGGTATACAGAGCGCCGCCTGGGGCTTGGTCAATTTACTGATTGCAATCTTTGGTCAACGCAGTAGCGAGAGGCGCGCCGCAGACCCAGGCGCGCACACGCCAGAAACGCTGGCAGCAGAAACAAAAAAGCTGCGGCGCATTTTATGGCTCAACGCCGGGCTAGACGTGGGCTACATGCTAGGGGGCTGGCTGCTGGCGCGCCACAAAGGGAGAGAAGATGCGCGCTGGCGCGGCCAGGGGTGGGGAATTGTGCTACAAGGGGTGTTTCTCTGCTTGTTTGACGTCGTGCACGCGCGACTGCTTGGGGATGGGAAAGCAGCGGGTGGAAAGATGCCAGCGCCTAATTTGACCGCAGACGGATGACCGCAGACCACCGACGGCTGGCCGCGATTAGTTGGTTGCTAACAATTCCCCTCGGCCTGTGATCTGTGGTCTGCGGTCTGAAACGTATCAGGCAGTTTTTCTGGACATCATCAAAACCATGCCTGCGAATTTACAAGGGCCAGTCACGCAGCATACGCTCGGTTTCTTCAGAGTGCCCCATTTCGTCGCGTATCATCTCTTCGAGCGCCACAACTAGTCCCTTGTCGCCATACGCTTCCGCTTCTTTGGCGCGCTGGGTATACCCTTTTCCTGCTTGCAGCTCGGCGGCCAATACCGCTTCCAACATCTCGCGGTTGTCTCTTGCCTCTGGCACAGGATGGGGCACGGTGGTTGGCTCGCCGCCCAGGGCAACTATTTTGTTCGCTAAAAATTGGGCGTGTAGCTGCTCATCGGCAACTTCGGTAAGGAAGAATTGCGCCAACTGCGGGCGATAGGGGCCGGTGGCCTTGGCCGCATAGGTGATGTATTGAATAATGGCGCTCAGTTCGCTGGCCAGGTCGTCGTTCAGGTGATCAATCAGGGTTTGTTTGTCCATGTCAGGCTCCTTTTGGTATGGGAATGTGGATACAACTGCTGCCATTATATGACAAACAAAGGGATTCTGGTAGCTTTGTGAGAGAGCTGTCATTGTGACCTGGGGCAAGGAGCAAGAAGCAAGCTACGGCCGTTCCCCCAACGTTAGCTCAATCGTTCGTTCTGTGCCATCGCGAATGAGGGTGATCGTAATCGTCTGCCCCACTTTGGTGTGAAATACCAGGTAGGCGTTCAGGTCAGAAAAGTTGTTGATGGCCTGGTTATCAATGGCCACAATCAGGTCGCCCCCGCGCCTGGTGTTCGGGTCGGCGGCAATGAGACCGGCACGCGCCGCCGGGGAATCCGGCGTTACTGAGAGAACGTAGGCGCCACGCGTCTGGGTCAGACCATATTGTTCCTTCTCAGCCAGAGAAATTTCGTCGTCGAAGCCGGCGCCCATGTACGGGTAAACGTAACGGCCGTTTTCAATCAGGCTGGGCACAATCTGACGCACAGCCTGCACGGGAATGGCAAAACCGACGCCAGAGCTCGTGCCGCTGAGGCTGGCAATGGCCGAATTCACGCCAATCACTTCCCCTTGCAGATTAAGCAAGGGGCCGCCAGAGTTGCCGGGGTTAATCGGCGCATCCGTCTGCACGACCTCTGGCAGAGAGTAGTTGCCGCCCATGGCGCCGCGCTGCGAAGGCAGGCTGCGCCCCAGGGCGCTGACGATGCCAAACGACATGGAACCCTGTTCGCCAAATGGGTTGCCAATGGCAATGGCAAACTGACCCACCTGGGTAGTGCCAGGCTGCGCCAGCGGCAGCGGTGAAATGCCACTAGGCAGCTCTTCTACTTTCAGCACCGCGAGATCGCTATCTACATCGGCGCCGACAAGGGCGGCGGCACGTCGCTCTCCATTGGCAAAGACGACTTCAAAGGTACGGCCGTTGGCCACCACGTGATTATTGGTCACAATGTGCCCCGCAGTATCATAGACAAACCCGCTGCCGCTACTAAACGGGGGCACAATGATATAAACCACGGCAGGATTGCTGGCCTCATAGACTTTCGTCAGCGCCTCTTGCAAGCCGAGGTCTGCTTCAGGCGCTCCCTGGCTGATGGGCGTGATGGCTTCTGCGGGCAAAGACGCCCTGGCCTGCTGCGTGGCCAGCTCCGCCAGTACCGCCTGCACAATTTCGGCCGTGTCAGGAATGGGCGTCGGCATGGCAACGGCCGTACTGCACCCTGCCAACCCAACCGCCATGCACAAAAGCAACAAAAAAATCAACACATCTTGCACGCGTTTCATATTGTCACCTCCACTCTATTTCCTATTTCAAGCAAAGAAGTTCAACTTCGACCGCGAAGTTGAACTTCTGACTGTGCCAGACTCCAGGAGTATCTCTCCCCCTTGGGGTCTAAGGCAAGCATTGATATGGCCCATTCATGTTATGTACCGGGGCTTTCGTCCGTCGTTGCAGGTACACCAGTGCAACCTGGCCCAAAGCCTTCAAACCAGCCGTGCCCACCATGTCCGCGTCCGCCCATGCCCGGCATTCCCATGCCCGGCATCATGCGTCCACCGGGGAACCCGCGCATATTCAGGTTGGTCAGGTTCTGCAACATTTGCTCTGCCTGCGCCTGCGTAATCACGCCATCGGCCAGAGCCTGCTCAATGGCAGCACTGAAAAAGGATTTTACCGATTCGCTCAACGACTCATAGTCTACGTATCCTTGCACCGCATGGTAAGCGGCAATTGTGTCCGCCTGCTCCTGTGTGATAACGCCAGCCTCTACCAACGCCGCCAGTTTCGCTGCCTGCACTTCGTCAAGGGCTGTTTGCAGCGCCTCCTGGCTGATCCCCAGCTCTTCCGCCAGCAAGGCAAGGTGTTCACCCGCCCCCAGCCCAGGCAGAGGATGTCTGCCGCGCAGCCCAGGGAAGGCCTTTAGCTGGTCTGCCTGTTCCTGGGTGATTAGCCCATCTGCAACTGCCTGCTCGATTAGCGCGGTGCGCACGGCGCTCTGTGCCGCCTGTAGCTCCGCAACGGTGATGCCCAGGGCGTTGGCCAATAGCGCCTGCTCGTTTAGGCCAGGTGCCTGCGGCGGCGCTGGCACAAAGCCGCGATGCCCGCGCCTGTTCCACTGCGACCACGGGGCCGGGGGATTGCTCTCGCTATTTTCGTCAACGGTCGTTTCCCCATCACCCGTCTGTGCAAGGGTCACATAAGCGCCAAAGACCAGCGCCAACGCCAGCACACCACCTAACAGCATATATAGCACTTTTTTACTCAGTAACATGGTCATTCTCCTTTTTGGTTCATTTTGCGGCCATTTTTTGCTCCGGCCACCTGTTCGTTACCTAGCAGAAGCATAACGGAGAATTGTTCAGGAAATTTTAAGAGAGCGTAAGGAAATAATGTATTTTGCGCATCAGCCTTGATGACGCAAACACGCGCCTGGGCAAAACACTGATATGCAAATGGCGCGCAAGGCAACCTTGCTTGCACTGGCAGCCAGACAGCCTGCGCGGCAAGCTCTTGCTGCTGCATGTCTGGCTCCATCATTCTAACCGCTGCCAGCAAAAGAAGCTGAACACAGCATCTGTTTGAGATTTGTTGAATATTTATTTAATTTCGGTTTAGTTCTTGATTAGGTCTTGTATAACTTTTTTCATTCCGTTATAATGCCAGATGAGAGAAACCTTAGAGGTCGTTCAGGAATTGGCGGATGCATGACCCGGCTGGGGCAAATACGGAAAGAGAAAACGGCCGTACATGGCAAGCGCAAAATTCTGAAAGACCTATTTTTTTACCCTCAATCAGGTGACGAAAGGAGAAAAAAATGAAATACGTATCCGTTTTGCTGCGCGGTGTGGGAGCTGTGATCAAAACATTGCGTTTGGCACTGCCCAAAATAGGGGTGGGCTGGATGTTTGCCCTGCTCACCATTAACCTGAACCGGATTTCCATTGTGGAGCTAAACATTACGGCCATCATCATCACCACGCTGCTGGCCCTGCATTACTTTCTCTCCCCCTTTCAGGTGGTCTCCGGGCGCATTGCCGACCGGAATCCCATTTTTGGCTATCGCCGCTCCCCCTATCTGATGATGGGCAGCATCGTCGCCAGCCTTATTTTCGTCGCCCTGCCCACTATTGCCCTGGGCATGAGCGACAAGGCCACCTGGGCCTACGTGACCGCCTTTATTGCCTTTGTCATTTACGGCATCGCCATCGCATTTATGGGTGATTCCCATCACGCCCTGATTGCCGAAGTTACCAACTCCAAGACGCGCGGCGCCGTCATCTCCGTCGTCTGGACGTTCACCATCCTCAGCACCATTGTGGCCGCAGGGGTGATGAAGAGCATGATGCCCGTTTACACCCCAGAGTCCATGCAGCAGTTGTACAACCTGACCCCATTCATCGTCATTGGCTGCTCCTTCCTGGGTGTCGTGGGCATCGAAAAACGGCTGAAGGGAGATGCCCTGAAGAAAGCGGTGGCCCAGGCACGCGTCGTGGCGCCGGCCGGTAACCCCTTTGCCGTTTCCTGGCAGGTGCTGCGCGAAAACAAGCAGGCACGTGGCTTCTTTGCCTTCGTGTTTATTGCCATCTTCTCCATTTTCCTGCAAGACAACATCCTGGAGGTCTTTGGCGCCGAGGCATTTGGCATGACGCCAGGGCAAACGAGCGGCTTTCAGCAAATGTGGGGTGGTGGCGTGCTGCTAGGCATGTTGGGCATGGGCATTCTCAGTGCCATATTTGGCTTCAGCAAGCGCAAAATCGTCATCCTCGGCTGTGCCGGTACGGCCGTAGGCATGAGCATACTGGCTACGGCGGCGTTGTCCTCGCACGAAGAACTGGTGATGCCGTCGTTGGTGCTGATGGGCATTTTTACCGGTTTCTTTAACGTGGGTTCCCTCTCGATGATGATGGATATGACCATCGAGGGCGCGACCGGCCTCTACATGGGGCTGTGGGGCATGGCGCAAGCCTTTGGCAATGGGCTGGCCTCGTTTGGCGGCGGCGCACTGCACACCGGTTTGATTGAAACAGGCCTGCTGGAACCTGCTACGGCCTACTTTGCTATCTTTGGCCTGGAAGCGGTGGGCATGATTGCTGCCGCATTCATTGTCTGGCGGCTCAGCGTCACGCGCTTCCGCGCCGAACACGAAGCGCGCCTGACCCATGCAGATGCGCTGCGCGCTATGGAGCTGGGCGCTACGGCATAAGCAGCAAAACTGAACCGTGCCACAACTGGTTATTGACATATCCTGTTATTAAGGAAAACGGCCGTTTACAAACGGCCGTTTTCCCTTTATCATCCCCCCTACAAACGATGAGCCTCAACTTCTCTTTCGATAAACGGGTGGCTGCGCGTTACGACACCCAGCGCGCCCACCCCGAAACAGTCTCGCGGCAAATTGGCCAGGCCATTGCCGCGCAGGCTGGGCCAGACGCGCGCGTGCTGGAGATCGGCATCGGCACCGGGCGCATTGCCTGGCCGGTTGCCGCCGCCGGCTGCCGCGTCATTGGCTTTGACATTTCGCCAGACATGCTGGCACAGGTACAGGGGGGGCAGGAGAATGGACAACGGCCGTCTCCCTTCCCCCTGGCCTTGCTGCAAGCCGACATGCACCAGATGCCATTTGCCAGCCGCACCTTCGACGCTGTGCTGGCCGTGCATGTGCTCCATCTGGCTAAAGATTGGCAGCGGGTGCTCTCTCAGATTGGGCGCGTGCTGCGCCCCGGCGGCGTTCTCATCCAGGGAGAAGATTGGATAGACCCGCTCTCGGTTGTGGGCAGGCTGCGTGACGAGCTGCGCGCACGCACGCTGGCCCTGGCGCCACAGGCGCGCCCCCCGGCTGCCGGCATTTCCCTGCACCAAACGCTGCACAACCTGGGCGGCAGCGAACAGAGCACCCTGATTGCCGCCGAGTGGACAACCTGGATGAGCGTCCGCGAACGGTTGACCCAAATCGAAAACCGTCTCGATGCCGAAAGCTGGTTCTTACCAGACGATCTCTTTGTCCTGCTGCTGCAACAGTTGCGCGACTTTGCCGCCGAAACCTGGCCTGACCTGGACGAGCAGCAGCCCGTTACACGCCGCTTTGTGCTCCAGACCACGCGCGGCAGCTGGCAGGGGGCTTGAGCAATGCCTGCAATGGTCACAAAGGATACTCCCCAGAGCAAGCAAAATCACAGAGCTTCCTGGAAAAGGCACGCAGAGCCCCAGGAAGAATTCTCATTTTTCTCGGTGAAACTTCGTGCCTTCCTCCGTGAAGCTCTGTGTAATCATCCTGGAAATAGCAACCGTCTAAAAGTACCGGCTCAGCTATTATGGTAAACCCCACTTTCATCAAAGTGCTCGTTGTAGGGGGAGGCCCGGCAGGGCTGGCCACGGCTTTGCACCTGGTGCAGCGCAACCCGGCCCTTGTTTCAAAGATACTTGTGCTGGAAGCAGCAGAGTATCCGCGCCCCAAGCTGTGCGGCGGCGGCATTACGGTGCATGGGGAGGCGCAGCTACAGGAATTGGGGCTGCACGTAGACGTGCCTGCATTTGTCATTCAGCGCGTGCGCTTTTGCCTGGGTAGGCGCGCGTTTACCGTGCCCTGCACGAACGCCATGCGCATCATCCAGCGGGAGGAGTTTGACGCGGCGCTGGCGCAGGCGGTGGCGGCCCAGGGCATCCGCGTGCAGACGGGGCAGCGCGTAGTGGATGTGCACCCTTTGCCAGATGGGGTGGAAGTGGTGACACAAAACGGCCGTTACCATACCCCTATCCTGGTTGGCGCAGATGGCGCCAATAGCACCGTGCGACGCAAGCTACACCTGTTCCATCCCCACAGTGTAGCGCGGCTGCTGCGCGTGATGACGCCGGTTGACCCGCACATAAACCGCCTGTGGCAACAGCAAACGGCCGTATTCGACTTCTCTTGCCTGGCACAAGGTATCCAGGGTTACGTGTGGGATTTTCCCTGCTACGTGCAGGGCATGGCATATATGAATCGCGGCATTTTCGACAGCCGCATTGCGCCGAAGCCAGGCAACGGACGCAGCAATCTGAAGCAGATTTTTGCCGCCAGCTTGCAAATGCGCCACGTCTCGCTGGCAGAGGTGCAGCTACAAGGGCACCCGGTACGCTGGTTTGATGCAGATGGCGTTTTTGCGCAGCCGCACGTGTTGCTGGTGGGGGATGCCGCTGGCGTAGACCCCCTCTTTGCCGAGGGGATCTCCTATGCCATGGAATACGGCCGTGTGGCGGCTGTGGAAATTATCAACGCACTCAAGAGCGAAAATTTTTGCTTTGCCAATTACGCCACCGCACTGCGCCAGGATCGGCTAGGCAAGCTGCTGCGGCGCAGAACGGCCGTTGCCAGGCAGCTATACCTATACGAAAAACCAACCCTTTGGACGATCCTGTGGGTACTGGCCGGCATTGCCCCAGCTAAAGTGCAGCGACTGGTGGCCGCTTCCCTGGCGTTGCTGCCACTTTAATGCCGTAATCCATTCTTCGACCGCCGACGACCAACCGCGATAAAGGGAAGCGCGGTGGTCTGCTATCGCCCGTCTGCGGTCAGGAATTTGTCAAGCGCCGTTTCCAGAGAAGATGAGCCATGCCCATTCCAATCTCCAGGCTGGCAACATCATGCGCCATTGGTTGCAGGCACAAATGATTCTTGTGCCTCTTTTGGCCGCTCTGCGAGCAGCTCCTGGCGCTGCAAAAGTTGATACACCTGCGAAGCCTGGGCGCGCGGAGTCTGCACTTTTAGCAAATATCCCCCTTCGCTCAGCGTTGTATTATAAAGGTGAACATGCTCTTCGTGAATGCCCATGCCAATGAGCCAGCCCATGATGCCGCCAAAAAGCGCCCCAACCAGAAGTGCACCCAACGTCACCAGCGCCCAGGTAAGCGCCGCCGGCAAATGGCCGTCTGGCCCCAGGCCAGGCAGCCAGACCATCAGCGCGCCGCTGAGTGAGCCAAGAATACCAACCCAGATTGCGCCGCCAACAGCGCCGGAAACGGCCGTTTCCCCACGTGTGGTGCCTTCGGGCAGCGGCTGCGCCGTCATGTTACTGAAAGAAATCACTTCGATGGCGTTTTCGCCAATACCTGCCTGCCGCAGCTCTTTGCATGCGCGCGCCACGTCCTGTTCCTGGCGGAAGGCGCGCACCAACAGCCGCCCCTCCCGGCTGCCGCGCAACTTTTGCACTTCGGCGCTTACAGTTTGAATCTGCTGCTGCTGTGCTTCCAGCAGCTTGCGCGTTTCTGCAGGTAATCCTTTTCGTAACCCCTTTTGATAGGCCTGCAAAACCGCATTTTCACCGATAACGGCCTCGCGCAGCACCACCTTTTCCACATTTTCCGCACCAATTGTCAGCGTTGCCATGATGTCAATGCGGCCACGATGAATGACGCCCAGCACATTACGCCCCGTCTTCGCCTCTCCGCCCAAACGCTTAACTTCCGCCTGCAAAGCCTGGGCAAATTCGGCGCGCTGCTGCGCATACTGTTGTAAAAGCAGCTTCAGACCCCGATTTTGCACATTTTCTGCCACGGTGCTGAAGCCACTTGCCCCCGCCAGACAAAGCTGCGCCAGGTGATTTAACGTCTTAATTGTTTCTTTTACCTCCATCGTGCCACCCTCTCTTTTAACGAGGTACAGGTTACATAATGCCCTGAACCAACTCCTGTGAAAATGACTGCCGACTGCCAACGGCTGACCACTGTCTGCGGTCGGCGGTCTATCTCATCAATGGAACCTGCGCTACATTTTTACTTGTGGTGGTGTGCCCCACACCTGAACTCGCTTGTAACCTGTGACCTGCCATCTGTTAGTTACAGTATTGTACGGATTTTGTTTAACTATTGTCAAGCGTACTATTTTTCACAAGCTGAGGTTGGGCAGACCGCAGACGACAGACGGCAGACCACCAGGGAAAACAACGGGAAAGTCTACCCGATGCGCCATTTTAATGATATAAATAGTTGCCTGTGGCACAATGAGGCAGACAAATTGAGCCGCGCGGTGTCATGTATGCGTCAAGCGCGTCGGCGGTGACGAAATCGTGAATGTCCCGCTCTCCTGCTCATTTTCCTCTTTGCCACAGGGGCCGCCAGGCATACCTTCTGCCGAGGTGATTGATGGACACCACAACCCTCTTTACTAAAAAGCTGGCTGAAAGTGGCTACCGCCTGACGCAATCGCGCCGCGCCATTGTGCAGGCACTGGTAGCATGTGGTGGGCACATCACTGCTGATGACCTGACTATCAAAGTACATGAAATGGCACCAATGGTAGGGCGCATGAGCGTTTACCGCACACTGGAATTGCTCTGCGAATTGGGCCTGGCACGGCCGATTTACCAGGGAACCGGCGCCGCACACTACATCCTGCTAGATGGCGGCAGCCACCACCACCTGATCTGCAATCGCTGCGGCCTGGTCATTGAATTTGACCACTGCGCCGCAGACGAAGTAGGCCAGACCCTCAGCGCCCGTTTCAATTTTCAGATTCAGAGCCATCTACTAGAATTTCATGGCATTTGCACCGACTGCCAGACAAGCAGTTTGAAAGGTGAAGATGTTGATGACAAGTTAAGTTGATTGACGATTTGTCAAGAAAGTTCATGAGTGGGGTGCACCACCACGAATGAAAACGTAACGCAGGCTACCAAACTTGCACGCACCAGGTTTGGCTACCTGGGTTACACTTACAAACGGCCGTCGGCGGTCGGCGGTCATTTTCAAGGGAGAGCTGACTATGACCATGCATGAACCGGTTATTCTGGAAGCAGTGCGAGTTCCTTTTGGGCGGCGCGGCGGCTATTATCGCAATACGCCGCCAGACAGTTTGCTGGCGCACGCGCTGCGGGCGCTGATGCAGCGCGCCGGTTTACCGGCAACGGCCGTTGAAGATGTGGTCACCGGCTGCGTCACTCAGGCGGGTGAACAGGGGGCAAACATTGCCCGCCTGGCGCTGCTGCTGGCTGACTTCCCCCCAACCGTGCCGGGTGTCACGCTCGACCGCATGTGCGGCTCCAGCCAGCAGGCCACCCACTTTGCCGCGCAGGCCATTGCTGCCGGGGATATGACGTTTGTTGTCGCTACCGGTGTGGAAAATATGACGCGCGTGCCGATGTTTAGCAACATTGGCGGCGGTTTTGAGAAGCTCAACCAATCGCTACACGAAAAATACGAGCTAATTCACCAGGGAGAAAGCGCCGAACGCATGGCGGAAAAATGGGGCATTGCGCGTGCCGAGCTGGATGCGTATGCCGCCGAAAGCCATCGCCGCGCCGCCGAGGCCGCGCGCAACGGCCGTCACACCGAACTGGTGGCCGTGGAGGCGTTGGATGCAGACGGCCGTATCTGTCACCCCACCCACGACGAAGGCATTCGCTTTCAGCTTGACCCGCAACGCATGGCGGCGCTGGCGCCTGTCTTTCGCCCGGCCGGACAGGGGGTGGTGACGGCCGCCAATGCCAGCCAGATTGCCGATGGCGCAGCGGCCGTTTTGTTGGGCGCGCGCGCCGCGGCAGAAGCGGCCGGTCTGCGCCCGCGTGCGCGCTTTCTGGCCCGCGTTGTCGTCGGCGACGACCCCACCCTGCAGCTCAGCGGCGTCATTCCCGCCACGCGCCTGGCGCTGGCGCGCGCTGGCCTCACCCTGGCAGAGATAGATTGGATTGAAATCAACGAGGCGTTTGCTTCGGTGGTGCTGGCCTGGGCGCGCGAGTTTGAGCCGGACATGGCGCGCGTGAATCCCTGGGGCGGCGCTATCGCGCACGGGCATCCCCTGGGCGCGTCGGGTGCCGGGCTGATGGCGAAAATGGTGGCAGGGCTGGAAGCGATTAACGGCCGTTTTGGGCTGCAAACGATGTGCATTGGGCACGGCATGGCCACGGCCACAATCATCGAGCGCCTCGTATAAGGTGCTGGAGTCGGCAAAATTTGCGCCAACCTCTGGTGCCGTAGCGCGATTTTGGCAAATCGCGCTACGCTGGCAGCCAGCAAAAACGCCGGTGTCCAGTTTAGTTTGAACGTTGTTCAACCAACTAACCAAGCCACCTCCCAGCCAACCCAACCAACGACCGGGCAGGTACAATCTGCGGGACTTTGTACCTATCTGCGGCGCAAATCTAACGCGACCGGCTAACGCAGGGGACGAAAGCGCGCTTCGCGCAGCGGCAGATTGACCTCGGTGCATTGCACGGTCAGGCGGCTGTTTAACGGCCGTTCCCCCCCATACACCTCTCCATCCCAGGCCAGCGCCGGAATCAGCACTGTACTGCGCTTGCCGTGTTGCTCCACCACCACTCCTTCCCCCACCCACTGTGGGTTTTGCTGCAAATAGACCAGCGTCCAGTGCACAATGGAGAGGCGCTCGGCAGTGCGCAGGCTACCGCTCACGGCATCGGCGGCGGCCACGCGCATCAGCATCTCCGACTCACTGAGCGTGCCTGCGCCACGCAAAAAGGCGCGCAACTGCTGATGCGCTACCAGGTCCAGGTAGCGGCGCAGTGGGCTGGTACACTGCACGTACATTGGCAGCCCCAATCCCGCATGGGAGCCAGGCTGGCTGCTTTGCTGGCTGCGCTGCATCAATTTGCGCCGCGCAAATTCCCCTGCCAGCCCATCCGGCAATTCATCGGCAGGCAACGGGGGCGGCTGTACGGTAAAGGGAATGGGCAGCGCGTTGGCAAAGGCAAAGCGCGCCACCGCTTCCCCCGTCATCAGCATGGTGTTACGCACCATTTCGCGGCTGCGCAGATTGGCCAACGGCCGTATCTCCACCATACCATCCGTCACCTTCACGCGCACTTCCGGCAAATTCAGGTCAATGGCGCCAGAGGCCAATCGCCGCGCCGTATAAGCCTGCGCCGCCGCTACCAGGGGGGCAAAGGGCGCTTCGGCCAACCGCGCTCCCACCTGGGCATAAGTCAGGCGCGTCACGCGCACCCAACTGGGCACTACTTCAGCCAGCGTCACTTCACCGGCAGGGTTCAAAGTGAGGGCAAAGGAGAGCGCGGGAGAGCGCTCCGTCAGCCCCAGGCCAAGCTGCGCTGTTGCGGCTGGGGGCAACATGTGCACGGTTCCCTCCGGCAAGTAGAGGTTGGCGCCACGCGCGCGTGCCTCTAGATCGGCGGCGCTATCCGGGGGAACCAGCGCCGCCACGTCCGCCACGTGCACCCAGAGACGGCCGTTGGGGAAGGCCTCTCCCTCCCAGCCAATGGCGTCATCCGGGTCCTGATTTCCTTCGTCGTCAATGGCAAACGCGGGCAAATGGGTCAAATCGCGGCGCGCCTCCTCCGGCAACGGCGGCAGCGGCGCATCTGGCTCATGCAGGGCAATATCCATGCGCGCCGGATAAGGGTTCACCCACGCATCCCAATACCCCAGCCTGAGCAAAAAGGCGTGCGCCTGTTCCGGCTCCTCTGCCAGACCAAGCGCACGCAGCACACGGCTGCGCCCCTGTTGTCCGCGCGCCAGGCTGGCAATTTCATTCAGGTAGGGCGCATCTTCTGCGGTATAGTGGCCGGCCTGAAGCCGCGCCAGCAGCGCCTCCCAGGCCGCCTGTTCCGCCGCTTTGGCGGCGCGCGCCTGCTGCATGGCCGCCACCAGCTCTGGCGTGTGCACCGTGATTGCCTCGGGCGAGCCGCTGAAAAGCAGGCCATCCGCCAGTAGCTGCCAGGCCGCCCAGGCCGTTTGCGGCGTGTAGGCGCCAAACGCCAGTTCGGCCAGTTCGGCCAGGGTGGTCTGGCTGCCGACCAGCAGCTCCCAAGCCGTTTGCACGTCGCCCACAGGGGGCCTGAGGTGCGTCAGGCTGGCAAGGGGACCGGGATGCAGCAGCATCACGTCTTTTGGGCGCACGCTGAGGGTCTGGCCGTCTTCAGTTTGAATATCGAGCTTTTTGCCAACGCTGCTGACGCGCGCGGGGCGATTTTTGTAGAGCACCAGGCTGTGGAGAGGGAGGTCGGACATGGGGGGTTGGTTGGGTTGGTTGGTTGGTTGGTTGGTTGGGTTGGTTGGGTTGGTTGGGTTGGTTGGTTGGGTTGGTTGGGTTGGTTACTAGCAAACTAGCCAACTGGCAAAGCAACTAACTTTTTCTTATCGCAATGCATTGATTTCGTCGCGCAGGGCCAGGGCAGCAGCACGGGCAGCGGCGGCGAAGTCGCCAGCCAGATTGGCATAGAGGATGCTGCGGCTGGCGTTGATGACGGGGCCGCAAAGGGGATCGGGGCCGTAGGCAACGGCCGTTGCCAGGTCACCCCCTTGCGCCCCCACTCCCGGAATGAGGAAGTTGGCCTGCGGCGCCAGCCGGCGCGCAATAGCCAGTTCTTCGGGGTAGGTAGCGCCCACCACGTAGCCGATGTGCCCTTCGGCAGGCCACTGCTGGCTCTGGCGCAGCACCTCGACCGCCAGCCCTGCGCCTGCGCGCAGGTCGCCCTGGAACTGGGTGGCGCTGGGGTTGGAGGTGCGCGCCAGGATGTACACTGCCTTATCAACACGGCCGTGCAGTGCCGGCAGCACCGCTTCTGACCCCACGTAAGGATTCACGGTAATGGCGTCCACACCCCATTCGTCGAACAGGCCGCGCGCCCAGGCCGCCTGGGTGTGACCAATGTCGCCCGTTTTGCAATCCAGGATGATGGGGATGTGGCGGGGAATGTAGGCAATAGTGCGTTCCAGGGCAACGACGCCGGCCGCGCCCCATTGCAAGTAAAAGCCCAGGTTGGGCTTGTAGGCGCACACCAGGTCCAGGGTAGTGTCTATGATGGCTTTATTGAAGGGCAGCACCGGCTCGTCCCATTTGAGTGCGTCTACACGCAAACGGGCGGGGTCGGGGTCTAAGCCCACGCAAAGCCAGGAGTTGTTTTGTTGCTGAATGGCCTGAAGTTTGTGCAGGTAGGTCATGGGGAAATTGTAACCGGAAACGACCGGTAGTAAAAGGAAGAGCGGGTAGGGGCAACGGCCGTTTTCTGTTAAAATATCCCTCAACAGCCCGCGCCTGAGCGGCAAAATCGGCCGTCAGATACAATGGAGACGCTATGCTTCCCATAACGGATACCGTACAATCGCGCTCCTTTCCCTTTGTCAACTGGATGCTCATCGCTCTCAACGTTTTGCTGTTCTTCATCCTGGCGAAAAGCAGCGCATCAGCCGATGCGTATGTGCAAATTTTTGGCGTCGTCCCTGCGCGCTTCCTGAGCCAACCTGATCTCTTTGCCCTTTTCACCCTTTTCAGCTCCATGTTTTTGCATGGCGGTTGGGTACACCTCGTCAGCAACATGCTGGCACTTTACATCTTTGGCGATAATGTGGAAGACCGCATGGGCAGTGGTCGCTATCTGCTGTTCTACCTGCTCTGCGGTCTGGTTGCCGCCCTGGTGCATATTGCCTTCAATCAGGATTCGCTCATTCCCACCATTGGCGCAAGTGGCGCCATCAGCGGCGTGTTGGCTGCTTATCTGGTGCTATTTCCCACTGCGCGCGTCATTACCCTGATTCCACTGTTCTTTCTGCCCTGGTTTGTGGAAATCCCGGCTGTGCTCTATCTTGGGTTCTGGTTTGTCTCGCAATTGCTTAATGGGCTGCTCACGGTGATGACGGGCGCACAGGCATTTGGCGGCGTCGCCTGGTGGGCACACGTCGGTGGCTTTGTGGCAGGCCTGGTGATGGTAAAGTTGTTTGCCCACCAGCGTTACCCTCGCCGCGTCTACGTAGACGAATATTACCCCTGGTAAACCTGACTCGTTCACCTGGGTTGATGCGTGCCCCCTTTCATTGCGCAATAAACTGACTTCACACGAGGAGAATGGCGATGGACTTTTTCTCACTGCTCTGGATTTTCTTCATCATCTCATCCCTGCAACCAGTCATCCGCCAGAAGATGCTGGAGGCAGAGCGGCTGCGGCTGCTGGCGCGGCTGGAGCGCGAGCGGAACAGTCGCGTCATTGCGCTTATTCACCGCCAGGAAACCATGAGTCTTCTGGGGTTCCCGCTGATTCGCTACATTGACATCAACGACTCTGAAGCCATCTTGCGCGCAATCAAGATGACCGATGTAGATGTGCCGATTGATCTGATCGTGCATACGCCTGGAGGATTGGTGCTGGCGGCCGGGCAGATCGCCCATGCCTTGAAGGCACACAAGGCCAAAGTGACCGTTTTTGTGCCCCACTATGCCATGTCTGGCGGCACCCTGATTGCACTGGCTGCTGACGAGATAATTATGGACGCCAACGCTGTTCTGGGGCCGGTAGACCCGCAAATCGGGCAGCAACCTGCAGCCTCTATCCTGAGGGTGCTTGAACAAAAACCGATTGCCGAAATCGAAGACGGCACGCTGATCTTGGCCGACATTGCCGAAAAGGCAATCAGGCAGGTGAAAGCAACGGTAAGCGAGCTACTGCGCGAGAAAATGAGTGAGGAACAGGCGGAGCGGGTAGCCACAACGCTGGCCACCGGGGTTTTTACACATGACTATCCCATTACGGTGCGCGAAGCGCGTGAGCTTGGCCTGCCGGTTAGCACAGAAATGCCGCAGCAGGTTTACCGAATCATGACGCTATACCCGCAAACAGCTCAGCGACGGCCGTCTGTGGAATATATTCCCACACCTCGTTCGCGCGAGACGGAACCACCGGTGGGTCGGCGTAAATGAACCTGAGTTTGGCTCTTTGGAGAGCTGCCAAAAAGATGTCCTTGTTGTGACGTGTTTGTGTCAGGGTCTGTTTTACTTTCTCACCTTACGCAGCCATTGAGTGGGATTGAATGCCCGCCAGTCGCTATACAGGTCAAGGAGTTTGCTGTTTTTCATGCACCAGGTTACTCAAAAATTGCGTAAGGTGAGTTGGTAATAATGAGTTCCTCCTACTGGTTGTACATAAACAGCCGTGAAGCGAGGGAAACGGCCGCCAGGCCGGTCAACCCCGCCAGCAGCGCGTAGCTGAGCAGGTAGTCGGGCAGCAGTAGCAGTGCACCCAGAGCGGCGTAGAGCGCCGCGCCGTAGTATTTGCCTACCGGGTCATACACCAGCCAGCCGCGGCGCGCGCTGAGCAGGAACTGGCCAAACAGCAGCGCCAGCAGCAGCAGGAACCAGGCTGGATACGCGCCGCGCCACACCCAGACGGCAAAGGCGCTCCACAATAACACAAAGTCAGTCACGGCATCGAAGAGCGCGCCGCGCGTCGAGCAGACGCCCAGGCGCCGCGCCAGCCACCCATCCAACACGTCAGTGAGTACGGCCGTTCCCCACCACAGCAGTGCCCAACCTGGCCGGTATTGCCACAGCGCCACAGCCAGCAGCGCCGCAAGAATCAGCCGAGAGGCGGTGAGTAGATTGGGAATGTGGCGCGCCATTATTTGCCCCATGCTGCTGCCAGGGAAACGGCCGTCTGGCGCATGGCCAGGCGTGGATCATCTGTGCCGTAAAGCTCGTCAATCGGCCGTATTTGCCAGACGTGGTAGATGTTTAACAAGTTGCCGTTCAGCGCCGTGAGTAAATCGGCCATGACGGTGGTAGCCGGGCCGGTTTCCCCCAGGCCAGAAAGGATGGCCACGACCGGCTTGCCGCCCAGATTGCCCACGCGCCGCAGATAAGCCTGCACCGGTCGTGCCGGTGCCCAGGTGTACGATTGCGCCCCTACCACCAGCAGGTCATAAGCGGCCAGATCGGTGGGCGCGGCCGCGTTGGCCGTTGCCAGGGTCACGCGCCAATCAGCGGCGACCAGCCCCTCGGCAAAGCCGTTGACCGCTTCCGTTTGCAGCTCGCTGCGGCCGGGGTGATAGACGATTAGGGCCGCGCCCGCCGTGCCGTTGGCATTGCGAAGCTCGATTTGTGACGGCGCTTCGTGGTTGGCCCAGGGCATCAGCAGCAGATTCCAACCCAGGGCCGCGAGTAGGCAGAAAACGGCCGTACTGCCCAACACCCCCGGCAGCGCTGTCCGCTGCCGCCAGGCCACCCAGGCCAGCATCGCCAGGCTGATACCAACGCTAACGCCGCTCAGCGCCCGGCTGTACGGCCAGGCCAGCACGCCCAATGAGAAGCCAAAAGAGACAAGGATTGTAGCTAAAATGAACATGATTACTCCCTCAAAAATAGCACGAGGCTAAACATGAATTGATCTTAAATGCGCGCCAAGCGCCGCCCACCAAAGTGCCACAACACCAGCAGTATCACAACAATTAGGACAAAGGTAACAGTGACGAAGATGTCGGCCGACATGACAATCAGGCGGCTGGTGAGGTTAATCGAAAAGTGAAACAGGATCGCCGACAGGATGCTGCGTTGGTTGTTGTTATACACCCAGGTGAACAACACCGAATAGATGATGACTGTGCCCAGGTAGCCGGCCAGAAAAACGGGGTCGTCGCCGCTTGAATGCAAAAAAGAGCCCGGCACCAACAGCAAGGGCAAATGCCATGCCCACCAGATCACGCCCAGGATGACGCTGGCGACGAAGGCGCTGTAGCGCACTTGCAGCCAGTCTAGCGCGTACCCACGCCAGCCTAACTCTTCTGCAAACGGACCAAAGATGAAGACGAAGATCAGAGTGGCTACCAGATAAGCCGGCTCACGCAGCAGCGTTTGCAGCGGTGAAAAATCAGGCAAACGGCCGTTGATCACAAAGGCCAGCAAAACGGCCGTTGGATACAGCAGCAAAACCGGCGCGTACCAGCGCAAACCGATGCGCCGCCAGGCAAAGACGCGCCGCCAATACGCCTCGATCAGCGCCAGGTTGCCGCTCCGCTGGGTGAGCCAGATGGCACCGATGGTCGGGCCAAAACCACCCAAAATGAGCAGCATACCCATTTCCAAATCCTCAAAAGCATTGCGCCCCGTGAGCGCCAGCAGCAGCCAGCCACCCCAGGATATGCCGAAAGTAATTGCCAAGAAAGAGCAGAAAGAGCTACGAGTTGAGGGGAAAACGGCCGTTGGTGATAGTTGGTTAGGAAAGGTCATCACACACTCCCCAGTTTCAGGCAACCGCGGCCCGGCCACGCGCCTGCGCCGGATCACGCATCTGCATCAGCGACACGCCCACGCCATAGGTGATATACTCCCCTTGTGGGGTCACCTCAATCAGGCAAGAGTCGGCCATGCGCGCCGCGTCATTGGCCACATCACGAAAAATGGCGCGTAGCAGGTCAGGCGATGTCTCGCTGGCAGGCAGCACGCGCGCCATGCCGGCAAAGGTAATCGTCGCCGCCGGTATTTTCACCCAGGGCATGAAGGGAATGCGTTTGGCAATGGGAATAGTCACAGAAATATGTGGGTTGTGGCAAATGTGCCGCGCCTTCCAGGTATCCTTCCCTGTGCCGATGTACAGCTTACCCTGCTGCGCCACGTAGACCACGCCCACTGTGCGCGCCTCTTGCCGCGCCGTCACCATGCCAATGACAGCAAACAGCTCCTTTTCAATCGCCTGCCACACCTGCGTGCTGCTGAGTTGTAAAGTCATGAGACTTGTTCCTTTTTTGTATTTGATTTGTTTTATATATGATATTGCATATATTATACTTATCATATACAATTGTCAAGATAGGAATTTAATTGATCAACGGAGAGAAACACGATGTCATTACACCACGCCATTCTGGGTATTTTGTCGGTGATGCCGATGACGGGGTACGAGTTGAAAACGCAAGCGTTCGACCAGTCCGTCGCCCATTTCTGGCAGGCAGACCAGTCGCAAATTTACCGTACCCTGGGCAAGATGGAGGAAGATGGCTGGCTGACTTATGAGCTAGAGGTGCAAGACGGCCGTCCTAATCGCAAGGTATACCATCTAACCGACGCCGGGCGGGCAGAGCTGGCACGCTGGCTGCGCACGCCGCAACCGCTGCCGGTGAATCGGGAAGCATTTCTGATACAGCTTTTTTTCGGCGCGTCGCTGACGAACGAGGAATTGCTAGAGCTGGTGGCCGGGCAGCGGACAGGCCACGCAGCGCGGCTGGCCGGCTATGAGCAAATACCAATACCGCCGCTGGAGGATCCGTCCCTGGATCGGATGCGCACGCTGTGGCGCCTGACACTGGACCTGGGCATAGCTATCGAGCACGCACGCCTGGCGTGGCTGGACCAATGTGCGGCCGTGATCGCCAATCTCCCAGAGGCAGATGAACAGGAGTCACGGCCGTAAGCCAGACTGGCAAGGGTGATGCCATCATACGAGAAAAGGCATGGTTCAGGCGATCTTTACCATTTGACCGCCGACCACCGACCTCAATTTTGCCAGTGGTAGGCGGTTTGCCGTCGGCTGTCTGCGGTCAAAAATTTGTAAAGCGCCCTTTCCAGAGAAGGAATAAGACGTGATCGGGTCAGGCTTGCAAGCAAATCAGACATGGCTGCTGCCGTGCGCCAGCCCGGCAGTCACATGCTCTTCGCGCCCCGGCCGTACCCGTTGCCAGGCTAAAAAGAGCATCAGCGCCGCCAGCAAACCGCCGCCAATGAAGGGGGCGCCGGCACCAAGCGCCTGAAACAACGCGCCGCCGGTAAGGGGCGCCAGGGCATTGGCGGCGCTGACAAAAGAAGCAGAAATCCCCAAAATTCCACCTGTTTCGTCGCTTTGCACCCGTTTGGTGATCAGGCTGTTGATGGCTGGCGACAAAATGCCACCACCAATGGACGCAGGTACAACCACAATAGCCAGCCAGATGAATCCGGCCCACCCCTTGTTACTTTCGTCAGGAAGGGCCAGGGCGATGTTTTGTGTCGGTGGGGTCTCGCCGGGTAGGGTGCGGCTGCCGCTCAGTTCCTGGGCAACGGCCGTTTGCGAATACCAGGGCACAGGCTGGTGCGGCGTCAGGCCGAGCAAAATCAGCCCCACCACCAGCAGCGCCAGCCCCGCGTAAATCAGGCGCCGGTCGCCATAGCGACGGCTCCACTTGCCAATTAGCCCACCCTGTACAGCCACCACAATAATGCCAATGTAAACGAAAATAATGGCATTGCTCGACGCATTCATGCCCAGCCGATTCAGGGTAAACAAAGAGAGCAATTGCTCAAACCCCCCAAAAACAAGCTGCTGCCCAAACATGAGAACCAACAAAACACCCACCGTGGGGTAGCGCAACGCCTGCATCATAGCTGCCAGGCTAAACAATGGCTTTCGTCCATCACGGGTACGTTCCCCGGCAGGCAAAGTCTCCTTGAACCAAAAAACGGTCAGCAAAATGGAGAGAAAGGAAAACGCAGCGGCAACAAAGGCCGGCGCATGGTAATTGTTGTTGGTTAGCGCCAGGGCAACAAAAGCGATCACGGGCCCGATAATAAACCCCAGGCCAAACGCCGCGCCGATTAAGCCTAATCCCTGGGTGCGTGTCTTTTCCGTGGTGGAATCGGTAATGGCGGCCTGGGCAGTAGCAATGTTTGCCCCAGAAATGCCATCTATCAGGCGCGACAAAAAGAGAAGGGGCAGGGAATTGGCCACACCCAGCAGCAAAAAGCCGATCAATGTGCCAATCTGACTGATGACGAGAATCGGTTTACGGCCGTATTGGTCTGACAATCGCCCCAGGATAGGGGCGCCAATGAACTGCATCACAGGATAAGTTGCCCCCAGCACACCAATAAGGGCTGGCAACGCATTGAGCGAAACTGCATACAGGGGCAGCAACGGGATAATGATCGTCAGCCCCAGGAGATCAATCAGAACAATGACAAAAATGGGCAAAATACGCTTGAAATCTAATTTTTCTGTAGATGTTGCTTCTGTAATTTTAATTTTGTTTTCCATGGCTGTTTTAACCCCCATATCTATCAGTGGCCTGGCTCAAAACACCCTCGTAAATTTAACCGCAGACCACCGACGGGCAACCGCCCTTATCGAGAGATAGCGGTCTGCAGTCAGCCGGCGGCAGTTAAAAAATGCAAGCCGCCCCTTCAGGGCGTCATGAACAATGCCCTATCAGTTTAAGCCAGCAAACCAGTTAATATCCCAGGTAATTCCAAAAATTGCGGCAAGAGTGAGCGGAACCAGGGAATGCCTGCCAAAATTGTGACCAGGGCTAACCCAAAGAAAATCGCTGCACGTTGATGACTGGCCTGATGAGAAGTTGCCTTTTTGCTCAGAGTCTGGCCTGTGTGTGCCAGACCCGCCGCTACCAGCATAATGGATAAATGTTCAACCAGCCAAAATCGCAAGGTGGCATCTCCCATTGCGGCGCCAAAATTAGCAAATGCGTGCGTGGTAATTGGGCTAAACACGCCGTACAGCAGTAACCCCAATAGGATTTGCACATCTAATGCCACTGTAAACAAAAGCCCTATCCGTTTATCCTGAGTGTCCCATGCTCGTTTGCCTGTCCAGGCAGTTATCGCCCGGATCACAGCAATGACACCAGCAACAAGAACAACCCAACGGATCAGGTTATGAAAAGCAAGTACGCTCGAATACATGGCTGACATTATCTCCTTTTTGCTGAAGTTGACTTTAGCTCCCAATGTGATTTACTGGACACTGGCGTTTTGTCGGCTGCCCGTGTAGCGTGACTTGCCAGGCGCTACACCTACTTACCCCGGTTTCGTATGTCCCAACCGGTCAATCACCCCATCCAGCCAGGCCAGCTCTGACTGCAAATGAGCGATCTGGTGCTCAATCAGCAATTGTAACGACCCGGTGTGTGGTGGCGTCTGCTCCGCGGCAGCCAAAGCCTCGGCCAGCGCACTCCGGCGAGTCTGCAGTAGGGCGTGTATTTCTGGCAGCGGCAGGCTATCGGCAAAGGCAAGACCTATGTCCCCTGGGAAGCGCGCCGGTAGGTGGGTAGCCAGATTTTGCCGCAACAGGTTAAGAAAATGCGCCTGGCCGGCCGGAGTTAATTTGTAAACCTGGCGCGGGGGACGATTGCCCTCTCGCTCCTCGCTGCTGAGGATAAGACCCTCTTTGGCCAGCTTATCGAGCAGGTAATAAGCCGTTGACTTTTTAAGGTCAACGCAGCTTTGCATGTATCGCTCGATGAATTCGTGCAGCTGGTAGCCGTGCATATCTTGCTGCTGCAAGAGGCCAAGTAAAAGAAGTTCGCGCTCCATAGACATGATTATAACGCCTAAAATCGAATAGTCAATACCGACTATTCAGAAACAACCATAGAGAGATTAAAGCAGCTATTCTTAAATTTTGCGCATTGATTTGATCGCGGGTCATTGACGGCAGATCGCAACGGCCCTCCGCAATCGAGCGGTTAGCAGTCGGCTATCAGCGGTTGGCCGTCAGCAGTCAACGCAACCTTGCGAACCGTGCCCAAATTGCGCATTGCTGAGATTAAAAGATTAATATAAGCCCCTGATCAAGAGGGAGGACGCTTGCCTGCCCTACAGTCCTGGTTAAAATAACGTTGGTTCGGTAGCAAAATTTTTGCGCAAAACGGCCGTCAACCACAATCGCTCCCCTTTTAAAAAGTAGTCAGGCAAAGTTAGAATTGACAATTTGTCCCCAGCTAACGGGGGTAGACTCGCCTTACCCGTTGTTCTTTATGCCATGACCCGATAGTTGGTCTGCACTGACCAGCAGATAATTCGTGCAGACGCCCAGGCAGGAAGCCTGTCCATAAGGCGCGAATCCAAAGGCACATGATGAGTAAAAAATTTGCCAAAAAACATCCTTTCAATTACCTGGACGTTGCCATTCGCGCCGCACTATTTGCCGCACTCTGGTGGGCGCTCAACGAAGGCGATAATGCCGCCTGGACGCTGGGCGCACCGGTCGTCGTCCTGGCCACCCTGCTCAGCGTCGCTATCTTGCCGCGGCTTGGCTGGCGGTTTAGCCTCTCCGGTTTATTGCGCTTCGCCCTTTACTTCTTGCGCGAGTCGCTGCTGAGCAGCGTAGATGTGGCCAGCCGCGTGTTCCGGCCACAAATGCCGCTGCAACCCGACCTGCTGCGCTATCCGCTACGCCTGCCGGCCGATAGTAGCCGCGTGCTGCTGGCTGCCGTCACCAGCCTGCTGCCCGGCACTTTTTGCGCCAACCTGGAAGGGGACGAACTGGTGATCCATGCGCTGGATACGGCGATGCCCATTCACGACAGCCTGCGCCGCATTGAGGCACGCATCGCCACAGTCTACCGCCACGAACTGACGGAGGCGCCATGATGCTGATCTACCAGCTTGCTGCTTTGTTTCTGATGCTCAACATCGTTGCCGGAATGGCCCGCGTGCTGCGTGGCCCGACAACGGCCGATCGCCTGCTGGCGGTCCAACTTTTCGGCACAACCGGCACAGCCATCTTGATCCTCTTTTCCCTGCAAACGGGGAACAAAGCGTTCCAGGACCTGGCCCTGATTTTTGCCCTGCTGGCCGGGATTCTCGGCGTCACCTTCACTCGCTACGGCCAGGCCTGGTATAAACAGGGGGCGACTGATCCTGAAAGCACAAAAGTAGCAGCTAAAGAAAAATGAACTGGAACGACATCGCAACGACTTTGCTCATCATTGCTGGTAGCTTCTTTTTCCTGGCGGGGACAGTGGGTTTGCTACGCCTGCCGGATGTGTTCACTCGCCTGCACGCGCTGACCAAAGCAGACAACCTGGGGCTGGGGCTGATCGCGCTGGGCGCGGCTTTCCAGATAGATAACTTAATGCAGCTTGTCAAACTGGGCCTGATTTGGGGATTGGTGATGTTTGCCAGCGCTACAATTGCCCATCTTATTGGTCGCAGCGCCCTGGAGCAAGGGCAGCAGCCCTGGGAGAAGGCATCGTGATCTTGCTTGGGCTTGATCTGCTGCTGGTGATTGTGCTGCTTATTAGCGCCTGGTTTGCCCTGACCACAGCCGATTTGCTGCACGGGGTTGTCATCTTCATTGCTTTTGGGCTGCTGGTGGCCCTGGCCTGGGTGCGGCTACAAGCGCCAGACGTGGCGATGGCCGAAGCGGCGGTCGGCTCTGGTCTGACGGGGGCGCTGCTGCTCTCCAGCCTGAGCGCGATGCGCCGGGCGCAGGCGCGCGCTGAAGCAAGCAAAAAGGAGGGGGACGTTGGCTAAACCTGATCGTGGCGACGACGTAACGCTCAATCGAGGCCGGGGGCTGGTGTTGGGCCTGACTGTGGCGCTGGTGGGCGGCCTGTCGGCGGCGCTGCTGACATTGCCGGCCAATACCCCCCGCCTGGCAGAGACGGCGCTGAGTCGCACGCCGGAGAGTGAGGTGCTGAACCCGGTAACGGCCGTTCTCCTCAATTTCCGCGGCTACGACACCCTGCTCGAAGTGGCCGTGCTGCTGCTGGCAATTATCGCCATCTGGTCTATGGCGCGGCAGGCTCGCGTCTGGATCAAACTGCCGGACACTCCGGTGCTGGCCACCTTTGTCCGCCTGGTGTTGCCGCTGATGGTTATCGTGGGCGGCTATTTGCTCTGGTTGGGGGCTGACCTTCCTGGCGGCGCCTTCCAGGGGGGCGCAGTCCTGGGCGGGTTGGGCGTTCTCTGGGTGGCGGCGGCCGTCTGGCTGCCCCCCGCCTGGTTTCGCCGCCTGCTGCGCCCGGCGCTGGTCATAGGCCTACTCGCCTTCCTGCTCGTCGCCGTCGCCGTGATGTTCCCCGGCGGGCTGCTGCTGGCCTACCCGCCGGAGCAGGCGAAGAATTTGATTTTGCTGGTGGAGAGCGCCGCCGTCATCTCCATTGGCGTGACCCTGACGCTGCTGTTCATTGGCGGTATCCCAACACGAGGTGACGCCTGATGCTGCCCTCCGCCACGCTGTACGCCATTGCCGGCGTTGCTCTGTTTGGCCTGGGCTTCTACGCCCTGGTGGCCTACCCGCATCTGCTGCGCAAGATCATGGGGATGAACATCATGGGCACGGGGGTCTTCATGAGCTTTGTGGCCATTGCTTATCGCGGGCCGGAGCAAACGGCCGATCCCGTCCCGCACGCTCTGGTCATCACCGGCATCGTCGTGGCGGTCTGCGCCACCGGTCTGGCCCTGGCCCTGGCGACCCAGATCAGCACCCGCACCGGCATCACTCAACTCACCCCGGACGAAGAGAAATAGCATGGTCGCCGACATCGTATTCTGGATTCCTTTTGTGATTGTGCTGCCGCTGCTGGCGGCGGTGGGCGCGTTTTTGCTGCCACGCCTGGCCTTTCCCTTTGCGTTGGGTGGGGGCGTGGGCACGGCCGTTGTCACCTTCTTCCTGGCGCATTTGCTGCGGCAAAACGGGAGGGCGGTGCGGCACACCGTTGGCGGCTGGGGCGCGCCGTTGGGTATTGACCTGGCGCTGGATGGGCTGGCGCTGCTGATGCTGCTGGTAACGGCCGTGATCGGCCTGGTTATCACCCTCTACGCCCACAGCTACTTCCGCCCGCCCGGCGGCGGCGACGCCTACGCCCACCAATACCGCTATTTCTGGCCGCTCTGGCTCTTCCTCTGGGCAGCGCTCAACGCCCTCTTTCTCTCCGGCGACGTCTTTAACCTGTACGTGACACTGGAACTGATGGGCTTTTCTGCCGTCGCCCTGACAGCCCTGGCGGGCAAACCGGCCGTCCTGAAGGCGGCAATGCGCTACCTGCTGGTCAGCCTGTCCGGGTCACTCTTCTATCTGTTGGGGGTGGTGTTTCTCTACGGGGCGTTTGGCTCATTAGACATTCGCGAGTTGGGAACGGCCGTTGCCCCCACCCCAGCCCTGGCCGCCGCCGCCGCCCTGATCACCGTTGGCCTGGCGATGAAAACCGCTCTTTTCCCCCTCCACTTCTGGCTGCCCCCCGCTCATGCCAACGCCGCCGCGCCCGTCAGCGCCCTGCTCTCTGCCCTGGTGGTCAAAGGCTCCTTCTACATCTTACTCCGCCTCTGGCTGGAAGTCCTGTACCCCTTGGGCGACACCATCGCGCCGCAGCTTCTTTCCGCGCTCGGCATGGCGGCCATTGTGTGGGGATCACTTCAGGCCATTCGCCAGCCGCGCCTCAAACTGCTAATCGCCTACTCCACCGTCGCCCAGCTTGGCTACCTTTTCCTCCTCTTCCCCATCCTGCTGCGTGACCGCAGCGACATCGCGCCGCTGGCCGGAATCGTCTTCTTCGTGCTGGCGCACGCCTGCGCCAAAGCGGCCGCCTTCCTCAGCGCGGGCAGCATCCTCTTCGCCACCGATGATGACCGCATCAGCTCCCTGGCCGGGCTGATGCGCAAGCTGCCCCTGACCACCGCCACCTTCTCTCTGGCAGGCGTCAGCCTGGTAGCCCTGCCGCCCAGCGCCGGTTTCCTGGCCAAATGGCTGATGCTGGAAACTGCTTTGCCGCACAACGCCTGGGTGGTGGCATTTATGATTGTGGCCGGGGGACTGCTGGCAGCCGTGTACATCGTGCGCGTCCTTGGCCCGCTCTTCCTGCTCAATGAGCAGGTTATGGCGCGCACCGTGCAGCGCGTGCCCCTTATGATGGCCTGGCCTGCTTTTGTGCTTGCACTGCTGGCCATCATCTTCAGCTTTGCCGGCATCTTCTTGCTAGACACGCTGGCAATTGGCGCGCCCTGGCTGATAGGAGGTGGCACATGACCTGGGAAAACTCGCTGCCGCTGCTGCTTGTCTTTACCTCCTTCGTGCCGGGCATCATCATCTTCTTCCTGCGCGAAGAGAGCCGCCCCATCCGCACGACGCTGAACATCCTGGGGGCGATTTCCAAATTCTACCTGATTGCCGTGATGGTTGGCGGCTTGAACCAGGGCGTCATTTACGAGACACGCCTGCCGCTGCTGCCGGCGTTTGACCTGGTACTGCGTCTGGACACCCTGTCCGTTCTGTTCGTCATACTCTCCGCCAGCCTCTGGTTTTTGACGACGCTGTACGCCATCGGCTATCTGGAAGGGTCGCCCAACCGCAGCCGCTTCTTTGGCTTCTTCTCCCTCTGCGTCAGCGCCACCATGGGCATCGCCCTGGCAGGCAACCTGCTCACCTTCTTCATCTTCTACGAACTGCTGACGATTTGCACCTATCCGCTGGTAGTCCATCGCGGCACAGAAGATTCGCTGCGCGGCGGGCGCACCTATCTGGCCTATACGCTCACCGGCGGCGCGGTGCTATTGGTGGCCACCATCCTCTTTTACACCCTGGCCGGTCCGGTGGAATTTGTAGATGGCGGCGCAATCAACGGAATCGGGACAGAAAACGCTCGTCTCTTTAGCCTGATTTTCTTCATGTTTATGGGGGCATTGGGGGTGAAGAGCGCCTTTGTGCCGCTGCATGGCTGGCTGCCGCGCGCAATGGTCGCTCCCGCGCCGGTGAGCGCGCTGCTGCACGCCGTTGCCGTCGTCAAGGCCGGCGCTTTTGGCATCGTGCGCATTGTGTACGACCTGTACGGCATCAATTTGACGCAAGAATTAGGGCTGCTCACCCCGTTGCTCGTCGTTGCCTGTTTCACCGTTGTGACCGGCTCTGTCTTTGCCCTCTTCCAGGACGATATGAAGAGGCGGCTGGCCTACTCCACCGTCAGCCAGGTTTCCTATATTGTCATGGGTGTGGCGCTGTTTGGGCCGATTGGCTCAATTGGCGGGCTGCTGCACCTGGTGCACCAGGGGGTGATGAAGATCACGCTCTTCTTTGGTGCGGGCAATTACGCGGAGACGTTGGGCGTTTACAAGATCAGCAAGATGGATGGCATTGGGCGACGGATGCCGCTGACAACAGCCGCTTTCACCCTTGGCGCGCTGGGGATGATTGGCGTGCCGCCTACGGCCGGTTTCATCAGCAAATGGTTCCTCGGCTCTGGCGCGCTGGCAGCCCAGGCAGATTGGGTGATTGGCGTGCTGGTCCTGAGCAGTCTGCTGAACGCAGGCTATTTTCTGCCCATCCTCTACCGCGCCTGGTTTAAGCCGCAGCAGGGGAAATGGGCGAAGGATTATTACCGCGACGGCCGTTTAGAAACCCACTGGATGCTGCTGCTGCCGCCCGTAATCACCGGCATTTTCATTGTCCTGTTGGGCATTTTGGCGAATCTGCCCATCGGGCTGCTGCACTGGGTGGAGATTATTGTGGATCGGGAGTATGGGCCATGACGCTTGAAGCAACGCTGCTCACTTTAACCTGGCTCCTGCCATTGACGTTTGGCCTTTTGCAGCTGGCGTGGCCGAAAGCGCTACTGCCACTGGCGAGTTGGGCGGCGTTACCGGGGTTGGTAACGGCCGTTTTCCTCCCCATCGGCGCGTCGGTTGAATTCCCCTGGCTGCTACTTGGCTCCCAATTCATCCTGGACGAGACGGCGCAGCCCTTTTTGCTCTTCACGACGCTACTTTGGCTGGCAGCCGGGCTGTTCGCCGCCAGCTACTTGCAAAACAACGTGCGCCGACCGCGCTTCTTCGCCTTCTACCTGCTGGCGATGGCCGGAAACTTCGGCCTGATCCTCACCGGCAACATGACCGGCTACTACCTCTGGTTTGCCCTGATGAGCTTTGCCTCCTACGGCCTGGTCGTCCACACCGGCGACGCGGAAGCGCGTTACGCCGGTGGCGTCTACATCATCCTGGTGGTGGTGGGCGAGGTCATTCTGTTCGCCAGCCTGGCCCAGATTTATATGGCCAGCGGTACGCTGCTTTTCAGCGAATTAGCAGGGCAGCCGCTCAGTCACCTCAGCGCCGCGCTGATTTTTATCAGCTTCGGCATCAAGGCGGGCGTGGTCGCCCTGCACCTCTGGCTGCCGCTGGCGCACCCGGCCGCCCCCATCCCGGCCAGCGCCGTGCTGAGCGGGGCAATGATTAAGGCGGGGCTGCTTGGCTGGCTGCGCTTTTTGCACCCCGCCGGAACGCCGCCGGAATGGGGCGGCTGGATCATTCTGCTTGGCCTGGTGACGGCCTTTTACGGGGCAGCGCTGGGCGTCTCGCAAACCAACCCGAAGACGGTGCTGGCTTATTCCAGCATCAGCCAGATGGGGTTCATCATGGTGGGCGTGGGCGGCTGGCTGCTGACGGGGCAGGCGGGTGTGGCGATGGTAACGGCCGTTTTCCTCTACGCCATTCATCACGCCCTGGCCAAAGGGGCGCTCTTCCTCGGCGTCGCCTTTGCCGGAAACGGGAGAGCTGTGCCCGCGCTGCTGCTCCTGCCCGCGCTGGCGCTGGCCGGGCTGCCCTTTACCAGCGGCGCGGTGGCGAAAACGGCGCTGAAAACGGCCGTAGAAACGCTGCCTGGCAATTGGAAGACGCTGCTGGAACTGCCGCTTTCGCTGGCGGCCGTTGGCACGACGCTGCTGATGGCCCGCTTCCTCTGGCTTATCTGGCGCAGCCCGGCGGCGAAGAAAACGCCCGCCCGCGCCCTGTGGGGCATCTGGCTGGCGCTGCTCAGCGCCGTGGCGCTGCTGCTCTTCATCCTGCCGCTGGCTGCGCCTGCCGTGCAGGATAGCTTAAAGCCTGAGAAGTGGTGGACGGTCGTCTGGCCGATTCTGGCTGGCGGGCTGCTGGCAGTGGGCGCGGCTCGCCTCTGGCGCGGTCCGGCGCTGCCGCTGGCGCCGCCGGGCGATCTGGTTGTGCCACTGGCCTGGGCAGCGCGGCGGCTGCAAGGCGCTGGCGTCCGGTTAATGGGGGCATGGGTAGCGTTGGGGGAACGGGTGGTAACGGCCGTTCCCCCTCAACAAGCGTTCCTCACCCTTACGGACCAACTCAATCGCTGGGAACGGCGTTTACGCATGAACTGGATCATTGCCGGAAGCGCCCTGCTAGTTTTGGCTTTAGCGATGTTGTTTTCGCTCTGGTTTGGGGAATAGGTTGCGGTTGTCTACCCCCGTTCACCAGGGCAAAGTCGTCTATCCATCAAAAGTTACCCTTACTCTTTTACGGTTCCAGGGTTGGTGGCAACCTCGCTCTCAGTCAGCAGCCGCCAAAGTTCCTCTGCCGATTTGAAAAGCCTTTCCTGACGGCCGTCCAGCGAGCGCAGCATGCCACGCCACTCGCCGGGGGGAGAAACCTTGCTCGGCTCCTGCCAGATACGCAAGACGTAGGTGACTTCACGACGCGGCTTGCTCATGGTCAGGATGTCACCCCAGTAGCAGTGAATTCAATAGAGATAATGCGCACGTGTAGCTTGTTCTGACTGAAGTCTGGCCTTTGCCAGACGAGCGACGTGCCAGGCGCAGAATTGCCCTGGGTCACGCCTACCATAACCGTGATGTAAACGGCCGTGCCGCAGCGGTAAATCAGCGGCACGGCCCGGAACATCAGACACCGTTTTCGACCCTATGGCCGGAGAATCAAGGGCAGGTAAAGCTGGGTTTGCGATTCTGCTTCATAGGAGCCGATGTCACAAATCGGTGATCCGTTGTTATCCCCATCTTTGGGGCGGGTTACGCCGTTTTGCGACTGACTGTTGACCGGCGGGGCAGCGCAAGTGGCATTGTCACCTGCATCTATCGCCGGGCTACCCGGGTTAAGTAGGAAGTAAGCGGGTGCACCGGTCAGCGCGCCGAGGTTGGGGTCCTGGCCAACGATGTTGCCGTTCATACCGTGGACCATACCGCAGGCGTTGGTGCTATCTTCGATAAGGTTGTTATTGCTGCTGCTCAACCCGATGAAAGTGACACAATCTCCGCCGCTCGTGCTGTTGGCGATGAGGGTGTTCTTGAGCGTTGCGCTAGAGCTGATGCTCGCGATGTAGATGCCGCCGCCACCGTTAGCCATGTTGGCAGAAAAAGTGCTGTTGGTCACATTCAGTGTGCCGGCGCCGTTGTTGATGCCGCCCCCGTTGCTGTTGAGGACACTGTTAGCGTAGAAAGTGCTGTTGGTCACATTCAGCGTACCGATGTTATTGATACCGCCGCCATTTGTAGTGGCGCTATTTCCAGAGAAGGTGCTGCCCGTGACCGTCAGCGTGCTGATGTTGTTGATGCCACCACCATTGCCAATGCCAGTGCCAGCGCCGTTGCTGACAAAGATGCTGTTGGTCACATTCACCGTGCCGCCGAAGTTGTTGATACCGCCGCCGTTGACGCCAGCGCCATTTTCAGAGAAGGTGCTAACAGTCACATTCACCGTGCCACTCTGGTTATGGATGCCACCACCCACACTGGCACTATTACTGTAGAAGAGGCTGCTGATCGCAGTCAGTGTGCCATCGTTCCAAATGCCGCCGCCATTACCGGCGTCACTATTGTTGTCAGAGAATTGCGTATCTATGACTGTCAACGTAGCTGAACCATAGTTGACGATGCCGCCACCACTGATAGCGTTGTTACTGCCGAAGATGCTACCACTTACATTTAGGGTACCGCCACCAAAGTTGGCGATACCGCCGCCAGCCAACGCGATGTTCTGCATAAAGGTCGTGTCATTTACCATCAGCGTGCCAAAGTTCGTGATAGCACCCCCATCGCCAACAGTGGCAGTGTTGTTGAAAAAGAAGCTGTTAATCACCGTCAGCGTGCCAGCATTGTTGTTATAGATACCGCCGGCAGCAGCGGCGCTATTGTCAGAGAAGTTGCTGTTACTGACCGTCACCGTGCCGTTGTTGTTGTAGATGCCCCCCCCGTTGCCACTGTCAGAGCTGTTGTTCGAGAAGACACTGTTGATGACCGCCAGCGTGCCACCGGTGTTGATGTAGACGCCAGCACCATTGCCACTAGTGGCTTTGCCGTTTGCAATCGTCAGGTTTTGCAGGGTGAGATCTGCGAGGTTACTGACAAACATCACCCGCACGAGATTATTGCCGCTGATGATGATGTTTCCGCCGCCGTCAATTGTTAACGTTCCCTGTCCGTTCACAATGTTGGGTAAGGTCGAATTAAGCGTAATCGTGCCGCTAACGTTGAAGGTGATGGTATCGTTGGCGTTGCTGTTTGGGCCGCAGTCGCCGTTCCCGGCGTTATTCGCGCTCTCAATGGCTTCGCGCAGGGTGCAGAAGCCATCGCCTACAGTGTTATCTGCCAGTGAGTTGACAACATAGCTCGCCGCATACGCCGGCGGCGTGCCCTGGCTGGCCAGGACCAGCGAAGCCAGCAGGATAACTGAGAAAAAAAACAAGGTTATGGGTTTCATAATAAAGTCTCCTGATAATAATGTAGGGTTTCTGGAATAATGTAGGGTTTCTGGCTCAATCATGACCCAGAAATTACTCTTGAAATGGTTTGATCAGCATGGTTTCGGCCGTCACAATCCCACTATACCGGGGGAGCGTCCTCAAAACGTCCTCAGGAACTTGCCGCTGAAAATCGTGTCAGTGCAGGCGCGGCACCATCAGCCCGTGTCGCCCCAGCGTGATCATCGTCCAGAGCTGGGCGAGGGTGAGCGAGTTATTGACGCCGTTGGCGCCAGTGACGGCGCCCCATCGGCATACACTTCCAGGCACAGGATGGAACGCCCGCCTTCAGCGTAATTCCAGCGGAAGGGATTAGTTCACTTGAGTTTAGAGTTCAGTGGTAACTAAACGAACTTGCTCCTTACCTTTCATTTTGTCAAGCCCTGTCTTGCCCCACTTCATTGGCCAACCTGGGTTGCCTCCATAATTGATTCACAGCGGCCCCCCTACCCCTCCCCCGCGGTGGGAAGGGGGTTGAGGAATGGGGGCGACAACCAGGCGGCCTACTTGCCCTGTGCAAACGACGGAAAAAGGTTGGCAATAGCCCTTGACAAATCATCAATCAACTTAACTTGTAAGCAATGCACTTAGCGAATGTTTCTGGCGAGTGATGAGGGATGTCACCCCAAAAAAGGGTCAAATTGAGAATTGCTGTTATTGCGGGCTGTTACTTGACCACTTTCTTCCCGGGCATTATCATTTCATTTGGGAGTTACAGTTTTTTCCCTTATTTTGGTCTATTACCCACCACGTTCCCAGGACTCCCGCCAATTTGCACAATTTGTAACCATTCAGACCTGACAGGTATCTACCAGCACGATACCTCGTCAAAGATGAAAGCCTGTCAGGTCTTGAGAGGCTGAACAGTTACTACAATTTTTAGTATACCGCCTGTGCAGACCACCCTCGTCCACTTCTTCTTTTTTGGCAAACCTCGCCTGGAGTATGGCGGGCAGACCTACCCCCTGCCCCGTCGAGAGAGCCTGCTCTGCTTGCTTGCGCGGTTGGTGTTGCAGCCCGGAGAAACACTCCCCCGCAAGAACCTGGCTTTTACGCTCTGGCCCGATGAACCCGAAGCCGAAGCGCTTGCCAACCTGCGCCGTCACCTGTACCTTGTCCGCAACCTACTGCCGCCTCCGGCGCGCGACCTGTTGTTCATCGCGCCGCAGATTGTCTCCTGGCACGCTTCTGCGCTTGTTTGGGTAGATGTGACCGCTTTTGAGCAGGCCGGAGAGAGCCTCAAAGAGATGGAACGCGCCGTCGAACTGTATCGCGACGGCCTATTCACTGAAATTGGCGGAGATGATTTTGTCATTATCCGGCGTGAAGCCTTGCGCGAGCGGCTCCTTTCGCTGCTCAAAAATCTGGCACAGGCCTATGCGGAACGAGGCGATTTGTCCCGCGCCCTTGGATGGGTGCGCCGCCTGCTGCTGACTGACCCCTGGGACGAAGAAGCCGTCCGTTTGAAGATGACCCTGGAAGCTCAAACCGGCAACCGTACTGCTGCACTTGCAACTTACCAGACCCTGGCGCGCGAATTGGAGCGCGAACTCCAGACCCAACCCATGCCCGAGACGATGACGCTCTACAGCGACATCCTGCACAACCGCCTGGTACGCCTGGCTGCGCCTCAAAAGGCCGCCATACCTCTCTTTATCAGCCGCGAACTCGAACTGGAGCATCTCAACACCCTGTTCCACAGTTTGGTCAACGGACAGGGACGGGCTGTGTTCATCTCCGGCCCGGCAGGGGTCGGCAAGACAGCGCTTCTGCAAGAAGCCCTGCGCCGCCTGGCCAAGAACACCGGGGAATCCGCGCCGCGCGTCCTGTGGGCTTCCTGCCTGCCAGCAATAAACAATTCCCCGCCCCGTCCATACGCGCCCTGGGGACAGATTCTCAACGCCGCCGCACCTCTACTGGCCCGCAGCGAGGAGATTCTGCCGGAATGGTTGAACCGCCTATTGCCGCTCGTCCCCGACCTTGCCCTGCTCAGGCCCGGCCTGCTGGCCGTTTCCCAACCGAATGCTGGCGAATTGCGCGCCGCTCTGCGGCAGGCCTTTCACGCTCTGGCGCTGGCTCGTCCGCTCATCCTGATTCTCGAAGACGCGCACTGGGCCGATGACCCCTCGCTAGAAGTGCTACGCGAACTGACCGAAACCAGCCCGGCGATTTCCCTGCTCATTCTCGTTACGCACCGCCTACAAGAACTGCCCCCGCTACTCTTGCAACTCAAACGCGCTTTGCGCCAGCGACGCGCCCTGGTCGAGATTCCGCTGCAAACGTTTAGCGAAGAAGAAACACAGCTAATGCTGAAAACCCTGCTGCGCGAAGAAACGCTGCCGCCCTCGCTCTACGAAGAACTGACCCACTACGCCAGGGGTCTGCCGCTGCTATTGCGAGAAGCCGCCGAAACCATCCGCCAGGCGCGGGGAGTGCGCCCCTCCCTGCCTAACCTGCGTGATTCGATTGTTCAGCGCCTGGAAGGGTTGACTAGCGCCGGGCGCGATATGCTCGAAGCGGCGGCCCTGCTCGGTTTTTCGTTTTTTGACCGCGAGCTGCAAGCCTCGCTTGTCTGGCCAGATTCGGCGTATGCTGCCGCGCTTGATGGCTTATTTGCCAACCGCTTTCTGTCCGAATCCGCTCAGCCGGGCGCGGCAGACTATGCCTTTCCCCATCAGCTGATCCATCAAATCATCCTCGAAGCGATTCCCCCTGCGCGCGCTGCTTCCCTTCACCAGCAGACTGCCCTGGCCCTGCAGCAGGTTCACGCGGGCGAGAGCGGATTTGCCGGTCGCATTGCCGCACATTACCAGAGTGCTGGTTTTCCCCTGCTCGCTGCGCGCTTCTGGCTAGATGATGCCCGCGAAAACACCGACCTGGCAGCCTTCGACGTGGCTTTGCAGGCGATTGAACGCGCCGAATCCCTGCTGGCAGGCGATGCCTCGCTCGAAAGCCACGAACTGCGCGCCCTGGCTGCCCTCCAGCGCGGCGTGATTGCCCATTATCGCGGGCAGGCCTCAGACGCGCTGCCGCTCCTGAAAGAAGCTCTGCGTCTCGCTGTTGATTTTCCTCCCTTGCGCGCTCATGCCCTCTCCCGCCTGGCCTATGCCCTCTACACCAGCGACCGTTACGCCGAAGCCTGGCAGTACGCTGATGAATCTCTCTTGCTATCCCGCGCGCTGGCCGATTCACAGGCTATCATCCGTGCCCTCAACATTCGCAGCATGGCCGCTCTCATGTTGGGGCGACATGCGGAAACCATTCGCGACCTGCGCGAAGCGCTCGCGCTGGAAGAGCCCCTCACCCAACCCTCAGCGCAAACTGTCCAAAGCCTGAATCACCTCGGCACGGCGCTGGTCTTCGTTCAGGACTATGCCGGAGCGGGCGAAACCCTCGCCAAAACAGTAGAACTTGCGCGGCGTGGCGGTCTGCGCCGACTCGAATCCGCCGCCCTGACCATGCAGGGACAAATTGCGCTCAATTGCGGGCGCTATTCCGAAGCTATCAAAACCTACGACCAGGCCATCGAAGTGGCCGGGGATTCGTACTTGCCTGGCATGTGGGGCAAATTTGCCGGGCGCGGCGCAGCCTTTTTGCGCCTGGGTCGCCTGAACGAGGCGCTATCCGATTTTGCGCATGGGCTGGAGATTGCCAGGCAGGTCGAAAGCCGCTATGGGCAGTTGCTCATGCGGGTTTACCTGGCTTTCACCGCCCTGGCCAGGGGATGCGCCCCATCTGATTCGCTTACTGCGCTGGAGAACGAGGCCGCCGCATTTGGTTTGCAGGCGGTTCTTATGTTGGCTGCCCTGTTCCGCGCCCGCGTGCAGCGCCTGAAAGGGGACGTAGAGCAGTCTAGCGCGGCGTACCAGCGCGCTATTCAAGCCGCGCAGTCCAGCGGTGTGCCGCAGTTCCTCCAGAACGTGCAGTTGGAATGGCTCTATGCCCAGGCGCATACGAGCACGATAGACCGGGAACTGCTCGAAACATTGACCAGTCAGGCGCAAGATTCCGGCGAAGCGCCGCAGCAGGTCCTGGCAAAACTCACCCAGGCGGCAATTCTACGCGCTGAAAATCGCCGCGCCAAATCCCTCGCTGTCGCGCGCAAAGCACTCGCCCTGGCACGCTCCTGCCCCGATGTGATTCTCATTGGTGAATCACTTTTGTGGATGATGAAATTGCATCAGGAGATGGGGGAGACGGCCGAAGCCCAAACTTACCACACCGAACTGCTCTCCCTGGCCACGACCGCCTTTGCGCCGTTTCAACTTGCGATGGCGAGTTCCTCTGCCGAATCTCTGCGGAAAATCGTAATTTGAGACCTGAGGACGTTTCGAGGACGCATATTGCTTATAATAATATGATGGGGATAGAGGGGAGAATAAATGCCCGGCATATGCCGCGTTTTATCCATGAAACGAAAAGGATGAACATGAGATCAATTTCCCTTGCCCTTGCCCTTACCCTGCTTGCACTGGCTGCGTCGGCCTGTAGCCAGGGCACGCCTTCCGCGCCGGCCACGCCTCCTATGCCAACAGAGGCGGCCCAGCCGACCTCCCAACCCATCGCGCCGTCCGCCTCTTCAAGTCTCGAACCGCATGCGCTCGACACTCCCGAGTCTGCTCCTTCAAGCCTCGAAACCCCCGAGGCCGCCCCTGCAAGCCTCGACCCGCGCGCGCTTGACACCGCGGCGATGGAGGAATGCGACCTGTTGGCCGATTCCGATTTCAGCGCCTTGCTCGGCCAAACGCCTGCCGAAAAAGTCCCTGAAGCCGAAATAAACCGGACGGCATGCTACTACAATTTCAGTGGCGGGCAGACGGTATATGTCACGGTTATTACCAACCAGCCGGGCAAAGAAGCCTACGACGGCCGAATGCAATATCTCGATTCCGCTGCGGACGCCGAAGCCCTGACGCTGGGCGAGGTTGCGATTGTTCAGGAGCGGGATGGTCAGGTATCTATCCAGGCCGTTGTCAATGGCTGGTATCTGGCGCTAGATGGGCGCGGCTTTGAGCGGCAGGCGCTCATTGCTCTGGCACGGTTGTTCGAGGAAAGGCTGCTTCCCAATTCCCAGCAGGCCGCCGAACCGACTGCAACTCCTTCCGACCCGATCAGCAGTGTGCCGGACTTGGGTCAATGTCAGAACACCTATTATCCGATTGTTCAGGACGCTTCCTGGCAATATCAGTTGAGCGGTGTAAGCAGTGGCACATTCACGCGAACCGTGACGGCCGTTCGCGCCGATGGCTTTGATGACCAGGATGTCTTCAGCGCCGGGACGACCCGGAAGGGCAGCTGGGCTTGTGAGAATGGCAACCTGATCAGCCTGACGCCTTCTTCTGGGGCCACTGTCGCCAGCGCCGATATGCAGGCCGAATTCACGATTGAATCAAACAGCGGCATTTCTTTCCCTGCCGACCCGCAGCCGGGAGAGGAATGGGCGCAGAACATTGTCTATCTTGGTCAGCAGAATACTGGCGGCGTGACTATCGAATCGCGCAATGTGCTGGCGACCTCCTGCAAAGCCGGGAATGTCGAGACGGTCAAAGTTCCTGCTGGAGAATTTTCCGCCCTGCGGGTGAATTGCTCCACCCAAATTGACATCTACATTTCTGGCAACCTGGTCTTCAGTTTCACAAGCTCCGATTCTGCCTGGCACGCGCCGGGCGTTGGGATGGTGAAATCCGTGGGAACGACTAGCATGGGCAACACTGAAATTGTTCTTCTGTCTCACAATATTCCATAAATGCTATGAAAATGTAATAGGTGTTGCTCATAGCACTCCTGTGAAATGACCGCCGACGGCTGCTGATAGAACGCTATTTTTCTATGTGGCCAGCCGCCAGCGGCGGTAGTCGAAAAATCACGTCGTCTTAACAGGACGCAATAACCACACAGGTTCTTGACTTCCAACACCGGCAATAGGCTGAAAATAATCCCTACGCCGATCATCAAGCGGGCCACGATGACCAGGAGTTAGCCGCCAGGGAGCAGGGCAAGCAGATTGACAATGAAAAATCCTACGTGGCCGGCAGCATGTGCCACCATCGCCGTTTCCAGGTTGCGCCGCCAGAAAAGCCAGCCAAAGAGCAGGCCGCCCAAGGCATTCAGCAGAATGGTGCGGAAAACAAGCAGTGGCGTCAGCACGACTATTCCCGCCAAAGCTGGCAGGTGACCTATGCCAAACAAAACGGCCGCCAGGATGACCGCCGCCCACATGATGGCCGGCCGGGGTGCGCCTTCTCCCCGCTGGAAAACGCGCCAGCCCAGCCAGGCAAGTAGACTCATAATGCCCCAGCGCAGCAGTAGCTCTTCGGTAATACCACCATACAGCAAACCCAGCAGCAGTTGCATGAAAGGGTTGCCCTCATTCGGCATCTCGCCGATGATCTCGGCATTGGCAAAAGGATTCATGAGCTGGTCCAGTCCCAGGACGACGATGGCAAAAACGAGGCCGGCGCCAAAGGCCAGGGGGATGTGGGGGCGGAGGTTGGGCCAAACGGCCGTTCCCAGCCGCACCCTCTCCGCCACCAAAGAGCGCAAGCCAATCCGATGGGCCAACAGCGTACCAATGGCTACGGCAATCGCCAGCAAGATAGCGGGGTTGAGCAGTGACAGCAGCGCAACTACGGGCGTGGGCAATTCGGTCAGTTCCGAGGGCAGTGCCTCTAATTGCGTCATAATCATGGGTATTAGTGTAAGAACGCCGAGTAATCCCAGGCCAAAAAGGGTAAGAAACGTTTTGCCAAAACGGGTAGGGTAGGTGGCGCTGGCATTTTGCTTGTTGATGATGGTGGTTGTATTCATTTTTTCTCCTTGTAAGAATGACCGTCAACCGCTGACGGCCAACTCATTCGTTTATTCGTCTCGAGTTGTTACTCGCGCTTTTCATTCGTGGTGGTTTACCACTGTTCATGCAGTCTTCTTTAGGAATAGCCGCGTCTCAGCGGCAATGGTGTCCGTCGCCAAGTTGTGGATGTAATGGCTCACATCCAGCAGGTAGACGTGCAGCTGGTGGCGGGTAGGCTGCCGCTTCGCGGGGCAGGCGCAATTGATGGCTCAGGTAGCTTCCCCCCACCAACAGCGCCAGGAAGCTAATCAAGCCCAGGGGAACCCATTTCCACGTTTTTTTCTTCATAACCTCCGATTCGGCTGCAACTCAACCAGATATTGGCGCAGGGGCATTATTTTCTCGGCGGACAGGACAAACAGCGCCTCCCCCTGGTCAGTAAAACCGGCGGTGTGCGTTATCGAGTGGACCAGGGTAATGGCTTCCGCAAAGGTGGCCGAAATGGCGAAATCCAGGTAGTCGTTGACGTCGGCGTGCAGGTCTAGCCCCCCCTGCTCCACTTGCTGCATAACAGCCGTCCAGGTGATCAGCCTGCCTACCGAGCCAGTGCGGAACAGGGTGCGCTCACCGTCCACCGCTCAGTTCTGCTCCAGGTCGGCCAGGCCATCCCCTTTGGCCAGCCGCAATTGGTCATCGGCCACAACAGCCACGGCTGCGCCGGGGATGTTTAGTTCGGCCAGTTGGCGCTCAATGGCGTCATCAAGGAACTGTTCCAGGTTGGGCAGGACGGCCGTGTCATTAGCCCGAACCAGCGCAACCCCCAAGCCTATAGTCAGAAATAACAAAAGGATGACGGCTTTTATGGGGTTCATTTTTCCAGCGGCATGTCTCATTCTCCAGGTTTTATTGGGCGATTTGTGCCTGAATCATAATGACCGTGCTAGCGTAGCCGCAGAAAGGCGTATTGCCAGGCACCCATCATACCGGTATTATGGGGCACATGGCAACACGCCCCTACAAAAAAACGGGAACGAACGACGGCCCAACAATCACATTACGACCCCAACAAACATCACCGCCGGTCAATTCGATTAAAAGGATATGATTATTCCCAGGCCAGCATGTATTTTATCACCATTTGTACCCATAACCGCGAATGTCTATTTGGCAAAATTATAGAGGCGCATGGCCACACACCCCCGCAACCGACCATGCAATTAAACGCCTACGGTGAAATTGTGCGGAATAAATGGTTGAAAACCCCTTCTATACGTCCCTATGTCATATTGGGCGAATGGGTTATCATGCCCAACCACATCCACGTGATCATCATCATTACCCGCGCTGGTGAGGCCGTGTTGCCATACGCCTCGATGGGATTTCGGTCACCATCCCATACCGTTGGGGCCATTGTGCGTGGGTTCAAATCGGCCGTAACCAGCCAAATTAACATCCTTCGAGGCACACCCGGTTTACCCATCTGGCAGCGGAATTATTGGGAACACGTTATCCGCAATGAACAAGCCTACATCAACATTGCCAATTATATCCACAACAACCCCGCCATGTGGCAAGGAGACAAATTATACGTGGCCCCGTGACCGGGCGTATAAACCGGTAGGGGCGTATGGCCATACGCCCCTACCGCCCCCACCACGCCGCCAGCAGCGTCGTTTTGCCAAAACCGGCCGGAGCAGAGATGAGGGTTAATTTACAATTTAGATGCTCATTGAGCCAGGCAAGCAGTTGGGGGCGGGCTACCAGGCTGGATTGTAAGAAAGGTAGCCATAGCTTGGTTGCCAGAATGGGGTGAGACATGGGGACATTATAATGCATCTTTGCGCACAATGCCCTCCCGCCAGGCATAAACGGCCGCCTGTGTCCGGTCCGCCAGGTGCAGCTTGCTCAGGATATTGCTGACGTGGCTTTTAACGGTGCGCTCGCCAATAACCAGCGCTTCGGCTATCTCCTGGTTGGCCATGCCGTCGGCAATCAGGCGCAGCACTGCCAGCTCCCGTTCGGTCAACTCGGTGAAGGGGTTTACGGCCGTTGCCTTATTCCCTTGCAGCTCCTGCACAATGCGGGCGGCCACTTTTGGGTGCAAAATCGCTTCCCCTTGCGCTGCCTTACGCACAGCGTCAGCTACCTCGGCTGGCCGCGCTTCCTTCAGCAAATAAGACAAAGCGCCGGCGCGCATGGCCGGGAAGATGTGCTCATCCCCATGAAACGAGGAAAAGATGATCACCTGGGTGCGCGGGCTGGCCTGGCGAATCTGCCGCGTGGTCATCACGCCGTCCATGCCAGGCATAATCAGGTCCACCAGGGCCACGTCAGGCGCTAATTCCTCTGCCAGCCGCTGCGCTTCTGCCCCACTGGCCGCCTCCCCCACAACCACCATGTCAGGGTTGGTTTCCAGGAAAGCGCGCAGCCCTTGGCGCACAACCGCATGGTCGTCAACCAAAATAAGCGAAATTTTTACCGGTTCTGTCATAATTACCTCAACGCTTAATTCCGCAGCGGCAAACGAGCGGAAAGAGTCGTACCCTGGCCAGGCGCGGTTGCAAACACCGCTTCGCCGCCCAGTTCAGCCATGCGCTGGCGCATATTGTGCAGACCAAGCCCGCCGGATGGCTCTTGCGCCGGGTCAAAACCCCGGCCATTGTCTTGTATGGTGATTTGCAGTTCGTCCTTACCAATGTGTAGCCCAAGCTGCACGGCTATGGCGTGGCTGTGCCGCGCCACGTTGCTCAAGGCTTCCTGGGCAAAACGGAAAAGTGCCCCTTCAATTTCCGGGGGCAATGCACGCGCGCCAGTAAAATCCAATTTTACGGCAATGCCAAACTGGCGCGACCAGTTCTCGGCGTAATGGCGCAAGGCCTCAACCAGCCCGTACTGACTCAGCGACACCGGCTGGAGGGCGAAGATGATGCTGCCCAATTCCCGCTGCGCCAGGTGGGTCAGGTTACCTGCTTCCGCCAGTCTGGCGGCTGCTGCGCCTGGGTTTTGCGGCAGCAAAGCCTCGGCGGCGCCAATTTGCAGCGCCGCCGCCGCCAGATGCTGCTTGACCGAATCGTGCAGGTCGCGCGCCAGCCGGTTGCGTTCCTCCAGCGCCGCTAATTCCTGGCGCGTTTGCAGCAGCGCGTGCAGTTCCGCCGCCATCTCGTTGAGTTCAGCGCCAAAACGGCCGATCTCATCTGCCGACACATCCGTCACGCGCACAGCGAAATCTCCTTGCTGCCAGGCGGCCGCGGCGTTGCGTAAGCTGGTCAGGCGCGCGTCCAGCCAGCGCGCGCTGAGAAAGCCAAAAAAGGTGCTGATGAGCAAGGCGGGCAGGATGAGCAGGGGGGCGCTGGGTAAAATGTCGCGCAACGCGGGCAACACGACGTCTGGCAATGCCTCCTGCCAGTTCAAGTCTGCGTAGGCGCGTCCCAGGTAAAGGGCTACGGCAATAATGGCCCACCAGGCAGCAATGAAAACGGCCGTAACCGAGACCAGCACGTAAGTCAGCGTTAACTGCCACTTCAACTGGCGCAATAACGACTGCGCCTTTTCTATCCAGCTTGATGGCTTCATAAGGCAAAAAATCCCCCCCAAGGGTTTTTGTTCAACCCCTGGGGGTCATTCTACATCAGCCGCACAGGCATGAAGAACAGTAGGGCAGCCACAATGAGGCAGCACAGTAATATGGCCAGACCGACGCCAACCCATCCCAGCACAACACCGGCGCGAGCCATGCCTTCCCCGCTGTGCAAATCTGGATTGGCCAGAATTTCTTTGCGGGCGATGTTTCCGGAGACGATACCGCCAATGGAGCCGACCAGGGGCAAGACGCCTACGAGTCCAAGAATTGACAAAACCAGACTGACAATGGCCAGTGTATGGGTTCCCGGGGCTTGTGATTGAAATTCGTTTTTCATGATATTGGTTCTCCTTTAGCGTAAGTTTTGCACAATCAGAAGCGATTTCATGAAAAATCGCCAAAAATAAAAGTCGAACCTTTACAACCTGCTCAATAGTGGCAGGCTCATAGCGACATTTCACAACGAGGTCGCCATGAGTCACATACAAACAT
>CALEAD010000044.1 GCA_937943625.1 uncultured Anaerolineae bacterium | reverse complement strand
GGGAAGTTCTTTCCCTGGTGGCTCAACGCAAAGCGGATAAAGTCAAGATCACCTGGCAGTTCTCAGTGCAATCGGCTCGTTGCAAGCTCAACTCGCATTATGTTAAGGTTCATTCAGACAACGAAAAGTTTAAGGAAATTTAGTTTACGGTATACTTAATCCGATTATTACTTGCTTTATCGGACAAAATTACATGAAAATCAGGGGATTTTCGGTGTAAGTCGTGGATTAGCTGTGCGTTTTCCGAATACCCTACTCCGCATTCCATTGGTGGTTATCGGGTATCGGGCAAGATCAACGTTAATTTGGTGCGACTGCAACCACGGCCGTATTTACCCATCATACTCCTTTCACCCCTACACCGACAATGGGGCACAAGTACCCCGGCAAACGGCCGTTGCCCTTCACCCATCCAGCGAATTCATGTGCGCCTCGTAGGCGCGGCTGAGGGTATCCTCAATCACGGCGTGGCGCTCCGTTTGCCGCCCCGGCTGCTGCTGCGCCGCGCGCATGATTGCCCTGGCACACTGGGCGCAGAGCAGGTAGCCAATCAAAATGCCCCGCCGCCGGTAGATAAAGGCGTTTAGCGAAAGCGTATCCTTCCCTTTATAGCGCAGCTTGTCCACCAGCCGGCCACAGCCGGGGCAGTGCTCACTCTCATAGAACCAATAGAACCAATACCCCTTGACGGTATTGCCAAACTGCGCGTGCGCCTGGGCAAATAAAAAGGTCAGCGCGTCGTCAAATGAGGTGCTCATTGCCGTCTTACTCCCTTGAAAATGACCGCCGACTACCGACCACAGACCACCGACAGCCGTTTGCCTATGAAGCTTCTACCAAAAACAACAAGAGCGGGAGCTTATTCAGACTCTTCCTCTCGCTCTCGCGCTTCCTTTGGCTCTCCATCCCTGCTCGTGCGCGCGCTCACGAACTCTGTTCGCCGCCAAACAGTTGCAGCCAATCCGCTACTTCTTCGCGGCTCAGCTTGCGTGGCGCGCTTTTCATCGTCACAAGACGGCCGTCTCCCTGCTGCTTTTTGCGCACAGAATGAGACTTGCCGGGCGGGGATGGCGCAGGCGACGGCCGTTGCGTCCCGGACGTGGCCACAGCAAACAGCGCCAGCCACTCTGCCACTTCCGCCTCATCCAGTTCCGGGCTATCCGATTCTGCCATTGCCGCGTATTCCGTGCGTGTGCGCGGCCGTTTGCGCGGCTCTGGGGGGCGCAATTGCTGCGGCTCCTCCGGCTCTGCCTGCCTGCGCACAACGCTGTAAGAGCCGCGCGGCCGTTTCGTTGTTTGCGGCGCCGGGCCAAACAGCGCCAGCCATTCATTCAGCTCTGCCTCGCTCAGCAGCGGGCGCTCTGGCTTTTCCGGCGCTGCGGGTGCGGCAGGAGCAGCAGCTGGGCGCGGCGTCTCCTCCGGCTCGCGGAAGACAAAACCCATCTGCGCAATAAACTCCTCTGACTTCAGGTGCTTGATACGCGCCACCCTGGCCGCGTCTAAAATGCGCCGGTCGCTGCTGACCAGGGTGTAGTTGCCCGGGTTGCGCAGGCTGGAGAGGCGTTGAAGCAGCAGGTCATCGGCCGTTTTGCCCGGCGGCGCAAAAACGACCGTGATCGCCTTCGTGGAGAGGCGGTGGGATATGCCACCAGTGACGCCACCATCAAACAGCACCGTCACCTGCCGCTGCGTCTGCTCAGCTACCCACCCTTTCAGGCGCAGCACCAGGCGAATCTCATCGTCTGCGTCGCTGAGCTGGAGGTCTGGCAGCTTGCCAATCAGGTTATGTCCGTCTATCAGATAGTGCATGGGTAGTAGTGTGAGTGGTTAGCGAGTAGCCCGTAGCGGTTCATGTTTCACGCTTCACCGCTCTCGGTCCTAATCCAGAACTTCCAGGCGGGCAAAGGAGGCGGCCAGCCGCTTAACGCCTTCGCCAGCAAAGGCGACGTGTACCTCTTCGTCGTTGCCCACAATTTTGCTATCTATCACCGTGCCCTCGCCGAATCTGGCATGGCGCACGCGCTGGCCGCTGCGAAATTGGGGGGCGCCGGGGGCAACCGGTAGCGGGTCTGCCTCGTCTCTGGGCCGGGGCAGGCACTTTTCCGGCATGGCCGCGCTGGCGGAGCGGGAAGATTGGCCGCTAAACGGCCGTTTCCCCATCTCCTCCTGCTTCTCCCCAATGCCGGCGCGCGCAGGTGCGGCCGTTTTGTCCGATTCGTCTCGCCAGTGCCAGCTTGTGACGCGCTGTTTGGTTTGCTGTCGCCGCGCTGCAGCGCTGCCTCCCGTCAGCAGGTCGGCAGGAATTTCGCGTAAAAAGCGCGACGGCACGGCCTCTTCCGCCTGCCCCCAGGTAACGCGGCGAAAAGCGTGCAGCAGCACCAGGCGGTCCATGGCGCGCGTCAGGCCCACGTAGAAGAGGCGGCGCTCCTCATCCAAATCTTCGCGACTGTCCAGCGAGCGGCTGTGGGGCAAAATACCCTCTTCCAGCCCCACAATGCACACCACAGGAAACTCCAGCCCTTTGGCGGCATGCAGTGTCAGCAGGGTGGTGGCGGGAATACCCGCCTCCAGGTTGTCTGTTTCTGAGACGAGGGCGGCATTTTCGAGGAAGTCGGTGAGGGAAACGGCCGTTTCTGCGGCCGTGTTGCGCAATTCCATCACGTTTGCCCAGCGGTCTGTGTACTCCTCACTGTCTTTGGCGCTGCTTTCCAGGTAACGACGATACTCTGTCTGCTGCACAATCGCATCAAACAGGTCACCCACGCTCACCTGCTGGTCACGCAGGCGCATCCAGGCGCGCAGCATCTCACCAAACTGGCGCAGCGCATGCAGCGCCCGGCCGCTAAAGGGGTGTGGCATCTCCACATTGGCGGCCAGCGCCATCAGCATCATGGCCGCCGGTTGCCCCTGCTGCTGTGCCCAGGCTGCCAGCGCTTCCAGCGTCTTTGCGCCAATGCCGCGCGGCGGCACGTTAATCACGCGGTTCAGGCTCACGGAATCAGCAGGATTATGTACCAGGCGCAGGTAAGCCAGCAGGTCTTTTACCTCGCGCCGCTTGTAGAACTGCGTCGCCCCCACTAGGCGGTAGGGCAGCCCGGCACGCATAAACGCCTCTTCCAGGGCGCGGGATTGGGCATTGGTGCGGTACATGACGGCCGTATCGCTCAGCGCATACCCCTCCAGCAGCAGCCCCTGAATCGCGTTCACCACTGTTTCGGCCTCCTCGCGCTCATCATACGCCTCGTACAGCACAATCGGTGCGCCCTCCTGGCGCGTGGTAAACAAATCCTTGTGCACGCGGTTGCTGTTGTGGCGAATCACCGACTTGGCCGCGTCTAAAATGAGCTGTGTCGAGCGGTAATTCTGCTCTAGCAAAATCACCTGCGCTTCCGGGTACGCCTCGCGGAAGCGGTTGATGTTGCGATAGTCGGCGCCGCGCCACTTGTAGATCGCCTGGTCAGAATCCCCGACGACAAAAATGTGCTGGTGGCTGGCTGCCAACTGCTGCATCAGCGCATACTGCGCCGTATTCGTATCCTGAAACTCATCTACCAGCAGGTGTTGGTAACGCTCCTGGTACTTTTGCAAAATGTCCGCGCGCTCGTTAAAGAGCAGCACCAGGTTCATCAGCAAATCGTCGAAGTCCATGGCGTTGTTGTGGCGCAAAATTTCCTGGTAGCGGGCATAAACGCGCTGGGTAACGGCGGCAATGTAGTTGCCGGCCGTATACTCCTGCGGCGTGATCAGCTCGTTCTTGGCGCTGCTGATGCCGCTGAGCATTTTATAGGGCGGGAATTTTTTGTCGTCCAGGTTTAGGTCTTTCAGCACCTGCTTCACCACCTGCAACTGGTCGTCTGCGTCAAAGATGACAAAATCGGGTTGGTAGTAGGTCAGGTTGTTCGTTTCGCGGCGCAAGATGCGCGCGCAGGTGCTGTGAAAGGTGCCCATCATCAGGCCGCGCGGCTGCCCATCCAGCAGTTGCTCAATGCGATGGTTCATCTCTCTGGCCGCTTTGTTGGTGAAGGTGACGGCCATGATGTGCCAGGGAGCTACGTTGAGTTCGCGGATGAGGTAGGCAATGCGGTAGGTGAGCACGCGGGTTTTGCCGCTGCCAGGGCCGGCCAGCACCAACACAGGACCGGGCGGAGCGGTAACGGCCGTTTTCTGCGCTTCGTTTAATCCGTGTAAAATATCCATACCCTAATTGTAACTGACTGGGAATAACCCGTCATTGGTTATGGACAAGTAAAGCGGGTAAAAATTCTGGCATGGTTCAAGCGATCTTTACAATTTTTGACCGCCGACCGCGATTTTGCCGGTGATGGGCGGTCTGCTGTCAGCGGCCAAAACAGCTGTAAAGCATCTTTTCCACGTATCATGAACCATGCCCATTGGGCAAAAAGAAATGACTGTAACCACAATCATTTTTGACCTGGGAGGCACGCTGCTGGAATATGCTGGGCCATACGCCTCCTGGCCGGCGCTGGAAACGCCGGGCTTGCAGGCAGCCTACGCCAACCTGCAAAAGAAGGGAGTGGCGCTGCCCCCCTTTACCAACCTGCGCGATACCTATTTTGGCCTGCTGCCGGGGCGCTGGCAGGCGACCGTGGAAGGACGGCAAAATTTGCGCCTGGCAGAGGTATTGCACAAATTGCTGCTCGTCTGCTGCGGCACCAATGGAGTAAGGCCGTCCTGGCTGACAGAGGCAGCCACACAGTACGAAAATGCCATTTGTACTCAGGCGCACCCGCTGCCGGGGGCGCAAGAAGCGCTGGCGGCCGTCAAAGCACTGGGAGACAGGCTGGGTCTGCTCTCGAATACGATGTTCACAGGCCAGGCGCACATCCATGATTTGCGTCGCTTTGGTCTGGACGGCTATTTTGACGCCATGCTCTTTTCCGCCATCCTCATCCGCTCCAGCCAGCGCTTCCACCTGCCCGACCACATCCAGCCTGAGGCAATCATACACAAGCTGGAGGAGTTAACGGCCGTGTTGTCCGCATTTTGCGCGTAACGGAATCGGTTACAAGTTAAGTACACCGTAAACTAAATTTCCTTAAACTTTTCGTTGTCTGAATGAACCTTAACATAATGCGAGTTGAGCTTGCAACGAGCCGATTGCACTGAGAACTGCCAGGTGATCTTGACTTTATCCGCTTTGCGTTGAGCCACC
>CALEAD010000043.1 GCA_937943625.1 uncultured Anaerolineae bacterium | reverse complement strand
TCACTGAGCAGAGTTGTTACGCAGGCCGCTCCCTGCGTTTTGGCAATGGGGTGATTCAATTGCCCCTACCGTTTTTCAAAGGCATTTGTTTTTCGTATTTTTGAGCCATTTCGGCTCTGATTGCACAATAGTTACGTTATGTTGCTCGGTGAATTGCTTTCTGCCCTGCGCTTGAACCGCGACTTTATGCAAGGCGTGGTGGCCTGGCAACGGCTGCCCGTGCGTGCGGCGCGGTTTGCCCCCGTGCAGGCGCCACTGGCAGAAAAGCTGTGGGCGGCGCTGCGCGCCCGGGGCATCGAACAGCTATTCACGCATCAGGCAACGGCCGTTGACGCAGTTCTGCGCGGCGAAAATGTGGTCATTGCCACGGCCACCGCTTCTGGCAAATCGCTGTGCTACACCGTGCCCGTCTTGCAGCGGCTGCTGGAGCGCCCCAAAGCGCGCGCGCTTTATCTCTTTCCCACCAAAGCCCTGGCACACGACCAGTTAGCCGAAACAGCGGCGCTGATTAGCAACGGCCATTTACCCATTGAGGTGCACAGCTACGACGGCGACACCCCCCAGAGCCAGCGGCGCAAGGTCCGCGCCGCCGACGGTATCCTGATCACCAACCCGGACATGCTGCACGCCGGCATTTTGCCCTACCACACCACCTGGCGCAATTTGCTGCGCGGGCTAGAGTTCGTGGTGCTGGATGAGATTCACGCCTACACCGGCATTTTTGGCAGCCACGTGGCCAATGTGCTGCGGCGGCTGCGGCGGCTGTGTGACTTTTACGGCAGCAGCCCGCAGTTCATTTGCTGTTCGGCCACCATTGCCAACCCGCAGGAACACGCCCAACGGCTGGTGGGCGCCCCTTTTACGCTGGTGGATGAAGCGCAAAATGGTGCGCCGCTGGGCGAAAAGCAGTTCATTCTCTACAACCCGCCGATCATTGACGAGGTGCTGGGGCTGCGCGGCAGCGTGGTGCTGGCGGCTAAGGATACGGCCGTCACCTTTCTCGCTGAAAATATCCAGACAATCATTTTTGCCCGCGCGCGGCAGACGGTGGAGCTGCTACTGGCCTACATTCGCGATGAGTTGGTGTACCTGGGTAAGGGGGAAACGGCCGTTACCGGCTACCGCGGCGGCTACCTTCCCCTGGAACGGCGCGACATTGAGCTGGGGCTGCGCGCCGGGGAGCTGCGCGGCGTCGTGGCTACTAACGCCTTGGAGCTGGGCATAGACATCGGCCAGCTAGACGCCGCAGTGATCACCGGCTACCCCGGCTCCATTGCCTCCGTGTGGCAGCAGGCGGGGCGCGCCGGGCGGCGCACAGCGCAATCCGTGGCCGTGCTGATCGCCAGCAACAGTGCCCTGGATCAATACATCTGCAATCATCCGCGCTATCTGTTCGGCCGTTCGCCGGAACACGCCCTCATCAACCCCGATAACCTGCGCATTTTGCTGCGCCACCTGGGTTGCGCTGCCTATGAGCTGCCCTTCCAGCCAGGGGAGAGCTTTGGCGGCTATGCGCCTGTTGACCCGCTGCTGGAGGCGCTGCAAGAGGCAGGCGACCTGCATCAGACGCGCAGCCAGTACCACTGGCTGGGTGAAGGCGTGCCTGCGCACGCCGTCTCGCTGCGCACCAGTGGCGACGACACGGTGCTGATTCACGACGTGGCGGCGGACAATGAAATTATTGGTGAAGTAGACCTGGAGAGCGTGCCCCTGCTGCTGTACGAGGGGGCCATTTACATGCACCAGGCGCGCACATACCTGGTGGAGCACCTGGATTGGGACGGCCGTATTGCTTATGCCCGCCCCGTGGACGTAGACTACTACACCCGCGCCAGCATCGGCAGCACCATCCAGGCTCTGCGCCCGCAGGAGGAAGAGGAGCGCCCCACAGGCCGCACTGCCCAATCCCCACTCCTGCGCGCCTGGGGCAACGTAACCGTCGTCACCCAGGCCAGCGGCTACCGCAAAATCAAGCGCTACACGCACGAAACGCTGGGCTATGGCGCAATTGACCTGCCGGCGATGACCCTGGAGACGAGCGGCTACTGGCTGATTTTGGGCCCGGCGTTGACGGAACGATTGTACGACCTGGGTATTTTGCTGCGCCCCAACGACTATGGCCCCAACTGGCCGCAGCAGCGCAAGCTGGCGCTGGCAAGGGATGGCTATCGCTGCTGCAGGTGTGGGGCCAGCGAAGGAATGCTGCATGTGCATCACATACGGCCGTTTCGCGAATTCACCTACCTCCCTGGCCAGAACGACCATTACCTGGCAGCTAACGAGCCAGACAACCTCATCACCCTTTGCCCATCCTGCCACCGCCAGGCAGAAGCAGGGCAGCAGACCCGCTCTGCCCTCGGCGGCCTGGGCTACGCCCTGCGCAACCTGGCCCCCCTCTTCCTCATGTGCGACCCCGGCGACATTCTCGTCAGCATGGAAAGCCTCAGCCCGCTGACCAAAGCGCCCACGCTGGTGATTTACGAACGGGTGGCGGCCGGCGTTGGCTTCAGCCAGCGCCTCTACGAGCTGCACGACGACCTGCTGCGCAGTGCTCTGGAGCTGGTCAGCAGCTGCCGCTGCCGCGACGGCTGCCCCGCCTGCGTTGGCCCACCCGGCGACATCGGCCCAGACACCAAAGCGGTGACGCGACAGCTTTTGCAAATCCTTGTAGATTGACCGTTGAGCCTGTTAGAAGTAAAATCAAGCTGGTATTACCAGGTAATACTCTTACAAAACCATCACCTACTGCTGCATGTTTACCAAATTATTTTGCCACTGGAGTCTGGCGAAATTTGAGCTGACCTCTGGTGCCGTAACGCGATTTGGCAAATCGCACCACTCTGGCAGCCAGCAAAAACGCCAGTGTCCAGTAAAGGTGTATTTGCCAGGAGGTTTAGATGCGCGTTACAAGCAAAGGACAGGTTACGATTCCAATAGAAATTCGCCAAAAGCTGGGCATCAGGAGCCAAAGCGAGGTGGATTTTGTTGTTGCAGATGATGGCCGCGTTTACCTGGTGAAGCGAAACGGACAACCTGCCGCCAATCGCTTTGCCGCGCTGCGCGGTATTGCTACTGTGAAAATGAGTACCGCAGAAATCATGGCGTTAACGCGGTCAGAGGGGTAAACACACCATGAAAGCTCCGGCACATGCAGCTTTGGGGCCAATAGCTGCACGTGTTGCCTGTTACTATCAGCAATGAATGGTATTCTGGTAGACACGAACGTCATTCTCGATCTCTTTCTAGATGATCCTGTTTGGGCAAATTGGTCCGAGAGGATGTTGACCCAATACGATGGTGCCGGCGCTCTGTATATCAATCCGATCATTTATGCGGAACTGTCTATTGGCTTTGCGCGGATTGAGGAACTGGAAGAGGCAATTAGCAGAGCCGGATTTGAGATGCTGACGCTGCCGAAGGAGGTGCTGTTTTTGGCCGGAAAAGTCTTTTTGCGTTACCGGCAGAGTGGAGGCACAAAATCGCTGCCTTTACCAGATTTCTTTATCGGCGCGCACGCGGCTGTGTTGAACATGCCCTTAATGACGCGGGATGCGCGCAGATACCAAACCTATTTCCCCACCTTGCATTTGGTTACTCCTGAATGACACCCATCCCTTACCTGGACTTTGGCGGTGAAGGACCGCTGCTGCACTTTGCCCACGCCAACGGCTACCCGCCGGGCAGCTACCGGCTGTTTATCAACGAACTGCGCCCCCATTACCGCGTGCTGGCGATGCAGCAACGGCCGTTGTGGCCACATGCCAACCCCCGTGAAATGACCGACTGGCAGCTCTTTGCCGACGACCTGATTCACTTTCTCGATCAGCAGGGATTACAACAGATCATCGGCGTGGGGCACTCCATGGGCGCGGTGGCTACCATGTTTGCCGCTTTGCGCCGCCCAAAATTGTTTCGCGTTTTGGTGTTGATTGAACCTGTGTTTTTGCCACCCCACATCTTACAGGCGAGTGCGGCTAATCCGGAGGCTGTGGCGCTGATGCCGTTGGTGCAGAACGCCCTGCATCGCCGCCGCCATTGGGTCAGCCGCCAGGAAGCCTTTGACCGCTTTCGCCGCAAAGAGGTCTTTCGCCGCTGGAGTGACGAGGTGCTTTGGGATTATGTCAATCACGCCACGCGTCCAGGAGAAAACGGCTATGTGCTTGCCTATCCTCGCGAATGGGAGGCGCAAATTTACAGCCATCCACCGCTGACGGTGTGGCGGGATATTCCGCGCCTGGCGCATCCCACGCTGGCCATTCGCGCGGCGGAATCAGATACCCTTTACCCGCAGCCGTGGCAGCTCTGGCAGCAGCTGCAGCCGGGCGCCACGTTTGTAGAGGTGGAGGATGCGGGGCACATGGTGACGATGGAACGGCCGTTGCACCTGGCCGCCATCATTCATAATTACCTGGTGAAAAGCGAGAGCTAGAGGAAGAGCCACTCTCGCTCTTGCTCTAGTTACGGAGAAACCATGACCGACCTGATCCTGACCCAACAACATGACACCGTATACGAGATTGTGCTGAACCGACCGGAAAAACGAAACGCCATCAATCTAGAGATGCTGCGCGGGCTGGAAACGGCCGTAGCCACCGCCAACCGTACCCCTAATTTGCGTGCCGTCCTCATTCGCGGCGTAGGCAGCGCCTTTTCTGCCGGCATAGACGTCAGCGCCCTGCTGGGGCTGGCGCAAGCCTACGGCCCCCACTGGCAAACGCGCATGCGCAGCATCACCGACGAATTCCAGGCCATCCTCACCCGCCTGGAGCGGCTGGAACTGCCCACCATTGCCCTGCTGCATGGCTACTGCCTGGGGCTGGCCTTAGAGCTGGCGCTGGCCTGCGACATACGAATTGCTGCCGAGGGCACCAGGCTGGGGCTGCCAGAGACGCGCCTGGGGATCATTCCCGACGTAGGCGGCACAACGCGCCTGACGCGCCTGCTTGGCCCCGCGCGCGCCAAAGAACTCATCTTCACCGGGCGGCAAATAGAGGCGGCACAAGCAGAAGCGTGGGGGCTGCTCAACTACGTGTTGCCTGAGGCCGGGCTAGAAAGCAAAGCGGCCGAACTGGTGGCGGAAATCAGCCAGGCCGCGCCCCTGGCCGTGGGCATGGCCAAGCGGGTGATTGATGGATTAGCTGATGTAGACCGGGGGCTGTTGCTGGAAGGATGGGCGCAAAGCCAGTTGTTCAGCAGCGCCGATTTTATGGAGGGGGCGCAGGCGTTCATGCAAAAACGGCCGCCCCGCTGGCAGGGAAGATAAGCAGTTTGGCCTGTCAGCCGGTCAGCATTTCAACCCGCCCGCCTGGCTGGTTACAGTTGAAACCCACCCCGATAGGGAATGACCTTGTACGAGAGGTCGGTAACGAACTGCTCTAGCTGTTTGTTCAGTTCTTGCCACGTTTCACTGGCCAGAAGGTCATCCACCGTTTGTCGGTTGCGGCAGACAAAGCCAATCAGGCGGTTGGGGGCATTGCCATACGCCGTGTGCCACGCCTCGCTCATCTGAAAGCCCATTGCCTGCATGGCCGGTACATACTGCCCCATGACAAACTGGTAATAGTCTTGCGTAGATTGCGGCGGAATGTCATAACTTAGCAGCAGTTTGTATCCTTGCACAGATTCGTCCATAGCCATGATTATACTCCACGCTTGCTGCTAAACGAGCAATCTTACACAGAATTTACATTAAACTTCTCCACTCATTCCCATTTGTCTTAAACGTTCACGCCTTTGCCAGGGGCAAAGTAAAGGCAAACTGGCTGCCCTTGCCCAATTCGCTGGTAAAAGTAATCTCTCCTCCCTGCGCCTCTACTATCTTTTTGACAATAGAAAGACCAAGCCCCCACCCCTGTTGTGCCCGCACCTCGCGCGTATCGGCGCGAAAGAATTGGGTAAAGAGGCGTTTTTGGTCTTCGGCTGAGATACCTAATCCGTTGTCGGTGACAGCTATGCGCACGCACGAGCCGTTCAGTTCGGCGCTCACCCGGATAGAGCCGTGCTCAGATGTATATTTATGCGCATTGCTCAACAAATTGGAGATGACCTGATTGATGCGCGCCGGGTCTGCGTAAACCGCAGGCAGGCTGTCAGGCACGTTTACTGTTAGGTTCTGCTGGCGGCTGGCAATCGCTTTTTGCATTCCTTCGACCACGTCGGCGACCACATCCTGAATGAAGAATGCTTTGTTTTCAAACTTCATCTTTCCTGCTTCAATGCGGTTAATGTCTGCCAAGTCGCCGATGAGGCGACTCATGCGCTCCAAATTGCGGCGAATGACTTCCAGAAACTGTTTTTGCTGATCATTTAGCTCACCGCCCATGCCGCTGAGCATCAGGTCTGTGTATCCTTTGATGGTGGTCATAGGCAGGCGCAGCTCGTGTGTGACCAGGGAGATGAACTCGCTTTTGGCTTTGTTGGCAGCTTTTATTTGCTCGTAGAGTCGAGAGTTTTCCAGGGCAACGGCCGTGCGGTCGGCCAATCGCTCCACAAAAGCCACATCTTCTGCATCAATAGCCCCTCTGTGTTCGCTTTCCAGGGTGATCAGGCCGATGATCTGCCCCTCGCGCAAGATGGGCACGGCCAATTGTTCAGCGGCTCGGAAACCATCTATGGCCTGTTCTGCTTTCACGTTGGCGGAGAAGATAGATTTTTTTGTTTGCAGTACCTGGCTAAGAGTGGGGTGCGTGGCCGGAACGAGGGTGTCTGCGGTCAATTCGTGACTGCCTTTATGGATCAGCAGTTTGAGCGTGGGGGCTCCGGTCTCTTCGCTGCGTTCTATCAGGCCAATAGAGCCGCCCTGCGCCCCGGTATGCGTAAGAGACCAGTCCAGCGCCAGGCTGAGTACGCGGTTCAAATCGAGCGATTTGTTTAGCTGTTGGTCAATTCGCTGAAAAAGGGAAAGCTCTTGCACGCGCCGGTCGAGGGCTTGATCGGTTTGGGTGAAGAGGCGCGCGTTTTCGATGGCGATGGCGGCCTGATTGGCGAAGGCGCTTAGTAAATCGAGGTCTTCTTGCTGAAAGACGCCCGTGAAGAGCCGATTGTCTACGTAGGCGGCGCCAATGATGCGCCCGCGTGCGCGTAGGGGGGCACACATGATGGAACGCAATTGGTAACCAATTACGCTTTGCTGTTCGGCGAAGCGCTCATCTTCCTGGGCATTGTTGGTCAGGATGCTCTCTCCCATTGTGGTGGTGCGCTCGACGACGGTGCGGCTGATTTGCATGGAGGTTTCGTCTATGGTTTTTTGGTCTACGTTGCGCGCAGCCATGATGCGCAAACGGCCGTTGACGTCGTCAAATAGCATCAAGAATCCCCGTTCGGCGCCGGTCAGCTTGATGATGGCATCCATAACCTGATTGAGCACTTCAGAAAGGTCGAGCGAGGCGCCGAGTTGCGAGCTGACTTCGTAGAGGGCAGCCAGTCGTGCTTGTTGGCTGGTTATTTTTTGGTTCATAGCATGTTTGTTACGGCAAGAGACGTCTACCATAAAACTCGAAGGGCGTTTTGCCCGCTGGCGGTCAAGACGCCATCGTGTTGAAAAACCCCCTTGGGTTTTCCTGCAGGCCTGGTGGCTACTTGTACAGCGTTAATTGTAAAGGGTGAGCCTGTCTTGCTGCACCTTGCTTTCAGGAATTATGCGTGAAATTTTCCCAGGGGCAAGGCAGGCAGTTGGCGCTGCGCCCACGCTGCCAACTCATTGGCGCGCAAAAAGCCTTCGGCAGCGCCAGCCGCACCAATTTTATAGGAGGCAAAAACAACGGCCGTTTGCAGCGCCTGATAGGGGTCACGTGTGTGCAGGTAGCTATGCAAAAAAGCAGAAAAGAGGGCATCCCCCGCGCCAATGGTATTGACCACCGGACGTGTATACACGGCCGGAATTTCTACCAGGCACTCGTCTGCCAGCACCGCCAGCATGGCCCCTGCCTGCCCCAGGCCAATCACAATGATGGGTGTGCCGTACCGTTGTTGCAGGCGTTTGGCCCATTCCGCCGGGACACATGGCAGGCGTTCGTTGCTCATGAATAAGATATGCGCTGCGGCCATGAAGTCACGGTTGTACGGGTCATCTAGCTCGTGGATGGTGTGTACGTCAGTGGCCACCAGCTTTCCCGCCTGGCGTGCCTGGGGCAAAAACGGCCGATTCCAGTTCACGTTACACAACACGGCCAATTCGCAGGGCGCCAGGGCTACAGTAAAGAGGTGGGGGGGATACGGCCGTTCCTGGGCATCCTTCAGGTCCACGTGAATTTGCCGCTGCCCTGCCCCAGCATACAAAATAACTGATTGCGGCGTCTCTTGCAGCGTTGGCAACACCCCCGCAACCTCTGTGCCGCTTGCAGCCATCGCCTGCCTCACCATTTCCCCTGCCAGGTCAGCCCCCACCTGCGAAAGAAAGCGTACCTCATGTCCCAGCGTGGTGAGCGCCCTGGTAATGTTATACCCGACGCCAGAGACAGTGCTGCGCACGCCCTAGAAGGGATAATGCACTGGCGCATAGGGCAAAGGAAAGCCATCCACGCGCAGCGTCGTTTCGATGTTGATCAACCCTGAAACCAAAATTTGCGCCATAAAGCAATTCCTATACCTTTCTGGGTATGGTTCAAAGCATCTGTACAAATTTGACCGCCGAACACCAACCGCATCGCCATGCTTCTCTCGTAGCGCCCGTATCGCCGTTGGCGGTCTGCCGTCAGCCGTCTGCAGTCAGAAACTTGCAAAGCATCCCTTCAGCGTACCATGAACACGCCTCTTTCTCTTGCGCTTGCCTAGCCGCATTATAACCGCAAAGAGGCGAGCGCCCCTGCATTGACCGCGCGCCTTTTGGGCAACGGCCGTAACATGACGCATGTCACCCCAAACACGTGCCAAAAATCCTTGAATTACGCCTGCCAATCCCGCAAAATAAAAATCTGGTGTAACTTGCATTGGTGCAAACTCACAAGCCTGCGCGCCGGCGAATCCACACATATCCACAAGGAGCAAATATTTATGTTTACCCCTACCCCACTGAACCTCAGAAATCCTGTCCCCAGCGACATCGAAATTGCCCAAGAAGCCACCCTCAAACCCATTGCCCAAATTGCCGAAGAGCTTGGTCTACTGCCCGAAGAGTTCGACTTTCACGGCCCTTATAAAGCCAAAGTACACCTTTCCGTGCGCGAGCGCCTGGCAGAACGGCCCAACGGCAAATACATAGACGTCACCGCCATCACCCCCACCCCCTTAGGCGAAGGGAAAACTACCACCACCGTTGGCCTCAGCCAGGCATTAGGTGCCCACCTGGGCAAAAAAGTCGTCACCTGCATCCGTCAACCCTCTCAAGGCCCAACCTTTGGCATCAAAGGGGGCGCAGCCGGTGGCGGCTATTCGCAAATCATCCCCATGGAGGATTTCAACCTACACCTCACCGGCGACATTCATGCCATCACTGCCGCCAACAACCTCCTGGCTGCGGCCATAGACGCCCGCATACACCACGAATCCTACCAATCTGATGAGCGTCTTTTCAACGCGCTTTGCCCCGTGCGCAAAGATGGCAGCCGCGCCTTTTCTCCCGTCATGTTCAGGCGTCTGCGAAAACTGGGCATCCACAAGACAGACCCTAACGAGCTAACCACCGAAGAAATCAGCCGCTTTGTGCGTCTGGACATTGACCCCGACAGCATTACCTGGCGGCGCGTAATAGATACCAACGACCGCTACCTGCGCGGCATCACCATTGGCCGCGGCCCCGAAGAAAAATTCCAGCGCGAAACCGGTTTCGACATCACCGTTGCCAGCGAAATCATGGCGATTTTGGCGCTTACCACCAGTCTGGCCGACATGCGTGAGCGTCTGGGGCGCATGGTTATTGGCACCAGCCGCTCTGGCGAGCCTATCACCGCCGACGACCTGGGCGTAGGTGGTGCGCTCACCGTGCTCATGAAAGACGCCATCAACCCCACCCTTATGCAAACCCTGGAAGGCACGCCGGCCCTGGTACACGCTGGCCCCTTCGCCAACATCGCGCACGGCAACAGTTCCATCGTCGCCGATCAGATCGCCCTCAAGCTAGTTGGCGAAGATGGCTACGTCCTCACCGAGTCTGGCTTTGGCGCAGACATTGGCATGGAAAAATTCTTTAACATCAAGTGCCGCTACAGCGGCCTCATCCCCAATGTGGTTGTGCTTGTTGCCACCATTCGCGCCCTGAAGATGCACGGCGGCGGCCCCAAAGTAGTAGCGGGTAAGCCGCTAGATCACGCCTACACAGAAGAAAACCTGGCGCTATTAGAAAAGGGGTGTGTGAACATGGTTGTTCACATCAAAAATGCGCGTCGCTTCGGTATTCCTGTTGTGGTGGCCATTAACCGCTTTAAGGATGACACCGCCGCAGAAGTAGCGCTGGTGCGCAAAATTGCCATTGAGGCCGGCGCTGAGGATGCCGTGATGAGCAACCATTGGGCAGAAGGCGGCAAAGGCGCGGTAGAATTAGGCAAAGCGGTGATTGCGGCCTGTGAGAAATCCAGCAACTTCTCCTTTCTATATCCGCTGGAAATGGGCATCAAAGAGAAGATTGAAACGATTGCCAAAGAAATTTACGGCGCGGACGGAGTAGAATTTTCGCCGGAGGCAGAGAAGAAAGTGGAGCTATACACGCGCCTGGGCTTTGCCAATTTGCCCATTTGCATGGCCAAGACCCACCTGAGCCTGAGCCATGATCCTACCCTGAAGGGCGCACCAAAGGGGTTTACACTCCCCATTCGCGATATTCGCGCCAGCGTGGGGGCAGGCTTTTTGTATCCACTGGTGGGACAAATGAGCACAATGCCCGGCCTGCCAACGCGCCCGGTTTATTATGACGTAGACCTTGATCTGGAAACAGAAAAGGTGCTGGGGTTGTTCTAACCTTACGAAAGAATCGGCTAAGTTTTAAGAAATGGGGGATGGCTCCCCCATTTTTATTTCCTGCAGGAAGCGGGAGGTTGGTAGGCCGAGGAAAAAGGTGCTGCCAAGCCCGGGCTGGCTTTCTACCCACACGTCGCCGCCATGCGCTCTGGCAATGGATTGAACTAAGGCCAGGCCCAGGCCAATCCCCTCGCTATTATCCGTGCTGTTGCTACCCCGGTAGAATTTTTCAAAGATGTGGGGCAGGTCTTTGGCGGCGATACCCGGCCCCTGGTCTTTCACCTGGATGACGATCTGCTCGTTTTTCTGCGTAATTTGTATCTGCACAGTTGAACCGGGTGGAGAATATTGAATGGCGTTGTCTACCAAATTGCTGACGGCGCTTTTTAGCTGAGTTGCATCACCAATCAGCTTGCCGACAGGCGGGACTGTCTGCAGATGCAGGGAGATTTGCTTTTGCATGGCGCTTTCCCCTAATTCGTGCAGAACGTGCTGGCAAATGAGTTCTGGATTGCATGGTTGGAATGTTTGCTGTACCGTGTCTACTTTGGCCAGAGCTAGCAAACCGTTAACCATTTCTATCATGAAGCGGGTTGATTTCTGGGTGCTTTCCACGAAGCGCTTTTGCTGATCGTTCAGGGGACCCATGTCTTCAAGGCTGCTAATCAGCCCCATGATGGAGTTGAGCGGGGCGCGCATATCGTGGGAGATGGTGGCAATGAAGTTGTCTTTGGCGCGGTTGAGTTCGTGGATTTTGGTTTTATCGTAGAAAGTGTAGAGACGGCCGTATTCTGGGATAGCGACCACGCGCACCCGCCACCCCCCTCCCTCGGCCACCACGCTTTGCAGTGGGTTCGTGTTTGACGCTGCCACTTTTTGCACCACCTCGGCCAGAACAGGCAAGCGTATTACCTCTGTGATCGGTTGGCCTAGCACGACATCTGTCAGCAAAAGCTGCTTTTGCGCCTGCTGATTCAACATCACCACGCGATCTTGCTTGTCGGCAATGAGGATAGGCATATCGGTGTGGTCCAACACGGCACTTAGACGGTGTTTGCGCGTTTCTGCCTCCTCAAATAGCATGGCGTTGGTCATGGCAATTGCCACCGCTGCCGCAATAGATAGCGCCTTTTCCACATCCCGGTCATCAAAGTCACCATCTTGTTTGTTCAAAAGTTGTAAAACGCCAATAACGCGCCCGCCAAACAGGAGAGGAACACACAACAGCGTGCGCGTCTCAAAGTGGGTAAACTCATCTACCTCACGGTAATGGAGAGGGTGGCCGGCCACTTTGTTGGTACAGATCCATTTGCCGGTTTGCGCTGCGTATCCCACAAACCCTTTGCCTACTGGCACCTCAAACTGTGAGAGCAGCTCGTAGGGTGTGCCCACATTGGCCAATACACGTAGTACCTGCCGCTGTTCATCGAGCAACCAGAGAGAGGAGGCCTCAATGTGCCAGCTGGCGTGTACCTGCTGAATGGTGAGGCAAATGACTTCGTTGAGGTCAAGCGTGGAGGTAATGGTGCGGGTAATTTCAATGAGGGTGTTCAGCTCTTCCATACCGGCCATTAGCGCTCGATCAGCCGCCTGGAAGACGCGCGCATTTTCCAGAGCAATGGCTGCGTAGTCGGCCAGGAAGGAAAGCAAAAATTCGTCGCGGCGACTGAAGGCGCGGCGGTTGTGTATGTTTTGTACTTCCAACACGCCCAGGGTAATGCCGCGCAGACTGAGGGGGACGCACAGAATGGCTTGCGGTTCTTGGGTTGTGTCGGTTCCCCCTTTTTTGCCGATGTAAGATTGGCGAAACGGCTGTCCTGTGCGCAGCACCTCACCAATCTGGCTCCCCTCTACCGGCAGCTGTTGTGCCACCACATTTCCTTCAATCCCATAGGTGTGTAGCGCGGTGCCGCTTTCATTTGCCAGCCACACGGCACAAGCGTCAGAGTTCGTCAGGTAACGCCCCGCCTCTTGCACCCGCTGCATCACCTTGGTCACATCCAGCAGCGAAGTAAGCGCCTTGCCGATGCTAAAGAGCGTATCCATTTCCTGGCTCTGCCGGCTTAGCTCCAGCTTTGTGCGCCGAAGCTGTTCCGCCAGTTCGGCCTTGTCATGCAGCAGCCGCGTTTCCACCAGCGCGCGGTCAATCGTTTCTAGAATTTCATCTACGGTAAAGGGTTTAATCAGGTAATCCTTAGCGCCCAGGCGAAACGCTTCAATCGCGCTCAATTCTGAGCCGTATCCCGTCATCAAGACCACTGGCGTATTCAGGCCAGACTGCGCCATCTCCCGCAGCACGTCAATGCCCGTCATTTCTGGCAAATTATAATCTAGCATTACCAGGTCTGGCTTTTTCTCGCGAATGAGCGCCAGCCCACTTTTCCCATCGCTGGCATGAAGCGTGACATAGCCAAAATTGGGGAGGACACGTTCTGTCAGGTGCTTTACGATCTCTTTGCTATCATCAATGACAAGGATACATTCACCGCTCATAAGACCCCCAAGGCTTTTCGGCTGTCCAAACAATGAGAGCCACGCCCGATCATTTTCTTCTATAATACCATGTGGAGAAAAGATTGGTACAATTATACCAACCTGTGAGTCAGTGGGACTATATAATAAGTTGGCCGTCGGCGGTCGGCGGTCATTTTTACAGGAGGAGAGAGCCATGCCCCGAACGATTAAAGCCCCAACCGGTACTACCCTGCACTGCAAAGGGTGGCTGCAAGAAGCCGCCTATCGCATGTTGCAAAACAACCTTGATCCCGAAGTGGCTGGCGACCCGGACAACCTGATTGTGTATGGGGGACGTGGCCGCGCGGCGCGAAACTGGCAGGCGTTTGACGCCATCCTGGAAAGTCTGCGCCAGCTTGAAAACGATGAGACGCTGCTGGTGCAGAGCGGCAAGCCAGTTGCCATTTTCCGCACCCATGCCGATGCCCCGCGCGTGCTGATTGCCAACTCGAATATTGTGCCGCATTGGGCTACTCAAGAGAACTTCGACAGATGGGAAGCAGCCGGACTGATCATGTACGGGCAGATGACGGCCGGAAGCTGGATTTACATCGGCACACAGGGTATTTTGCAAGGAACCTATGAGACCTTTGCGGCGGCGGCGCGGCAGGCGGGCTGGTCTTCTTTGCATGGCAAGTGGGTGCTCACGGCCGGTTTGGGTGAAATGGGGGGGGCACAACCATTGGCCATCACCATGAATGGTGGCGTGGGTCTGGTGGTCGAGGTAGACGAATGGCGCGCGCAGCGGCGCATGGCGCATCGCTATATTGATGAGGTGGCAGAAGGCTTGGAGGATGCGCTGCAGCGGGTGCAGTATTACGTGCAGCAGCGCCAGCCACGCTCAATTGGCCTGATTGGCAATGCCGCCGAGGTGTACCCGGAACTGCTGGCGCGGCAGATGATTCCCGATATGGTCACAGACCAGACGCCGGCCCATGATTACCTGGCTTACTTCCCGCATGACCTGGATTTTGCCGCGGCGAAGGGGCTGCGTGAGCAGGACCCGGCAGAATTTGCGCGTCGTTCTGGGTATTCGATGGCGCGGCAGTGCGCGGCTATGGTGGCGTTTCAGCGGCAGGGGGCGATTGTGTTTGACTATGGCAATAATTTGCGCCAGCGTGCCCTGGATCATGGGGTGGCCGATGCGTTTAGTTACCCCGGGTTTATTCCCGCTTATATACGGCCGTTATTCTGCGAAGGCAAAGGTCCCTTCCGTTGGGTGGCGCTCAGCGGCGATCCGGCCGACATTTATGCCACTGACGAGGCCATCCTTTCCCTTTTCCCGGAAAATGAGTCGCTGCACCGCTGGATTCGCATGGCGCAAGAGCGCGTTCACTTCCAGGGATTGCCGGCACGCATTTGCTGGCTGGGTTATGGCGAACGCGCCAAAGCCGGGTTGATGTTTAATGAACTGGTTGCCAGAGGCAAGGTGAAAGCGCCCATTGTCATTGGCCGCGACCATTTAGATGCCGGGTCGGTGGCCAGCCCTAACCGCGAAACGGAAAGCATGAAAGATGGCTCTGATGCGATTGGGGATTGGCCAATTCTAAACGCGCTCATCAACACGGCTGCCGGCGCAACCTGGGTCAGCTTTCATCACGGTGGCGGCGTCGGTATTGGCTATAGCCTGCATGCCGGACAGGTGATTGTAGCGGACGGCACCCCGCAGGCCGCGGTGCGCCTGGAACGGGTGCTGACGGTAGACCCCGGCATGGGGGTGGTGCGGCACGTAGATGCAGGCTATGAAGAGGCCATTGCCATTGCCAAAGCGCGCGGCATCAAAATTCCGATGCTATAAGGCAGGGGGTGCTGCGCGTTATTCCCCCTGAAAAATGACTGCTGACCGCCGACGGCCGCCTGCAAGTGTAGCCCAGGTTACCAAACCTGATTGGTAGGTGCAGGTTTGGCAACCTCTGCGTTACGTTTTCATTCGTGGTGGCGCACCCCACGCATGATCTCCTGCGGTAACACTTTACGTAATGATGCAATCGTGCTATATTAGCTTTATATTAACCCGGTAGTTTGCGTTTGCACGGAGGTGAAAGATGAATAGACAGCGACGATTGCTCGCCTTACTCGCTTTCTTGTTGGTGTTGGTATTGGTGATGACCGCCTGCGAACGGCCGTTTACCGGTGGGGATGATGGCACGGCAGACCGGGGCACGGAAGTGACGCTTGATACCCCAGCTTCTCCAGGCACAGATGAAATCATTGCTCCCCCAGTAGCGCCGCCTGCTACTGGGGAACAAACGGGCCAGACTGGCGCTTACCCGGCCCCCGCGCAGGAGCAACCTACCGGTCAAGAAAGTGTGGGGACAACGCCGCAAGAACCGGCAGACACCCCCCGCGTAGAGCCGCCAGCAGAGGCTGCCCCCACGCCTGAAGCCGCGCCACAGGAAACGGCCGTAACGCCTCCTGCGGACACAGAAGCAGAAAGTGTGTCTGCGGATCAGCCCGCAACGCTAACCATTCCAAAACCGGCGGCGCCTGGGGAAACGGCCGTTGCTGGCTCTACGCCTTCCCCCACCACGCACACAGTAGCCGCTGGTGAGAACCTCTATCGCATCGGTCTCAAATACGGCATCAGTTGGGTGACCCTGGCGCAAATCAACAAGCTGGCAAACCCCAACGACATCAAAGTGGGGCAGGTGCTGCAGTTAAGCAGCATAACCGCCCCTACCGCAGAACCCACCCCCTCTCCGCTGACAGAGACAACCTACAGAGTGCGTCCTGGTGACACCCTGTTTCGCATCGGTCTCGCTTATGGCGTTAGTTGGGTACAGATTGCCGAAGCCAACGGCATTGTCAACCCTAACCAAATTTTCGCCGGTCAGGCGCTCAAAATTCCCGTGAAGGCTGCCGGTCCCGCGCCGCAATTCACCCACACCGTGAAAGCAGGTGAAACGCTCTACCTGATCTCGCTGCAATACGGTGTGGCCTGGCCTACCATTGCCGCGGCAAACAAGCTAGAATCCCCTTATGTCATTTACGCCGGACAAACGTTAATTATCCCTGGCGGCGGTTGATACGCGGCGGCTTACGCCCCAAAACGACTCAAGGCGCAGCCGGGGCTGCGCCTTTTGTGTTTACGTCGTACCTATGAAAACGTTCCAGACAGGTTAGTTGATTCGTTGGACGGCTACTTTCCGGCTTAGAACTAAGCAGCCGGCTGATCCACCCATAACAGGAAATTTTTTATGAGCTGGCCAGGCGTCATTCATGCATATCTTCCATACCTGCCCTTTGCGGCAGACACCCCGATCATCACTCTAAACGAGGGCAACACGCCCCTTATTCGCGCTGACCGGCTGGCAGAAGCGATTGCGCCCAAAGCGGGCTTGCAGCTTTATCTAAAGTATGAAGGGCTAAACCCAACCGGTTCGTTTAAGGATCGGGGCATGACGGCCGCTATTACACAGGCGGTTGCCGAAGGAGCCAAAACGGTTATCTGCGCCAGCACGGGCAACACGGCCGCCAGTGCTGCTGCTTATGCCGCCCGCGCCGGGCTGCGCTGCCTGGTGCTGGTTCCCGAAGGCAAAATTGCCCTGGGCAAGCTGGCGGCCAGCCTGGCCTATGGCGCAGAGGTGATCAGCATTGCTGGCTCTTTTGACGACGGGCTGAACTTGGTGTGCGAAATTGTGCGGCGCCAGCCCATTGCCCTGGTGAACTCGATTAACCCCTGGCGACTGGAAGGGCAAAAAACGGCCGCCTTCGAGATTTGTGATCAGCTAGGTGGCCGTGCCCCCGATTGGCACTGCCTGCCTGTTGGCAATGCGGGCAACATCAGCGCCTACTGGCTGGGCTACCGCCAATACGGCAAAGGTCTGCCGCGCCTGTTGGGTGGGCAGGCCAGTGGCGCTGCCCCCATCGTGCTGGGGCGTGTGGTAGAAAAGCCAGAAACGCTGGCAACGGCCATTCGCATTGGCAACCCGGCGCGCTGGCAGCAGGCATTGGCGGCACTGGATGAATCGGGGGGTATCATTACGGCCGTTTCTGATGACGACATCTTGCAAAGCTGGCGGTTGCTGGCGCGGCTAGAAGGCGTTTTTGTCGAACCCGCCTCCGCGACGGGGCTGGCGGCGCTAAAGCAGCAGATTGCCCTGGGCGAAATTGACCCGGTAGGCAAAACGGCCGTGTGTGTCCTTACCGGACACGGCCTAAAAGACCCGGCAACGGCCGTAGCGCACGCCAATCCTCCCCACACCCTTCCCGCAGATATTACCGCCCTGGAAGCATATTTGCAGAGGTAGTGGGGAGTGGAGAGTGATTTCTGGAGGGTGAGAGTTTCCAATCCCCAATCATTAATCTCCAATCGCTAACCGCTCATTGCCATCTCGCTTCCGCAACCTTTGCTCCCATCCTGCGTAATAAACAGTAATTACAGGAGACAGGATGTCAAACGAGGAACAGATCTGGCTGGAACAGGCCAGAAAAGGTGACAAAGCGGCCTTTGGTCATCTCATTGAAGCATACCAGGGGCCTGTATATAACCTGGCCTACCGCATGTTAGACAACGCTGGCGAAGCGGAAGAAGCGGCTCAGGAAGCATTTATTCGCGCCTACACGCGGCTGCATACCTACGACCCGGCGCACAAGTTCAGTACCTGGATGCTCTCTATTACCTCCAACTACTGTATTGACGTCATTCGCAAACGCCGCGCGATTCTGCTCTCCCTGGATGAACCGTTGCCGCCACACCCCGCCCTGCATTCCGATAACAACAAAGGGCCAGAGGCTGAAATGATCCAGACTGAACAGCAAGCTATGGTACAGGCCATGCTGCAAGAGTTGCCTGAGGAGTATCGCCAAACCGTTATTTTGCGCTATTGGTACGACCTTTCTTATGAGGAAATTGCGGAAGTGATGAACACGACCGTCAGCGCCATTAAGTCCCGCCTGTTTCGCGCGCGCCGTCAGCTTGCCGAAAGCCGGCTGAACCGGGAAGCTCAACCGGTGGCGCAGACGATAGCGCAATCCGTAGTGCTTGCGGTTTAGTAATGGCTGCTGGAGAAGAAGAATGAGCGATATGGAACACGAAACCTATTACCTGTTGATGATGGGGGCACTAGATGATGATCTGGATGCCGAACAAGCGGAACGCCTGCAAACCCATTTGCGGTTATGCCCCCCCTGTCAGCGTGAGTGGCACGCGCTGACAGCCATTGACCGCCTGCTGCGCGAAGCACCGATGCTGATGCCGGCGGCGGGCTTTGCCCAGCGTGCGTTGACGCGCCTGCCTGACCGGCGCCATCGCGCCTGGCTGCTGGCGGGTATGTATCTGGTGCTGCTGCTCAGTGGCGCATTGCCGGTTTTGGCTGGCACCTGGCTAGTGACGCAGTATGGCGTTTTGGTGCAAGAGCCGGGGGTGCTGGGGACGCTGCTGCGCGCGCTGGCGCATACGGCGGAGGTAATCGGTACAGTTGTGGCGGCGCTGTTGACCAGCGCCGGCCGCTTTGTTTTGGAGAACCCCCCGATATTGGGCTGATTGTTTGTCATGGTGGGGTTGATTACCCTGTGGAGTGGTGTGTACCGGCAGGTGCTGAGCGTGCAGTTTGGCCCGGCGCAGATGGCGGGTAACCGCCGTTAAGGAGTGAACAGCATGAAAAAGATAATGATTGCTCTCTTAGTAGCCCTCATGCTGGTCTTGCCAACCGGTGTGGTGTGGGCCGCTGCGCGGCTGACGACCACCGTCGCCGCCGGCGAGACGGTGAATAATGACGTGCTGCTCTTTGAAGATGACCTGGAAGTTGAAGCGGGGGGCGCCATCAATGGGAATGTGACGTTGTTTCAGGGAAGCGCCACAATTGCCGGCACGATTAATGGTGACCTGGTGTTGTTTAACGGTGACCTGAAGGTGAAGGAAACGGCCGTTATCAACGGTAACTGTGTGTTGCTGAACGGCACGCTGCGCGATGAAACGGATGGCCGAGTGGGCTGCACCCGTGTGGGTAGCCTGCCCAATTTTATCCCTGCGCTGGGCAATTTGCCTGGTTTTCGCGGCGCGGTGGAGTTTGCAGCCGAGCCTGGCAGCAAGTCACGGCCGTTTCTCAGCTTTGTGGCAAACAGTTTGGGTGCGCTGCTGAGCGGGCTGTTGATGGCCGGGCTGGCTTTTGTGACTGCCTCCTTGTTGCCTGACCACCTGCGGCAGGTGCAGGCCACGCTGCGCCTGAAACCGATTGTCAGCGGTGGCATGGGATTGTTAACGGCCGTGGCTGTGCCTTCGCTGATTGTGCTGCTCAGCCTGATTTCGATCTTGCTGCTGCTGGTGTGCATCGGCATTCTCGGCTTTGGCCTGGTGCTGGCGCTGATTCTGGCGCTGGGTGCGGCGCTGCTGTTTGGCTGGATTGCCGTAGGCACGTTGATAGGGCGCTGGCTGGCCCATCGCCTCAATCGCCGATGGGGACTGCCGACAACGGCCGCTTTGGGCACGCTGCTCATGACCTTCACCCTCAAATTCCTGGGCGGCATTCCCTTTGTCTGGGGCGAGGGGCTGCTGAGTATGTTGATTCTCTCGATGGGGTTGGGGGCTGTAGCGCTAACCCAGTTTGGCACGAAGGCCTACCCCCCTGAATCTGAGCTGGATGTGGTGGTTTATGAGGATGAAGCAAAAATAACAGCCGTGCTAGAGACGCTGCCTGTGGACGAGCCAACCAACCTGAAAGAACGGCCGTAATTTCACCACCACGATTTTTTGACCGCAGATTGCCGACCGCCGACGACCAACCGCTAACCCCATCACGAGAGATGGCATGGCGGTCGGTCGTCGGCGGTCAATTGACAAAGATAATCAGCACCACGCCCGCAAAAAATTAATTGCGCGCTGGGCCGGTTTCTGACCGCACCCCCTGGTCAAGAATGACAGGCTAGTAAGCCATCCCCTTGCCACTGGCCTTTAGCGCAATTTGCCCATACAAATGCCCCGTGGCTGCCATCAGGTAAGGGCCGGCAGCAATACTTACGACAACAGACGCAATTTGCCCCAGGCAAGGAATAAAATTGAGCACACCGTTCACCGCGCCCAGGGCCAGCCCTGCGCCAAAAGAAACCAGCAGCACCATCACAATATCGCCCAAATACTGCCGCGCCAGGCCAATAACCTCACCAAAGCGGAATGAGGCACCCAATTCATTGGTATTAACGTACTGCAAGACAATTGCGGGGCTGATGAAAAGCAGCGCCACAGCAAACAACAAGCCCAAACAAGAAACTAACCCAAAGGTGGCAAACATTCTGGCAGTGGCCGCATCTTCATTCATCTCAGAGAGACCGCTCAAACCTATCGTTGAGAAAAAGACAATACAGGCCAGCAGCCAGAAGGGCAGCGTATATACCAACTGTGCCACCAGCAGGGAAAGACCATCGCGGAAAAAAGTGCCGAAATCATCCCACTTTGGCAGCGGTTCTTTGGCGCCATCGCGCACATTGCGCGTAATAGCGATCATGTAGCCCATAAGCAGAGGAATGGGGATGATTAAAAACGAGAAAAGGGAAATAATGACAGCAATTCCCAGCTTGGTCATCCATCTTGGGTCTTCGGTTACGTAGGTAAATGCTTTGGCAATGTCCATCTAAATGCTCCTGTTAAACTGACCGCCGACCGCCGACTGCGGTCTACCTTGTAAATAAAACTTGCGTGACGGCTTCATTCACCGTGGTGCGCCTTGCCCAATTTGAACGCAGGCAAAAAAGTAGGGCGATTTTCCAAAATCGCCCTACACCCGTCTTCACCTGTCTTTACGCCCAGCCCTGCTTTTTCATAAAATCGCTAATCACGGGAATGGTGACCATTTGCCCCTGGTACGCCTGCCAGCCCCAGTAGCAGCCCACCAGCCACATCAGCAGCCCCGGAATGCCACACAGGAAAGAAGTGAGCGCGCCCACGATTAACGTAACCACCCCCCAGGTCAAAGCCTGAGCATTGTGCGCGCGCAAAAACGGCCGTTGCTTTTTCTCTTCAATCAGCAGAATCAAAATCGGTACAATTGGTGTCAGCACATACGCCAACAATGCCCACAGCTTGTCATCATCAGAAATATCCATTTTTTAATCCTCCATTCCAGATGCTTCCTATCTACAAATCTACAAACCAGCTGCCTTCTTGCCCGGCAGCCAAACACATTGTAAGGAACCACTTATCTGGCGTCAATAGCAGAAAGTCAATGAGTGATTCCTAATTCGGCGCATTGATCTGACCACTAACCGCCGACGGCTGACCGCAGACAGCACTACTGGAGAGGCGTAGCGGTCGGCCATCTGTCGTCGGTGGTCAATCGAGCTGTTTCAGGCACGGATGACAAGCGAATTCTGACCATTAGCGGTCGGCCGTCAGGGGTCAACAGAGAAAGCATCTTGCCACAAATCATGCTAAAATCCACCTAAAACAACCACTGTCACGATTCACTAACCATTTTCCTCTTCCCATGTTCTCTCCCAACGCCCAACGCATTGCCATTATTGACCTTGGTTCCAATACCGCCCGCCTCATTGTCATGAGCGCCATTCCCGGCTACGCCTATCACCTGGATGACGAAATCCGCGAAGTGGTGCGCCTGCGCGAAGGCCTGAACGAGCAGGGGCTGAGCGCCCCGGCTGTCGCCCGCGCCCTTGTGACCCTGCGCCTGTTCAAGCGCTTCTGCGATAGTTCCCACGTAGATGTCATTATTCCCACCGCCACCAGCGCCGTGCGCGAAGCGCGTAATGGCGCCGCCTTTATGACGCAGGTGGCGCAGGAAATTGGCCTGAATTTGCGCCTGCTCAGTGGCGAGGAGGAGGCGTACTACGCTACGCTGGGGGCGCTCAATGAGCTGTCGCTGACCAATGGGTATGTGCTGGATGTTGGCGGCGGCAGTGCGCAGATTGCCCAGGTTCAAGACCATCGCTTTTACCGCGCCGTTTCGCATCCGCTGGGGGCGCTGGCGCTGACGGAGCAGTTTGTGCGTACAGACCCAATCGCGTCGCAGGAGTTAGCGGCCGTTTCTCGATTCATAGATGATCACCTGGATGCGACTCCCTGGCTGAACAAGAAGAAAATTAACCTGCAGCGCCGGCTTGTGGCCCTGGGTGGGGCCGTGCGCAACCTGGCGAAGATGGACGCGGTACGCCAATCCTACCCGCTCAATACGCTGCACGGCTATCGCCTGACGGCCGTTGCTCTGCAAGAAAATATCCGCTTGCTGGCCACCTTGCCGCTGGCAGAGCGCCGCCGTCTGCCGGGGCTAAACAGCGACCGCGCTGACATCATCTTGCCGGGGGCGCTGGTGCTGCAAGCGGTGATGGCGCGCTTACAGGTAGAGGAGTTAACTGTCTCGATCAACGGCCTGCGCGAAGGGCTGTTCTTTGAGCATTTCTGGCGTCATCTGGCCTACCCGGTGATGGCCAATGTGCGCCGCTTTAGCGTGCTGAATCTGGCGCGCATTTACAATTACGACAAGCGGCACGCCGCGCACGTGCGCTTTTTGGCCGGGCGGTTGTTCCAACAATTACGGCCGTTGCACAACTACGGCCCTGCCGAACAAGAACTGCTCGATGCTGCGGCGTTGCTGCACGATTTGGGCGCTGTTATCAGTTATCAGGATCACCACAAACATTCGCAAACGCTGATCATCAACAGCGGATTGCCCGGCTTTACCCCACGCGAGACGCTGTTGATTGCCCTGCTGACGCGCTACCATCGCAAGGGACGCCCCGTGCTGGAAGGGTGCGGTGGGCTGCTCTGCACGCCAGAGGATGAGGAGATGCTGCTGCGCCTGGCGGCTATCTTGCGCCTGGCAGAATTTTTGGAGCGCGGGCGCAATGCAACGGTGGATGACGTAACGGCCGTGTGGGATGATCACACCCTGCGCCTGACCCTGATTGCCGATGAATATCCGGCGGTTGAGCTGTGGGAAGCACGGCGTTACGCCGTTGACCTGCTGGAAAGTGCCTTTAACCGCGGCGTGACCCTGGAAAGCACCGCCCCGCCTGATCCCTGGTTTATGCCTGTTGCCCCATGAAGCACCAATTGTCTCGCAGGATAGATTGCCTGATTGGTTCCGTTTGGGTTGTCTGGCTGACGGCCGTTTTTGCTTGCCTCCTCGTGATGACTTCTGCAGTGGCCGCAGACGCCACCCCCGCGCCACTGCCGCCGCCGCCGCCCAACCCACAGTTTGGCGTGATTGAAAGCACAGAAAACCCCACCGCAGCTACAGAGCTGGGCGTTAGCTGGACGCGCCTCATCTTCCACTGGGGGGAAATTCAGGCCAACGGCCCCGATACCTGGACGCCCAAATTCAATGACGCGGAGATTGACGCCGAGCTGGCTGCCGGGCGTGAGGTAGTGGGGTTGCTCGTCGGCATTCCCGACTGGGCGCGCGATGAGCGGCTGCTGCCGCGCGGCCTCTGGTTTGCCGTAGATGACCCGGAAAATAGCTGGGCTAACTTTGTGCGGCAGGTGGTGTTGCGTTACAACGGCCGTATCAACCATTGGATCATCTGGAATGAACCAGACATTGCCGCTAGCGAAATCGCCCACACCTGGGATGGCAGCGTTGCTGACTTTGCCCAATTGCAGCGCGTGGCCTATCTAACCGCCAAAGCAGCCAACCCCAACGCCGTCATTCACCTGGCGGCCTTCACCTATTGGGCCGACGTGTACGCAGGCACCGAGCAATACATGGCGCGCCTGCTAGATGTCTTGCTGGCCGACCCCGCGGCAGCCACATACAATACCTATTTTGACGTGGCGACGGCCCATCTCTATTTTCAACCGGCGCAGATTTACGACCTGCTGACGCTGTTTCAGGAGATCATGCGCCAGCGCGGGCTGACGCAGCCAATCTGGCTGGTGGAGACGAATGCGCCGCCTGTAGATGACCCAACCTGGCCGGTGCGGGCGCACCACCTGTATGTGACGCAGGCGGAGCAGGCCGCCTTTGTGCCGCAGGCAGTGGCAGCGGCGCTGGCGGCAGGGGCGCTGCGCATTTCCCTCTACAAGCTGCAAGATACCCCCAGCGACCGCGCCGCCAACCCGGAGCCATTTGGCCTGCTGCGCCTGAATGGGCAGCGCCGCCCGGCGTTTACGACTTACGCGGTGGCAGTGCAATATCTGGCGCAGGCGCAGCAGGCTACCTGGACGCGCCGCGACGGGATCGGCCAGATTGAGGTGGTGCAGCCTGACCGCGTAACGGCCGTTCTCTTCAATCGCCTCTTTTTTGACCAGGAAGCAGTGGTAACGGCCGTTGCCCCCACCGCCCTTCTTGTCAATCAATGGGGTGTGGCCCGCCCCATCACCGCCACGCATGGCGTCTACACCCTCACGCTGCCAGCGGCTCCCTGTTCGCAGCCTATCGGCGACTATTGCATGATTGGCGGCCCGACCTTTTACCTGGTGCAGGCGCGCACTGGCGACACTGCGCCTGCGCTGCCCGTGCCCACCGTCACACCATCCCCGACGCCTACAGTAACGCCTGCGCCCACTCTGACGCCTACACCAACAACTACCCTTACCCCTACACCAACAGCGACCCCTACCAGCACGCCCACTACCCAACCCGCAAACTCAACGAACCAACTAACGAACCAACCAACGAACCAAGCAACGAACCAAGCAACTAACAACCTCCCCGCCTACATCAGTTACCTGTTTCTGGCAACGGCCGTTGCCCTGGCCATTGGCCTCTGGCTGCGCGCCAGGCAGGCAGGTTGACAATTAGTTGCCGACCATTGACAATACCGGTGTGAGACGACGCAACCCCACCCGCTGGCGCGCTCTAGAGGCGCGACTTGGCCGTGAATCCACCATCTGGCTGGCAACGGTTCGCTACGACGGCCGTCCGCACCTGGCGCCCGTCTGGTTTATCTGGCTAGACGAAAAAATCTACATCGCCACTGGCGCCGACACGCAAAAGTTCATCAACCTCAGCGGCAATGCCCAGGTCGCCCTGGCGCTGCCCGACCCCAATCAGGTGATTATCATTGAAGGGGAAGCAGCCGTTGCCGATTGGCAAACCGTAGACACCCTCGCCGACCACTTCTACCACAAATACGAATGGGACTTTCGCTACGACGATAGCGCCGACTGGCGCCTGCTGGCCGTCATTCCGCGCAAAATCCTCGCCTGGGGCGACGGATACAACACCGAGGGCACGCGCGTGTTGTAGCAGTCAACGATCCGAATGCTGGCCAGGCGACCAGTCGATAAGCTGATAAGCTAAAGCGCGGATAAACTCTTACACAAATCCAATCTTCCTGACGTAAAATTAACGCATCAATTAATCCCTATGCTTATCAGAAATCTCAATTTAGGGCATGGATTTAACCGCAGGCAGCCGACGGCAGACCGCCCATCACTGGCAAAATCGCGGTCAGTGGTCGGCGCCCAACCAACCAACCAAACCCACCGAGGAAAAACCCAATGATGCGATTTGACCGATTCACCGAACGCGCCCAAGACGCCGCCGCCCGCGCCTACGAAATTGTGCAGCGTTACCGCCACAGCCAGGTAGACACCGAACACCTCTTCCTGGCCCTGCTGGAGCAGAATGAGGGCGCAGTGCCGCAAATTCTTAATGAGCTAAGAGTAGATGTTGCCAGCATGAAAGACCGCCTGGATGCCGAGCTGCGCAGCAGCCCCAAAGTAGCCGTCTATGGCGGCGGCGTGGGGCAAATTTTCTACACACCGCGCATTCGTACCGTACTAGAGCTTTCCCAGGGCGAAGCCAACCGCCTAAAAGACGAATACATCTCCACCGAGCACATCTTTCTTGCCATCCTCAGCGAGCGCAACACCCCCTCCGCGCGCATTTTGCAAGAGTATGGCGTCACGCGGGAGCGCGTACTCGAAGGGATCGAGGCATTGCGCGGCGGCAAGCGTGTTACCGACCGCCAGGCGGAAGGGCGCTACCGTGTGCTTTCCAAGTACAGCCGCGACCTCAGCCAACTGGCCAAGGAGGGCAAGCTAGACCCCGTGATTGGCCGCGACAAGGAAGTGCTGCGCATTATTCAGGTACTCAGCCGCCGCACCAAAAACAACCCCGTACTCATTGGCGAGGCTGGCGTGGGTAAGACCGCCATCGTCGAAGGGCTGGCGCAAAAAATTAACGCCAGCGATGTGCCGGAAAATCTGCTCAACAAGCGCGTCATCTCGCTCGATTTGGGCGCAATGATTGCCGGCAGCCGCTTTCGCGGCGAATTTGAAGAGCGCCTGAAAGCCGCCATGGACGAAATTCAGCAAGCCAAAGGGGAGATCATTCTCTTCATTGACGAGTTGCATACTGTGGTGGGCGCTGGTTCGGCGCAGGGGGCAATGGACGCCAGCAACATGCTCAAACCAGCGCTGGCGCGCGGCGAATTGCAGTGCGTAGGGGCAACAACCTTAGACGAATACCGCCAATACATTGAGCGCGATAGCGCCCTGGAGCGCCGTTTCGCCCCCGTTTTTGTGGATGAGCCTTCAGTTGAAGAGACGATTGAAATGCTGAGAGGGCTGGCTGACCGCTATGAAAAGCATCACAATGTCAAGTATTCTGATGCGGCGCTGGTAGCAGCAGCCAAACTTTCTGACCGCTACGTGACCGACCGCCGTTTGCCGGATAAGGCAATTGACCTGATGGATGAGGCGGCAGCTAAGCTGCGTGTGGCGCTGCATACCCTGCCCCCCGAACTCAAAGAAATGAAGAACCAGATAGACAGGCTGGCTGCGGAAGAGGAGGAAGCGCATACGGTGCGTGATTATGAGCGTGCCGCGCGCCATCGCGCTGACCGCCTGCGCCTGGAGACGGAGTTTGCCGCCAGGCGAGAAAAGTGGCAGTCTGAGCATATGCTGGATGACACGGTAGATGAGGATGACATTGCTGAAGTGGTGGCCTCCTGGACGGGAATTCCCGTAAACCAGATGCTGGAAACAGAGGCGGATAAGCTGCTGCACATGGAGGAGCGGCTGCATGAGCGCATCATCGGCCAGGATAAGGCGATTGAGGCGTTGGCAGATGCCATTCGCCGCAGTCGTTCTGGGCTGAGCGACCCCAAACGGCCGATTGGTTCGTTTATCTTCCTGGGTAGCTCGGGAGTGGGCAAGACGGAGCTGGCAAAGGCGCTGGCGGAGTTTTTGTTTGGCGATGAGGATGCGCTGATCCGGATAGATATGAGTGAATACCGCGAGCAGCACACCGTCAGCCGCCTCTTTGGCGCGCCCCCCGGCTATATTGGCTATGAGCAGGGTGGACAGCTCACCGAACAGGTGCGCCGACGGCCGTACTCGGTGGTGCTCTTTGACGAAATTGAAAAGGCACACCCAGACGTGTGGAATGCACTGCTGCAACTGCTGGACGACGGCCGTTTAACCGATGGCCAGGGGCGCGTGGTCAACTTCCGCAATGCTGTCATTGTCATGACCAGCAACGTCGGCACGTCCTTTGTCAAGCGCTCTGGGGCGCTGGGCTTTGCTGGCGCGCGCGGCTCCGTTGAAGAAGAGCAGTCCAAAGCGATTGAAGAGGCGCTGAAGAAAACCTTCCGCCCAGAGTTTATCAACCGCATTGATGAAATTATCATCTTTGAGCCGCTGCGCCTGGAAGACGTGATGCGCATTGTAGACCTGCAAATGCAGGATGTGCAAAAGCGCCTGAGCGAATTTGGCAGCCTGACCATTACCCTGAGCGACGCGGCGCGGGAATGGCTGGCAAAGCAAGGATACGATCAGGATTTTGGCGCGCGCCCGCTGAAGCGCGCCATTCAGCGCCACGTGGAAAGCCCGCTCTCTGTGGCGATGCTAAAAGGGGAGTTCGTGGCTGGAGATACGATTGTCATTGACGAACAAGAGGGTAAGCTGGTATTTAAGCGTGTTAGCACGGCCGTTGCCCAACCGGTAGCGGCCTGAGGCGTAAAAAGAGGGCATGGTGCAAATGATCTTTACAGATTTGACCGCCGTCTGCAGTCGGCCGTCGGCGGTCAAAAATGTTAAGCACTTCCCCAGGGCCTCGTGAACCATGCCGAAGGGAAAGCACGTTTGCCACTGCACGTTTCACTTTTCCCGTTTCCTTCCACCTTGCGCTACAATTCCCCTCATGAAGGTTTACCTGCATTCGATTGGCTGCCGCCTGAACCAGAGCGAGATGGAAACGTTGGCGCGACAGTTGCTGGCTGCCGGGCACAGCATAGTGGCCGACCCCACCCAGGCGGAGAAGGTGGTGCTGAACACCTGCGCTGTGACGGCCGAGGCTGCCCGCGACGGCCGTAATCTGACCCGTCGTTTTCATCGCCAAAACCCCCAGGCAGAAATTTTGCTTACCGGCTGTTATGCCACCATTGCTCCGGCGCAGCTTGCCCAGGTAGAAGGTACGGGGCGCATTGTGCCCAATCGCGACAAAGCGGCGCTGCTGCAAATTCTCGACCCGCAAGCCCCCCCTGACCTGCCCGTTTACGAACAGGAGCCGCTGTTGCGCGCTGGCGCGATGGGAAACACGCGCGCCTTCGTCAAGGTGCAGGATGGCTGTAACAACCGCTGCACCTTTTGTGTCACTACCCTTGCACGGGGGCAGGGGCAAAGTCGCCCCCTAGGGGATGTGGTGGCAGAAATTCAGGCGCTCAGCGCTGCTGGCTACCAGGAAGCGGTGCTGACCGGTGTGCACCTGGGCAGCTATGGCCATGACTTTGGCAACCGCGCCGGCCTGAAGGAACTCATCCAGGCCATTTTGGCGCACACCGACATTGCCCGCCTGCGCCTCTCTTCGCTAGAACCGTGGGAGATTGCCGCCGGCTTTTTTGACCTGTGGCAAGATACGCGCCTGCTGCCCCACCTGCATCTGCCGCTTCAGTCTGGCAGCGATGGAGTGCTGCGCCGCATGGCGCGCCGCACCAGCCGCGCCGATTTTCGCCGGCTAACGACCGTTGCCCGCGCTGCCATCCCCCACCTGAACCTGACGACGGACCTGATTGTCGGCTTCCCCGGCGAAACGGAAGCAGAGTTTGGCGAAAGCCTGGAATTTGTGCGCGAAATGGCTTTTTCGCGCTTGCACGTTTTCCCCTACAGCAGCCGCCCCGGCACAGTCGCGGCACGCATGGCAGGTCACTTGCCCCAGGCGGTGAAAAAGGAGCGTGTAGCGCGCATGATCGCCCTGGGGCAAGAGTTGAGGCAGGCGTTTCATGCACAGTTTGTGGGGCAGGTGATGGATGTACTGTGGGAAACGGCCGTTGCCGCCAACGGCGAGGGCTTACAATGGGTGGGCTACACCGCCAACTACATTCGCGTGCAGGCCACCGGCCCCCTGCGCCTGCACAACTGCATCACCCCCACGCGCCTGCACACCCCTCATGCAGAGGGAATGATGGGAGAGGTCATCGAGCTAGGCGGTTAGCAATTTCGGGAGGATGGTTCAGGTGATCTTGACTAATTTAACCGCCGCTGGCAAACCGCCGACCGCGGACGGTTGTAACTGTAGCCCAGGTTGCCAAACCTGGCAGGCACAGGTTTGGTAACTTGCGTTCCATTTTCATTTATCGTCTATCGTCGTCTGTCCCGCTTATAGGGAACTCCTGTGTAATGCGCTCGGCCGTTAGCCACCAGGGGCCAAAAATGCGGTCCAGCACCGCACTAAAGGCTCACAACCTGGAGATTCACATGCTACCCGAAACCATCCAACAGACCTTAGCAACCGCCGATACCGTGCTACAAAAAGCGCTGCAAGAAAGCCATCTACCCGGCGTGGCTGTGGCGCTGGTTTACGACGGCCAACCCATCTATCTCAGAGGCATGGGCTACGCGGACGTGGCCCGGCGCGTGCCCGTGACGCCGGAGACCGTTTTTCGCATCGCCTCTATCTCCAAAACCTTTGCTGCTGTGGCCCTGATGCAGTTGTGGGAGCAGGGCAAATTTGACCTGCACGAGCCAGCCAACAATCATCTATGCGCATTTCAGCTACGACACGTGGGCAGTAAGCCCATTACCTTTCACCACCTGCTGACGCACACGGCAGGCCTGGGCGAACTGGCGCCGCTCTGGCGCTACCTTAGCCCGCGTGCCCATTTTAACGTCGTCTCGCCCAACCGCCCCGTGCCCTCCCTGGCTGCCCTATACGGCCGTGTGCTGCCCGCTGAACGCCCTGCTGGGGAAAAATGGTGCTACGCCAATAATGGCTACGCCACCATCGGCCAGCTTGTGGCCGACATCAGCGGCCAACCCTTTGCCGACTATGCGCGCCAGCACATTTTTGCTCCTCTAGGCATGGAAACGGCCGATTTCTGGCGCAGCGACCGCGTGAAGCCCGGGTTAGCCATTGGCTACAGCTACAAGGAAAAGCAGCAGCGCTTCCAACCCGTGCCCGACCTGGAGCAGGTGACAACGGCCGCTGGCGCCATGTATGCCAGCATTAGCGACATGGCGCGCTACCTGGCGGCGCTGATGCAAGGAGGGCGCAACGAATCTGGCCAGATTCTGCAGCCGGAAACGCTGCACATGATGTTCACACCGCAGTTCCAGCTAGACCCACGCCTGCAAGGCATGGGGTATGGCTTTAAGGTGGATGATTGGGGCGGGCAGCGCGTGGTGTCGCACGACGGTCTGTGGCTGGGATTTGTCTCTTCGATGTTTGTGGCCCCAGAGGCGAAATTGGGCATCGTTGCCCTGACCAACCGCGCCGCTGCCGACGTGATCATTCGCCTGGCGCGTCAGCTTTTGCAGCGTGCCCTGGGCTACAACCCGCGCCCCATCAAAAAGCGCGGCGAGCTTGAACCGCCTGACCACCCCGAATTGTGGCCGGAGCTGATCGGCTTTTATGGCCCTACGCCTGGCTGGAACAGCAATTTTCGCCTGTGGCAGCAGTTTGGCGGGGAGTTTGAGGTGTATGTGCAAGAGGGGCGGCTGCACCTGCGCGCTAATTGGGGGGGCTGGCGCGATGGCTTTATGCTGAAAGCGGCCGATTTTGACGACCCGTATGCGTTTGTTGTGGGTTCTACGCCGATTATTTTCCGCCGCGCCCACCCTGGGCAAATGCAGCTGCTGTATGGGCTGAATCGGTTCTGGCAACGGCCGTATGCCCAAAGCGTGCGCCGTAAGCTAGACGTGACCGGCCTGAGCAAGCTGATCAAACGCAAGTAGTGGGGCGTGAGCCTCTGCCCCACAGCAATCAGTGCCCTACGCCATGAATCTTGCTGATGTTCTCCTCATTGGTGCTGGCCCGGCCGGCACGGCATTGGCGGCAGCACTCTGTCGCCAGGGGCTGCGCCTCCAAGGGCTAAGCGCTACCCCCCCTGACGTTCCCTGGCAAAACACCTACGGCATCTGGCGCGATGAGCTGGAAGCGCCGGGGCTGAATCCTGGCTGGCTAGGGCGGCAGTGGAGTGATTGCGTGGCCTACGGCCGTTCTGACACCCCCATCCCCCTGCGCCGCACCTATGGCCTGTTCGACAATGCGCGCCTGCAAGCTGATCTGCTGCACCAGTGTCGTGAAATGAGCTGGCACGTTGGCCTGGCGGTGCAGATTAGTCACACGACCACTTACTCCCAGGTAGAAACCCAAGACGGCCGTATTCTGCGCGCGCGGCTGGTCATAGACGCCAGCGGCCACCGCCCCGTCTTCGTCTGGCGTCCGGCCAAAAAAGATGTGGCCATGCAGGCAGCGTATGGCGTAATCGGCCGTTTTTCGCGCCCACCCGTGCCGCCGCAGCAAATGGTGCTCATGGATTTCCGCAACAGCCATCTCAGCGCCGAAGAACAGCGGAAACCAGCCACCTTTCTCTACGCGATGGATTTTGGCGAGGGTGTATACTTTGTTGAAGAGACCTCGCTGGCACACTACCCGGCTATTTCCTATGCAGAGCTAGAGCGGCGTCTTTACCGGCGTCTGCGCCATCACGGCATCCAGATACAAGAGATACAGCACATTGAGCACTGCCTCTTTCCCATGAATTTGCCCTTGCCCTCACTGCGGCAGCCAGTGTTTGGCTATGGCGGCGCGGCCAGCATGGTGCATCCTGCTTCCGGCTATCAGGTTGACGAAGCGCTGCGCCGCGCCCCAGAAGTGGCGCAGGCCATTGCCCAGGCGCTCAATGGCGCAAACTACACGTCCGCGACGGCGGCACAGGCGGCCTGGCGCGCCCTCTGGCCACCAGAACGGCAGCAGAGGCGCCTGCTGTATCTCTTTGGCCTGCAAAACATTTTGCGCTTTGACCAGCGCGCCACGCAAGATTTTTTTACCGCCTTTTTTGCCTTGCCCTGGGGGCTGTGGACGGGGTATCTCTCGAACAACCTGAGTACGGGGCAACTTTTGCAAACGATGTGGCGGCTGTTCTTGCGGGCCCCCAATCACGTGCGCGCGCGGCTGCTGGGTTCAATCCTGTCTGTGCGCCAGGTGCGGTGACGCTTCACGCCCCACGTCTGACGGCTTACGGTTCGGGCCGCAGGGGAACAGCATTGGCGGCAAAGGGTGAGCCATCGGCAGCAACGGCCGTCAGGCGCGGCCAGGCATCCCCCAAATTTTCATACCACCCAACCACAATCTGGTAACCCTCTGGCGGCAGGACGGACAGAGGCAGGCGAATGCGCTCGCTGATGATTTCGTCGTGCTGCCACTGACTGGTGGGGTAACTGTTGCCCTGTGCCATGCCGTCTGCCTGCCAGCGTAAATTGCCCGCGCCATCCAGCAGATGTACAAAGCGCGTGTAGTTGCGCGGCGTCTCGTTGAGCGCCTGCCAGTGCAGTGTCAGGGTCAGCGCATCGCCATCGAAAGCGGTCTGGTACGCGCGCAATTGCATCAATGGGGCATCATTGGCCAGGAAAACGGCCGTTTCCCGCTCTGTGCCCCCTTCTGGCAAGGCAAACTGGCGCAGGTACGGCCGTATCTGCCAGCTCGCCTCTCCCTGCTGCCACAGCCCCAGGCGCCGGTACAGCACCGTTTGCCCGCCAATCTCATAGAGTTGCGCCATCAGCGCCCCGGTAGGGGGCAGCGCCTCTGGCAGGGCAAAGGTCAGCCGGTCGGCCACCCATTGTCCTGCCGGCCACAGGCTGCTGGGCAGATAGCCATATCCCGGTTGTGCGTCAAAGTGCGCCAGCAGGTTGCCCGCCTCGTCCAAAAAGCGCAGTGAAGCGTTGTAATTTTGCCCCAGTGGGCGCGCCGTTGCCCATTGCAGGTGCGCCGTCCACCAACCATCTATCACTTCGAATTGCGTCAGGCGCACATCGGCCGGCGCTGTTTGCGGCAGCACGGCCGTTTCCGGTACAGCCAGCACGCGCACCGGCCGCAGGAACAAATCGCCGCGCCTCTGGCCGGATGGCGTCAGCGCGGGGGCGTCAGCCAGGTGCAGGCGCGGCGCATACAGCCCCGGCGGCGCGTCGGTGGGGATAGGCAGGTGAAAAATGAACGCTTCTGCCTCTCTCTCTGCGTGGGCATTGACGAGCGGTGCCTGGGCCAGTTGCGGCCAGCGCAGCACAGCCGGGGTCAGCAGCGCCGCCTCGGCTTCTGCCAGTTGCTGCCCGTGCACCACAATGGTGAGCGTTTCGCCGGGGCGCACCGCTTCGCGGTCATAGTCGTAAGTGTGCAGGTGCGCGCCATTGGCAAAGGGGATGCCGTCTGGCGCGTAGTGTAGGTAGCCCATCTGCGCCAGGTCCCAGGTGAGGGTGTTGGCGGGCAGCTTGGGCTGGGGCCACAAGCGCGCCGCCAGCGCCAGCAGCAGTAGCGCGCCGCCAACCAGCGCCTTGCGCCGCCCAAACGGCCGTTTGCCCCACACCGGCCACAATAAAAACAGCGTCAGGGCGAGGGCGACGAGTGAAAGCAATTCTGCCGCCAGGCGCAACGGGGTGCGTGTCAGGCGCAGGCGGATGGTGTGCACGCCGGCAGGCACATCCAGCGTGATCAGGCCGCTGCCCGGCAACGGCCGTATCTCCACCTGCGCCCCATTCACCTGCGCTACCCAGCCGGGCCAGTATAGCGTGGGGAATTGCAGCGTGGCCGGGGAAACGGCCGTGATCTGCCACACCTGCTCATCTGTCTTAAATAGCGTCAGGTTGCTGCCGCTTACCTCGCCGCGCAGCACGGCCAGGGCGTGCCGTTGGCCGGTATTGAGCCAGTTGCTGGTGTAGGGGCGCGGCGTGGCTGCCGGGGGCAAATACTCGGCGCTGACGGTGCTGCCAATGTTGCCCGTGAACCATTCGTACTGCGCCAGCGAAACGGCCGTGACGTCCGCATCAGCCAGAGGCAGGGAGTCGGTGCGCAGCGCCCCCAGCCCGCTAATGGTCAGCAGCGCCAGCCAGAGGGGAACCAGCAAGTGCTTGCGCGGCAGCAGCGCCAGCCCCCCCGTCGCCAATGCCGCGCCAAACGCCTGCACAGACAAAAAGCGCCAGGGGAATTGCGTGAAGGGGAGCAAGGGCAGATGATCCCACAACGGCCGTGAGAGCGGTGTGATCATGAAGGTGGCAACAAGCAGGACAAGCAGGGTAAAGAGTAGCGGAACCAGGGGAAAGAGGGCAGAGGCGCGCGCGCGC
>CALEAD010000042.1 GCA_937943625.1 uncultured Anaerolineae bacterium | reverse complement strand
TGACTCATGGCGACCTCGTTGTGAAATGTCGCTATGAGCCTGCCACTATTGAGCAGGTTGTAAAGGTTCGACTTTTATTTTTGGCGATTTTTCATGAAATCGCTTCTGATTGTGCAAAACTTACGTTAAGAAGAGTTATTTTCTCAATTTAACAAGAGAGATGTCATGCTGAGGTCGTCCGAAGCATCCCGTCCCCTTGGAAAATCCGAGGCCATAGGGATGCTTCGCTTCGCTCAGCATGACAATTGAGCGTGAGCAGCATAGAAATGGGTCTGTTTACGCAAATGCCAGGCCCAAATTGAGAATTGCTGGAGGGAAATGGATAAACGGCCGTACCAGCGTCATAGTTTTATCCTCAGCCTGTGGGCCGAGGGGAGCGCGCGGCCTAATGCGCCGCCCGTCTGGTGCTACAGCCTGGAAGACCCGCACAGCTCGCAGTGGCGCGGCTTTAAGGACCTGGCAGAGTTGGTGCGCTTTTTGGCGGAATGGACGGCCGTGCCGCCAGAAGAACCGCCGTTGAGAGAGTAAAACAAAACAGGTGACAGCCCGCTTCAAGTTATCAATCAGGCATGGTGCAAGCGACTTTTACAAATTCGACCGCAGACGGCCGACCACCGACCGCGATCTTGGCAGGAAGGAGCGACCTGCGGTCTGGGTTAGTGGTCAACGGTCAACGGTCTGCGGTCAATGGTGATCTCTAGCCTGTATTCTTCAGCCCAGAGGCAATGCCGTTGATAGTGAGGAAAACGGTGTGCAGCAGCGCTTTAGCCTCCGCGCTTTCCTGGTCTGGCATCTGGCGCAGGCGGCGCAGCAAACTGACCTGAATGAAGTTGAGCGGGTCCACATATGGGTTGCGCCGCCGCACCGAAGTTTGCAAGATGGGGTCATGGTCTAGCAGTGCTTTTTGCTGCGTGACGCGCAAAATCATCTGCGCGGTTTTCTGATAGGCACTCTCAATCTCCTGCCAGATTTCCTGGCGCACCACCTCATCCTCAACCAGTTCGCTGTAGAGGTGGGCAATGCTCAAATCTGCCTGCGCCAGTGAAAGCTGCGCGTTATCTATGAGTACCTGAAAGAACGGCCACTCGGCGTACATCTCTTGTAGCAGCGCCAGCGCCGCCGGGGAGGTGGCAAAGCTGGCCAGGGCGTGCCCCACGCCGTACCAGCCGGGCAAGACGTGACGGCTTTGCATCCAGCTGAAACCCCAGGGAATGGCGCGCAAGTTTTCCACGGAGAGAGTCTGGCTGCGTTTGGCTGGGCGGGAGCCAATCTGCATCTGGCTGAGTTCATGAATGGGGGTGGCCTGCTGCCAGTAAGTGAGCAGCGCGGGCGTTTCGTAGACCAGGCGGCGGTAGGCCTGGTAAGAGCTTTGTGCCAATTCGTGCATGGCCTGGCGCCAGGCAGGTTTGGCCACCGGTAGCGCGTTGTAATGGGCAGGGGCGCTGGCCAGCAGCACGGCGTGAATCAGTTGCTCCAGATGCCGACGGCCGATTGCCGGGTGACCGTAATGCTCATCAATCACCTCTCCCTGCTCGGTGATGCGAATACGGCCGTTGACCGTGCCAGGAGGTTGCGCCAGCACGGCGCGGTTGGCGGGGCCGCCGCCGCGGGCAATAGTGCCGCCGCGCCCGTGAAAGAGCGTTAGGGCCACGCCGTGCGCGCGGCAGCTTTGCGCTAGTTGTTCCTGCACCTGGTAGAGCTCCCAGTTGGCCGCCAGATAACCCGCATCTTTGTTGCTGTCTGAGTAGCCAATCATGATGGTCTGATGCTGGTTGCAGCGCGCCAGGTGCGCGGCATATACAGGGTGGGTGAATAGCGCTGCCATCACCCTCGGGGCATCGCGCATGTCCTGGCGCGTTTCAAACAGAGGTGCAAAGCGCATCCCTTCCTGCGCACGCGCCGGATTGAGGCAAAGGCCGTGCCAGTAGGCCAGCAGCAGCGGTGCCAGAATATCTTCTGGGCCGTGCGTCATGCTGACGATGTATGGTCCCCACAGCTCTGGCCCATACAGCTCTAGTGCACGGCCGATCAGCCGAAACAGGTTTAGCGTTTCCTGTGCCTCGTCTGACAGGTCGGACAGGTCGCGCAGGTTGGGGATGGGCTGCTGCAACTGCTGTGCCAGCACTCCGGCGCGCGCAGCGCCATCCAGGGCGGCAAAGCCACTGGTGCGCCCCAGCTTTGCCAGCAACTCATCCAATACGGCCGTGTTGTAGGCGCTGTATTGGCGAATATCCAGCCGCGCCACGTGCAGGCCAAAGACTTGTGCCTGGTAAAGCGTGCGTCGCAGTCCAGCGGCGGCAATGGCGGATAAGTTTTCCTGGCGCAGCGTGCGATCCATCAATTCCAGCGGCGCCAGCAGATCATGCTGATAACGCAAACGCTGCGAGGGTTCCTCTCGCCCCTGTAGCCGCCCAATCATGTCGCTGGCAGATACCTCCGCCAGGTCGGCGCTGAGGATGGCCGCATACAGGCGATAAGGCTCCTGCGGATACCGTTTTTGCAGGTAGCTGACGTGTGGGGAGGTGAACTGTGCTGTCGCCAGCGCCTCTAGCAGTTCAGGACTGATGGCTATGAGCCTTTGCGAGACGCTGAGGGCGCGATCCAGGCGGCGCACTTCGCGCCGGTGTTGCTCCACGGCCATGCCGCGATGCAGACGCAGCGTTTCTGCCGTCACGTCGCTGGTGACAAAGGGGTTGCCGTCGCGGTCGCCGCCAATCCAGGAAGCAAAGGTGAGAAAGCGCGGCGGCAGCGCCAGGCCAGGGTAATGTTCTGCCAGGGCACGCGCCATTTCGGCATATATCTGGGGAATAACGTTCCACAAGGTGATATCGAAGTAGTAGAGGCCAGTGCGTACTTCATCGGTGACGCGGGGTTTGTCGGAACGGCTGCGGTCTGTGACCCACAACAGGGTGATTTCGGCCGTTAGGTCGGCCATGAGCATGCTGTATTCGCTGGGGGTCAGGTCACGCACATCTAGCTCGCTGAGAGCGCGGGCAATGCGCCGCAGTTTGGAAAGGACGGTGCGTCGCTTGGCCTGCGTGGGGTGGGCGGTGAAGACGAGCTCGATGTGCAGTTGCTGCAGCAATGCCTGCATCTCAAACTCGTCTACGCCCAGCAGGCGCAGGTGCTCGATGGCGGCGGCAATGGATTCGCCCAGGGGGCGAGGGTGCGCCTGCCGTTCCCGGTCGCGCAGCACGCGCGCGCGGTGCTGCTCTTCGGCCAGGTTGATTAGCTCGAAGTAGAGGGTGAAGCTGCGGGCAATTTGCTCGATGGCGTCTAGCCCCATCTGGTTGACGAGTGTGGCGATACGGCCGTCAACGGCCGTTTTCAGCGTCGGGTCTGGCTCGGTGCGGCGCGCTTTGGTCAGGGCGCGCATGCGCTCTACCAGCTCAAACAGCTCAATGCCTGCCTGTCGCCGGATGACGGCCCCCAGGCGGTCGCCGAGCAGATGAATGTTTGCGCTCAGTTTTTCTTGTAGTTCTCGTCTCATGTTGCACCCGATAGGTATCTGTTACCGAATTGGCGCGGTTTTTGTCGGCATTATTTATTGGGTGGTTCTGTGTGCTGGGTTGCTGTGGTTATGCAAAGCGATAAAAAACCTGGTTGCTGAGAAAGTAGGCTTGGGGCGTGAGGAACAAACGGCCGTTGCACTGTTCCAGCAGCCCCCACTCTGCCAATTGCGCCACCTGCCCTGGGTATGCTTCATCCAAGGGCTGGCCAAAGCGGGCGGCAAAGGCAGCCAGGTCTAGCCCCTCTTGCAGCAGCCGCAGTTGGGTGATCACGGCGTCAGACATTGCTTCGGCGCGGCTAATGGTGTGATGTTGGGCAACGGCCGCTGACAAGGGAAATGGTCCCGCTTCGCCTGCTTGCAACCGCTGCATGTACACCCTGGGTTGCCTGACGACGGCATAGCGCGTGCCGGCGGCGTGACCATGCGCGCCCGCGCCCAGCCCCAGGTATTCGCCATCGCGCCAGTAGGTCAGGTTGTGGCGACACTCGTGGCCCGGCTGTGCCCAGTTGGAGATTTCGTAGTGTAAGTAGCCGTGCTGCGCCAGCAGGGTGCGCGCCAGCTCATATTGGTCAGCCCCCAGGTCGGGGTCTGGGGGAGAGATACGGCCGTTTTCCAGCCAGCGCTGCATTGGTGTGCCCGGCTCGATGGTCAGGCAATAGAGGCTGAGGTGGGGTGGTTCCAGCGCCAGCACGGCACGCAGGCTTGCCTGCCAGCTTGACAACGTTTGCCCCGGCACGCCATAGATCAGGTCCAGGCTGAAATTGGCCAGCCCAACCGCGCGCGCCATCTGTACGGCAGCAACGGCCGTGGCAAAGTCGTGGGTGCGCTCCAGCAGCGCCAGTTCGGTGGCTATGGCGCTCTGCACACCAAAGCTAAGGCGATTGACCCCCAGGCGACGCACAGCCGTTAGATATGCCTGGTCCACGGTGCCGGGGTTGACCTCCATGGTGATCTCGACATCGGCCGTCCAGGGAAAAGCGGCGCGCGTCGCTGTCAGAATCAGTCCCAGGTCAGCCGGTTCCATGAGCGAGGGGGTGCCGCCGCCAAAGAAGAGGGTGTGAGATGGCCGTTGCTCTTCCGCCTGTGCTTGCGCCGCTTTCCCCACCTGCCGCACCTCGGCGCTTAGCGCCTGCGCATACGTGCTGCGCAGGTTGTTCAGGCTGGTGTAGGTGTTGAAGTCGCAGTAGGCGCAGCGGTGCTGGCAGAACGGGATGTGCAAATAGAGGCTTAGTGGGTCTGCATTCACGCCTTTGATTATACAACTTGTCGCTAGCTCTGGCATTTCGTATTATTTACAGGGTATTGGGGGCAGCTATATGAGGTGTTTTCATGATTCCCCGTGTTGAATTAAGCGCAAGCAAATTAAGTCGCCTGGTGGAAATCAGCCGCGAGCTGAACGCCAAAACCAACGTAGATGACCTGCTCACCTACATCATCACGCAGGCGGCGCTGCTGACCAGCGCTGAAGCGGCCTCTATCCTCTTGCTAGACCCCAACACGCGCCAGCTTCGCTTTAAGGCTGCCTCGAACGATCCCACGCATGCCATGAGGGATATGCTGGTGCCGATAGATGGTAGCATTGCCGGGGCGGTCTTGCAGGCTAATGAGCCGATGATCATTGCTGACGTTTCTCATGACCCGCGCTGGAACCAGCAGGTGGACGAGGAAATTGATTTCCACACCAGCTCGATTTTGGGTGTGCCAATGCACAACATGGATCAGCCCATGGGGGTGCTAGAGGCGCTGAATAAGCAAAACGGCCGTTTCACAGACGAGGACGTGGAAACGCTAACCATCCTGGCGGACATTGCCGGCGTGGCGGTGGAAAAGGCGCGTCTGATTGAGGAACTGCAGCAGGCGTATGCAGACCTGAATGAGCTAGACCAGCGCAAGACAGATTTCATTGCCATTGCCTCGCACGAGCTGCGCACGCCCCTTTCCATTATTTTGGGGTACGTTTCTTTTTTGCGCGAAGAGGCAGACCCGCTGATGGCAGAGCATCTAGACAGCGTAATGGAGGCGGCGATTCGCCTGCGCAGCCTGATCCAGGATATGCTGAATTTGCGCTACATAGATTCTGGCAACACGGCGCTGGTGCTGCGGCCGGTAGATTTGGTAGGCTTTGTGCGCGTGCTAGCAGGAAAAGATGAAACGGCCGTTGCCCGCCAGCAAACGCTTTTCACCCATCTGCCCAATCGAGCAATCATGGTGCACATAGACCCAGACATGATGGAAATAGTGTTCAACAACCTGTTGGATAATGCCATCAAGTTCAGCCCAAATGGCGCCGCCATTGACATTACCGTGGAGCAGTGCGGCAGCGAGGCATGGTTCCACATTCGTGACCAGGGGGTGGGCATTCCGCCCGATAAGCTGGAGCGAGTGTTTAAGCGCTTTTACCAGGTGGAGCACCATTTGCGCCGCCGCTTTGAGGGGTTGGGGCTGGGGCTGGCCATTGCAAAAGAACTGGTGGAACTGCACAACGGCCGTATCTGGGCCGAAAGTGTGGCAGAGCAGGGCAGCCATTTTTACGTGGCGCTCCCCCTGGCCATGTAGCGCACGGAACCCATGCTCTACCTGATTGCTACTCCCATTGGTAATCTTGCCGACATCAGCCTGCGCGCGCTGGAAACGCTGAAAAGTGTGGATTACGTTGCCAGCGAAGATACGCGCAAAACGGGCTTGCTGCTAAAGCACTTTGGCATTAGCAAGCCGCAAATTGCCTTTCACGAGCACAATGAGCAGCAGGTGCTGCCGCGCATTCTCGCCCTGCTGCAAGCGGGGCAGTCAGTAGCGCTGGTGAGCAATGCAGGTACGCCGGGCATTGCCGACCCTGGTTTTGTGCTGGTGCGTGCCTGCATCGCCTACGACCTGCCCGTGACAATGATCCCCGGCCCGGCGGCGCTGATTATGGCGCTGGTGCTTTCTGGGCTACCAACGCACAGCTTCACCTTTCGTGGCTTTCCCCCGCGCAAGCCGGGTAAGCGTCGCCGCTTTCTGGAAGTGGATGCTAACTCACCGCATACGCTGGTGTTTTATGAAAGCCCACACCGGCTGAAGGCATTTCTGGCCGATGCGCTGGCAGTGTACGGGGATCGGGAAACGGCCGTTGCCAATGAGCTGACCAAGCTGTTCGAGGGGGTCAGGCGAGGTACGCTTAGTGCGCTGCTGACAACGCTAGAAAATGAAGAGCCGCGTGGGGAGTATGTGGTGGTAATAAGCGGACTGGAAAAAGTTTAATGATTGGTTTGTTTGCTGGTTGGCTTCCGGCCAACTAACCAACTATCAAACCAACCAGTGGCCCGGTAGTTAATCCTACTTATGGTACTTCTCGTTGTTGAGGATGGTAAAGGCGCGGTAAAGCTGCTCCAGCAGCACAATGCGCGCCAGTTCGTGGGGGAAGGTGAGTGCGGAAAGGGAAAGCTGGTCGTGCACCGCTGCCAGCAAGCCAGGGGAAAAACCCAGCGGGCCGCCTACCAAAAATGAGAAACGGCCGTGTTCCTCCATTTGTCGCTGCAAAAAACGCGCCAGTTCTGGGCTGCTCATCTGTGTTCCCGTGGGCGTTAGCACAATCAGCCGCCCGCTTCCGGCTGCCTGATGCAGCAGCTCCCCCTCTTTGGCGATGGCTACCTTGTCCGGCAACCCCCGGCCTACAACGTCCTTCACCTCGACCAGGTGGAAATCAGTATAGCGGCGCAGTCGTTTGACATAATCTTCCTGCGCGGGCAGCCAGTAACGGCTGTTGAGCTTACCAACGGCTACAACCTGCACGCGCGCGGGGAAAAGGAGCATAGGTAGCGACAGCGCTGAACCGTGACGCGCCAGCCCCTAATTCAACCGGCCTAGCAGCAAATTCTTCGCCCACTCCGCTGGCAAAAAGAGTGGGTCTACTTCCAGGGCTGCGTTATACCAGCGCAGCGCTTCCAGGTAATCTCCCAGCTTCTGATAAGCGCGCCCCAGGTTGAGACGCGGGAACTGCGGCGCTTCATAGCGTGGTGCAATCAAAGCCTTTTGTAGCCAGGGGATTGCCTCGGCATACTCTCCTTTTTCAATCAGGTAAGCGCCAATGTCGTTATAGGGGTTGCCAAAGGTTGGGTCTACGGCAATAGCCTTTTGGCATTCGGCAATAGCCTCGTCCAGCCGCCCCAACATACTATAGGTCCAACCCAGGTAGGTGTGCGCTTCAGCCGTGGGCTGCACCTCTAGCGAGCGCTGGTAGAGCAGAATGGCGTTAGCCAGATCGCCGCGCTGCTGAAAGCGAAAGGCGCGGTCAAAGAGAATCATCGCTTGTTGGTGGGCAATTTCTTGTTCGTTCATCATGCTGCTGAGTATACCGCCTGATGTATAAGATATGCGTAAACGGAAGGTAATTAACAGCTAAGAGCATTACTACACTGTTAAATAATTTGACAATGTCACATTACACAAATGAGAGCGATTCTGATAAAAACTGCCCATGACTGATAGCGAAAAAAACATGTCACCCTCTTCGAGCGATGGGGATTACCCCTCGACGAAATCAGA